>JAIELX010000022.1 GCA_019752635.1 Candidatus Obscuribacterales bacterium | reverse complement strand
TGACCACCATAACCGCCCGGTCCGCCTTGACCACCATAACCGCCCGGTCCGCCTTGACCACCATAACCGCCCGGTCCACCTTGACCAGCGTAACCGCCCGGTCCGCCTTGATCACCATAACTGCCCGGTCCGTTTTGACCGCCATAGCCGCCCTGTCCGCTCTGACCGCCATAGCTGCCCGGTCCGCCTTGATCACCATAACCGCCATAGCCGGGCTGTCTGCCACCGGCTCGACCACTGAAGCCGCGTCCCGGGCGATTCCGACGACCGACTTTCGTCGAGAGCCATGATTGTATGACGCGGAAATTTTGATCGCGTGGACCGGGATCTTGTGTTTGCGCTTCTTCGAAGATCAAATGCTCACCGGGAACGGCGAAAAACGATTTGTCTTTTGCCGCTACGGAATTGAACAACTCCCAAGTGCCTTCAGGTTTGACTAACTGGTCGCCGACACCCTGCACGAACAGTACCGGCATGTCGGTTAGCTTCTTCGCCGCATCGTGGTTGCTGTTCATAAAGTCTTGAAACTGAATCAGTTCTTGCGGCGTTAAGCTCAGTCTCGCTAGCGGGTCTTCCTTCCACTGCGACTGGAGCTTCGCGTTTTTGGTTGCCGAGTTCACGACGTCTTGACCGACATTTGCGATGTCAAATCCGGCAAGAAGGTTCATAAACACTTTCATACTGGTCTTGCCCTGGTTGAATCGTTCGCCCGCGGGGACCGAGGAGATGAGTCCGTCGATAAGGTCGGGATACAAGGAAGCTGCGCGCAGGGCTATGGCTCCGCCCATTGATTCGCCCAGAATGTACACAGGCAGTCCGGGGTGAGCAGAGCGAATGGATTCCAGACTTTGTTTGATGTCTGCAAGGCAGTCGTCGAAGTTGACCTTCGTTTTGCCTTTTGCTTGCATCCAGGAACCGAAGCCGCGCACGTCGATTGCGTAAACCGCGATTCCGCGGTTGGAAGTTTCTTTACCGAAAAACTCGTAAGAGTTACTCTGCAAGCCCAGACCGTGAATACAGAGAATGACGGCGATCGGTTTTTCACGGGTACTGACCCACGACCGGCAAGGGGCTGCTTGTCTTGCAGCGCTCGCAGGTACCGCAACAGTTGTGGGCGATCCTGGCACCGTTCCCGGCGTCCCATTTAGTGGTTGCCCTGTCGTCGTTCCGGTAGCTGTTCCGGTAGCCGATGGCGCGCCTGGTTGTTGTGGCGGGAGCCCCTGCATCTTTTGGTTTACATTCTGCAACACCTTCTTCTGTGCATTCTCGAGCAGTTTTTGACCTGCTTGCTGTAGGAATGACGGGGCTTTGGGCGGTGCAGTGGTGGTTGTCGTGGTCTGAGCCAATAAAATCCGGCTCTGGTCCGTTGACTCAATTGCCAGTGAGCTTGAGCAGGACAAAAACGGGCTGCCGATTGCGATTCCGCTAGACAGAAGGGGTACCAGAACAAGATTTTTTCTGTTTGAATTCATAAAATTACTTCGCTTATTGTCTTCTTGAGCCGACCATCAATTAGCCCTGTAGATCACAATGAATACCAGATGGCAAGACGATTCTTTCGATTGTACGACCAAATGAGAAGCAACGAATTATAGCGATGTCAGTTAATGATTAGTTGGTGACGACACGAGTCGACCGGAGCGCCGCTTGGCTTCTGCGGGAAAAGTATTCCGCAAGTCAGTGTCGGTAGATCGCCGAATACTCGATTCAGATGGAATCTATAACCCGGGGTTTTGTGGACGGAAGATACTTCAATATGGTGAAATGTATTGAGTTACAAGTATTTTTGAGGCGTACCGGCGAGTAATGGGCTGACTCAGTAGACAGGCACCGGACGGTGTGCCAAATGCGGAGTGGAACTTTTGGGAGCGCCCTGCTTTCCTGAACTCTTTGCCGTGTCCGCCGTTTGAAATCAAGGCTTCCAGAGGGCTCCCGCCTGGAGGCAATGCGCTGGTGCCCACCTGCCTTTGTGCGATTGCGCTGGTGGCATTGCTGTCGCCATTCTGGAAGGAGTTTGTGCACATCGCTCCATCTACGAGTTGGATGCGCGATGTGCTTGAACTGTCGCCCATCGGGTTCATAGTGGTAAGCGGAAGCTGCGCCGAACTAATCAGAGACAAACTTGTGGCAGCCAGACGGAAAAAGTGCCGCTTCAAGATAACCGATGAGGGGCTTGAGTTTCACGACTTGTGGAAAACGAAGCGCATCAGTTGGGACGACGTAGAACAGATAATTTGGGATACAGACACGGGCAAAAATCAGACATCATATATGGTGGCTGAGATTGCGACCGCCAATTGCAAAATTCGGATAAGTGAGCAGTACTTCCGGAACGACGAAGTGTCGCTGGCTTATGGTGCGGCGATGCTTAAGACTGACGGGCGAACGCTTGACGATTGATGCAGAACCAAGTCACATGCTAATCGAACTGCAACCTGGCAGTGTCTTTGATGATCGCTATGAGATCATTCAACTCATTGCGCAGGGAGGCATGGGTAGTGTCTACAAGGCGCGCGAGCTAGAACTGAACAGGTTGGTGGCGGTCAAATTACTACAGCCATCGCTTATGGTGGACAGTGAGTATTACAGCCGGTTTCGGCTGGAGGGCGCAGTGCTTTCGCGGCTGAGTCATCCCGGCATCGTAAATTTCTATCGTTTCGGAGTTTGGCAAGAGAGAGTCGCATACATCGTTATGGAGATGGTTGAAGGACGGTCTCTGCGTAGTGAGCTCGATGAGCAGGGGGCGCTGTCGTCAGCCCGTGCCGCTGAGATCGGTATTCAGCTTTGCAGCGCCATTGATGCTGCTCACAAACAAAATGTTGTTCATCGCGATTTAAAGCCCGACAACATAATCTTGATTCGGGAAGCGGATGGTGAGTTCGTAAAGGTTATCGATTTTGGGCTTGCACGTTTGGTCTCGGGCGCTAATGCACAGCATTTGACGCAGACGGGAATGCTCATTGGCAGTGTCTATTACATGAGCCCCGAGCAGTGCACCGGTAAACCCGCCGACGCTCGGTCGGACATCTATTCTCTGGGCTGCGTGCTTTACGAAGCCGTTTCCGGTGGACCGCCGTTTCATGCCGACAATCCGATCGGGCTTATGAGCTTACACGTCAATAAGGCTGCGCCGCCTGTCACCCGGGAAACCTTGCCCGACGCCCGATTGTGGGACGTGGTTCTGGCGAAGGCAATGGCTAAAGATCCTGAAGCTAGATACGCTTCCATGGCTGAGTTTGCCAGGGATCTTGACCTGTTACGTGCGGGCAAAATCCTGACCGATCCTTCCGTGCGTGCGCACAAGAAGAGGTCCTTTTCGTTTCCGGTTCTTGTTGTTGCCTCAGGCTTGTTTTGCCTTGTGCTGATTGGGGCGGGCCTTCTTGTCGTCGGTCGCCGCTCTCGCAGTGAATCAGCGCAGGCTGTATTGAGGGCGAACTCCAGGGCAAAGACAGTTCGACCTTCAACGCGAATTTCTCCCGAGTGGATCTATGACTATCGATTGCATCGCGAGAAAATAGGAGATGACTGTGCCATTTCTGCGCTCAATGCTTGGGTTGAGCAACATGGCGATCGTGACTTAGAAGGGGAAGCGATTGCGCATTTTTGGATCTGTCTGGAGCACGTCGGCAATGCGAATGACATTATTTACTCACATGCAAATCACGGTCCTCGGTATGTAATGCCGCGGAGGAATGTGTTTGGCGGCCAGGCTCAGAAAGAGAGAGCGCGCGCTTTGAGTCTCTTGCGGAAGTCGCTGCGTGAGAAGCCGAAGCCGAGTATTGCCAGAGATAACATTCTCTACTATGAAATGGTACTTCGTGCTCTGGATGTGCCTGATTCAGAGCGAATCAAAATCTGTCAAGCAATTTTGAATAGGAAAGCGGAGATCGGTCCGCGATTCAGCAATGAGTTGCGGTTGGAGCTGATTCGAATTTATAGGCGCAGTGGCGATTACAAGTCGGAAGAAAAACTGATTCAAGAGTTGCTCGATGATACCTCTACCCCGTCTCTCATGTTGGCGGAGAATTATCTGCGGCAAGGAAAGGGGACCAAGGCTCGCCTGTCCGCCGAGTTGCACGATATGACTCACAACAACTGGTCTCAGTTTAACAAGCGATTGATTCACTATTGCGGCCAGTTACTCTTTGTTGACGGACAGCCTGATTCTGCGCTGAAGGCGTGTCATGCTTGCGATGAGGATGAGAAGCAGCGCCATACCGATGACTTCTTTCTGCGCGAAACGCGCGTGTGTCTCAGTACTGCCGACCATGCAGTGCTTGAGTCCAATGCCTTGCACGCTCAAGGAAAAGACAAGGAGGCTGCGGCGGCTCTCAAGCGTGCGGAATTCCCCGACAGCTACAAGCGAATAAATATGCTTGCCGCGGCCGTGTCAATTGCGCGGAAGGTGGGCGTGGCCCCGTCTGTTCTGCTTCAACCGGTGCTCGTTCAAGACCTGAAAGATGAGGATGTCATCTGGGCGACTGCCGTGGCGAACGACTTGCGAGAATACGATCCTGCCACTGCCTCGATACTTAGAACGACTGCGTTGAACCTGATGAAGCGCAGTCTGAAGAGATCGGTGAAATCCGATTTTCTTGATCGCGTCTTGTCGATGCTTTCAACTGCGGGCATGTACAGCGCGCAGAGTGAACTGATCGATGCAGCCATGCGTAACTTGGCTCACGATGACCATAGCGAGCGGCGAATGGCCATTGAGATGCTGCGTGTTCGAAGTCTAATTGATTCGGGCGAATACTCTGAGGCGAGCCGGCTTTTGGCTCCCGTTATTGCTCAGGTAAGGGCGAAGGATTTCAAATTTTCGCAGGAGTATATTGTAGAGGCTGTATCGCTGGAAGCGAGGCTTTTGATAACTCAGCACCGTGAAGAGGACGCACGGCGCCTATACATGGAGATGTTCAAGAAGTATCGAGACTCGCATGATCTGAGCGTTAAACAAAAGCTTGCGCTGTTGAATTCGCTGGCAAGGTTGAGTCAACAGCGCGGTGACGCCCGCACACTAAATGCTTGTCGAAGTGATATCGAAAAACTGAAATCGTCGAAGCTCAACCCGCTCATTGATGTCGATTTCGAGCGCTAAGAAGGAACGCCCTCACCACCGATGGTGAGGGCGTTCCTAGATCGAATTCTACGAGTGTTGTTACTTTTGGAACGGACCGTGCTTCATAGTCAGGAAGCTGACAATGCAAGTACTCTTTATAATCTGCTCCATGTGCTTTCGGTCAGCCTTGTGCTGAGAACGCGAAAGCGTCTTCAGAATCGGGTTGGTACTGATTGCTGATACGAGCGAGAATTCACTTGCGCTTACGTTTAGCCCGCAAGGCAGCTTGCGCGTTGCTGTTTTTCTGGTGGCTATTGATTTGTTTGCTTGGGATTTAAGCAAGTCTTCGCTATCACCGTTGGCGATGGCGAGCTGGTGCCCGATGGTTACTGGCAGTACTGACCGTCCGTTGACGAACACCACATCGCCTAGCTTGCGGTCATGCAATGTGCGAACGATAGTGCCGGCATCGGTAACTTCGACCAGGACCTTCGCTCCTACGCCCACCTTTAGTTTTCCGTTCGGAAGCGCTATGTTGACTGGTTTCTCGGCCGGGGCGAACATCAGTTCGCCCTGTTTGAATTCGAAGTCTGAATCGGCGTTGCCTTGCAATAGCTCCGCACCAACTTCTGCGACTCGATTTGTCAGCGCTTTGTGGCACAGGGACTCAGTCACAACCGCGGCTGTGCTTCCCTCCAACTCTTTGTACATTGACTTGGCTGGAGGTGGAGCAGGCACAAATTGCACCAGACTGACCGGCTTGTTCGATTCGTTCAATTGCTCGGGCACTTGAACGTAATCCGCGTAGATCAAATCGGAAAGACCGGATGGCTGATGTGTTTCCACAGCCGCATTGTAGTCGACGCCTGCGGACAAGTATGGGGTACCGTTTTCATTGAAGCGAGTTTCGGCTGTTCGACGAAGTGCGATGCGTCGTTTGTTTTTGCCTTCGCCCGGCAGACCGTTTTCGTCAGTTCCCTCGATAGCGTGCGATACGAAGCCGGCCATTCCCGGCACTCCATTCATTCCAGGCGTACCGTTTAGTCCGTTCGGTGTGCCGCCCGTACCGACGGTGCCTAGATACAACCCTCCGAGTCCAAGGTTGGCGGTCGGCGTTGCACCTATCTTTCCGCCTCCAGCGGTTCTGAAAATGTAACCGCCGTTTCCGCCGTTACCGGCGCTGGCTGCGTCTCCGCCTCTGCCACCCTCAATAATCCCGTTACCGCCATTGCCGGCTACGCCGAGCTGGCTTCCTCCGAAACCGCCGTTAGCCTGTACTACTCCGCCGGTAGTGAGCTTGCCGCCGAAGGTGGTCAGGAACATCAGTCCGCCATTGCCGCCTTTGCCGGCACCGGCAACGGTGCCTCCTCCCCCGCCCTTCGGGGCTCCGTCTCCGCCCTTCCCGGCTGTACCGTTCAGCAAACCTCCGGTAGCGCCATTAGCCAGAACGTCGCCGCCCAGCGTGATATCGCCGTTGGTAGAGTATATGAATAAATTCCCGCCATTGGCCCCGGTTGAAGCTGTGGCTACCGTGCCGCCCATGCCTCCTGCGTTGCCGGCCAGGTTGAGAGAGTTCGTGCCGGCATCGCCCCCTATTCCGCTATGGATAGATGTAGTCCCGGCGTTGAAAGAAAGTTTCTTACCGGGATCGACAATTATGTCACCGCTTCCAATCGTGAAGATAAGCAAGTTGCCACCTTCACCGGACGCGCCGTTAGAACCTGCGGTCCCGCCGCCGCCGCCGATGGACGGTCCGCTACCGCCCTTGCCGCCCACACCGGTAAAGTTCCCGAGTTGGCTTCCGCCATCGGCAAGCACCGAACCCTTCAATGTAATGTTACCGTCGAAACTCGATATGGTCAGTGAGCCGCCCTTGCCGCCCGAGCCGTTTGAACCGGTGTCACCGCCGTTACCCCCGTTCCCGGAGATTCCAAAGTTTTGGCCGCCGTTGCCGCCTTTACCGCTATAGCCCCCAACGTTGCCGCCGCTGATGTTTAGGTCCAGAGCTATTTCGACTTTGCCGAAGGTAGAAATTGTAACGGTACCACCGACGCCACCGTTGCCGTTGTCCGCTGCCTTGCCACCATTGCCCCCGTTTCCGGCCAGACCGGCGATCTGATTGCCACCGTTACCTGCCACGCCCAGAAAATCTAACGCGTTGCCTCCGGCAGCAGTAATTTGTGTTGGAGTAATGTCTCCCAGGAAGCTTCGCAGCTCAACCGATCCGCCATTACCGCCACTGGTGGCTTTGCCGATAATGCTGCCGGCCTGACCGCCAACACCTATGCGGACACCGTCATTTGTACCGTTTCCTCCGCTGCCCACGGTCGGATTGAAGGATGCTGTGGCCGTGCCGCCGTTAGCAACGTAGAACGGCAAGTTAATGAACCCGTTAGCAAACACCGTGATCATGCCACCGTTACCGCCATCACCTTGCCTGTCGACATTACCGCCAATTCCGCCTGTGCCTACACCGACACCATTCCCGCCGGTTCCACTTTTGACTTGAGTCGCACCCATAATGATGTTGCCGCCGTTGGCCGTAAGTGTGCCCATTCCGGTGACATTACCAATTTTACTTTGTAGCGTGATTTTACCGGCAGTGCCTGCATCGCCCGTTCCCGTGATGCTACCGGCATCGCCTCCACCACCTCCGGCCAGACCGGCGTTGGCGCCATCTCCGGCTACAGCAGTTACGGGACCTCGCGAACCGCCGTTTACACTTATGGTTCCGTCGATGACGATGTTTCCTGAAGAACTTATACCGATCCCGCCACCGCGCCCACCTGCGCCCGGGGCACCGGTGGAGCCGCCCGCGCCACCTTGACCGCCGCCAGCGCCACCCGCACCAGCTATCGCAGAATACTCCAGCGCTGACCCCCCATTGGCGAGGAAGCTGAACCCGTTGTTATTTTGTAGGCTGCCGACCGTGAATGTGGGACCGATAGTGCCTCCGTTGCCGCCTTTGCCCTGGTCTCCTGTTGCGCCGCCTGCGCCACCGGCCTGAGCCGTATTGGGGAGGGTGCCGGCGGTTCCTGTACCGCCTTTACCAGCCGTGGCGGAGTAAAGTCCGGTGTCTCCGCCGTTCAAGTTCGTGTTTTCGACTATCGACAGTAGTCCTGTGATGTTCGCGTTGAGCGTTCCGCCGTTGCCGCCGCCGCCGCTGATTCCGAAAAGTGAGCCGCCTTTGCCGCCGGCGCCGCCGGTAGTACCGGCCGGAGGTCCTACGACCGGTGAGCCGGTGCCATTGCCACCATTACCGGCGGAGCCGATCATGTTCCCGCCGTTACCACCGTACATTTTGAGCGGATCATTTCCGAGTGTGTTTGACTCGATTAATGTATCGCCGCCGAATGTAAGGCTGACACTGCCACCGGCGCCGCCACTTCCTGATATTCCCAGGTCACCGCCCGCGCCACCAGCAAGACCGCCATTGCCACCATTCCCGGCTGTGCCGCTGTTTACTCCGCCGTTACCGCCGAATGCCTCAATAGACTTTAGTTGAGTAGGACCGAGTTTTGCCGATAGGGTGATTCCTGTAACTCCGGGGAACCGTTCTGAATTGCCTCCATCCCCCGATGCCCCGACCGCACCACCTGCGCCACCGCCAGCTAGCGTTCCCGTGCCGCCGTTACCGCCTTTGCTATCTTGTTGCGCACCATTTCCACCATTGGCGGTGAACTGTGCTGCATTTATAAGCTTTGCCGCGGAACTTACAAAGATGGTCCCGCCGTTTCCGCCGTTCGATGCGTTGCCGATTTTTCCGGCGTCACCGCCTGTTTGCCCGCCGTTGCCCCCATTGCCGGTTATAGCAGACATCTTGCCGTCAAAAGTAATGGTTCCCTGGTTGTTCGGCAGTATAACCGTGCCTCCGGCAGATCCGCCGTTTGCTGAGAAGCGATCCGGCGCGATGTCTCCCGTTAAAGGCGTTAACGTGTATACGGATAGTGAACCTGCGTTTCCGCTTTTGCCTTGTGACTCAATAACTCCGCTGCCTCCGCCGAAGGTTAGACCATTGCCGCCATTACCGGTTCTCGGGGCGTAAAGACCCTTAACAGAGTTGCCGCCGTTGAGGTTAATGAGCTCCGAAGAAACGAACGATTTGCCGGCAAAAATGAAAGCTAGACCACCACTGCCGGAATCGCCTCCGTAACCGATCCCGCCGCTTGCACCGCCACGGCTGCCGGTCGACGTTCCGCCTTCACCAGTCTGTGCCAGGTTGCCATATGTGGCACCGCCTTCCATCAATACGTTCCCGCCGAGTTTAATATCACCGCCGGTTAGGAGGGACAAAAATCCGGCGTTTCCGGCATTGCCATTGTTGCCGATGCTACCGCTGCTGCCGCCTTTGCCGCCGCCGGTGATTCCGCCGTTACCTGTTTTTGACGTGTTGTAGCCGGCGTCGCCGCCGGTCAGGAGCAGCACGCCCTTGGCTGTTTCAATATTGCCCGAAAGCGAAGAAATGAATATGGCGCCGCCTGTGCCACCGATTCCGTTATTGCCGATTAGACCGCTGTTACCGCCGTTTCCACTGGTTGCGTTGCCACCGATTCCGGTGATAGCGGCCGCACCGAGCACTGCTCCGCCGCCGGCGAGGATGTTGGTGAGCTTGAGAGGGGTTACTGTCGGTGGTCCAAATTTCCCGGTACTGGTGAAGGCAAAAAACAATCCGCCGTTTCCGGCTCTGCCATTGTCGCCGATAACGCCGCTATCGCCGCCACTGCCGCCGAGAACGCCATTTGTGCCGCCTTTACCGCCAGCGCCTGTCTGTGGTCTGTAAATCGCATTGATATCGCCACCGGTAACAATGAAATTGGCGATGTCGATACCGCCTGAGGTGCTGGAAACGAAAATGAACCCACCGTTGCCTGCACCGCCATTGCTTCCGATATTACCGCTCTTGCCGCCCTGTCCGGACGGACCGGCGTCACCGCCGGCTCCAGATATGGCTTCCATGCCTCGAACCCCGGGGAACAAGAAATCAGGGACTCCGACTGAGCCGCCGTTGGCGACGACTACTGCTATGCCTCCCATGTCTCCGGCGCCACCGACAATCGAAATTGTGCCGCCGTTGCCACCGTTTCCATTCTTACCAATGTCGCCCCCATTTCCGCCGCCGCTACTTAACAAGCCACTCACCGGACCGCCGTTGCCGCCCTTTCCGCTGCGGGCTCTGTTGTCGGCAACAACGCCGCCGCGTGCGGCGATCACATCGCCGCCGTTATTGTCACTTTGAAGCGTGATAGTACCGGGCATATTTATGGAAATGTAGCCGCCGATTCCGCCCGAACCGGCCATGCCTACGCCGCCGCCGTTGCCGCCTCTGCTTGAGCCAGCGGCATTGCCGCCGTCTCCGGATTGAGGTGCATAGCCTACATACGTGGCGACTGACCCGGGGTCAACAGAAGTGCTACCGCCGTTTGCCCTTATTGAACTTTGGTTGAGAAGGCTGCCAACGCTCAGACTTAGACCGGTTACATAAATCTGACCGCCGCCCCCGGCACTGTTCTGGTTGCCGATTGCGCCACCGTCACCGCCTCCCGTCGATAGACCTTTGCCGCCGTTGCCGCTCTTGGCGGTGTACAGACCTGCCGCACCACCACTAGCTAGAACCGGGGCGAGGTTTATCGATATAGCGCCACCATCGGCGGTCATCTGGCTCGTGTTGAGGGAGATGCCACCGCCGCCGCCACCACCGCCGCTGTCACCGACTCTCCCTCCGGCCCCCCCGGACGACGCGTCGCCGCCGGCGCCGGAAGTACCAGTCATGGAGCCACCATTGCCGCCATTGGCATTGATGCCCGCAAGGCTTATCGGACCTTTGCTCGTGCGAATGTCGATGGTACCACCGCCGGCACCACCACCGGCCGACAGAATCGCACCACCGGCACCGGCGATAGCACCCGGGCTTGCGCCTCCGTTGCCACCGGTCCCTGCTGTACCGCTGATCGAACCGCCGGCACCGCCAGTGGCGTTGAGTTGGGCACTGACCAAAATTCCCGTTTTGGCGCTCAGCGCTATTCTCTGACCGAGGGCTCCGCCGCCACCTCCACCGATGCCACCGCCACCGCCACCGGATGCAGTGGCAATGGTTCCGTTACCACCATTGCCAGCCGTACCGGTGATGTTGCCACCAGCACCGCCACTGGTGCTAAGCGTGCTGAGCAGACCACCTAATGATATGCCCTTGCCGGTTGTTGTCAGCGAAATGCCACCGCCCAGACCGCCGCCGCCGCTGCCGCCGAGACTGCCGCCACTACCGGCCATAATCGTCCCGCTACCGCCATTACCTGCGGTGCCGGTTACCGAGCCGCCGGCGCCGCCGCTGGCATCAATGCTCACAGTCGAGATGATTTCGCCCGCCGTATTGACTGTGAGCTTGCCTCCACCGCCGCCGCCACCGGCTCCGAACATGGTTCCGCCATTGCCGCCATTTTTCGAGCCGTCGCCACCCTTGCCGGAATTGTTGGCCATGACGCCGCCGTCGCCGCCCTTCAGCTGCATACCAAACAAGCCGGTGAGAGTGAAATCGCCGCTGGTGGAGGTCACGATCATGGTGCCGCCTCCACCACCGCCGCCCGAGCCGAACACCAATCCGCCCGAGCCAGCAAAGTTGCCGTCTCCGCCCGCGCCGCTGGCTCCGCTTTGTCCGCCCGCACCGCCGTTGAGATTTAACACTCCAGTGATCGAACCTAATGTGATATTGCCTGAGGTTGTTGTCAAATTGGCCGTGCCACCCGGGGCTCCTCCCGATGCAAAGCCTGTTGAGCCGCCTGAGCCGCCAAGAACTGCTTTTGTTAGATCCGATCCGCCGTTGCCGCCGTTGCCGGCATTGCCACCGGCGCCGCCTTGCAAGTTGATGACGCCCTGGAAGGTCATGGCACCGCTGCCGGAATCAGCCAGGAAAGTTGCTCCGCCTCGCGCGGTGCCGCCGCTGCCTCCCATGCCGCCGGCGCCTGCCATGAACGCGCCGGGCGCGCCGCCCTGGCCGCCATTACCACCGGCACCGGCATCTCCGCCAGTGGACTTGATTGTTGACAGCATCCCCTGGGCGATAATCCCGTTCTTGGTCTTGAATGTAAGCCCTCCGGCCGAGCCGCCCATTCCGCCTCCGCCGCCGGCACCGCCAGCCTGTTGTGCCGACCCTGCGCCACCGTCACCGCCTTTGCCACCATTGCCACCGCTGGCATCGATGTTGGCACTGATCAGTATGCTCGTGGTGCCATTGAGTGTGACCATGCCGCCGTTTCCGCCGGCGCCGCCAGCTCCGCCTGCCGAGCCTGAAATACCGAGCTTTCCTGCCGCTCCTGTTTGGCCAACGGCGGTTAAGGCGCCAGACACACCAATGTTGTTTGCTTCGATCTTTATGTCGCCTGCATTTCTACCAAGACCTACGCCGCTGGTGTTGATCGAGCCGAGCGCCAATATGTTGACGTCTCCGCCGGTTTTCATGTTTACTTTGCCGCCGTCGGTTTGAATCGGGGCCGTAATGTTGATATCACGCGTGGTAGGCGTTAAAGGTATTGCTCCTGCAAATACCGATCCTGTGCTAGTGAAGAGACCAAAAGCTAAAGGCTGCGCAGCATAAAACTCGACATTGCCGGGAACGAATGTTGGTCCGCCATTAATCGCCACGCTCACGTTATCGATAGCACTGTTGGAGACTCCGTTCACACCGCCGGCTACGAGTGTGACGTTGCCGGCGGCACCAGTACCGGAGCCTCCAGTGATGATTGTGGCGTTTTGAATTCCCCCGTTGAAGGGCCCACCATAGGCCACCATCAACACGTTGCCGCCGGCGTTGTTGCCGACGCTGGAACTGGCGTCTACGGTCGCGCCGTTGAGATTGATGGAGCCACCAGCCAGAGAACCGCCTTTGATTGAAACGAACTGTCCCGGAAGCAGCGCATTGCCAGGAGGAGTGGTGCCACCGACTGGCGTTCCCGTCACAAAGTACTCCGCACCGGCAATGAAAGTAATGTTGTTACCCACGCCGCTTATGTTTGATTTGATTTGGACTCCCGGCAACGAAGATATACTTCCGCCCGCCAAGAACGCCAGAGATTCCCCAACAATGACATTGCCGGTGATGGTGATATCACCGGTGTTGAAGTAGGTTGGATCGTCGGTCAATGTGATGTTGCCGAGAGTCAATGACTCTGAATTAGTTCCGAACTGAGCTGCGCAGGCCTGCATGTTTACTATGCCTGTGACGCTATTTAGATTGCCCTGAATTGAGCCCGAACCACCATCAATGTTGAGGGCATTGGTGAGAATGTCTCCGCCAAGAATCGAGAGAACAGTATTCTTCGCCAGGTCGCTGCCGCCGATGTTTACTGTTCCGTTCAGCGCTTGGATCAAACCGCCGGTGTTATTTATGTTGATGTTGTTCTGCAACATGCTGGCGATGTTCGAGCTCATGGACTGTTGCAGCGATGCAAGCGCAGTATTGTAGAGCGACGGATTGGCGATGTTGATGCTGCCGTTCAACGCAGCAAGTGTGCCACTGTTGGTTATATTCGCTGCAAGGACACTGAGATTGTTGACTGCTTGCATCGTCGCCGTGGCTGCACCGGTTTGAGTGACGTTGAAAATGCTGCCGCCGGCGATTGCCGTCAGGTTGTTGGCGCTGGTGATATTGCCGTAGTTGACAATGTCGTTCATAGCCACCAAACTGAGACTCAAATTGGCGATGGCGTTCGTGTAGTTTGGGAGCCCGCCTGTTGGGAGGATGGTTGTGATCGTCGCTCCCGGTCCGTTGAAAATGTTCTGTGCCGATAAGGTCGCTGTGTTCACGAGCGGATTTGTGGAAATCAGGTACAGAATTCCCTGATTGTTCAAATTGCCTGCAAGGGCTGCCAGCGACGAGTCACTGACGTCGATGACATGCGTGGCTCCTTGCGCGATGTTGACGTTGGTCGTCGCTTCCGACCCGCTTGTTGCCGTAGCTGTTTGCGTTGTCTCGTCGGCTGACGCGCGCTGACAATGCAGCAGGGGAACTGTTTGCGCTAATACCAGGAACGAAATCAGCGCGCAAGTGTCAAATGTGCGTGCTTTCGTGAAGCTGTTCTTTTGCGTATGCATTGTGAATCCCCTAGAAATGAACAACGGTGCAGGACAAGACAAGACAGGACGAGACTAACCAAAGGCAGTCATTATATATGCATTTGTAATTTGACACTGCTGGCGTGCAAATTACAAAAGGATCATGCAGCGGAGCGTGTCGGCTGCTGCAATTTGGAGGATGTGCGAGTTTGTCTTTCCTGGCACTCTTTGCCTAGTCTCTTATCTAGGTCAATTCTAAACCGCCGAGGTGAAGAACGCATGAGTATTGGTTGTTCAAAGCAAATGCAGCGACAGTTTCCTGACACGGCTTCATCTTTCATTCCACCAGATAAGTCTCGCTTTGTCTATCGGAATATTTGCCGATCCCCCCCTTCAGGGGGATTTCTACTGCTTCAGTTTTTCTCTAATCGCCCTCAGTGCAATCTTTGCCTGTTCGCTGTCAGGATTAATTTCGATAGCTCTTTGTGCTTCCTTTTGAGCGTGCTGCCACTTTTCGAGCTTCATCAAACCTGTCGCTAGCCCGATGTGCGCGTCGGACGAATTCGGATTTTGCTCTGCAAGCTTTTGCCAGCGTTTGAGATGTTCGAGATTTTGTTTATTGTTTTCCAGCAGAGTTAGTTTCGCCTTAGTCTCATCATTTGGCTTTAGTCGAATCGATTCTCTGTACTCGACTATGGCTGTGTCAAAGTCAAGTCGGTCAGATGCCTGATCTGCCAGGGTGAGCCTATCTTCCGCAGACTCCGGATTCTTTGCTGTTGCTTTGAACCACTCATTTAACAGTGGTTTCGTTTCAGTGTCGGGGGCGCCCAGCAGTATTGCACGATGAAGGATCAATCCTTGATTAGGGGTATCGCTTAGAGTTTGCGCTTGTTTCGCCAGTGTTGACGCCAAGAGCGGCTGTACCCCGTCGGAACCGATGACCAGCGCGCGTTCCAGCTTCTCAATTGCTGCCGAATAGTTTTTCTTCGCGATGTCGATCTTGCTGTCTGCTACCAGGTGCTGTTTAACTTTGGCTTCGCCGTCTCTTACCGAATATGAACTGGAGCCTTTTTCCCCGAAGGCGTGGTAGTCGAATGTAAATTGAATATCCACATACTTGGGCGAGCCTGTCGGTAGCACGTCAAAGGGGGAGCCGTTTCTTACCGCCTCTAATGCGGCTTCGTCGCTTACCTTGTCTCCTGATGTCTTGTCGAGGGCAAGCTTAACTAGAGTGCCTGATTGATCAAGCTGAAACACGACGATGACGCGCTTTGTCTCACTCCCTTTGGGAGGAAACCATCCTTTCTTGATTCTCCTTTGCAATGCTCCCATGTAAGGTCCAAAATCCGCGTCAGCCAGGGAATCTATAGTTTGCTTGGGAGCCGAGTTTGCTTGTTCCAAAGCCTTCACCGGGATTGCCAGCATCGTTGAGAGCAATTCTAAAGTCGGCGGAAGTTTTGCGAGCACAACTGAAACGTTGTTGTCGTTGGCCGCATCGGAAATGGTTCGACAATACGCGTTTGCCAAAACAAAATTTTTGCTTTCAATGGCCTTGTTTGCCGCAGCTAGTTTCGATCGTTTTGATGAGGAGCCCTTCGCAATGTTTTCGATGGCCTCGTCAAAGTTCTTCTTCGTCGTCATGTTGTTCGGAGCAAGCAGCAAAGACTTGGCGAACAAATCGCGGGACTTAATCGGCGTTTCCTTGAGCGCCTTGTTGTTATAGAGAATGGCGAGGTTCTCCCGAGCGAAAGTATAGTCAGGCTTCAACTTCAGCGCCGCCATGAATGATGCTTCTGCTTTTGCAAAATCGTGGACGCTCATTGCCTTTACCCCGGTATTGTTCAATGAGGCTGCATCGCGAAGATCTTCGTTTGCGAAAACAAACTGGTTGTTCGAAGCAAAGAAAATTGCGATGCCGCTTGCTAGTAGCGTCCGAGATAAGGAGAACATCGTCTTTCCTCCGGCAGTGTGTAGTAAACATTCCACAATTGCCGGACTGTTACACGAACACAACCACTGGAAGGAATTTGTGAAAGAGGCATTGCGGCGCTCACCAACATCGGCGACTGATGCGGGTTATCATCTCTACGTCGCTGGAGATAACTGTAAGACTAGTGCCCTCGACCCTTTGCTCGACGATCTGAGCAAGAAAGCAATGGAAGAAAATTGTGCGTGGTACATTGACTGGCGGGACTCTTTGTCCCCCGAAGATGCAGCTGACTGGCAGCTGATCAACGATAAGGTCAACCTGGAGTTGTTGGAACTCGTAGAGATTACAATCCGTCAGTGGTGGTTAGTAGATAGTCTCTCCGCTCTGGCTCTCGGCGCTTGCACGATTGTTATACCTTGATTGACTGGAGCCTGCAGGCAGCTTTTGCGGCCGCGGGGGATCGGTATATCGGACGAGCAGTTCATGTAGCGCTGCGGGCAAAAACGGCTTTCGCAGGTAACCGTCGATTCCGCAGGTGCGATACCTCATCTGGAAGTTTTCGTCTGATTCGGAGGCTGTGACAGCGATTATTGGAACGTGCCAGGCAAATTGTGCCTCCGACTGCCTTATTCGCCATGCGCATTCAAAACCGTCAATGTCGGGAAGACCTATATCCATGAGAATGGCGGCGAATTGAACAGCCTTAACCGCCTCAACGGCCTGTTGGCCCGTAGTGACTGAATGAGTTAAAAAGCCCAGTTCCTTTACTATTAGCTCGATAACTTGTTGCTGCGCAAGGCTATCTTCTACTATCAAAACAGCTTGTTCTTTCATGGCCTTTTGTCCGGATGGTTCATTTAGTTAGGCGACCTGAGGACCTGACCTGTTCCTTAGCGGGCAGCTGTCAAAAAATCGTTTCAAAAGAATAGCGACGGTCTTTTACCCGGCCAGCATGTTCTGATTGTAAATTTGTAACAGTGTACCCAGTCGGATGAGCTGTATCTTCTGCGCTACGCACAGTTTCGCTCATTCCTGAAGCTTGTAACCGATCCCGGGGATGCTGACGATGATGGATTCGGCGCCTTTCTCGTCGATGGCGACGCGTAAGCGGCGGATACTCTGACGCAAAGCCTGCTCCGTGGCGTCGGATTCCGACGACCACACCCGATTGAGCAACGATTCGTGCGTGAAAACGTGTCCGGGATGCCGCATGAGAAATTCCAGCAAAGAGTATTCGCGCCTGCTCAATTTTAGGGACTCACCTTCACGTGTCACTGTTCGCGTAATTGAGTCCAGTACCAGGTTTCGCACTTTCATAACTGATATGACTGTTTCCGGTCGTCGCAGTACAGACCGAATGCGCGCATCTAATTCTCTAGGGTGAAACGGTTTAGTCAGATAGTCGTCTGCCCCGGAATCGAGTCCCGTGATTTTTTCGTCGATGGCGCTCTTTCCGGTCAGCATGATAATCGGCGTTTTGCCCTTTGAGGATCTGAATTGTCTGCAAACTTCAACACCGGAAAGACCGGGCAATTCCCAATCAACAATGGCCAGGTCGTATTGGTAGACTTTCAATTTGGACAAACCGTCCTTTCCATCCTCCGCTAATTCCACTGTATATCCGTGGGCGTTGAGCCAATCTGAAAGCGTATTGTGGATGGCCGGGTCATCCTCGATCAGGAGCACTTTTGGCATTGAGTCTCAGCTGTCCGCTTGGGGAATTGCGATCAAGAACTTTGTACCCTGTGCGGGTTGGCTGAACACCTCAATTGTTCCACCGTGTTGCTCGACGATTCCCTTGCAAACGTATAGACCCAGCCCGCTGCCACCGAGCTCCAGGCTGTCCGAGATCCGAGTCTGCCGGAATCGGTCGAACAGACCGGGAAGGTCTTCGCTGGCGATGCCTCGTCCTTGGTCTTCGACGAGGATTTGAACATCACCTTTAGTCAGTTTGGAGCTGACTGTTACAGATGTATCGCGAGCTGAAAATTTTATGGCGTTACTCAACAGATTTATCAGTACCTGTATGATTCTGTCAGGATCGATGGATACAAGATCGTGTTCTGATAACACGGAAATGTCGATACCTTTTGCCGCCCCGAAAGGCGTCATCTCCGCGACCGCCTTGCACAAGACATCAGCAATGTCAACACGTTTCGGCGTGACAGTCAGTTCGCATCGCTCCATCTGACTGAGGCACTGCAAGTCTTTCAAAAGCTGAATCAACCGCACTAAACTCGACTGCGCCGTAAGAAGCGTTGCCTGTCCCTTGCTGTTGAGTTCACCGTGCTGTCCCTGCATTAATTGCGTCACTGTATCTTCAAGGCTTTGAAGTGGTTCCGATAACTGGCTGTTCATTCTGGTGAAAAACTCCGACTTCAGTTTCTCAATCTCTTGTTCCTTCGTTATGTCTCTGCCTATGACGAAGTACGCAGCGTCTGGTTCGGACCACCTGATTATCGCTTCCACGGGATGTTGCAAACCGGACTGAATGTTGCTCAAGTATAAAACTGCTCGTTGAGGCTCGTTTGAGTTTGCCGACAACTCCAGCAGCTCATGTAGTCGTTGAACTTCAATTGTTGCAGTTAGAGTTTTGAGATCCCTTCCGATCACTTCGCCAAGCAATTCACGCGTAGCGGGGTTGGAAGTTTGAAGGAACCCGTTTCTGTCTAGCGAGAAAATACAATCCTTGCTGTTTTCTAGAAGTGCTTTCTCTGCTCGTACAAGTTTAGATACGGTGTCAAACAGTAACTGGAAGTTTTCGTCCAGTTTGCGCAATTCATCTGTACTATGTTCGACCGGAAGGAGGGGTAAATTGCTTCGAAAACGGGCGCAGTTGTCCTTAATCTGATTCAGGCTGGTGGCTACTTTTGAGAGAATATAAAACGCCGCTGCCGCGGCAGCAACGAACGCTGCCACTGTGACGAAATCAGAAATTTTAGCTACGGTAGTTAAATCTGTGGCCGGTGCCGAAGGGATTCCCGCCAGGTGACGTGATTCACTATCGAGTGCTTTGTAGGTGGTCTCAAGTTCTTTCGCCATTCCAGCATCTAGTGTCTCCTCTGGTGCTTCAACGCGATGCTTGAATTTTTCTGCGATGCTCAGGAGCTTATCGCAAGTAGATGTGAATGAGGACTGTCGTATTGCTTGGAGTTGGTTGATTGACAGGTCAATCTTTCGAGAGGCTCTGAGGAGTTGTTGCTTGCGCGTTTCTTTGTCCTTGTTCGCTAATGCCGCACCGGTGTCCATGACGCCTAACTGCAGAGAGCCGCACACATTGTGCAGCTCTCTTACTTGTTGCTCTTGAGTTTTGTCGTGAGTTCTGCGCGCAAGAACCATTGACGACAAATAGCTAAGCGTCATCGACTGGATAGTCAAAGGAATCAGGATGATGAATGTTCCTAAGTCCAGGATTCTCAAGAATTTGCCTCGTTCTTCACCGTGAGTATAGCGCACTGGACGGCGAATATCGGAGCGCGATTATTGCCCCTACAGCACTTTCGTGAGGACGGCGATTAAGCTCTCAGCAAGAGTCAATCCGCAAGAGAAGACTAGTCCCAGCGCGAACAATCCGGGAGCGAAATTGGGTTTGACTTGAAAGCCGAACTTTCTCCCCAAAATCTCAACTACTGAACCGAGACTATAGCCGCAGTTAGCACAGAATCCCCAGATAAGTACACCAACTGCAAGTACAAGGAAGTTTGGTTTGCCTAGCGCCATGTAAAGAAGGACACTCGGCATTCCGGAAAGCCCGACTGCCAGGTTGTAGAGCGGTCTGCGCGATTCCCACCAACCAACTATGGAAAGAATTTTGTCAGATGAGGAGCTTTTGAAGACACTGCTGCTCAGTCTGGCAAGTGCGGATTCAGGAGTTTGAGCTAGTGCGATATTCATGGCGTTTGCCTCCGGCGGTGGTTCATATTGAGAAGAATATGCCGGGGTTGTGACGTGGCTGTGACGGAATTCATCGTCCTGTGAAAACGGCAGTGAGATGGCAAATTCGGCTTGATCCGGGCTCCGTTGCACAGTGTCGACTGAGCCTCCGTGGGCACGAATAATAGCGCGGGACAATGGCAAACTAAGTCGACTGTTCGCTGCCGGTGCTTTGCTGTTGTATCGATCGAACATCGCGTCGAATCTTTCGACCGGGTTGTCCGTTTTGAAGCCGACGAGAATGTTTGTTCGACTTTCCGTTGTTTGTGAAACTACTACGGAAACTTGTCCGTCGCCGAGACGGGATGCAGCCAGGACAAGAGAGTTGAAAGCATTAGACAACCGCGCCGCGTCTGCGATGATAGTGACGGCTGGCGTTGTTTCCAGGTTGTGCTCCGGTGATACCGCTGCACATTCGAATGAATCATATAGAACATCCCTCAAATCGCACGAAGCGAATTGAAGTGTCAGCTTTCCTTGTTCCATCCGTTCGAAATCGAGCAGTTCCCCAAGGGATGAGAGTACGGAGTGAATCACCAGGTCCGCGCGTTCCAGCAGCTGAACACCGCTTGGCGTCACTGTCCCGTAGATGCCGTCGGCAATTGACGCTAGAGCCAGGCGAATCGATTGGAGCGGAGCCTTCATGTCGTGGCCGATTGTTGACAGCAGCTGGCGTTTGGACTCCTCCCTCATCAGGTCCTCTCGGATGTCTCTGGCGACTACGTACAGCTCTTGCCCCTGCTCGGACCATGTTCCTTTTAACCGAAAAGGCGCTTTGCCCTTAGTAGTTGTCATGTTTAAAACGGTCTCGGCGGCTTCTGCCGTTTTGCAGCTATTCATGAACTCGAAAAACTTTGGCGCCTCTTGATCGTCAAGGACTGCTTCAATTGAGGAGCCGGCATTGATACCGCACACGGTGGTGGCATATTTGTTGCAGTGCGTGATCTTGCCGTCCGAGGCGATAGCGCCGACGATGTCTGCGATGTTATTCAACGTATCGCGTTCTCGTTTTGTTGCTGCCTCTACCGAAGAAACCATCGACCGGAATTCGTGTTCGATGTCTGAGATTTCGTCGTTTCCTGAAATTGGCGCAGGCAGCTTCTCCCCGGGTCTGTAGCGAGAGCATTCCTGCGTAAGATGCAGTAGTCTTCCGACGATGCTCTTGTAAAGAATGATAGCCAGAATGGCTGACAGTAAAATATTGCCGCCAGTCGCTGCGATGCCGATAAGCTGCATCTGCGACTCGGATGCCTGTATTTGTTGCAGCGCGGCTTCTGTTGACCGACGCGTATTCCCGTCGTCCGCGTCGGATTCGGTTTTTACTGCTGCTATCTGCTTTTGCGCGGCAGACAGTAGTTGGGCATGCAATTGTTGAAAGTATGTACTGCCCGTGTTCCGGGCAATTACAGAAGCAGATTCTGCCAGCCGTGACTGTCGTTCTGCTCGTCCAGCTGAGTCCCGGCGAGCTTTCGATTTCAAATCCTGACGGTCAAGTTCGTCGATTTGGCGGACGTAGAGACTGAATGCGGCTGCCAAGATAATGTTGACGACAAACGGAACCGTTATGTAAATAAGACCTTTGGAGGCGACTTTCATTGTCGGTTCAGGACCCGTCGGCGCTAAGATTCGCAATATAGCATTCGTTAGAGAGTCTGGTCGAAAATTGTTCGTACATGGAATGAAAGTCCCGGCTCTGGTCTTTGCGGCACATAGCTAGCATAATAGTTAGTCTTCGGCTTCACGCTCCCGGTGTTAAATGTCGATCAAAGGCAAATTGGTAGCTGCTTTTGGAGTCAGTGTTTTGACTCTTGTCGCGCTCTGTTGCGGTTTTCAAATAACAATGGTCAAACTGCTCGATTCTCGCCGATGGGTCGAACACACGCAGGTGGTTGTCGAGCGACTGGAACTGCTGGTTTCACTCTGCAAGGACCTTGAAACAGGGCAGCGAGGGTTTTGTCTTTCCGGTCAAGAGGAGTTCCTTGAACCGTTCCACCTGGCTCAGCAGAGGCTGCCGCAAGTTACGGCGCAAGTCAAGGAACTCACGAGCGACAATGCTGTACAGCAACGCCGACTTGATCGGTTGGACGCGCTTGAAGCAGACATGATTGCTTTCACAGATAGAGCGGTAGAGGAAAGCAGGCTGAAGGGCGTTGCGGCTGGCGTTGCACCAACCAAAACGCTGCGCGGCAAGAAACTGATGGACCAAATTCGCGCTGTTGTCTCCCAAATGCAAGAGGACGAGCGCGCGATGCTCAACAGCCGGATACAGGACGCTGAGCGGATTGCAAACTTGCTGTCAGGCGGACTCGTAATAGGTGCGCTATTTGCTATCGCTGTAGTCGGAAGCGCTGCGTTTAGCATTATTCGTGTTTTTTCGCTGTCTGTGGCGAGTTTGCAGGGCGGGTTAGATAGAATCGGCGCCGGTGCGCTTGACTCCAGGATCGAGACTTCTCCGTATGAAGAGTTTGCAAGACTGGGAGCCTCATTTAATGACATGGCCGTTAAATTGGCAACATCGAAAGCTGAGATAGTTACACAAGCATGGCTGAATGCAGCGTTGGAAAAATTCGGGCGTACATTGCAAGGCGAGCGCAGTTTGAATGCCGCCGGTTCTAAGGCACTCAGTCAATTTGCCGAATCACTGAACTCTACTTATGGAGTAATTTACCGCTGTAGTGCCACTAATGATGGCAATGCGAAGCTTTCGCGGCTGGCGAGTTACGCTTGTGCCGGCACGGAGCAGCTTCGCGATTTCGCATCGGGGCAGGGGCTGGTCGGGCAATGCGTCGTGGAAAAGAAGCGAATCCTGGTATCGGATCTACCGGACGACTATGCACGCATTGTCTCCGGAACAGGTGAAGCGCCGCCTAGACATCTATGCATCATGCCGGTAATCTTCGAGCATGAAGTTAGAGCAGTTGTAGAGCAAGCTTCGTTTTCGCCTTTCACCGCACTGCAACTTCAATTCTTTGAGCAGGCTGCAGACAACCTTGGCATTATTCTTAACGCCATTGAAATTGGACAGCAAACCGAGCAGTTGTTGCGTCAGGAGCAGGCACTGACTGAGGAACTGCAAACGCAGCAAGAGGAATTGAACGAAGGGAACAGGAAGCTGGAGGCGCTTATGCGCTCTTTGCAGTCCTCGGAAGAGGAGCTGCGACAGCAGCAGGAAGAACTTCAGCAAACAAATGAAGAGCTGGAGGAACGTGCCCGAATTCAGACAGAGCAAAAACAGGAGTTGGAAAGTAAGAACATCGAACTTGAAAGTCTTCGTGAATCGATGGAAGAAAAGGCTCAACAACTTTCGGTGACCTCGAAGTACAAGTCCGAATTCTTGTCTAACATGTCGCACGAGCTGCGCACACCACTCAACAGCTTGTTGGTTTTGTCGAAGGTTCTCTATGAAAACAACGGGGGCAACCTCACGGCGAAACAAGTAGAGTTTGCTCGAACGATTCATTCAGCCGGAGCCGATCTGCTGGTCTTAATTGACGATGTTCTCGACATTTCGAAAATCGAAGCTGGAGCCATGTCGGTAGATATTGTCGAGGAACCGTTACATGATCTCTGTACGGCGTTGATAAACTCATTCGACTTGGTTGCGCGTGAAAAGGGTATCGCGTTGACCCTGGAGGTGGATCCGCTGGTGCCTCATTCAATTAGAACTGATGGGAGAAGGCTTCAGCAAGTTTTAAAAAACATTCTCTCGAATGCATTGAAGTTTACTGAAAATGGTTCGGTAACTCTCAGGGTGATGCCAGCGACTCAAGGTTGGAACAGTGATAACAACGTGTTGAATGGTGCCGGTTCCGTGGTGGCATTCTCTGTGATCGATACGGGGATCGGCATTGCACCTGATAAACAGAACATTATTTTTGAAGCGTTCCAGCAAGCAGATGGAACCACTAACCGTAAATTCGGCGGAACCGGGCTTGGGTTGGCTATTGGGAGGGAACTTGTCCAGCTGTTAGGGGGAGAAATTCGACTCCGGAGCGAGGTGGGTAAGGGCAGCATGTTTACAGTGTTCATGCCTCGTGAGTATGTTGGCTCCGCGCCGCAGATAGCGCGAGATCTTGATACTGAATTGATGCCCGCGGATCTTTTGCGTCGCAAAACTGTGGAAGTGAATCGTCCCTTCACTGCTGATGCTGATAACGCTTTCTTAGATGATCGAGCCTCTGTCAAGAGCGGTGATAAGGTCCTTTTAGTGGTGCACCCGGATATTGAATTCTCCAAGCAGGTTGGCAATCTTGCACGCTCTCGCGGGTTCAAAATAATCTGGGCAACACAAGCAAAGTCCGCTTTTGCCTTAGTTCAGCGTTTCAGACCAAACGCCATTACTCTGGACGTTGGATTGCCGGAGAAGGACGGGTGGATCTTTCTCGATCGCTTGAAGCGCGATCGCACCACTCGTCACATTCCAGTGCACGTAATTTCGGAGAAGGATTCGGCGCAGCAAGCGCGACGCTTAGGTGCGTTCGGATATTCGAACAAGCCGGATTCACAACAAGCCGTCATCGACATGGTGAATCACCTCAATGCCTTTGTCTCTCGCGAAGAGAGGCATCTCTTGATCGTTGAGGACAATCCTCATGAACGCGAAAGTCTCGAGAACCTTATCGAAGGAGCCGATGTAAAAGTTACTGCGGTTTCGACAGGACGAGAGGGGCTCACTGCGTTGGCCGAGCGAAAGTACGATTGTTTGGTCCTTGATTTGGGCTTGCCGGACATGACTGGTTTCGATTTTATCGATCAACTGCATCAGAATTCCGATTTGAGCGACTTGCCAATCATTGTTCATACCTCTAAGAGTTTGACTGCACAAGAAGAGCAAAGGCTCAGGCGAACTTCTGGAACTATCGTGATAAAAGGTGCCAAATCCACCGAGCGCCTGCTTGACGAGACGACTTTGTTCTTGCACAGAGTTGAGAGCCGGTTGCCCGAGAACAAGCGCAAAATTCTTGAGCAGTTTCATTTGCGCGATCCACTACTGGCCGGGCGTAAGATTCTAATCGTGGATGACGATATGCGTCACATTTTCGCTGTAACCAGCTTGTTGGAGCAGTATGAAACGCGTGTGCTCTATGCCGAAAATGGTGTTGATGCATTGGAGTTGCTGGATAAAAACGCGGATGTGGAGTTGATCCTTATGGATGTTATGATGCCGCATCTCGATGGGTATCAGACTATGCGCGCCATTCGCGATAACAGACTTTATGCGAAAGTACCCATTATTGCCCTGACAGCAAAAGCAATGAAGGGTGATCGGGAACAGTGCATTGCGGCCGGTGCATCGGACTATTTATCGAAACCTGTCGATAGTGATCAGCTGTTGTCGCTTATGCGCGTTTGGCTTTACTGAGTGGAGCTGAGGAGTGAACCGCTGTAGATGACAGGCTCCGGCGAGAGAGAAGGGGAACGTCAAATCCAAAGTCTGCTCTCTTGCATCGTTGAGCGGTATGGATTCGATTTCAGAAATTATGCGCAGGCATCGATACGTCGAAGAATACAGGGCGTTTTGAGTTCAGAGCGATTGGACAATGTTGCGGCACTGGAAGAACGAGTGCTGTCTGATCCGATTGCTTTTCAGCGATTTGTACACGGGATATCGGTCAGTGTCACTTCCATGTTTCGAGACCCTTCATTCTATCTGAAATTTCGACGCCTAGTGGTTCCGATGCTGGCAACGTATCCCTTCATTCGTCTGTGGCACGCAGGTTGCGCTACCGGTGAAGAAGTCTACTCTATAGCTGTCCTGCTGCATGAGGAAGGTTTGTACGACCGTACTCGTATCTATGCAACTGATCTTGATGCCATATCGATTGAACAGGCTAAGCAAGGTATTTTTCCCCTCTCTCGCATGAGGGAGTATTCTGCGGCATACGTTGATTCCGGCGGCTCAGAGTCGTTGTCGCGCTATTACACTGCCGATCGGGAGAACGCGCTCTTTCGCAGTTTCTTGAAGGAGAACATAGTGTTCGCGCAACATAATTTGGTCTGCGATAGTTCCTTCAACGAGTTTCACGTTGTGCTTTGCCGAAACGTTCTTATCTACTTCAACAATGAATTGCGCGAGCGCGTCCTTGCATTGTTGCACGATTCGCTGGTTAACTTCGGTGTCCTGGCAATAGGATCAAAGGAGTCGTTGCGCTTCAGTAATATAGAATTTTGCTACACGCAGTTGGACAGCACGGAAAAGATCTATAAACGGGTAATGTAAGTGAGTTTCGACGTCATTGTCATTGGAACTTCCCTGGGAGGGTTAGCAGCCCTTGAAACTGTCATCGGTGGACTTACCGAAAAACTTTCGGTTCCTATTGTAATTGTGCAGCATCGTAGTAAATCTAGTTTCGATTTGTTAGGTTCATTGTTGCAGCGACACACCGGACTTAGGGTGAAGGAAGCCGAAGATAAGGATTTACTTGATTGTGCTGATGTTTTCGTTGCTCCGGCAGACTATCATATTCTAATTGAGCCTGGGAGCTGTGCTCTGTCACTAGAAGAACCGCTCAATTTTGCTAGACCCTCTATCGATATCCTGTTCGAGTCTGCCGCACAGACCTATCGTCAGGGAGTAATCGCAGTTGTGCTTACCGGTGCCAATTCAGACGGTGCTAACGGCGCTAAGTGCGTAAAGGCGGAAGGGGGCATGGTTGTTGTGCAAGACCCGACTGAATGTGAGAGTGACAGAATGCCGCTGGCTACGATGGCAGCAGTCAAAGTGGATCGGATTATGAAGCTGAACGAAATTGCCCCTTTTTTGATTGAGCAGTGCCGGAGGATGGAGTGACCACGCAATCTGAAGATCTGGTGCCGGTTCTGGCGGTTGACGACCAACCGGAGAATTTGCTTGCCTTGGAGGCAATCTTTGCCCATTCCGATTTGCGCCTGGTGAGGGCATCCTCTGGACAGGAGGCCCTCAGGCATCTTTTGGATGAAGATTTCGCCGTAATCTTGATGGATGCCCAGATGCCGGAGATGGACGGGTTTGAGACATCTAAAATTATCAGATCGCGAAAGAAAACTTGCGACACCCCGATAATTCTTGTCACCGCTACTCATCGCGATTCTTTTCACGCGGCTGCCGGTTATGACATCGGTGCTGTTGACTATATATATAAGCCTCTGGTGCCCGAAGTCCTTCGCGCCAAGGTGTCCGTTTTTGTCGAGCTCTTTCGAAAGACCAATCAGATTAGGCGTCAGGCGGAAGAGTTGACTGCATATAAGACTGAGTTGGAGAAGAGTCTGGCGCAGCTGCAAACTCTCAACGAGGAATTGCAGAAGACGTCGAAAGCTGCTGATCTTGCGCGAGACCAAGCCATTGAGGCATCCCGTTTCAAATCCGAGTTCGTTGCCCACGTGAGTCACGAGATTCGAACTCCGATGAATGGCGTCTTGGGAATGATGGAAATACTGATGGGGAGCGGACTGACGCCTGAGCAACTGGCTTATGCCAATACAATCCGCGATGCAGGACGTTCGCTGCTTATCGTGATAAACGATATTCTCGATTTTTCCAAGGTTGAGGCCGGCAAACTAGTCGTGGAAGTGTCGGATTTTGAGCCGACATCACTTGTTGAAAGCATTGCGACCCTTCTTGGCGCCCAGAGCAACAAGACGCTTGTTTCGCTTAAGACCTTTATCGATCCTGCCATTCCGTTAATGCTTCAGGGCGATTCCGGGCGGCTGCGACAGGTAATAATGAACCTTGCAGGAAATGCGCTCAAGTTTACCGATGAAGGAGAGGTACTGATTCGCGCCGATCTTGAAAAGCGAGAAGGCGATATCGTCCGCGTGAAGTTCTCTGTTATCGATCAAGGAATCGGTATGACTGCCGATGAGATGCACGAATTGTTCCAGCCGTTTGTGCAAACGAATCCATCCGGGCATCGATACGGAGGCACCGGTCTTGGACTCAGTATCTCAAAACGTTTGGTTGAGTTGCTTGGTGGCGCGATTGGCGTAAACAGCGCGAAGAATCAAGGTTCGACATTTTGGTTCTCTGTTCCCCTGGCGGTGGCTACCGGGTCCGACAAACCAGTGGACGCGGTGCCGGAGCTGCCTGAGGCGGTCGAGCGAACTGAACTCATCCTTATCGCTGAGGATCATCCTGTGAACCAGCAGGTTGCGTTGTTGCTGCTTCAAACTTTGGGATTCTCGGCGGACGTCGCCGACAACGGGCAGGAAGCTGTCGAGATGGTGCGAAACAAGGATTACGCGTTGGTTCTGATGGATTGTGAAATGCCCGTGCTTGATGGGTTTGCGGCAACTCGAAAAATCAGAATTGAAGAATCGGAAAGCGGCAAACATACGCCTATCATTGCCGTTACCGCTAATGTTCTGGAAGGAATTCGCCTCGATTGCCTATCCGCCGGTATGGATGACTATATCAAGAAGCCGATCGAACCATTAGAGTTGAAAGACGCGCTGGGTAAATGGGTACCGGAGAAAAGCCACTCGTGACAGATCGTATTGCTGCGCTGCTGGCCGCGACGGAGCATCGACCGTATGAATTGCCTGCCGGACCGTGGGTCATGCAGCAATCGTGGGCGAAGTTGCTTTTCGCGCACTGGCCTGTTCGCCCCGAGTCCATTCGAGAGCACATTCCACGGATGCTTGAAATTGACACCTTTGAAGGTTCTGCCTGGATTGGTGTTGTACCGTTTGCGATGCGTAAAGTCTATCCGCGCTTTACGTTCGAGGTTCCCTGGATGTCTAACTTCCTTGAACTCAACGTCCGCACTTACGTCAAGAAAAATGGCATACCGGGAGTCTATTTTTTTAGTCTGGACTGTTCGAATCCCGTTGCCGTGCTTCTGGCTCGCAGTCTGTTCTTTCTGCCTTACTTCAATGCGAGCATGAGCCTCTCATTGTCGGGCGACCTGGTCCAATATCACTGTCGTCGCAGTGGCTCCGGCGCAGTATTCGATGCCGACTATCGACCACGCGGACCAGTGTTTGAGTCGACAAACGGCTCGGTGGAGCAGTTCCTGACCGAGCGTTACTGCTTGTACAGTGTGGACCGGAACAGCAATTGCTATCGCGGAAACATTCATCATGCTCGCTGGCTGCTTCAGCACGCGGAGGCCGAAATTCGAAGTAACGAGTTAGTATTCAAACAGCTTGGCGTGAAACTGCCGGATATGTCGCCTCTGCTTCACTATAGCGAGAACATTGACACTGTTGAGTGGGCGTTGCAAGCGATTTGACTCGCGGAGACAAGTGGGGGTTTTCCCCCGCAGAATCTGAACATTTCCAGCAAAACCATCCTCTATTCTACAATCATAATGTACATTCGTTGGTAAGTGTTTGCGTCGACGCCTGCTGCATACTGATGTAGCCGCTCAAAAGTAGGCAAGGATTAAGATGACAGAACTCTCTCCGCTAGCAACTCAAGCCATGCAGCTTATTCACGAAGGCAAGTCCACGGATGCCGAAGACCTGATGGTGATGGCTGTGAATCAGGCTTTGGACGAGTTTGGCGTCAAAAGCAAAGAGTATTCAATAGCGCTTTTTGAGCACGCAGTGGTTTGTATGGCCAATGACAATGAGTATGAATGTATCGAGTTGCTGAACCGTGCTATGGTTGCAGCGCCTGCCGACAGTAGCGGCGATGCTTTTCGAGCCAAAATGAACTCTGAACTCGGGCGGGTCTATTTGCGTCGAGACGAACTGATGAATGCGCGCTTTTCGTTTGAAGCCTGCGTCGATCTGCGAGAACGATGCTTCGGAGCTGAGCATCCCGAGTACGCTTCCGGTTTGCTGGAACTTTCCGAACTGGACTTGCGAGAGTCAAAGGCTGAATCGGCTCTTGCTTTGGCTGAACGCGCGTTCGTTATCTTTCAACCTGTCATGCACGTGTTGACGTTTGATGCAATCGTCCTCAGTAGTTTGGCTCGACTCTCTCTTCAGTATGAACAGCTTGATTTAACACCGCTGGCAGCAATGCTCAGTGCCGATGATGCCGAAATCATGGCTGAGCGTGTGATCGACAAGTTAGCTACTTATTCGCATGAATTGCAGTACTGCATTTTGCACCAAACGCTTGTGCTGATTAACAGTCTACCTGAATGCCATCCGGAAACGCGTTTGCTGCTGATGGAGCAGCTTGCCATGCATGCGCGCGCCATGGAAGAGTATGAGTTGGCATGCCAGTATTGGGAAGCCTGCGAAGCTCTCGGGCGCGAATTGTTCGACGTTGATCCGCTGGCATTTTTAAACGCCAGATTCGAATGGGCCGCCACGCTGCTGAGCGCAGGAAATGCTGATCATGCCGAGACGATCCTGATTCATACTCTCGGCGAAGCGAAAGCCATGGGGCGCGGTGATATGCTTTCTGATGCGCTGCGCCAGTATGCAAGATTTCTTTCTCGCACCGGTAGGCTAACTGATGCGGAGCACTACCTGAAGGAGGCTATAACCGTAGCCGAAAGTGATGGTGGTGCCGATGTGCAGGCAATGAGTTATGCGGATCTAGGCGTCTTTCTTTCGCATACCGGACGCTATGATGAATCAGTCGCCGTGTTGAACCAGGCTCTAACTTATGAGATATCTTCGGCTGATATCCTTCAAAAAGTGCCGCAGCATCTATCAGTGAAGTCTGATGCTGATATCTGCGGTTGCTTCGGCGACGTTGATGTGAACACTGTTTGGCGCCGCATACTGGGAGAGGTGGATCCCAGAAGAACACTGGAAAAAATCATTGCCAGCGTCAGTTTGACTGATGCGGGTGGCCTCGACATTGAACTATTGAAGAAGCCGAAGCGAACCGAAGAATGGCTGATAGACAAGTTCAGTAATCGATTGTTGGAATCTCTTGGCGAAGAACGACAGAAGCTCAACCGCACTCGTCTTCGACAGGCCGGTCTGCGTTAGTCACCACGGTGGCGCCAGCGGTTCCACGAAACACCAAGAGCGCTGCCGCTCCACAAGCTGAGTAAGAGAACGCCCCAAACGACCAGACTTGAAAGGAATTTCGACAACACTTCCGTGTACGTTGTTTGCTTGTCGAAATCGGGGTCCATTCCTAATTGCGCTTGCCACGCGTAGTAGTCTGCAATGGAAGCCGTGCCGCTTATCGATATCCAAACCAACATCACAGCATTTGCGACACAATACGTGAGCATCGTCATCAACACGGGCGATTGTCCAATGGCTGACAAACCGAAGCCGGATGCAAATTGTCTGGATTTGCAATCAACTGCGGTGAGGAGAGCGGGCAGAAATGAGAATGCCGCCATGATACCAGCGGCGGTGAAAACGCTTTCCGTGGAAACTCGGGAGACTGTTTGACTCAGGTCGAGAACACTGAATTCATACCACAGAAGCAGCGCTGCAGGGACATAGCAGATCGATAACCAACGTGTTACCGAGAAGCTTTTCGGCCAGTTCCTCTTGAAAGAGGAAAAATATTTACCTGCTGCATGAAACACTCCCAGCAAGAGCACGCTTAGCAAGCCGATCACAGCTCCTACCAGTCCTGAGCCAAAACTGCTGAATAGGAACCATCCTGCTATGGCGACCACGGAAAGGAGAGCAAATCTTGCAATGGTGTGGCGGACGTGCCAGGCGTACCAGAATGTTGGAACTGCCGCCAGAACGAAGATGCCCAGGAATGAGTCCTGCGGACCGCAGTGATACATGATCCGCTCGAACGATAACCCGAAGAGGCTGGAACACAGGGTTCCAGCACTTACCGCTGCGCCTGCCACCATAAACACTTGCCCGGGGACTACCACGAGCATAGTGAGAATCGCGCCGAGCACGGACCGAAAGCCAGCTGGTTCATGTTGCGTAGACACTGCGGTTGGGCTTTTGCCCGATGAGACGGCACTTTTCGTTACTTGGTCGGAAATCCCGTTCGAAGCCCCGAGGCCTGCTGTTTCCTCATCTTCACCCGATTTTGCGGGCAATGCCGCCGCATCGTTCGCTTCTTCGCCAACGAGTTTCACTTTGCTATCTTGTTTCTCTCCGAAGCGAAACTTCATTGTCCCTCCCTCTATCATGTTTATAGCAGATGGGCCCGTAAACACCTTCGCTACTAGCGAAAGAAACTCTTCTTTTACGCGTTCCAACTCGTATTTTTGAGAGGTGTCAGTGAGGCTGGCAATGTAACCCTTGCCGTTGGCGAGCTCCAGTTCGCCGAGGGAAAAATCTATCGGAACCAGGGACCTATCTCTAGCGTAGGATTTTACTTTTGCTTCCAGTGTATTGGCCAGCGCTGCGTCGCGAAGTTGAGCGAAAGTGCATTGCCTGTCTGATATCGATGGTGCAACTACCAGGTCATTGAAGGACTTGCCCCTCAAGTTGGTTATGGTGGTACGAAAGATAAGCAATGCTCGCAGATTTGCCGTTCTAATCAGTCCATTGGAATCAAGCGTAAGTATTCATACGGGCATGCTGTCTATGAACTGGCGCGCGTCCTTGGTTGCTGAAAGCAGTGAGCGATTTAGTGTTTGTTGAAGCGCCATGGAATCTGAGCGATCCAGTTAGATGCGCAGCAAAGAACACAGGCAGCTATTCCGACCGCCCCGACAAACCTCGGTCCGGTGGATATGTGCCTACATAGGCAGTCAAGACCGCCACCTGCAGCAGGCCCTTCGTCGCCCTGGAATCGTGTGGCTCTTCTTTCACCGCACCGTTTTGCACAACCGTACCTGCTCAATATGCCACGGAGCGGCAACTTAGACAAGTTCTCTCGAACGTCCTAATAACTATGGGTGGGGCGTATAAAAATCCACTTGCGAATTCGTTGTTCTAAAAGGAAACACCAAATGGATGAAAAGTTCGAGCAGTGTTCGGATGGTGGCGTTTCCGACTCAACGGCAGGCGAAATGTCCACTTGCAACCAGGAAATTCCGCCGGACTTGAAGGAACAACAGGAGCAACAGTCAGAGGCGCGCAAGGCTGGCAAGACGCCTAGCTCGCTGGACTTGCCGAAGATTAGTTTGGATGACTTCTTCAAGTACGAAGCAGTGGTCTGCGATAACAAACCCGCCTCACCACAAGATGCGAGCCCTCCGACAGAATCACAGATCTGCAGCGATGATTCCGATCTGCGCCCGCAGCCTGAGATTGATGGCGTTGCCCCGCAGTCCACTGAAACGGACGAGGACGGACGCGTTGTTCGAGAGAGATTTGCTTCAGGACCAGACGTCGTCATTGCGTACGACGAGAATGGCGAAGCCCACAGGTTCGTCAATGAACCTGTAAGCCAGATGCCGCCCGACTTCAGCAAAGTTCCCGAGTTTAGGCAGAAGCAGCTGGATCATGGTGCCGAAGATCTGATTGATAAATATACAAGACCTGATAACAATGGCGAGTATGGACGATTGGACTTTCAAAAGATTGCCGATCTACAGCAAGAAATTGCGCAACGGCAAGACTTGACCGAGACGGAAAAGTGCCTTCTCTACACCAAGGCTCAAAACATAATGCGCGACCGACCTGTGCCCATCGAGAACTGGAACGAGAAGCCGGAAAGGATCGACTCCTGGACAGGCAAATATGATCCCTGGCATGCGGTGGCGCCGATTGATGATAAGTATCACAACCGGTTGGTAAACATGTCCCCGGAAGAGTCCGCGAAAGCAATTTTTGAGCAGGAGGATCGCACCGAAGGCGATATGCACGAGTCTGCGCTCAAAAGGGTTGCATGGAAAGCCGCACGCGAAGTGCTCGATATCAATCAGGGGGATATCAATGCATCCGAAGGACAAGTAAAGGCGATGCGCGAATTACTGGATAAGGGCACATTTGGTGCTTATGCTGATGAGTGGGAAAAGCAATACGTAGACAAGAACGGAGTCGATCCACGCGGCGGCACCGGTCGCTTCTGAGTGACGGTGCTCTCCACAATTTAGGCGTTCAGGCGGATATCGAAAGTACCATCAACGAATCTGTAAACAAACTCCCGGGGTGGCATGCTGTTCACGTTGCCATCGAGTGTTGCCGTTGAGAGGTAGGCTGCTTGGAAACGATGCCGATGATTGTCGGTGACTCACTCGCGAATGCCGAACATATTCTGTTCGGCTATAACTCAGAAGCATTTAAACGTGGCGGAGTTCTCAATCAGTTAGAATCCTACGTTTCCAGAAGGCAACAAGCGCAAGAGGGGATCACATATGAGTCGTTATCGATGGGGAAGCTTACTGGCTCTGTCCTTGGCAACGGTAACAGGGTTCGGGCATTGCGCGATTGCAGGCGAGAGCACCATGCCGCCTTCTTACAATGAGACAATCAATCCTGAGTTGGCTGCAAAATACAAGTACACCGAAGATGGTGTCTACTCCGAGAAGCTGCACATTCCGACTTACCAGTGGATGCCGGCGGACGGTAAGCCTAAGGCGATTGTTCTAGCTGTTCACGGTCTTACTCTTCACGGGCGGAGATTTCGAGTTCTCGCGCGCAGTCTTGCGATAAACGGTATTGGTTTCATTGCTATGGACATGCGGGGCTTCGGTCGATGCCATTTCGACGACAAGAATCAATTCAGCACGCCTACAGACGACAGAAAATTGATTGACCATCACAAGAGTTATGAAGACATCGCTCAATTGGCAAAGCTGATCAAGGCTGACTACCCGGACCAGCCGTTAATTGCAATGGGCGAGAGTCTCGGCTGCACATTTTGTGTAGAGCTGGCTGCTGAGAATCCGGACTTGATATACGGAACCGTACTTTCTGCTCCTGCGGTCAAGGTCAACAAAGACATGTACATGGGCAACGGACAGATTGCGGCTGGTTTGAAGTCGGTCGTAACGCACGATCATGAAATGGATCTGACTGGCTTCTTTGCTGAGTTGTGTTCGGAGCGTCCGGACGTGCAAAAGGAAATGCTGGATGATCCGATGGTTCTCAAAAAGATTACATTGCGCCGGTTGGTGGCGACGGATCTGTACGTGGATAAGACCTCTGAGTGGGGCAAGAAAACTCCGAAGGGGCTACACGTTCTAATTCTGCAGGGAAGCGGTGATGGCTGTGTCTCGGCGAAACATGTAACGGATTTGATGAACAGCATGTCGTCGGACGATCAGAGTCTTGCGTGGAAAGGAAAGTTCGGGCACCTGCAATTGGAAACAATGTTTATGCGCGCCCCTATCATTGATGCAATCGGAACTTGGTTGCTATCTCATGGCAAAGAAGGAGAGCGCAAACTGACCGCGTTGCAATCAGAGATCGCTGATCTCGGTGGCCGCGTCACGAAGTAAGCTCGAGGTCATAGCGTTGAGCGAAGGAATTCGAACAATGCGTAGCTCCATCACCCATTGCCATTGCTCATCTTTGTGAAAACATGATGTTCTTGAGTAATGGCAGTGGGGGGGCAGAGCGTTGCGACTTTACTATTGTGCGGGGCTAGGTCTTTGCTGCGGGTGCAGGCTTCGTCACTTTCGCCCACAACTTGCAACTGCTAACTTTGAGAAGCAGTAGTCCTGCTGCTAACAGGGCGACGATTGCACCCGTGGCCGGCAAGCCAGTGTTTTCCTCTGTCTTTGGTTGAGTGGACGTCGGATTTGTGCCGTCAAATATAATGTCGACATCGTTTTCTGCTGATGGTGCGGGAATCTCCCGACTGCGCGTGCTTGGAGCTATCGATGATGCAAATAGCGGTCTGGCATCTATTACTGTTGGTGATGGTTGCGGCGCTGCGATCGGGCTTGGTACCGGCCTTGGTGAGGGCATGATGGATGGAGCCGAAGGCGCAGGCATCATTGGTTCAGCTGACCGCCACCGTTGAATACTCTTTGTCGTCGGAGGGACCATGTTTGCTGCTGCCGACGGCGCCGATTGTTGAACGAAGGATCGATCGAAGCTCTTCTCTTCCAAGGAAGGTCCTTTTCCAGGGCTACCAGCACTTGCGCCAGCGCTTCTGCCGATTGCCGAAGTTGCATACAGGTCACGGTTCAGCCCCATCTCGGCATAGTCCGAGTTTAGCTCAAGGACGGTGGCACCACTTACTGATGAGACTATGCGATGAACTCTCGCCAGTTCGTCTGCTTGCCACGTTGCGCCGCGACGCACTAATGATTCTATCTCGGCGTGGGCCCAGAGAGCTGACAGGCGAGCTGCTGCAGCTTCGGAGCGGATCAGCCGGTAAGATTCGGGCAAGATTGTTGTCTTGCGAAGTGAGATACTGGTTTGACCATTTGTTGCTGTATTGTTGATTTTCGCCAGTATGTAATTGCCCGGACCGGAGTGCGTTGCGCGAGTCGCGAACAGGGGGCTCGCCCCTTGCAAGTCAACATCCACTTTAAGCGATCCCAGTTCTTCCGGTCGGATATTGCCACGAAGAAGAAATCCACCTGCAGGATTGTTGACGGACGTCACCGCTGATTCGTTTGCACTGACCGACGAGACGGACTCAAGATGGACATCTTGCAGATTGCTGATATTGAAGTTTGATTCTTCAATGTGAGGCAGTTGAAGAGAGCCCTTGCCTGCGTTTGGTCGAAGTGGTGCAGTGAAACCAATTCTTAGTTTCAGTTCCTGACCACCGACTTCAACCGGTGCCGCTTTTACCAGGATGTGCCCCGGGCTTTCTTGCGTGATCACCAGGGGATCGTGCATCACCATCGGACGAGTAATTTGGCGCCCGTTGCGAACCCATTCATATGCTCGGTTTACTTGGGCGGTTGTTGAGAAAGCCGCCTCCTGTGCGACGCCATTCACCCACAGTGTTGCGCGCGAGATTGTCGCCCCCGGCGGCACTGCAATTCGCATAATCGCTTCCTGCTGAGACTGCCCCGAATTGGTCAGTGTAAATGTCCAGTAATACGCGGCAGACATGGATTCAGCGTCAGTGAAACCGGTAATTGTAGACCGAGAGGCCGATAACCCCGGGATGCGCGTGAATTGATTCGATGCGCGTACCGGCCCCGGTCTTGGCGCCGAAAACATTTTCTGTGGAACTGCGGGAGCGAAGAAGCCCGTGACTTGCGCAGCAGGTGCTTGTGCCGTGGAAGATAGCCATGGACCTAGTTGATCACCTTTTGTCATTCCGACGGTGATCAAGCATGTGAGCGCACAGCCGATTAGAACAGGACGGCATGAATACCATTTCGGGGTGGTGGCTCGCCGCTCATTGCTGCCGTTGGAGTCATCTCTGCGGTAGTAATCTCTTTCCCTCTCTCGAACTCGGTCTTGTCTGTCATAGTTGCGATAGCCGCGAGTGCGAGGAGCTTCTACATAGGGTTCGAGATCATTATCGCTATCAAATTCGAAATCATCGAAGTCCGAGTCGGTTCTATAGATTCTTTCGAGCTGCTCCCGCTTGCGAGAGGTTATGCGTCGATTGTTCATTGGTGTAGGCCCCCGGAAAATGTGTTAACAACCACTAGAGAAACAAGCAACCCTGAGCTCATCTACGCGTCAATTCCGTCGGCCTGCATCTGCCGGACAACTAAAGAGAAAACGTTAGTGGCTTAATGTCCTTACATTAGTGCACCCGCCTGAATTTGTATGTCGGCGAACTATTGAACGACTCCCATGGTTTACCCCGGGTCGGTTCTTCTCTCCGTGTCCTTCCTTCCTTCCTTCGCCCGAAAAATGGCGAATTGCGGCCGCAGCCCGGCGCGCGGACGAACTCAGGAGCCCGGAAACGATTTCATCTAGTCCCTTTTAGTCCGGTGACCTCCCTATACAAAGCGTTTGCGCGACAAACTGGAATCTGAAGCCGGCAATTGTCCGATTGTGACTGTTCACCGGTGCGGCTACAAATTTGTCAGTGCCGTCAAGTGATTCCGGGAAGACGTGTCAGTACTATAAGTCGCTACTACTGCTGTTTCTTAGGTGGTTGCGTATCCGGCATGTTCATGAAATAACGGCTCCACTCGTGAGTCGGTAGAATTCGGCGATCATAGTTTTTGCCGAAAAAGTCGTCAGTGACGAGATGTTCCTTGATTCCTCGTGCTGGATCCGCCGGTACATAATCGCGAATGATCATGATGTGGGTATTGTGGCATTCTTCAAGAGCCGATTCCATTTCGGCTCTTGGGGCGAGGGTGCTGTAAGCGCCTCCCATAGAGTAGTCTCGACTGGCAATGATAATTGGTAGGTTCCCTGACTTCTTCGCTTCGATGATGTTTTGTCTGAAGTCGACTTCGCCGTCGAAGGATACGACCTTTTCAATTTCTTGCCCCGGGCGGTCGGGCACGATGTTCTTGTCTCTGGTGTACAACGTCATGCCGCTGTGTGCGAAGACGCACTTCTGATGATTACCCGGGTCCAGTTTGTCGAGGAGTGTTTGTGACGCATAAGCTTGCAGCAGTATGTGGTTACCCCCGTCCTTTCTCTCTTTGCCAGGCTCTGTTGACGTAAGAGGCAACCGCTCACCTCTGTCGTTATAGACGACAACCGTCATGCCGTTGTTAATGAGAGCAGGGTGAGGATCTCCGGCCTCGCGCTTCCGGCGATTCCCCCGCTGAAGTTTGCCGTTCGCACCTTTGACCGCTTCCCCCTCATGCATTTCCGGCGTCTGTACAAACTCTAGTCTCGTATATGGTGGCTTGAAGTTGTCCGGTATCGGTCTGCTTGCACCAGTCCATCTGTCTACGTAATACATGTGCTCAGCGACCACTTGCCGGTCTCTACCCATGGTGTTCATTGCTGCCAACTGAAAAATTTGCGATGCTAGTGATCGTTCGTTTGCGGGGCGCGGGAACTCGGTCGCTTGAGGCGAAGATGGTTGACGATTGCGTTTGTCGAAATCGAATGTTTCGCCCCCTGCGGTAACCTTCCCGTCGATCAATCCATCGACTACCACCTTTGCGACAACGGATGGTCTGATAGTGGCCAGCCTGTATTGCACAGTGGCAATTCTGCAAGCATCGGTTGTCTGGCCTTGGTCGATGTCTCCCGGGTCTCCGAGCTCGCGAGCCAACTGGCGCGCAACAATGAGTTTGTGATTTGGAACATTCGGCTCATCCGGTACACTAAACAGCCGGTTCAATTGGGTATAGGTGCGGGCCAGTTCTCCTCTTGTGCCTGCAAGGGCGCCCTGGTTGGCCTTCTCAAAAGCTCCCGTTCTAGCTCTACTTTCCATTTGCGTCAAATCACGAATCATTTCCATCTGTTCATCAGGCTTTAGACCTGAGCGTAAAATGGAGGTGAACAGTTTCTCTCTTGCTTGTCGGAGTTGCGGAATATCTTCCTTGGGATCCGGACCTTCAATTCCTTGCATTTTGAATGTTGCATTGTCTCCGGCTGAGCGGTCAATGACCCAACTCTCGATGCGTTCGCCATTTCGGGAGACAGTTATTACTGATCTCTTTTCTGCGTCATCGCTGGTTATCTGCGCTTGCCATATTTCAGCAACTCGCTTTGCTTCTTCTTCCGCTCGGGGAGATTGGGTGGGACTTCCATCTTCCGTTAGCCGACGATACGAATAGAGCCAGTTTTTTGGTTCCGGGAATGTCTCCGCTTTAAACTTGTTGGTGTACTTTCCGGAGACGTCCAGTGCGATTGCTGTTGCGTCGAGCTTGGCATCGATTGCTTGAGCGATTACTTCCGGGGAGCAGTCTGCCTGCACCAGCGCTCTCAAATGCGAGTAGCGAGCGGTAAGCGTTTGAGGGAATCGGCGTAGATTCTCGTCTGTACTGGTTACGAAACCCTTTTCCAACTGTTCGAGTTTTGCCTTTAGCTCTTTGAACTTCTCCGGATTGTTTCCGAAGCGCTTTTCCAGCTCACCAACCAGGTTTGTCCGCTGAGCTTTGCCTTCCTCTGGAATGGCAGTGCTCTGGCGAGCTGCAATGACCGCATCGAAGATTATTTGACCTGCTTCCAGCACGCCCGGAAGACGGATTTTCCTATCCGCCGCGCAGACCGAGGGGGTTAGGTCTAGAGAGTGAGAAACGACAGCCCAAGCATCTTCGAAGAATGATGCGGTTCCTTCGTCGGAATAATCCAATTCATTGTTTTGCATGTTCGCTCCCCGGAACTGTCCCCGGCCAGAGTTATCTGCGCCGAAGCATGGTTCCGTTCGGCACATCGAGATGATTTATTGTCTGGCGCTCTTCCTATTCGTAATATGGAACGCAAACGTTACACGAAAGTTACCGCTATTGTGACAGCGCTTTTCCCTGCTGGAACCCTACAAGACAATGGTTGACATCGTTGAGTCTCGAAGTCAAATAGAGCGTCCGTGTCGGACTTGCGGGGCCGGGCTGGTAACGAATAGACTGATTTAATCAGGTGTTGGTCCAACAAGGCAAATTACTATTTCGCGAAAACTCAGTTCCTGCGCGTGCTTACGTGGCGCGCCCCGGCTCCTGTCGGGGAGGGCTGTGTTTGTCGCGACCTTGGGCGAATGGTATATTTAAAGCTCGACGAGTCGTGAGGATTATCGTCGTTCCGGCATTTTGATGAGGCATTCAATGGCAGCGCGGGCGGCAGAATTGGGACTGTTCTGCTGGTTACTTGCTGCTAGCCTGCTTTTCCCGAAACACGCCACTGCGCAAATTGCGGATCCGCCTTCGGGTGGAGCACCTTTGCAAAGTTTGGATCTGGGTTCGACGGAGCGCAATCGAACTGCGGAATTGCCTGCCGGTGGCACGGTCTCAATTCAGGTCGGGGAAGAGAATCGGGTTGTGACTGCCGCCGATCTGGTGACTAGCGCGGAGCTAATTGCTGTGCAGCAAGTCTTGACCGGAAGTTTGCAAACGTTGCTTATTGGTGGAGCCGGCAACGCAGTTGGTGGTTCATTTCACCTCACTGAAACTTTGCTTCATGATTTGGTGGTGCCCGCAAACGTAACATTGTTGCGCGATTTTGGCACCGCCGGCACGTTGAGTTTGGCAGGGACGCTGAGCAACTCGGGCAATGTTTTTGCGTTTTCGTCAAATCAGCTAACCACTACTGCAAGCATCGCTGCATCCCAAATTCTCAATCAACAGGGCGCTGTTCTGTCCTCGGTTCTACCGGCCAGCTTTGCGGGACTGCAAAACGTCAACAGCCTTAATCTGAATTTGGTCGCGGTGAACAGCATCGTCAACGCTGGAGTCATAGCCAGTTCCGGAAGCTTGAGCCTGGTTGCAGGCAATTCGATCGTGAATGCGGCTGAAGGATCGCTTTCCTCGCTTGCTGTATTGCAATCAGTGGGCAACCTCAACTTGCAGGCCTCGAACATAGTCAATGCCGGCCTGGCTTCATCAACTGCGAACATCAATATTGCCGGGCAGACTCTTACAAATTTGTTGATTAACAACACCGAAGGGCGACTTGAAGCCCTTGCCGGTGCTTTGAACGTTCGCGATGCTTTCTTTGCGGATAAGTTCGATGTGTCTATTATCGGCGGTGACATTCTCAGTGAGAGCGTGAATGTTTACAGTGGTGCCGGTAAGATCGACGTAAACGTCGGCGATCTGACAGGGCTGGTCAATTTGACGGCGTGTGAGGCACATGTTCAGGCTAATACTGAGAATCTGCGTTTCGGATCCGTGGTGCTGAGCGGTGATCCTACCTTCATTAGCAGCGGCAATCTCGTTTTGCCGTCCGCCACCTCCGGTCAGCCATTTATAGCGATTGCCGGTGGCGATATTACTGTTTCGCCAGGTTTTACTCTCGATACCTCTTCTGGCACTGCTAATGGTGGCAGGATCTTTCTGGCCGCCGGAGCCGAGGCAAGCATGAGCGGCGGCTCAGTGATTGTCACGGGACGTTCGGGCATTGGGGGCGAGGTTAATCTGACCGGTATTACCGCAATTGATTCATCATCTTCGGCGGCAACGTTTTCCGGTGGTGACATTTCGCTAATAGCGTTTTCTTCCTCCCCTGGCTCGAGTCAGGGAGGCCGCGTGATAGTTCCAAATACGGTGACTATTACCACTGGTGATCCAGGTGGATTAGCAGCGGGGAAGCTACTTGTTGCCGCAGAAGCCAGCGCGACGCAAGCGTGGCCTAATAGCATAAGCATTGGTTCGTTTGATGGGATTTCCGCTACCCCGGGGACCAGCCAAGTCGAACTGTTAACCATCTCGCCTGATGTCACCCCGTCTAACCCGCTTGTTCTTGATGCTGCCACCGGCGTGATAATTTCCGGCTCTGTCGTCGGGACCGGTATGATGCAGAGTGGAGGGGTGTCGGGCGGCGCTTTGGTTGCACCCGGGTCAACTGTGCGAATTGTGGGAGGAGGCGGAATTGCAACTGGCGTGGTCTCGGCTGGCGCTCTAGACCTGTCGTCAGGAACCGGTAGCATTGGTTCGTCGTTGACTCCGCTTGTCACTGATGCCCAGTTGCTGAGCGCAAACACTCAAGGAAATGTTTTTCTGCAAGACTCGGCTCCTCTGGTAAGTTTATCTCGATCCTCCGGGGCCCGCTTTTCACTTCAAGCTCCTGCCGGAAGGATTCACATTACAGGCGATTTGACCGCCTCCGGGACACTATCGCTCACGGCCCAATCCGGAATCAATTCAATTGAGAGCGTCGCTGCCACCATTCCGGTCGGAGCTTCTCCTACTGGCATTGCTGTATCACCACTGGCGAACCTGGTTTTTGTTGCCAATACGGCGGCTAACTCGGTTTCCGTGATTGATACCGCATCCAATGCCGTTGTCAATACCGTAGCTGTCGGTGCGAGTCCTCGCGGAGTGGCTGTAAGTCCCGACGGGTCTCTAGTTTATGTTGCGAACTCAGCTAGTGACACGGTTTCGGTAATAAGCACCGCAAGCGGTGCCGTGATAAAAACTATTTCTGTTCCCGGTGGACCTGCGGGGGTGACCTTCAATAGTGCCGGCAACATGGTGTTCGTCACTTCTACTTCGTCCAACACTGTGACCTTTATAGATGCTGCTATAGGTGAGGTGGTCGGAGCTCCGGTGAACGTGCAGGCCGGACCTGTGGCGGTGGCTTTCAATAGATCCAATAGTCTTCTCTATGTGGGTAATCAGACTGCTAATAGCATTTCCGTTATTCATCCGGAAACCAGAGTTGTAACTAATTTTCCGCTTGCCTTTAGTCCGGTAGCTTTTGGACCTTGTCCTTGCGGTACAAAGATTTTTGTCGCCGACGGTGTCAGCAATCTGCATGCTTTCTCGACCGAGAACAATTCTGTTGTCGTCACAATTCCATTGCCTGCGGGATCGCAGCCTGTGGGCATCGGCATTAATCCCACCGGCAGTTTGGCTCATGTTGCTAACGCCGGAAATGGTACCGTCTCCACCGTAACAACTTTGACAAATACGGTCTCATCTACTACCACTGTCGGTGGTGCTCCCGCAGCTTTCGGCGGGTTTGCTTCATTTCTCGACAATAGCGCTGTCGCATATGTCTCAAATGCCGCGCTCAACTCAGTTTCGTTCATTCGAACGCCAACGTTAAGCGCATCGAACTACAATCTGTTATCCGACACAGGGCAGGTTAACGTCAATATTGTCTCTGGAGCAGTTCAGGCACACAACACTAATGGGTCTGTAGTGGTAACTTCAGCAAATCCCATTGTATCTACTGGTGGTAGCGGTGTCGCTTTTCAGCTTGCTACTCCGCTCGGCATAGATGTCTTGGGACCCGTCACTGCGCGAGTGATGGATTTGCACGCAATGAACGGCACTTTCACCAACCGGTCGACTATTACCGCTACTGGTGCTCTGTTCTTCATTGCTAGTCCAACCATAGTGAATTTTGGGACGATTCAAACAGTTAACGCTGCTGCTTCGGGTTTGCTTGCACTTCAAGCCCCATCCGGAATGCTCAGCATCTCGTTGTCACCAGCAGGCGTGCTGCGCTCCGCTGCCCCCGGGAATGCAGGTACTCTGGCCCTTAATCCGGCTGGTGGTTCAAGTATGACAGTTAGCGGGGCGACCGGCTCACTCATAACCGCGGATGTCATCGGTCTGCAGGGAAACCGCGAACGACACACAATCGATATCGCAGGGTACCAGATTTCGGGAGTGATCGACATTCGGAGAAGCCCGACCAGGACCGTCATCACAAACGTTGTCGGCGATCTCGCTATAGGCACTGCGAATCTCACCCAAACAATCGGAACAGGTAGTTCGCTTTATGTCGCCGCAGCAGGCAATCTAAGCGTACAAAGCCTGAATGCTGATTTCTCAGGCGTGAATAAGAATGATACTTATTTGTTCTTGTCTGCTGGTGGAAACGTCACGTTTAGCGAAGGTGTCTCCATGATTGGCACAGCTACGGCTGATGGTGGCACCTTAAACGTTCAAGCCTCTTCTGGCTCCATTTCCCTTGCTAACACCGCGACTTCCGCCTTCAATGCCTCAGGACGCAATGGCGGAGTAGTGATAATGACAGCAAGGAATTTTCAAGTTGCTGCTGAGAATTCGGATGGATCTTCAATTGAGGCAAATGGCACCGCAGGCAAAGGTGGATACGTTCAACTCGTTTCAACAGGTCCCGCACCACTTGTTATTGGAGCGTCCAGCGGTCCCGACTTTATCTCCGGCACGATACTTGCCAATGGTACGGTCGGCGGTGCCATTAGGTTGAACGCTTCGGCGTTCAATATCGCGGCCGGCGGGCTTATCGAAGCGAACGGCGCGACGGGAAGCGGTGGAAGCGTAGGTTTTGCCGGTGCTGTTCCTCTTAACGTATTTAACGATGGTACCATTCGCGCAACCAATGGTGCCGACAATTCCGGCGTCGTTGGTTTTGATTCATCACCATCGAGTAACGTAATTGTGACCGGTAGCGGCACTATTCACGGTGGCTCATTCGTTTCGTTCGGAAGTCTGGACCCGTTGACTCTGTTTCCCTCCGCTGGTGTCTCGCTTCCTGCCATCAGTAATTTTCGGTTTGGTGGCGTTTCAGTACAGCAGGGTGGACCTGTCGGAAACTTGATAGCAGTCGCCCTGGTCGAACCCGTGAAGACCGTGTCGGCAAGGGGACCTGTGAACACCACTGCGGCTGCTGTGACTGGGTTGGAGGTCACTGTTCAGTCGCCTCCGGTGCCTGGCAATGCACTGGTAGAGACGGACAAAATACGAATTGCATTCGCTACACCACATTCGCGAGCCGCTGACTCAGCGGTGGGGAGAGCTTGGCTTTTGTCGGCTAGAGTGGTGCGAACTGCAGTTGACATTGGTCGACTGTTCTCCGGTGGTCGAATTCTCGTGACCGCCGTTGAAGATATGGTGGTAAATACGCCGCTCGCGTCTGTTTTGCTGAAGCGAGGCGACATAGTCCTTATCAATGTTCAGGATGGGAATCTTGCTGTCTACGACCTTCACGACAAGTTAAGCGGTGTCAAAGTTGTAGCCGGCGCCAGGGAAGTTAAGCTGCTTCCGGGGAATGTTCTGTACCTGAGTCGAGATCAGTCCGCTTCGCTCAGCAGCCTCAATCAGGAGGGCTTTCCTCTGCGGGACATCTTGGACTCCAGGGACAATGGCGGCGGTGGTAGAGACATGAATGTGATTACGGCTGAGTTCTCCTTGCCTGCTGCAATGTCGAAGCTCGGATTCCTCCGCTCGGCCAACGGCGCCCTCGTTCCGGAGGACCGTAAAATGATGTGGAGCGTCCTCAAGGTCGCGGCTGCGCTTAGCATTGTGAACCGCAATCAAGGACCCTTTAAATAGGTAAGCTGGACGCCGTCGCTAAGCGCTCGATACGGGACCGTAATTGCTTGATGTGAAAAAGCCTCGGCGATTCTCAGGGTAGTTCCCGTGGTTTGGTTTGCGATGGCTGGTAAGATGAGATAGCCGGGACCACAGGGCTCCCGCTTACTGAGTAAATCAGATGATTTTGGAAAGGAGTCTTCTGTGGGAGCTAAGCTTAAATTCAGCCCGTGTACTAAGAGCAACGATGGTCTGCTGAAAAATGTCTATATCGCAGCGCCTTGTGATGTTAAATGGGATTCCATGCACGGCGATGAGCGCGTGCGAATGTGCGGTGGCTGTGCGAAGAATGTCTACAATCTGTCAGCTATGAGCAGTGGCGAGGCTGAGTCGTTCCTTCAAGAGAACGGCGTCAGCCAATGCATGATTTTCTTTCGTCGCTCTGATGGCACCATTATTACCGATAATTGTCCCGTTGGACTGAGAAAACTGCGAGATAATTGTCGCAAGGTTGCGGGACTACTAGCCGGGTTCATGGCTATGATTTTGAGCGCGCCGGTTGCATTTGCACAACGAGGGATGAATGATCGACCTCGTGACCCGGCTCCTCCGGGTAAACACTGGTCGCCAAACCCCGCCGGTGGTGGCTTCATTCTCAGGGATGATGCCGGACCGTCTACACCCGGAATGATGCCCGCAAGACCAGGTCGGATGATTTATGTGCCGCCGGGGAATCGGCCTGTCCCGCCTGCTACTCAGCCGATCGGAACGAAGCCGACACCACACGAGCCGCCTAAGATTCAGGTGAAGAACTATCCTCCTGCAATCACTAAGGTTCCGCCAGTTAGCAAAGCCACCCCGGCAATTAAGGCTGGTCCGGGAGCGGAACGAACGGATAAACAGGCCGTTACGTTCTTTGAGAAGGGACAAGTTGCAGAGCGCAACGGAGAAACCAAACTTGCTGAGTTCTTCTATGAAAAGGCACTCGACTTTTTTGATACGCAGCCTCACGGCGATGCGCAGTTTCGTGTGGTGATCAACAACAGCTTGCAAAAAGTGCGTAAGCAGCTCCAGAACAACACCAACTAATCAATCGAGCCTGGGCGCTTGACAACATTAAGGAGTTGTTACGAATCGGCTGTTTCGCAGGTCTCTGCGGCAATATGACTGCAGGATTCAGAACGATTCTCGGGAGATTTGAAATGAGCCCACTAAGAACACTTTTTCTTTCACTGGCAAAAATGCCGCCAATTGCAATGCTTTTGATCGTCCTCGGTATGGCGGTTGCGGTAACGGCTCTTACGGTTGGAAAGTAACCGGCTTGCACAATTTTGAACTCTTGCCACAGAGCTGGCATTCTAGGGCACTATTACTGCCCGCACATCACTGGTGAATGTTTCAAGATCATCCAATCTCTTGTTGATGGCATCGGCTCGCAAGGGAATTGTTTGTGACACCACCTGTGATGTGTCCAGTATGTTGTTTCTCGCCAGTTCGACCAGGGCAGGCAGTTCGCTCAAGAGGTGGTCGTTCGATCCGATGATCTCCGCTTCGTTGGCAAGCACTTGCTGATAGGTGTCAACGGTGATTGGTGTACGCGTGAGCCCGACTATTACCGCTCGTCCCATTGCGCCCAGGCAGTCGATGGACTGCAGTATTGTTTTCGGTAGGCCAATTAGCTCTAGCGCGACATCGACGCCTCGACCGTTCGTATGAGCATTGATCGCTTGCAGTACGTCAGAGTTGCCGGCATTTACGGGAATCGCTCCGTAGTTCGCTGCGAGTTCAAGTTTGGTCTTGCTTAGGTCTATGGCAAAAACAGTGGTGGCACCAGCGGCCCTTGCAAGCTGAATGGCTGACATGCCAAGTCCGCCGATACCAAAGACAGCTACTGTGTCTCCGTGCTTCACCCTTCCTTTGTGCAGTGCATGATAGGCCGTAGCGGAGGCACACATTAGCGTGGCGCCGGCTTCGAACGAGATCTCATCCGGCAAGGGGATGGCATTAATCGCAGGCACTGCTATGTATTCTGCGTATCCACCGTCGACATGGTGCCCGAGCATTTTTACGGTGCTGCAGAATTGTTCTGTTCCAGCGTCACAGTGGTGACATTGTCTGCAAGAAATGTTGTAGTGCAGGCAAACGCGCTCGCCAATTCTTGCTTGCGTTACTCGTGCACCAATGTTTTCAATAACGCCGGCAACTTCGTGTCCCAATGTTATGGGCATGGTGCCCATGCTTGATCTTCCTGCGCGGTAGTGAACGTCCGAGTGACAGATGCCGGCCGCTCGCACCCTCACCAGAACATCTTCTTCGCCTATCGAAGGGATTGCAATTTCTTCTAGAACAAGTGGCTTTCCACTCTCAACTAGGCGCACCGCTTTCACAACTCACCTCTGTATATTGAAGATTGCATCCTATCACGACGGGCTGCGTACTAGCGCAAGTACTCTTTGCAGTTTAACTTTAGCGTCTCGATCACGGTCTTTTGCAAATTGGAATAATAGGACTGTCGAAAGTAGTGCAACAGCACCGGCATCTTCATCGTTTTCATTCCCTTTGCGATTCTCACGGGTAAAGTATCGCTTAGTAGATGTCGCGGCACCACTCCTTGTCCTAAGCCGAGCGCAACCCCCTGAAGAATTCCCTCGATGTCTTCAACGTAGCTGCGCTGAAAAGAAGGAGTTTCTGCTCCTTGTGTCTTGAAGAACAATTCAGTAACTCGATCCGTCGGATCGTGATCCAGGTATCGGTCGCGCACGGGAAAATTCTTGCTCTGTATGAGAACATATTTTTCTTCGCCCAATTGTAAATTGCGAATGTTGCTTTTCTCGATTGTGCGATCAAGCACTATAAAGTCTGCCTCAGCTCGTTCAAGCATCCCAATCAGCTCATCTGTTTGACAAATCCTGAAGGCAAACTGAACCGCAGGGTTGTCTCTGAGGAGTGGGGCGAGGGCCGGAATTATTACGGAATGGAGAACGCTTGAATAGCCTGCGATTGTCAGGCGCCCGCCGAGCTTGCCATCCGGAGCCGTCACTAAATCACTGAGCAATTCGGATTCAAGGTGATCTTTTATCTGGCAGTATCGCAGTAATCTGAGACCAGCTTCAGTCAGTTTGATTCCCTTGGGATCGCGCAAGAAGAGTGTGAGTCCCAGCGATTTCTCCAGACTTTGGATGCGTTGGGATAACGCCGGCTGCGTTATATGGATGCGTTCGGCTGCTTGCGAGAAACTCAGAGTTTGCGCAACTGTGCGAAAAGCTTGAAGTTCATGCGACGGAAGATCCATGAAAATGCCTGTGCGGAGAGGCTCGAAGATCCATAAGAAAAACTTATGGACTCATAATAACCATCAATTGTACTTGATCGCTCCCCTTGAGTAAACTGTTTAGGCAAAGAGGTCGGAGAGACCTGCTGTGCCTGACCCTGCACAAGCAACGACCGACCACCGGGCAAGCATCGTAACTACGCTGAGTTCATCGAACTCTCAAATACTCGTGAAGGTTTCACGAGCAGTTTATTTTCGGAGAAAAACAATGATTTGGCAAAACACCGTTCAGTTGAGCAACCTTCACGATGAGCAACCCTTGACCGAGATCGAGGCTCTTGGGTTGGCGAGTCGACACGATCTGGCAAACGGTCATGCCTCTCAGGAGTTGGCTCCTTCGCAGCAGCGCATTATTGATTCCCTGCCCGAGCTTTGGGTGAAGGCTTCGAAAATGAAATCCAGCGAAGCGGGGTTCATGTTTAGGAATGCTTTCTGTCTGCTGGCAAAGACGCCGTCTTTAACTCAGTATGAAAGTTTCAAAATCTGTCCCACAGCATCGAACTCAATTGACACGGTGGCGGCATGGTTATCTGAGCAGCAAATGCATACAGCTTTGATCGAGCCGACCTTCGATAATCTCTATCTGATACTTAAGCGGAGAGGCGTTCAATTGACGTCTTTTCCGGAGTCTGCATTGCACAATGAAGCAACTTCAAATTCGGGCAACTTTCGGGAGCTTCTAGCTGACGTTGACGCCATCTTTCTGGTCAATCCGAACAACCCCACAGGTGCTGTGCTTACACAGCACCAATTCACTTCCATTGTGGAGTGGTGCGCAGTCAATCAAAAAGTTTTGATTTTGGATAACACTTTCAGATTCTTTGTTCCGCAGACATACGACATGTATCAGATTCTTCTTGATGCGGGCGTCACTTTTCTTTCGATTGAAGATACCGGAAAGGTTTGGCCTACACAGGAGATTAAGGCTAGTCTCCTGGTGACTTCCGCTGATATCTTCAAAGAAGTGGACCTTATCTATGATGAGATCTTTCTTTGTCATTCCAATTTCGCGTTGGCAATTCTTACTGAGTTCTTGCTTGATGCTTACGCCAGAGGCCTGGAGGAAGCAGTTTGGAAAGCGGTGGCTGAGAGAAGAGCGAAATTTCGGAGCCGAATTGAAGGCACCATCTTGGAGATTCATCCCGATGCAATATCGTCAACAATCAGCGTTGAGTGGGTGACAATCAAAGGTGGTTTTTCCACGGATTTGGACCTCGTCGCTCACTTCAAGCAGCACAACCTGGTGTTCTTGCCGGGCAGGCAGTTCTTTTGGAACAGCAATGGCGCCCTCGGTACCGTACTTTGTGCGAGATTTGCCTTGCTGAAGCCCGAAGACGAGTTTTCTTCCGCTTTGAGCGCACTAGCTGACGAATTGGAGGAGTTGTACTAATGAACGCCGTTATCTACCCGCTCGGTCACGCGGAGAAAGAATTGGAACGACTTGACGGACAGGCCTCGCTGCTGTGCGATCCCTCGCTGGAGGCTTTGTTTGCGCACTGCAAGTCTTGCCTTGAGATTGGTTGCGGAAATGGTGCGAATCTTCCCTTGTTGCGCCAACAAAATCGGTATACTCAATACACTGGAATTGATACCTCTGAGGCTGCTATTGATGAGGCTTTTCGTCGTTTTCACGACAGTGAAGATACTCGATTCATGGTGATGAGCGGCGCTAGTATCGACCTCCCGGACTCGAGTTTCGACTTGATCTTCACCAAGCTGGTATTGTGGTCGGTGGGCGTCGATTGGCCGTGCGTGCTAGAGGAAGCTATGCGGTTGTTGAAACCGGGCGGCACGTTCTATGCATTTGAGCCTTGTAACCATCTCGTTGAAATGTATCCCTCGAAACCGTCGGCAAGGCGCTGGATGAATCAATGGGACGAGGCCGCCTGTGCGTCGGGGCTTGATCCTTTCATCGGTCCCAAAGTAGCCAGCCAGCTTAACGCCGCAGGCTTCGAAAACGTCGACTCCAAATTCTTTCCCGTCATCGCCACCGGTCGTGAAAAGGAACGCTATGAGGCCATCGTTGGCAATTTAAAGTGCTTCTATATGGGGCCCTCTGCGGAAGCGTTGGGGCTTCCTTCAGATGGTGAGTTGCGCCGCCATGCAACAGCGGAGTTCTTAGAATTTGGACCCGAGAGCCTGGTTATGGATGCCTTCTTTGTGTCGCGCGGATCTAAATCGTCTTGAAGCAACCGGACCCCGGGGCGCTGCATTGCAGCCCGCTTCGAGAACGCAGAACGCGACTAAGGAAATGCAGTTACAAAAACAACGCTTCAATGCCATGGAACCGGTCTGGACGCCCACGCTCCCCGGTCTGAGCATCAACTGAAGCGGAGCCCGGTAATGTCCACGTCGCTGTCCTTGGGCGCCCGTAAAGTCTGATCCTGTCCGGCGATTGCGCTATAATGTGAGAAAATTAAGAAAATGCCAAGCGGAGCGTCGCGGGGCGTTTTCGAATGTACTATTGCTGCACTAAAGCGGGAGCTGTTTCAGTGGACTACACGGTCTGGATTATCGGTGCCGGAGTATTCCTTTGTTTCCTCGGGTACGACTTTGGCAACAAGTGTGTGCTCTGGAACGTGATGTCCTTAGGGATTTGCCTCATCCTTGGTTCGCCGATTCTGAATCGGCTGATCACCGGGCTGAACAACAGCAATGAAATGGGTAACGTCGGAGCCGCGCTTCTCATTATTGCGGCTGGTGCAATTGTTGTCGGAATTATGAATACAGCATTCAAAACGTCGTCTCCGGTCTCAACTTCCCTGGAGCAGTACGCCGTTTTTGGATGGTGCAAATGGGACGACTTTGCGCAAATTTGGCTGCTGGGTGCCGTCGCGCTAATTGGAGCCTCGCTCTTTCTCGGATATGAACTCTTGTATGCCTGGAACCGTGGTGAAGCTGACGCTGCCTATAAGTCGACGCCAGTTACAGTGTCAGCATCGCCACCACAATCGGCTCAAAAAAAGGTTGTGCGGCAATCGAAAGCGAATGGTGCCGCGGCTGTTGCAGTAGCGAAGCATTCAAAGCGTTCAAAGCCTCGCGTTGCTGGCGCGCCATTCTCTGTTGCAAAAGCGACGATGAACAAAAAAGCGGGTGCGAAGACTAAGACGAGCACTCCATAAGCTAAGTAGTCTCTGCAACAGAGCACTACTGGAAAAATTCGATTTCGGAATCTAAAATAGTGTCCGTCGGAGCGTGACAATTGGAGAAGCCTCATGTCCGTGGATGTAATTAAAAAGGCAATTGCTAACGAAAAAATGCGTTGTCCTAAGTGCAGCAGGCCTGTGAAGAAGTACGATAATTTTGTAGCCATGTTGGACACGGCCTATGACGGACCCGATTCGAGTCTGACGTTGGATGCCGTCGGTCCGTCCAAAGTGACACTAATCTGCGGGAACGATTCTTGTACCTGGAAGGAACGCACTGAATACTGGGAGAACTACCTGGAAGAGTAGTTTCCCGTGTGCCCTTGCTGCCTCCCGGACTTCCTGCTTGTTCATTTAGGGTTTGCGCTCCGGCGCGTGTGTGCCTAACGCTCGGAACAGAAAGTCAACAGGAACTGTGGCATTATATTCGGTGCCCCAGGAGTTGCGTAATTGCACTGTCCCTGGCGTACCCGGTGTGTAAGCATGTATTGTCACAAAGTGATCGGGCACGCGTCTGCTGTTTGTCATGTCGGGGCGGCGATCCTGTGGAAAACGCGGATCGAAATAGATGGCATCGGAGCAGGCGGAGGATGAAATGCTTACTACCAGAGGAAACCTGTTTTCAGTGCGTAACCGCGCTAGAGTCGTTTGCAGCTCCTGAAGCGAAGTAACTCGCTCCAGACCGTCAGCACTAATACCTTCAACGGGCTGCGCCGCCGTGGGAACTCTATCGATATCATAGTTCGGGTTTAATAGTATTCGCGAATCCTCACCGGTAATTCTGCGCAGTGCCGTCACTACCACCGCGGACGGGAGACCGCCGGTAAGCGACCGTTCACCCTGCACGCCATTGGACCCGGTCGCGACAAAGTTAACACGGCTTCCATCGGGGCTGACCCATTCTTCCGTCTCTCCGCGTCGTTCATATACAAGCGGTGGATTGAGATGCTGACCAATCTCGTTAACCATTGTCGATAGGAAAACTTGCGAAGCGTAGCTGCACGGATGCGATGACAATCCTTCGCCTCGTGCGGGGGGAACCGACAGCTGCGGTCTCTCCGGAACCAGGTTTCCTGCTGGAATATTGATTGTGCGTCCGTCGGCGCCGGTCCACTGTCCGAATCGTAAAGCGGAACTTACCATCTCTGCCACCAGAGAAGGTTTTGTCTGACAGAGAATTCTTTCAATGCTTGCCGCACCGCATGTGCCACCGATTTGTCCCAGTGTGCCCTGGTACCCCAGGTTATGCATTAGCGCTCGCGCGCCTAGTATTCTTCGCTCTTGGGGCTGACTGCCCTCGCTGTTTTCTGCATTCATCAACTCGGTAATCGTCCGGACTGTCGCTCGGAACTCAGTTTCGGATAGTCCTCTGCCAACAAGACTGCGAAACGCCGTTAGATCTCGTTGAAACTGTTCGCGTTCAGTTTGATTAGTAATCTGTCGTGTCGCGCTTTGCTCCAAGCACTCTAGCGCTGTTTGCGTGTCTGCGCCTACAGGCAATGGCGGCGCAAGTTTTTCCTCCGGTTTTTCACGGCGACGCTCGTTTTGCCGATCTTGGGGCTTGCTCTCAGGCTTTGGCTCCTCTTGCCGTTGCTCCGGGGATTGTGGTGCATTCTCCGCAGGTTTTACCGGCAAGGGTTTAGCTTCCGGTATCGGTTTCTCGCTCGGCGGCGCTGCATCTAAACCAGCAAAGGATTTTGCCGGCGGTGCGTCATATCCTTGTATCTTCGTGAATACTATTTCCGATTGAGGAGACCGGCCTGGTAAAATTCCTGCGGAAGAACGGGACTCTAGCAGTGTTGGCAACGAAGCTGCAAAAGCAGACCGGGAAATATCGTCTTCATAGTGTTCTTCATCGTGGACTGTTTCCGCGAAAAAGTCTGTGTCGGTCATGTCTTGTCCTCTCTGCCTGGAGAAAATTTTGTGGTCCACGCCAATCGGGAGCCGAAGAAACCGGGTCGTCTCTAACCGCCGTTTCGTGATGCAAGTATCGGGACTTATGTTTGCTGCAATAAGGTGTTTCGACGCAAATGCTGCTGCACAATTGTGCCGAAAAACCCTCCCCGGGTGATATATGGCGGTTTCTATGCCGCGATTTGTCGAAAGGAACAAAAACACCGGTCGCAGCAATTCGAATCCCCTGTTCTATCGCTAAACCGCGAAGGAACCGGGGATGGACGACAACAGTTAGAAGCGCTGGGCTTCCGGCTGAACCTTTTTCTGTTTTGTAGTGTTAGAATCCGGAACTCGGCGCTTCCATCTTGTGACCTGTGGTTAGCCCCGGTGAGCTGGAGAAGGCATTCTCCAGATGTGATTGCTTGTTAAAGCCCATGATTGGCGGGAGGAATCGTCCTTCACCGCTGAATACGTTCCCGTTGTAGCCCGAGTCCTTAACGATGCTTGTCAGAACAGTGCGAGGGAGCTCTTCAAGATTTTGCTGCTTCAGGGCCAGACTGGCTGTGGTTGTAGGCGGCAGGTTAAATTTATTGGACTGAATCGAAGTTGGTGCGCTCCATCTGGCGGCCTCTTCGGGGGATGGCGGTTGCTCCATCGCTGCCATTTTATCCAGATCATCAGGCTCCATCATCGGCATGCCCTGCGCGAAAGCGGGAACGCAGGTGACGGCGCTGAGAAGGAGCGCCACTGTTGTTTGCTTTAGCATCGATGTGTACCTGTGTAGTAAGGAACGCGGTTCCAGCTTAGTGGTAGCGCTGAATTATTAAAACAGGGTTTTTACTGACATTTCAAGAGTACGGTCTCTACGGGCGTCCTAGCCGCGCCGGATGTAGATGCCGACTTCCGACCCGCCAGTGTAACGGTCAACAATCTCTTCGATCTGTCCTGACTGCAGCAGCGAGTTAATGTAGGCGTTCAGCAGATCGAGGAAGTCGTGTTGGTTTTTTCCGACCAGGAAACAATTCGGATAGCGGCGGATAGGCTTTTCTGCTGCAATGTTCTTGAGTGGTTTGCTCAATTGCGATGCATAGGCCTCGTAAGTCATTCGCTCTACGAGAGTGGCGTCTGCTCTGCCATCCGCAACAAATTCAAGAAGTGCTTTCACTTTTCCCAGTTGTGGCACGCGAACCCACTTGGCGAATATAAAGTCTGTGAGCGATATCTCGTGGGTGATATCACCTTCTGTCACTGCGATTCGGTAGCGGGGATCGTTCAACGCAATCCAATCTGCCGATGCCAAGTCAGTTTCTTGTCCTACCCAAACGCCGACATCACTATAGTAAACGGGTCTGCTCAGGGTGGCGAGTTTGTGGCGTTCCGGCGTAGGCCATGTAGCAGAGCAAAAAATGTCGAAACGTCCTTCTGAAAGTCCTTCAATGACGACACCATATCCGGTTTCTTCAACCCACGCTATTTGCAAGTTGTTGCTGGCCGCGAAGCCGTTGATTATGTCGGCGAAGATGCCGTTGAAACCCTGGCTCGTCTTTTGTATCACTGGCGGGTATTCGACGTAAGCCGCGCGCAGAATGCCGCTCTGCATAACTCGGCTGTATGTGTCGTGCAACACTCCTCCAGTTTGAATCTCAGCTTCGTGGATCTTTTCAAATGTCTCGTAGGGTGCTTCCAGCAGCAGGAAGTCCAAATGTGGTTTGGCTATGGAATCAAAGCGACCGCTTATGTAGTCCTCGTACACTTGCCAGTTTCGGTGGTAGACATAGCAGACTCGCTGCGTGCTGAAGAATGTCGGCGCGAATTCCAGGAAGGCGAGTTCCGAAAGCAAATAATGAGTCGCCGATTCTATTGCTTCTTCCAGGGCGACATAGCGCTGCGAGTTCTCGAGAACCTCTCTGCAAGTGGACCTCACTCGATCGGCAAACGGAGGCAAATCTTTGTACTTCTTGACCACGCAATTGTAGTGTTCCAGGTACCGGGAATCAGTTTCTACTTCTTCCGCCCAGTCAATGATGCGCACCTGGTTGTCGTTATAGCCGAGATCTTCCGCCAGTCGACGCGTGCGGTTTTTCAGATTGTTACCCTTCGGAATAGCTTTGTTCCGGGCTTTCTTTTGATCGTAACCGAGGGCTACGTAGGTTGCAATGGCAGGAACATCAGCCACCATAACCGCGCAGTTTCCAAATCGATTGATGCATTCCTCAAGTAGAAAACGCACCTCATAGTCTTTGAAATAACTATTTCCCGGAGACATGCCTATAACCGCAAGCGGTTTTCGCATCGATAATCTTTCTCCCGGATAACGACTCTCCTTTTCTTCCCCTTATTGATGCGATTCAACCGCCTCGAAGGAGGAACCAGGGTTGCGCTGCGCGACCCGGTCCGGTGGCATTGGAGGGCTCGAAACGGTGCGCCACTCCTGGTAAATATTGAGCCCCGCCCTGCCCGTTCACCCGAACATTGAGGGGCGGTTTCACCCGAATTTGAGGACGAGATAAAATTACCCCGGGGCAAATGCTGTGCTTTTACTATTCTTTTGCCGCGGAGCCCGTCATCCTTTTAAAGCTTCGTTCGATGCCCGGTAGCTGCGATACTGCAGCTATCATCAGCGAAGAGGTCCGAATATGTCTTCTCAACTAGCTCGCCGCAGCTTGGCGGTTAGCGCAGTTTGCTGCGCCGGTACGCTTACCTTGACCTTCTCTACGTCTCAGCTCCAGTCCCTGGCAAACAGCGCGCCTCGGGCCGAGAAAGCTACTACCCAAACTCTGGGCGGGCCAATTCGCTATCAGACTTTCGTAAGCACGGACAAGCCAATCTACCGTGCAGGTGAGCAGGTCTATGTCCGTGGCGTTGTGCTTAACGCAGCAAATCACAAGCCACTTTCCGGTTCGGCAAGTGCAACCATTGAGATTAAAGGACCCAAAGGCGACACTGTTGCTAGCGGAAATACCTATGCGCAGGATAGTGTCTGGAGCTTTGGCTGGGTCGTGCCGGATGGACAAGCCGGCGGCGAATACACTATTCGCATTACCTATCCGTGGGAAGGTCATGCACCGGCTGAGCGCAAATTTGATATTCGTGCCTACCGGGCGCCTCGGCTGAACTCTCAAATCACTTTCTTACGCGATGGATACGGACCCGGCGATAAGGTTCGCGCAACGCTCGATGTCAAACGTGCTGAGGGCGGTGTGCCTGAAGGTGCTAAAGTAACCGTAACAGCGCGGGTAGACGGCAAAGAAATTGTTGCCGCTCCAGCCCGGGTCGATGCGATGGGGCTTTGCTCTGTTAGCTTCGATTTGCCGCATGAGATTCCCCGAGGTGAAGGCACTCTTGCACTAGTCATAGAAGATGGTGGCGTGGTTGAAACGGCCTCCAAGACTATTCCGATCCTACTTCAGACTGTTGATTTGCAGATCTTCCCCGAAAGTGGGGATTTGCTGGATGGATATAGTAACCGAGTTTATATTCAAGCCCGGCAGCCTAATGGTAAGCCTGCCGACCTTGTTGGCAAGCTGATGTCGAAGGATGGTACTGGCGCGACTACGGTGTTTCACACGGAACACGAGGGGCGCGGCCGCTTCGAGTTTACGCCAAGTGCAAGCAAAGAATACTACTTGAGCATATCCAAACCCGCCGGTATCAAGACAATCTTTAAACTTCCCCTTGCGAAAGTACATGGTGCATGTGTCCGGGCTCAGAGCGACGTATTCAAGAAAAATCAAGCCGTAGACGTGAAAGTCGGGTGCACTGAAAAGGTCTTTCGAGTGTCGCTTTCGAAACGAGAGGTCGAGGTGGCTTCTCAGAGAGTGGACCTAAGCAATCGCACTGATTTCAAACCGGGCGAACTGCATGCGGTATCATTTGCGGTGCCTGAGGGAGTCGATGGCGTTCTCACCGTCACCGTTTGGGACGCGAAAGGAGCGCCGCTCGCGGAAAGACTGGTCTATCGAGAACCCGCCAACCCTCTGAAGATTAGCATTAAGCCGGAGAAGAAGTCCTATTCTCCGGGCGAAACAGCGAAGCTGACTATCAAAGCCACTGATTCCACCGGCAAACCAGTTTCAGCTCTGGTCGGAGTAACGGTGACCGACGAAAGTGTTCTGGAAATGGTGGAGAAACGCGAGCAAGCACCACGTTTGCCCGTTATGGTGCTGTTAGAACCGGAAGTTAAGGATCTCGCCGATGCTCAAGTCTATCTTGATCCGAACAATCCGAAGGCGCCGCTCGCGACAGATTTGCTTCTAAGTACGCAAGGATGGCGTCGATTTGCGCTCATGGATCTGCCGAAGTTTCTTGCTGCTCATGGTGATGAAGCAAGGCGTGCGGTTGCCTTGAATTTTCGGTTGCAGCAGGAAGTGCAGAAAGCGGCGAAAATGGCATTGGTTTCGCGTGGACCTGTTCCACGTATGGCTATGGCAGTGCCCGGCGCCCCTATGGCGGCACCGTCACCGGTACTGCGCAAGGCTCAATTCTTTAATGCACGTCGGCAAATGCAGATACTTGACGAGCGTCCTGTTGTTCGCGATTTCAGAGAAGCACCACCGGAGATGCAGGCAGCCATTGCGATGCAACCGCTACCGGCTGCGGTCGGGGTTGCTCACGGTGGCATGTTGGGAAAACGAGTCGACATTGCTAAAGATGACGCGCACAAAAATCAGGGCGCCAACAAACTCGAAATGGCGATGGACAAAGCTCGGCGTGGTCGAGCAGCGATGGGCATAGCTGCGGATGAAGAGTTTGCGGATAATTTCAGCAATGTAGTATATGTCCGCGAGTATGCACACCAAGTTCGACCCCATCGCAAATCATCAGACCGAGTTGACTTCGCTGAAACACTTTTCTGGAACGCCGGCGTTAAAACGAATGGTGCCGGGGAGGCTACCGTTAGCTTCGGTCTTAACGATAGTGTCACTTCATTCCGCGTGTTTGCTGACGGGTTCGCTGGAAATGGGGCTCTTGGTGCCTCAACCATTGCCGTCAATTCGCTTCAACCGTTCTACACCGAGGCAAAGCTTCCCCTGGAAGTAACCTCGGGTGACAGAATTCTGTTGCCTGTCAGTCTTGTTAATGGAACCGCAGGTTCACTGGCAGGCTTGGATGTGAACGTCAAACTGAAAGGTGACTTTAAGCTACCGGCCTTGCAAAAGGGAAGCAGTGAAATCGCGCAGGGGGCAAGGGTTAGATGGATTCAACCAATCAACGTTGGCGTCGGCAACGGTTCCACCGACTTCATTTTGACTTCGAAAGCCGGTTCCTTCGAGGACAAGGTAACGCGCAAGTTGTGGGTTAAACCCAAGGGCTTTCCGATTGAGGCCGCATTCGGTGGTGTGATTCAGCCAGGAAAATCGATTACGCACGTCATCACCATACCGAAGGGCCTGGCCGCTGAAAGCCTGGAATCAAGCACTGCTATTTATCCGACACCGCTCGCGAATTTGACTGAAGCACTTGAGCGATTGATTCAAGATCCTTATGGGTGTTTTGAGCAGACGTCATCGACAAGTTACCCTCTGACTATGGCGCAGCAGTACTTCATGTCGCATTCCGGTGTCGATCCTAAGCTTGTCACGGCATCGCGCGTGAAACTTGATGACGGTTATAAAAGACTGGTGGGATTTTGGTGCCCGGATCGGGGCTATGAGTGGTTCGGTGAAAATCCCGGTCACGAAGCGTTGACTGCGTTCGGACTTCTTCACTTTACGGACATGGCACAGGTGAGGCCGGTCGACCAGACCATGGTTAAGACCACGCGTTCATGGTTGTTGAACCAGAAAGACGGGAAAGGCGGCTTTAACCGCAAGCGTCGCTCCCTGCACAGTTGGATTGAAGACAAGGATTGTTCGAATGCGTATATTCTTTGGGCTTTGTTGGAGTCCGGTCAATCTGCCTCCGAGTTGAAAGACGAAATTGCGTCGATCAAAGCCGCTGCGGCGACCAGCCAAAACAATTATGTGGTGGCACTGGCGGCGAACTCGCTCTACCTTGCGGGAGACAAGTCCGGAGCGAAGCAACTAATGGATCGCTTAGCAACAAAGCAGAAATCCAGCGGTGGCATAGCGAGCACTGCGTCTGTGGTCGGCAGCGGCGGTGAGGCGCTGGAAGTTGAGGGAACCGCACTTGCGACGCTAGCGTGGTTGCGTGATCAGGCTTACACAGCAAATGTCGAGAAGGGAATCAAGTTCCTCTCCGATTCCTGCAAGGGGGGGCGTTATGGATCGACGCAGTCTACGGTTCTAGCGCTGCGTGCAATTGTTGCTTACGACAAGTTGCGTTCGCGCCCCAAGGTGCCAGGAAAAGTACGCATTTATGTGGATGGGCAGTCAATTGGTGATTGGACCGCCTTCAACAAATCTACTCAAGGCGCTATCAAGTTGCCTGACATGAGTGAACTCCTAACGCCAGGCGAACACAAGCTTACAATCACCATGGAAGGTGGCAGTGAAATGCCGTATTCGATGGCAGTGAAATATAACGCGCTCACGCCTGCGAGCAGCAAAGAATGCAAGGTCGATGTGGACGTGAGGATGGCGCAGGATAGGGTTATGGAAGGCGCCTCCACCGAAGCGAATGTGACTGTCACCAACAAAATGAGAGAGCCTGTACCGACACCGATAGCAATTGTGGGGCTGCCTGGCGGATTGGAACCGCGGCATGATCAACTCAAAGAGTTGGTGAAGAAGGGAACCATTCATGCGTATGAAGTGCTCGGTCGTGAAGTTGTTCTATACTGGCGTGCTTTGCCCGGGCAAGCTAAAGTAACAGTGCCTCTGAGCCTGATTGCTGCTGTGCCTGGCACCTACACGGGCCCTGCCAGTCGTGCTTACCTGTATTACACCGACGAACACAAGCAGTGGCGCGACGGAATGCATGTGGAAATCACAGCGAAGTAGATAGACCACTACGGTTGGTGCCCGACTTGTGCCCGGAACTTAGACTTACGCTTGATGCCCGCCGTTTCTTGAATGGCGGGCATCAAATTTAATGCTGTTTAGAAGTACTAATTCCATGTTAAGAATAGTCAATTCGGGCTTTGTGCGCATAAGATGGAATTATTACTACGTTCGAGTTCGCCTATGCAGAATTTTCTAACAGTGAACGATGGTCGGGCCGTGGTTGTTCGCTACGTCTTGTTTACGCAGGGTCTTTTTCTGACGCTGAAGTTCGTATGGCAAGTACTGGCTTTTCCGACCTTGCTGCTGGCTCTGCCGATAGACTGGACCGGCGTGATGTGGCACGGAAGTTTCATTAGTGCTGCCGTGGTCTTTTTCGTCATGTATTTTCTTGCACAGATTTTTACCACTATCACACTGGGAACTCTTCACTTCTGCCGTTATAGCTTGTACCACTGGGGCTCGTACTGTCAGGATACCGACGAGAAGTATCCAAAGTGCCCGAAGATTACGGCAGAGAATAAGCACTGGCTCTACGCCGTTATTGGCGCCTTTATTTTTGCAGGATGGTTCTTGGCTATACTCTCTCAGGCGCCAATCCTGATTACAGAACTCACTTTGACTTCCGGAAGTTTGTGGGCGGTTGCGTTGTACATGCTCGGCTGGTTCGCCTTGCACGCAGGTCTTGATGCTTCCTATGTCATCTTGCTTAGAAAGCACCTTGGAATGGATGCTGCTTCCTACAACTTGAAGGATGGTGAGCCACTTCCGATGAATCATCCCTCCGTCATTGCATGTGAGCAACGCTTGAGCAATATAGCCGCGATTCCAGGTGTAAGTAAGTTGAACTGGGCGCTCAGAGGGCTTCTTCCCACAGTCGATACGACCAAGTTAGGAGTTGTGCACGAGTTTCAGGAGTTAGAGTCAAGAACAGGACTAAAAGTGCGGTATGCTCGTGCGTCGTTCGATATGAATGCCTATAACGTTAGTGCGGTATCTCATGCCAAAGCAGCAGCTTGCAGATCGCTCCTGAGTAAGGAGCTGGATTTGTATCCGCCAGGATTCTTTGCGAAGGTTCATCTCAAGCAGATCGTGCTATGTTCCGGCGTTAGTTGCGCAGGAGGGGAGATGCCCGGGTTTGCCGATGTGCAGTCTGAATCGCTTTACCTTGGCGTTCCTGAAATCGACGGCAATTTTTGGTTCAAGCGAATACTTCACCACGAGGTGTTTCACCTCATCGATTTTCATGACGACCTTGAAGGCCTAAACGACCGTTCCTGGGAACGACTCAATCGCACTGCCAAGAATGACGGCAGTGACCATGTTAGGAGCGGGGAATTCGATGTCCCCGGTGGTTCCGGCGAAGGCACAGGGACAGGCACCGACTCCGCCGCAGACAATAGCAAAGAGCGGGTTGAAGGCACCATCACCGGTGGTGGTGGCTTTCTAAATGAGTATTCTCGCAGCGCAGTTCACGAGGATAAGGCTGAGTTCTTTTCGCTTATGATGACAGCGTACAATCAAGTTGTGCAGCTAACCGAACGGGACCCGATCATTGCGCGCAAATTCGAAAGGATGAAGCGGCTGGTGGCTAAAGTCGATGCACGGTTTAACGATGAGTTTTGGCTGCAGCGAGCAAAGGAATGCGAACCTGACCGCGTGCTTGACTGCAGACCAGGCCACGTAATTTGCATGAAGTAATCTACAATTTCGAATCGGCGATAGATGTATTTGTGTTCCGTGTTCTTCATGCTGTGCTTAGACCATGAAAGTTTCGGTGTCCTCGGCGCTGCCTTCGCGAGTAAGCCACTGTGCGAAATCAGAAACATACTCTTCAAGTAATCTTTCTTGACTCTCCGTAGTAAGCGGCGAATAGACGATTCCAATCACACTGTGCGTAGAATCTTTGATCTTACCGGCCATGGAATCCTTCACCGGATTCCCCATTGGAGTGTCTGTCGCTCCGGCACAGGCGCAAATAAGCCCTTTCAAATCAATGTCCTGACCGGCGTTGTTAAAAACATAGCGTTCGTTTTCTCTTCCGAACCTGAGAATCAGTTTCGTTCCAATTGCGTCGAGATCGAGGAGGCTGATCGGCAGTCCGCTGCTTAGAGAAATGAGATTGTTGACGTCAACCAGGTTGTTGATGCTTGGGAACCGCCCTTCACGGGCGGCTTGTGCAAGGTATTCGCTTGCCGGCTTGTTGCGTCCGCTGGGCTTGAACCCGCCTTTCTTGAGCAACCCGCGAATTGCCTCTTTCACTGCCGGTGGGGGAAACTCTTCTTCTTTCCTCTGGTTTATAAGTTTTTCCAGCTCCAAGTTCAATTCTGCGCTGGACGGCCTTATTTCGACGGATCTTGCAACAACGATGCCCGCCCCGAAGCCGAATTCACGCAAGCTGTTTATAACTTCCATCAGATTCCAATGCGCGGGGCACCATATTATAGCGCTATTAGTGTTTCCCTATCGGGGACCTGAGAGCTGCGGCGTCAATTGAGGGGGTAAATACCTGAGGTTTGTAATCTGGTGGCCGACATGTCCATCGAAACTTACCCTGTAGCCATCGGGCCAGAGCAATCTCCCTTCGGAGAAGGTCGGTAATGTGCGAGGGACGTGTCCCGCCCTGTGCAAGGAAAGTGGAATGAGGCCCGGGGATGGCTCTAAGTAAACAGGCAAGCTGAAATTTGCCAGTCCTTCGTCATTTGCTGCATCTAGAAGTCGCTGACCCTCCGCCGGGTCTGTAAAGTATTGATTCTCGCAGCGATCCCTTGTAAAGCCATTGGACTTCAGACGTCCTAGAGAACCATCGCCGTAGAGACGATAAGCCGAGCCCTTCTCTGTAGTAAAGACCAGGCGCGCCGGCGCATGTTCGTATACTTCCTCGATCAACGGCTGAATAACATAATCCTCAACCCCGGGATTGCGTTCTTTGATCAAAGAAGGGAGTTCGAAAATCTGCCCTGGATTGTCTGTAGGGAATCGCTGCGGATATTGCTGAACTGTATCCAAAATGCGACGATACATTTCTAATTGGGTCGTTTGATATTCGGCGCTGGACTTGCCCATCGAAGTTGATTCCCTGGAACTCGCGCGACAGGCTTTTGCCATCGACTCAGCCACCTCGGCTAGCGATGGAGTAGCAGCGGGAGGGTCGAGAAGTCGACCGACTTCTACAGAGCCGGCACAACCATTCTCGTTTGGAAATGTTACCGTGCCGTCTTTTATTACTGCCGGAGGCATCGAGTCGTAGGCTGCGTTTCCAATTTGCACGGGACAGGTTTCTGGTTTCCACTCAGCAGTGGCAGGAAACGACCTTCCCGCAAGTTTGCCGTCTTCTCTCAAGTTTTCGATAGCGCGTGCGGTCTCGGCATCGACGAAAACGACCTGTCGCGACTTGCCGTCGTAACACGCTTTTGACCCATTGGTGCGCAGGCATGTGCCGTCTTCAAACACTCGATACTGGTGACCGCCCCACTGCTCTTGCACTACTAGCTTTGCTGGCGAGTGTGCCTCTATGATTTCTTTCAAGTCACGTGCTATCGCATCATTGGTGGTTTTGAGTTGATCGACTAGTTTGTTCAAGTCACCGATAGTGGTATCAGGTCCACAATTCTGCGCGAATTGCTCTAGTTTTGTCGCCACGTCATCATATTGGGAGATTCGCTTTTCTGTGAATTCGTTCTGTTCTTTCCGGCGAGTTTCTGCGTCTAGTATGTACTTGCGAAATCGTTCCGCAACGTTTCGACAGGATTCAGCCAGGGAGGTTGGATTCGGCCTCTCGAGAAATTCCGTCAGTTTAACTTGTGCTTCAGCTGCTTCTCTGGCTTTCCTCACTTCGCGAGATTCATAAACAGGTTCAGGACTCGGACGCTCGGTTGATCCCAATCGTCCGCTTTCACCTAGAGCGAACTCTAGCTGTGCCCTACCATCGGCTTGAGTCGCTCTCACTTCATCCAAGAGTGAAGTGGATCGTTTTGACATTCGAGTGTCCCCGAACGAATGGGCCAAACCTAAAGTGCCACCAATGACCATGAACCCGTACATCGCTTGCTCGCGTTCTTTCCGCGACGCCAAGCCTTTTCCGGCGAGGACCGAGTGTGCATCGGCGCTAACGCTGCCTGCGGGAATACCGGCTAGTGTGGCAGCGAAGATATCGTTGCGCAGCAATCGGGCTGCTACGCGATTCTCCAATGTTTGTCCCCACAACTTCATTCCGCCTGCCACCGCTGCCAGTGTCGCAAATGTTGCGCCTTGCTCGGTTGCATTCTTGAGCCGACCAAATAAGAGCGATTCTTTTGGATCGGAAGGAGTTAGTAAGGCACCATATGCAATGCCGGTGCTGCCTGCAAGTAGAACTTCATTGCCGTATCTGCGTGTTGTTAATGCGCCGTTATGGCAGAGGTCGAGTCCGACCTTCTTCCCTAGTGCGCGAGTTCCGGCATGCATGAGCAAGAAAGGCAACACCATGCCAACGGCGTTACCGACCTCTTGTGCATGCCAATTACGTGATCCGAATTCTGCTTTTTGCCGCGGTTCTATCAGCTGAACCGACGGGAGCACTTCTGTACCGAAACTCTTGTCGACAATCTGTGCCACGCTGTTGAGCGGCGACTGCAGCAATGAATACGCGGCGGCAGTGCCGAATTCTTTCACCATGGTTTTGGTTATGGATTCCGCTGGAAGGACCAGGTCTGTCAAGCTGAGACTCAACGTTTCTGCCGAGACTCTTGAGGTAAGCGACCGGTGTTCGCCGGGATGAAAACTGTGTGGCATTACGGGAACCAGATGGCACCTGTCAACGATCCGATTTTGCCACGGTACACCATCTCATCTCCTCCGGATATGGGAGTCTGCCCAAAGCGATGGGGAACTGCCCATAAGCCCTGGGGGCAGTACTTGGGGGCAGGACCGTCTCTCGGTCCCGAACGCTTTGCTGATAAGGGCCAAACAGCCACGCTACTTCGTTGAAATCGTCTGCGATTCGAGATTCGCTAACTGTAAAATGCCAAATTGCGTTCAGAAGAGGCGTCGCTTGATCGATATCTCCGCCCATGTCGAGCCGAAAGCGGTGCTCCCACGACACGAGCTCGTTTCCCTCACGACTTGCTCTTCATCCGCTCCTGATACGTTGAACCTGACCATGCGCTCACCGCTGCCATCAATGTGCAGCGCAACTCTGTAGGAGTTAGCCAGTTTCAATAAACCGGAACATGGACTTTTCAGAATTCCTCAAAGTTCTGAAGTTTGAGACCTAAATCGCGCCAACTGACAAGTTTACTGCGTTTGTGTGCCGCCATTTCGTGGAATGAATGGCCGGACGGCAATGTCACACCTGGTGCCTCGGGCTATCTAAATGAAAACAGCAAAAATCGTCGAGAATGCACAGAAGCTGCTGGAGCAAGGGCAGTTTACGGAAGCAATCGAATCATTGTCGACCGTCCTTGAGTCTGATCCCGACTGCGTTGACGCCTACCTGGTTCGCGCACTCGCCAGTCGCAAGTGCGGTCTGATGGAAGCGTCGCTAAGCGACTACAACAAATTCATTGCCAACGATTCGACCAGGGGCGATGCCTTCTATGGTCGAGGATTTGTTCACATAAAGTTGGGAGGGTACGAGTCTGCAATTAATGACTTTTCGAGAGTCATCGAACTTCAACCTACCGAGATAGGTGCCTACATAAATCGCGGCAACGCGAAGTGCAAGGCCGGACGTCCAGCTGATGCCATTCAGGATTATGAGGCTGCGTTGAAACTTGATTCCTCCGATCACCATGCCAGGATCGGATTGGCACATGCTTACGATGAGCAGGGAGAATGTGAGCGAGCAATTGATGCATACACCTATTATCTGAAAATTGATTCTCAAAACGTTGACGCACTTTTCAGACGGGGCCTCAATTTTGCCAAACTGACCAAGCATTCGGAAGCTGCTCGAGATTTCTCTCGAGTGTTGGAACTCGACCCGGAACATAAGCAAGCGGCAGAACAACGCACCAAGGCCTACGAGCAGCTTTCTGAACATCGCGATCTACCAACCGAGATTGACAAAGTCCCTACTGTCGCTGTGGTGCCGAAAGTTACTCTCCCCGAAGTCCCTAAGGCAAGCGTCGCGGTCCCGCCTGTTGCGCCGGCGTCACTTGAACGGTATCTGTCAGCTGCCGGTTCGATGAGTGTTTTTGTTCAACTGCCTCATGGTCAGTATTCCATGTTCGTCATTGAATACTTGTCCAAAGGAGGCAACGCCGGGTATGTGACGTATCTAGCTCCGGGCTCATGGTTTCCGCCGCGCAGGCGCGCAGGCGAGGGCGATCTATTCAGCTCCTTGAGTGAGGCGTTGTCTTCTGCAAGAAAACACGGCGAACCAATATTAAAGACAGTTTGGCTCCCCGCTGGCGAGCACCTGATCTCGACCGCGAGGGAAACCTGGGCTAATGCGTTGGGTGTTGAAAATGACGCGCGCACGTTTCCTTCGCAAGAATCTGCTGTACTGCATGGTGTCAGAAAGGAATTGTTAAAAGCTGCATCTCTGGCGCGATTGGCCGGTTATGCGCCCAAGAGCCCCCATTATTTCGATTTGCACGAGGTTAACTTAGTTGATGCAGACTTCCGTGGTTTGAATGTGTCCGCGATTCGATTTGATCAATCTGATTTGAGTAATTCGATCTTTATCGAATCCACTGCGACCAAATCTAGTTTTAAGAAAAGTCAGTTGCGTAACGCAGATTTCTCCGCGGCAAAGGCTGATGATGCCAACTTTCTGGAAGCCGACATGCAGAACTTCGTGTCGGTAAAGGGCTCGTTCAAAGGAGCTGATTTCACACAGGCGGACCTGCGCGGCGCAAAGTTTGAGAAGGCGGATCTTCAACAGGCAAACTTTCAGAAGGCACGATTGGATAATACCTTGTTTAAGGCTTGTGCAGTTAATGAGAAAACGGTGCTTCCGCCTAAGAAGGAAGGCTATTGCGGTTTGGTGTGGAAAGGCGTCGGGCGAAACCCGTTTACGGGCGATGGCTATGGACGAACAGGAGCCGACTGCCAGAATCTGGAAGACTTATTGACGAGTCTGCAGATGGAACTCGATAGCGGTAGATTGAAAAAAGCTGTTGCGATGTTGAAATCGGAACCGCTACAGCTCTTTGCCGATATTGAAACTGATCATTTCTATGGAATCGTGAGAAGCCAGACTGATGAGAGTCTCGTCTACTGTTGCTATCTTGCCCATTCAGGAACTTACTATTGCTGCACTCAGAATCTTAATGTATGTGGCGGTCAGGGCGACAGCGTATGCAAGCATCTACTCTCAGTATTAATCGGCTTAGCTGCAAGCGGTAAGTTGAGTTGGGCGGAAGCCGCTTGTAGAATTGAGAAGTGCGGACGCTACGAACCGGCCGATATTGATAAGGAATCAGTTGCGGCACTGTTCAAGAAATACAAGCGGGCAGAATTCGGACAGGTGCTTTGGGATCCAATCGAGACCAACCCTCAGGACTACAAATGAGTTCTGCAAAGACGATTTCTACCGTGACAATAGTCGGATAGCTGATTCGGATTTTTCTGATGGCAGTTTACGTTGACGCAGCAATACATAGATGGCGAAACAAATTGTGGTGTCACCTTATCGCTGATGACGAGGAAGAATTGCATATTTTTGCTGAGCAGCTAGGTTTGAAGAGAGAATGGTACCAGATTGAGTCTTCTCTAAATCACTACGACATTCCCAAAGAAACGCGAGAGCTTGCTGTGCAGATGGGTGCGCTGGAAATTTCACGCAAGCATATGGTGTTGAGAATCAGAGCTGCACGCTTACTAAACACCGACAACCAGAGGAAGTTAACCGGTCGCTGAGTTCGGGCTATACTCGCGTGAAGCATTGTGCGGATTCTGCCAACGCCGGGGACCTCTCCCTTGGTGGGGGAAATACGTATGGAATCTTGCTTGGCATACACTAAAATTACCTAAGGGCGTTGGCAGCAGGGCAACTAATATTGCGAGGAGTCGAGAATGCCCGATCGTGTCCAGTTGTCCACTGCGTCCGAATTGTTGGCGGACCGTGAGAAGCAGGGAGTTCTAGAACACGCAGGGCAAGCGTTCTTGCACAGCTTGGTTCAGAGCCCGATTAACGGTGTGGTCCAGATTTCCGACAAAGCTTTCGGCACCAATGTATTGCCCGCGGTGCAGTTTATTGAAGCACCGAAAGAGGCACAGTTCGGCTCAAAGGAATGGCACTCACAACAACTAGGGCAAGCCGCCGGAATGATTCCGTGGTTTGTGGGGCTGCATAAGGGCAGTTCGATGTTGATCGGTCGCGCTGTCGGGCTCAATGCCGGAGCGGGGCTTGTCGCGGAAGCAAGAGCAGTCGGGGGGATCGGGGCAGCGGAAGCGCAAGCGACAGCTCGAATGGCAGAAGGATTTCTTAGCAAGAGAACGGCTGTAGAAGTTAGTTCGTCTGCACTTAGTGGTCTCACCTACGGTGCTCTCTTGACTCCCGTGAAGCCTGGCGAAGATTTAGTGTCGGGCAGAGTGACTAACGCTGTAAGTAGTTCGCTTACGTTTGCCACGCTTTCAGCGAGTATGCGCGGGTTGGACAGTGTGGGAGTCCGCAGTCATACCGCTGCTGGTTTGCTTTCCGGTGTGCCCGCAGGAATCGTTGCCGCCGAATCGCATTCAATTCTATCGGGCAAGGGGGCGGCTTCTTTGTCCGATGTTGGAAAGTCCATCTATGGTTTTAGCCTGATTGGTGGTGGCTTCGGATTTGCTCAGGGGCGCATGGAAGCAAGGTCCGGCGCCGCCAGGATCGAAAACGCCGCGCCCCCCGAATTGAAAGTCTCGCCACCGGAGACTGCCGGAAGAGTAGAACTGCAAGCCGAAAAGCCTTTGGGTGGGGCTTCGTCTGTTGAGTCTTCGCACGCATTACGGGGCGAACCGCTACGGGTGGCGGAGGTTCAAACTCCTGCGGTTCCGACTACCCCTGCTGAGATTATGCCGGGGCAGAAAGTAGTCGTGAGACGTGATGGGGAACCTGTTACCCTCGAGGTTGCCGCTACAACAGAACGTATGGTCGTGCTCAAAGAGCCGAAGCCTGTTGCTGTTGATCGTTCAGGTTCGGTTTCTGCGCGCGAGTTTTCCCACTATACTCCAGTTGAAATTACCATAGACGGGCAAGTTCAGACCCGTTACATAATGTCGTCGAACTCGCAGATTCGTTCTTCCGTCTACAAAGCGGAACCTATGGTTGGCGGCCGATTCCGAATGACAGAGGAGCCCGGGTTCTCTGCGTCAAATCGACCGGAAGTTTTCCAATGGGCTGACACCGCGCGAGTTAGGTCTGGTAGCAATGGTGCGCCTGCTGTCGACTGGTCCATCGTTCCGGAAATGCGGACCGAGATGGAGGGCGGATTGCCGCCTCAGCGTGCCGGCGATGCCGTTCTCGGGGAAAAGAGCGTTTATTCCGGACAGGATGGCATGCGCTGGGATATCGTGTCGTTGCGGTCCAGAGGCGATACTTTAGCGTCTTGTTCGCAATCTTCGGGTATGGTTGTTCTTGAAAAACCGGGACAGCCATGGGTCGCAGAGATGAAGGACGGCCGCTGCATCACAATGGAGAGTCCCGGCCCGTGGGAAGTTGCAACTCCCGTATCCAAACGGGTAATCACAAAAGATGCTGACGGGCATGTGAAAATTCACGATTGGGAAGGAGGGTTGCAACACACGATTCGCAACCCGGAAGCTCCGCAATATCACATCATTCTGGGAGGACCCAACACCATTCCGGTAATGGAGGCGCTTCCGAAAAATACTCCGCCACGACCGCTTCATGTGACGCAAAGCTCTGAATATGCCGGAGCAAAAAAACAGTGGCTCAGCGACGGGACGCGCGTGGAGCATCCGAAGACCGGCGGTCAGTGGGAAGCTATTCGTCCCGATGGCAGCAAGTTTAATGCTGAAAGTCCAGGTCCGTGGAAAATTATAGACCGCTCCGACAGACTCGTGTCGAAAGATGCACAAGGTGTTGTTCGCCGGGTGGAGGGCGAATCCGTAAGAGTGACGCATCCTGATGGAACAGTTATCCAGGAGAATCTTTCCGGAAACGTTGGTGCGAAAGAAACTAGTATTCGCTGGACAAGTACTGAAAAGTCCGGTGAGCCAACGCGTCTAACCTACGAAGATCCAGCCGTTCCAGGGCAGAAGGTGACTCAGATTCAGCGGTTTTCGCCCGATGCAAGCCAACGAATAAATGCCAGTGAGTTTGATTGGGAAGGCGTGCGTCCCGACGGCGAACGATTCAACTACGATTCTGCCGGACCATGGGAGGTTTCGCTTCCGCATGGAACGACCATTGCAAAAGATGCTGCCGGTAACATGACCTGTCATTCGAATGGAAACAAAGTCGAGTATCGGGTGAATGGTGATCGGGTTTACACGGATAGGAATTCCACTACTATCTACAAAGCCGACAAGACCAGATTCACTTTATACAACGGATGTACGAAGTGGCTGAAAGAAAGCCCTACGGGCAAGAAATCCGAAGTTGACAGTCCGGACTATTTGGCTGTTCCACAGACGCCGCTTCCAGATCGCGTCGCGCCTGCGGGCGATCCGTTTTCAACGGACTACTGGTAGTGGTGCCAGACGTCCAAGGTCTTTGCTTTGCAGATACGCAGAGAGTGACTCCCGTTGCTCAATTGTGCCTGTATCCACAAATGGACGAGTGCGATAGCGCAGTGAAACATTTATGGCTTCGCTGATTTTGCGACCTCTCGCGTCGTAGACTCGCTTGCGCTGTTCCTGCCGAATCACGCCGGCGCCGACGGGTTCTTGGAACGTGAGGAAGACGCATTGAAATGAATCTATAATGGACCCGTCATAGCCTTTTTGAAATGAGATTGCTTCGTTGTAGTCGAGAGTGTGTCTGTTGTCTATCTCAAGGCGCACTTCCTTGGTGACGAAATTGACACCAATGAACCGTTCGTGACGAGTTTCGACGGTCCATCCGCCGTTCTCTCTCTCCCAGGGCTGACCGGTTGCATCGGCGCAGTCGCCCGAGGAATACTCAGATTCACTTTTGTAAGTGCGTATTGCTCTCGATTCGAATCCATTTCGAAAGTCTTTGCTATAAATAGTCGTGGCCTGGTTTGCGGTCCAACTGCCAGCCAACCATGGTGGCACTTGCCGCCATGAGTCAATCTTCGGATTGCGCTTTTTCTGTACTCTTTCTTGCAGAAGACGTGTCGCACGATCCTGGTCAAATGTATTACCCGGTGTCAGTTGCTGATCGAGTGCCGGTAAGCTTGCTTGCATTTCGACGCCAGCCTTCAGTGTTTTCGATTCAGTCGAAGGCGTGGAGGTCGTCGGACCTGCACCAACAGGCACCGGATTCGGTGAGGGCTCGGGGAGCTCGGTTGCCTGCCGGGGACTGGTTGCCGGGGGCGCTTCCTGTTCCTGTTTCGGTGCACCATTGACGGTCTGCGGTGGTATTCTCGCTAGCTGCTTATCTGGCGCAGGTTCGGGGGGGCGACCAACCGATTTCTGCTCTGAGGATGTTCGAGCAGACGGTGCGGTGGGGAAGACAAGCTTAACGATTTCCTTATCGACCTTTGCAGCCAGATCGGTATCGTGGTCTTTGCTCGCCAGTTCCTTTGCGATGGTTAGCGTCTTTCGCGCGCCGGCCATATCTCCGGATTTGCGTTGAACAATGGCAATGTGAATGAGCATCAAGCCCCTGTGTTCCGGTGGGCAAGCTGCGAGCCCATGGAGAAGTGCATCTTGTGCTTCGTCGTATCGCCCCTGCCTCATTAATGCGCGGGCCGTGGCGTCGTCTTCTTGCCAGGTCTGAGCGATTGCTGGACCGGTTGCTATCAGAAGGGCTGAAACGGAGAGTGTGAGTTTCGCTGAAGTCGCCATACGGATACCGAGAAGCCTAGTCTTGTTGTGCCCGGACGGGCGATCAAGTACACCACGCGGGATGAGTGTAATGTACCGATTTTTCTGGTTGTGACTCCGGCAGGTTTCCGACGGGAGATCCATTCTCAGCCATTGCGATCATTGTGCCTATGACAACCGTTGTCCGCGCCTCCGCTTGTCGTACGGGTAATACGCCCAACCTAAAAAATAGTGGTTGTTGTGTCGGGATTGTCCTTGTCCGGGCAACAATCTGCGTGAGCGGAGTGCTAGAATTTTATCCACCAGGATTCAATCTATAGTTCCATGCAGGTTGAAGAAATGAACCAAAATGAAATGCGGTTAGGGGCGGTGATTCGCAATGGCGCAGGATTGCTGCGTATGCGAGTTGGAAACGAACTGGTAGTTGCGGTGGAGTCGGATAACGACTCGGAGATGGTTCGGTTGCCTTATCCTAGCGCTGGATATGGCGGCCATGAAATAGTTGTTTCGCCGGATGAGAGCTATGCTGCTATTTATCTCTATTCCGGTCAAAGCGAAGTAGGCTATGAGTTGTTTGAACTCAAACCGAGTTTACGCCACAGAGCCAGCGTTCCATACGTGTTCGGTACGGGGGATGCACCGGTCTTTTCGGCGGACGGAAAGTACATTGCAATGGTGTACGCGGTGAATGAGTATCTCGACCCCGTGGATTTCATTCGCGATCCTGATGACAAATGGCGATTTCTTGTAAGGTGGGCTGAGATTCACTTTCGGTCCATTGAAGACGGAGCTGTGGCTGTCTGCTCGGTAAATGTCCTGCCGAGTCCCCGTGAACAGAATGAAGCACAGTACCCGACGATAAGGTTTAAGTCAAACACCGAACTTGAGCTCGGTGTTCCGTGGTTAGGGAGCGTCGAGGTTTCCCTGCCATTGCCGGATTCTGTGATTATCGCGGGACCGACTTAATGACTTCTACAATTTTGGTTGGCATAAGATTCGACGCTCGATACCTTAGAGCATCGAATGGAGGAACATGATGCCACGCTCTATAGCTTTCCTGCTCTATGAACAGCTTACTTTGCTCGATCTCGTTGGACCGTACGAGCTTCTTGCGCGGCTACCGGAGACGAAGGCTTACCTGGTTGCTAAGCTACCGGCGGCGGTTCGCACTGATTTGGGAATAGAGATTTTTCCGCATCTAACTTTTTCGGCTTCGCCGCAATTCGATGTGATTCTTGTTCCAGGGGGACCGGGACAGCAAGCGCTTATGGAGGACGAGGAGACCTTATCCTTCATTCGTCGCCAAGCTGACACTGCGACTTACATTGTCTCTGTTTGCACGGGGTCGCTTGTCCTTGCTGCGGCCGGTTTGCTTAAGGGTTATCGCGCCACAACGCATTGGAGTGCGATGGAGGCCCTGGGCGAGCTTGGCGCCATTCCTGTCCATGAGAGGGTTGTGATTGATCGCAATCGAATAACCGGCGCCGGTGTTTCCGCCGGAATCGACCTGGCATTGCAGCTGGTGGCACTTCTGGACTCCGCAGAGTGTGCCAGAGAATTGCAATTGGCCGTAGAGTATTATCCTTCACCGGAGTTTAATTGCGCCGGAGCACATGCGGTGCCTTCCGAGTTGCTGAACAAAGCGAGAAGTCGCAGACAAGATCTGATCAGTTCTCGCATTGCAACTGCGCGTCGCGTCCGCGCGCGCCTGGATGAGCCCTAGCCTCCACGCAATTTGACCTGGATTATTTTGACTTTGCTGCAAGAGCCGGACGCAGATGACCTTTGTTTCTCTCCAGCAACTCTGTGGCTTGTTCGGCGGAAGTGTTTAAAAGAATTGATACGATGGCTGTTTTTGCATGCCAATCCGATTTTTCCAATGCCGCCTCGCAAATGTCGCCTGGCGCCGATGTTGCTTCTTGCACTATTCTGACGGCACGGTGCTTCAGCTTTTCATTAGTCGCTTTCACATCCACCATCAGGTTTTGATAGACCTTTCCTATACGCACCATTACCGCCGTGCTGATCAGGTTCAGAATCAGCTTTTGTGCGGTGCCTGCTTTCATGCGCGTTGAGCCTGTAAGCGGTTCCGAACCGGTTACAGCTTCTAAGACGAAATCTACATGTTGGGCGAGGGCGGAGTTCGACACGTTTGCAATTCCGGCAGTAATGCAACCACGACTGCGCGCAAAATCGAGCGCTCCGATCACATACGGTGTCCTGCCGCTAGCTGCGATGCCGATAACAGTGTCCTTATCATCGGGGTTTCTTTCCGCTAAATCGAGCTTCCCTTGCTCCTTGTTGTCTTCCGCACCTTCAATCGATGAAACCAGAGCTTTGTGACCACCCGCGATTATGCCTTGCACCATATCCGGGGACACGCCAAATGTAGGAGGACATTCGCTTGCATCAAGAACACCTAGTCTTCCGCTGGTTCCTGCCCCCACATAGATGATTCTGCCGCCGACCTGCAATCGTTCTGCAATCTTATCCACCAAATCGGCCAGAGTCGCAAGGATGGGATCAATTGCCGCTGGCACGGCGTGGTTTTCCTGATGCAGCACTTGAAGTAGTTCGGAAGTAGCAAGCGTGTCCAGTTCAGAAGTGCGAGTGTTGCGCAGCTCGGTTTCAAGTTGAGAGAGGCGCTGTTTCTCTTGCTCTTTCATGATCTTGCTCCTGACACGGGTGTAAGTCCCTAAGCGATGCTGATTACTGCACATCATCGGCACCAAAGGGCGATAATTATACTCGGTCTGTCTGAGGCTTGTCGGAATTAACACTTAAATTGGGATGGTGAGCCGTTGAGGAAATGACAATGGACAACGTGAAGGGAAAATTCTTGGAAAGTATCGGCGTCGCTCAGAATTGTCCTGCGAACTGGGAATGAATGACCGGCGACGACAAGGTGCGTCACTGTCACAAGTGCAAGTTCAATGTCTACAACTTGTCGGCGATGACCGAAGTTGAAGCTGAAAGTCTTCTGCAGCTTAACGCTGATAAATCATTGTGCGTTCGTTTCTTTCGACGTCTCGACGGAAAGATAATGACCGCAGCTTGTCCTCTAGGCGCAAAGGTTCTCGATAGCACCAGGCCTTGGAGTCTTTTCGTTTGGCAATCACTGGCAGCAATCATGTCATTGGTAGCAGCAGCGGCAGTGGGACAAGGACTCCGAAGCGGCGTGATGACTCTAGAGACGGCGATTAGTCAGTCGTACAGCACCGTGACTACGCAGCTTAGCAGCGGTCGTATGGGATATTATCCATCTTCCGACTCCGTTGATTGAAGTATCTTCTTCCACATGGGCATGGAAATTTGCTTGCCACGGGTAATTCTGGCGATGGCAGCTTCAATTTCCAGTCGCACTTCAAATTCCGCGTCGTCCGCCGCTTTCTCAAGGTAGGACAAGGCTTCGCTGGTCCCTAAGTCAGCAAGAAATCGCGCTGCTCGCCAACGGACCAGTTTGTTTGTGTCTGACAGGGCCAGGCAGATTGATGGTTGAGCCGCAAGCTCGCCCAGATCCGATAGGGCAGGATAAGTTCGCTGGTGTAACGGTGCTGTTACTTATGCGCTTGTAGCATTGAGACGAATGGGGCTTTCGAGGGTTCGCGCAGTGGACAATGTCAATTTTGAGCATATTTTCGACGTCAACGATGAGGGCATTGTCGAATCAGGACAAGCGCCCGGCGAACCGGATAACGTCGTGAGGAAAGCCAATGGTGACGTTTCTGACAAATCGTCGGCAGCAACCGATGATCTGCTCGGAAAGTGCAAAATTGATCGTCCGCTCAGTCGAGACGAACTCCAGAAGGATTACGGCGTGAAGTACATTGATGTTCAAACGGGGAATCAACCGGTAGAACACTCTGTTTACTACGGCGGGTACCTCGCTTTTAGCACGAACGAAGACCTCACTGCGGCAAGGCTCCGCGCTGCCGGAATATGCAAAACAGAGGACCTCTCCGGTGGTCGCGATTGCATTCAGTCCAACTATCTCCAATACCTGAAAGCGAACTACGGGCTACACGTTATTACCGTCTGCTCTCCTGGCAGGACTACATTTGCTGCTTATTCCGAAAAAGGGCTGATAGCTCAAACCGACAGTTTGGGCTCGCTTCAAACGAAACTGGAAGCTGCGAACATTCGGAAAGTGAAGGTTGCGCCTTCCGAACAGATGACTCTGACTGCCTTACCCGATGGCAAAGTTTCGATAGCTTTTCCGGATTCTGCAGAGGTGATACTAGGGGCGAACGATAAGGTCGTGAGCTGGAGAGACTCCGAGGGAAGTACGTTTGCAAGAAGTGCCGATGGACCGCCAGCGGAATGGTCGAACGGAGAAGACGTATGGAAAGGGGAGCCGCATTTTCAACGTGGTGTCTTCACGTTTAGATTTGCTGAAACGGACAAGCGCCAGTCCACCAGTACCAGTGGTGATGGCAAGACGGAAGTAATGTTTCGCGCCGGTTCATTTCCTGATACTGAGGCTGCAAAAGCGATCTACGAGCGAGGAAAAATCGCGCGATTCGAGGATCAGCGAGGCAGCATAGCAATCACGGAAGGCGGTGTAAGACTGGTCTCGAGAGAGGGAGTTAGCCGTGAAATTAAGCGGCGGGAAGGTGGCCGCTTGGAGGAGAATGGCAAGTTGCTCGAAGGACCTGATGCAATTGCATTTCATCAACGCATGGCTGGAATGCATCAGCGGTTGGGCAGTTACAAAGAGTGTTTATCACATCATGAGTTTGCGCTCGCTCAGCTTGAGCGCACATCGCAACCTGGTGACGCAGGGCTGCTCGAATACCACATAGCGTTGAAGAGTTTGGCAGAATTGGTTGGCGATAATGCTAGCGCAAAGCGGCATGAGAAAGAGTCCGCCGAGATCCAACGCGTACAGGACTACAACCAAAGTCGGGCCGGGGCCTGTGATCCGATTGATCGCAGCAAGGTAATCTTCTCTCAGCTACCTGATCAAATCGGCATTAGTGCGGACCGATCGTCACTCAAGTTCTCTTCCAGTGATTTTCAGAAGCTTCTCAGGTCCGTTCCCGACTTGCGACTGAGGGAGGGGACCACGGTAGAAAGTCTGCGGGCAGTTTCAATCGAGAACGACCGAATTCGGTGCGAAGGCGAGGCAAGTTTAGTCGTTCCTAACCCACAAGGCGGGGCGGACATAGCTATTAATGTCAAAGATCTTAGTGCGGATCTAAAGTGTGATCCGTCCGACCCTACTGCGCTCACGTTGACAAACATACAGGGACTGAGCATTAACGTGTCCGGCTTACAGATTGAAGTGAGAGAGCTGAAGCTGAAGTTGAAGGGTGATCCTTCTGAGCCCTCATCGCAAGAACTTGAGATTACGGTAGACAAGTTTGACTCTCCGTTTCCGATTCTTTCAAATCAAAAGCAGAAGCCCGTCAGCATCCCTCTAAAGGATGCAGGACCGGCTTTTGTCAACTGCATGCAAAAAGTTCTTGAGCGATTGGCCAAGGGGGATGATTTGAGGGGGCTGGTCGGAGACCTTGCAGGCACATTTACAGACACGACTGTTGCTGACTTGTTCAATAATGTTCAGGGCGTGGACAAACAAGGCGACAAGTTGAAGATAACAACCGATGGGCAGCCGCGCGCTCTCGGGGGGCTGCCACTGGTGTTTGACAGATCAGTTATCGGTAAGGTCGGCAGCACCGCTGACGGTGGTACTGAAATTTCTGAGATTCAAGGCATAACAGCCAATCTGAATCTTCCCGGACCGTTTGCCGAAGCCATTGGCTTCGGAGCGCATCCACGGATTGAGAAAATCTCCCTCAGTCGGGCGCTGGATGAAAACAAGACCCGCTTGGCCACAGTATTTATGGAAGGTCCAATCAAGACATTGGAACTGAGAGTTGGTTCCGATCTCAGTCCGGTATGCGACGCCGACGGCAATTTTACTATGACTGTAACTACGGCTGGCGGAGAACGAATTGAGGTCAAGCTCAGTGCCGGGGAATTGCAGGCGGGAGTGAGTCCGGAGGACCTGACCTTCAAGGTGATCGCGCCGCGTGGACTTAGCTTGCCGGGGCTTCCGCCGGCTGTGGGTAGGCCTGTCTCCATAGAAAAGAAGGGCGAATCCATTCGGATTAGTTCACCGGGAGTCGCTGGAGATCTAAGTGGAATTCCATTCAAGATACAAGGAAAACTGTTGGCGAATCTGGTCTGGAAAAATGATCACTTCGAGCTGTCTAAAATACAAGGCGCGCAGTTTGACTTACCGGTGCCACCAGAAGTCGCGTCCGCAATGGGCTTGGCGCCATTCATTCGAGGATCGGTTGATGAAATTAGTTTAGGGGCGCCCGATAAGGACGGGAAGAGAACTTTAAGCTTCAAGGTAGGAAGTGTTCTTGAGTCCGCCAGAGTTAGCATCAAAGTTGATTCCAATATGAGACCTGTTGCTGTCAATGACCGTGGAGAAGTCTGCGCCACGATAGAAGTCGGGAAGCTTGGCCGCAAAGTTTCCTTCGAAATGACATTCAATCCGCAGCAAGCTAGAACCGGCGATAAGGATATCGACTTCAGTCTTAGAACGACAAGTGGCGGTTTGCTCAGTAGCTTGGACCATTTGTTGGACGGTGACGTCGATCCGAGTTTGAAGCGGCTGCTGGGGCGGGCAGAGTCAATCGCGAAAAGAGGTGAGCGGATCGAGATCACTAATGCCGGGGAACTGTCGACGACAAGCGATGTTGGCGGGTTGCCGATTGCATTCGACAAGACCATAACCGCAGCGTACATCAATCAAGATGGCAGGTTTGCACTGCAAGACTTGCAAGGGGTCAGCCTTCGACTTCCAATACCTGAGCGCATTTCTGCTCTGACCGGCTTGCACAACCCGATGCCAGTGAAGGAACTGTCATTGAGTGCGCCGGATCCTCAGGGGCAGCGTACTGCAACGGTTAAGTTTGAAGGTGCCTTGCATCAGGTCGAAGTAAAGGTGGGTGCAGACGGTCAACCAGTGCTCGATGCTGCCGGGAATGTCATCGTGACCATCACAATGAATGAGGGAGGGAAGTTTGAGTTGGCGATGAATGAGAAGCAGATAAAAGCCGCTGATGCGAATAACACTGATGTTCGCTTGACCAATAAAACGCCAGATCGGTCAATTGAAACGACAAGGCTGCACCCTTCGTTGACAGGACTTTGGCGCGGCATCGATTCTGTGGAAAAACAAGGCGAGAAACTCAACATCAACATGAAGGGAGATCTCAACACCACTATCGGTGGCATTCCCGTTATTACTGATAAGTCCACCTCTCTGAAGCTTGCTGTCGATGGCGATAGGGCGGACTTATCAGATATCGAGGGGGTTAAGCTAAGGCTGCCGATCCCTCCTGACGTAGTGGAGTCACTGGGTATGGTTAATCCTCTTGATCTGTCGGTGAAGAATCTGTCGATAGGAGCGGCCGATGCAAGCGGTAATCGCGTAGTCACCGTAAAAATGGACGGAGTTGTTGAACAAGTTGAACTAGTCGTCGGACCGGACATGAAACCGGTTCTCGATGAAAGTAAGAGGGTGACTACCAAATTCTTTCTGCGAAACAATGGGCAGCAACTGCCTATGGAACTGCGGTTCAATCCTGAGCAAGTCAGTGCAGGCTCGGACCCGAGGAAAATTGATTTCCAGCTCACCGTAAAGGCTAACTTCGAAAATGTGCCGGGCGTCGTTGAAGGGTTCTTTAAACACCCTCTGGACCCCAAACTACAAGAAGTTCTCAGGGGCGTCGAATCGATCGAGCGACGGGGCGATCAGCTATTTGTGAGGCGCAGGGATTCCAGTACGCACGAAATTGCCGGACTTAAGGTTACCGCAGCAAAGGAAATCTCATTCAAAATCAATCCTGATGCCAAAGGCATTCAGTTAACGGAGATCCGGGGCATTGCGATTACTCAGCTGCCGGGAAAGGCCAATGAAATTTATGAGCGCAGGCTTCCAATTCCGTTGACGGCTTTTTCGCTGAGCGCCGCTGGTCCCAATGGAAGCCGCCTTCTGGAGATAAGGGCCTCCGGGGCTCTGCGCCGTGCCGCCGTGCAACTTGATGCCTCGCTGACGCCGGGGGACATTTTAGTTGAAGTCGAAAACCCCGTGCAGGCCTTGAAAGAAAAATACGGATTTAATGATGGTATTGCGAACGCCACGGGGCAAGGAACCTTCAGAATTCACATTTCTAATGGTCAAGTAAATATGACAGATCTCGATATCGCAGGAATGCTTCGTGATGCTGGAAACTTTACCAGTACCGGTGGCGTTGTGTCCGCTGGCGCCGCTTATGTTGCCGATCCCGCCAGAGGAGGGGAGACTATCTTAACTGGTTTCCGGAATTCGATTCCCAAGTTTCCATAAGAAGTCGACAAGGCCGATGGCGTCGGCCAGCAATTGAGAACTTCAGCGACAATCTCACAGGCAATTCAAGCTGCGATTTATGCCCGCTGCTTTTGGTCCAAGTGCGGAGATAGCCCAAGCTTAGCATCACCGTGACCATCGAAATTCTACACGCAAACTTGCGATTTCAAGTTGCGGGACGGGCACAATCTTAAGACTACAATATGGCATATCGACTACGAATGTCTAGTAAACGGAGCAGCAAGTATGTCACCGACGCCGTCTCAACATCAGTATCAAGCAGCGACTACGGGTTTTCGGAGATTACAGCGGGCAAGGTCAAGCTCTACCGAAATGGACTCTGTATGGTCGCAAACCGGGACATTCCGTTGGTTCGTGTTGGGTGGCATTCTCTTGTGTTTTTCCATTTGCGCCTCATTTGCAGAATCTGAATCGGTCGCCGGGACCCGAGTAACTATTGAAAAACCACCAGGCTTCGAAAAGGCCACTACCTTTTCGGGATTCCAAAAATCAGATGTGGCTGCCTCGATCATGATCACTGAACTGCCTGCACCGTTTCGGTCCGCGACTGCAGGATTTGATGAGAAGAAGATGGCTGAACGAGGAATGAAGCTCCTCTCAAAGGTTGATAGCAAAGTCTCTAACTATGATGGCATGGTGGTTGAATTTACCCAATCAGCGCAAGGTATTGCATTTCACAAGTGGATTCTTGCATTCGGCGATGATACGTTTACACAGTTGGTTTCTGCGACCTGCCCCGAGACTGAAGCGAATCAATTGGGTGCGGTGATGAAGCACGCAGTGTTGACCGCCAGCTTTGATGCGTCGAAATCGCCGATGCAACCGAAGGATTTGGGTTTCGAAGTTTCGGAAGTGCCTGGACTAAAGTTAGCAACGCTGGTGCAGAATGCGATGATCTTCAACACGACAGGCCAACTGCCAAAACAAAAGCTCGATTACACGCCTGTCTCCTTCGTCGCCGCGCAATCCATATCCACTGGTAGGATGGAGATAAAGGACAAAGTGAAGTTTGCTCAGGAAAGACTTTTGGTTTCACCAGAGCTTAGTGGTGTTCAACTCCTTTCGGAAACTGATGTGAAATTAGCGAACCTGCCGGGCCGAGAAATTGTGGCGACCGCGAAAAGTAAATCGAACGAAGAATTGTTTGTTTACCAGGTGATGCTGTTTCCTGCCGATGGATACTACCTGATGAGGGCGGAATGTCTTCTTTCGCAACGCAAAGAGTACGAGCCATCGTTCAAGTCGCTGGCGAGAACTTTCAGGCTAAGGACTGCCAACTAGGCGAGCATTCGTCTTAAGTCAGAAGCGAGAGCAGCGATGTTGCCGTATGTCGGCGCCGGAATCAATTCATCGCCTGAGATCGAGAGTCCCAGTGCTTTGAGAAGTACAACTTCCAATTCGCATGAGATGTCGGGCTTGATGTCCTTCGGTCTCGGAATTGATCCCAGCCCGCGTATTAGGGATGAACCTGTCTGCGACGCAATTTGTAAGTGCTGCGAAAGATTGTCCGAGCAGCGCAGTGAACTGCCGGCTTTGGAACGAAGCGGATGAACCTGGAGCAGCGCTTCCCACAAAATGCATGCGAAGGCGAACAGATCATTTGGACGGAGAGATGGATAGTACAATGGTGTAGTGATGGCGCAATTCTCAAGTAGTCCCGCATCTGTTTGCAGAGCTCCAAAGTAGCCAACGTCGAAGATAACTGGCGCACCACTTGTGGTTATACAGATGTTTTCAGGCTTGAGGTCGCCGTGGTAATCTATCCCCGCGCCTAACAGCGATTGAACCGATTCTGCCACCGCACACATAGTGGACAGATCGGCCTTACCACTTTCAATAACTGAACGCAGTGAATTGCCAGGCACATATTTCATCATCATATAAGCCCGCGCCGTTTTATCGGTAGTCAGACTAATTCTGCTCGGAATACTAGCGCATGCCAACCCCGCTAGTTTCCTGAACTCAATTTTCAACAGCTCATTGGTGTTGGGACGAATTCCGGTGAACGAACCGGTCATCAATAAGAGTCCGCAGGACGACTCCTGCGTTACATCGTCATCGAGCTCAGAGGCACCTTTGGCCACTTTGAAAATGCGTGCGCTGCCTCCTGCGTCCATTCCAAGGTAGACCTTGTTAAATCGGCTGGAGGATAGCTCCACGTCTAACTTAAAGCCTTCTACAGTTAGGTTGAGCCATGAAACGCTCGTTTCAGAACCGGTGGACACAGTTGAATCCTCCGCCAGTAGTTGATGTTATTTAAGCAGGATTGGCGGCGGCTGTCGTCAGTCAATTATTTGAGTGTCCGGTAGCGCATCTCTCAATCTCTGTACGCCATCGGCTGTGATTTTTGTGCCGGACACGTCAAGCACTTTTAGTTCGACCAGTTTCGAGAGTGAGGGCACTGCGCTGTCTGTAAGCAAAGTATCGGACACTCCGAGTTCTCTCAAGGTGCGAGGCAACGAGCTTGCGCCATAGTCATGAAATCTCACGCCTCTCAACTCCAGTTTAGTCAGAGGCACCTGTCCCACGCTTCGCACACCGTCTGTGGTGGCGTGCGTACCGCTTATGTCGAGGTCGCGCAAAAATGTCATTCCGCCAATTCGCTGCATCTCGCGATTGCTCAACGGGAAGTAGCTAAGATCCAGTACCGTCGGTCCCTTCAACGAACCGAGCTTAGCAGGATCACCTATGTAGGCAAGCATCCTGAGGGCATTTGTGGCGTCCGTTGGTGACGTATTTGCATTAACCCTTTCCATGAGCAACTGTCTGGCAATCGGTAGAGCTTCTTGTTGAAGCAATTTTGCGCGCTGAACGTAGACGTCGTGATTGCGACTGCGTTCGGTCGGAGGAATAGCCTCCAGGTGCGCCAGAAGCGCCTCACCCAGCACCGCCGCTCTGAGCGGAGCTTCGTGAGCAAGTTTTAGTACCCGGCTTCCCTCAGGATGCAGAACGTACTCACCGAGGCAGATGGCCCAACTTTCACGTCGGTTGCCTGCGTACGCGCGGTCCCGCCATCCGGCAGCTTCCATCTCGTTCGCCAGGGTGTACATCTGTGCCTCGAAGGGGCGAGACTTCTCAAAATGGTGCGCCCATTCGTGCATCAAGTCTTCCATCATGATTGCATCGCGTTGGCGTTCGTACGAGTTGGAACGGTTCCTTCCTATTTCTGAATCGAGAGTGGCTTCCAGAGTCTTATTGCCGTGTTGCTCACGGAGCTTGGCATTGAATGGACTCTTGTGATCATGCATGACAAATTCGCGCATCTGAGTTCCATCGGGCAACTCGGCCAGATAGCGGGCTGCTTGTTCTGGAGTCAGGCGACCGACCAATTCCAAATTCTCGGGCTTGGTCAGTTCGGCGCGAGCGAGGTCACCTTGGGCGTTCGGTTCTTCCGCCTTCGCCTTCAGTTCCGCATATCGCTCCAGGCGTGCGGCGTATTCCTCGGAAATGATGATTACCATGTCTTTCCGGCCGGGAACGTTGTACCTGCGAACATCAGTGGGTACATGTTCGACTCCGGTCGAATCGGCCTTTAACTTGGGCAAAGGTTCAACACTCTTTTCAAAAGGCAGGCGTCGGGTAGGCATTTCCGGATGTGAGGGGTAGTCCGTTCCGGGTACTTTGCCTTGCTCCGTGCGAGCATGAAGGTCTGCCAGCATTTCGGCAGCCGTCGGCACTCGTTCACCGGCCACGCCTTTTCCTGTTTGCTCCGTCAATGGTCCGCCTTTCTTTTCACCAGGCACTTCAAGTTTAGCACCGTTGCCGGGCGGCCTCAAAACGGTGGATTCTACGGGGGGCGTCGGCACGGTTGTTCGCTCGCCTGGAATCGCAAGTCCAAGTTCGCGAGCAACTGCTTGCTGTGCGGCCGTAGCTTTGGCTTCAGCATTCGCTTTGATTTCGCTGAACAGCTTCATCGCGCCGGCGGTATCACCACTTTTCAAAAGAGCAGCTGCTTCCCTGAAGCTCGGCTGCGCCTGTCGCAGAGACTGTTGCTGAGCCAATGCGTAAGCAAGACCGGGAGCGGATGCATCGCCCCTGTTTACTCTAATTTGACCCGTTTCCAGGTGAATCTCCGATGGACCGGTGGTATCTTTAACTTTCGCCCAAGGTTGATCCGCCATTAGCTGCCTTAACGTGGGCGATGCTTGGGGATTATGGTTCTCTGAAGCTACGCGAGTCTGAAGCCAATGCTCCGCCGAAACGGACAGTCCAAGCGCATCGCGCCCGTGGTTGGTCGCCTTCTCCAAACCTTCATGCACCTTCGGTAGTACCAGGTTCATGGTCATACCGCTTGCTGCCGCCGCATAGTACTCTTTAGCTTCGGGCAGCTCACCCGTCGCAATACCGCGGGATATTGTCAGCTGGGTACTTGCTCCCAGAATGCCGGTTCCGGCGCGGGCACCAAGCAATGAGACGCCGCTGAGCTTGTGGGCTTGAGCCCATCCGTTGCCCAGTTCAAATACCAGGAATCCGGCGGCGCCTGCAGCGGCGTTGCCGAGTCTGGTTTCTTTCTCTTTCGGTACTCTGAAGCCGTCATAGGCCGCAGCTCCCACCACCATAGCAGTTGTCCGGTGTTTGAGGATGTCTGCTGTCAAGCCTGTGGCGCCGAACTTCGCACCGAGTCCGCACAAAGTTGATTTAGCGCCCAGGGCAGCCAGTCCGTAGGGTACAACCATCGCCAACCCGCTGCCCACATTCTGCGTCAGCCATTCAGGCGACCAGAGCCGAGCTTCTTTGATTTTGTAAGTTACTTCTTCTTTGAACAGCTCTGAGCCACCGAGGGCAGTGCTGCCGGCGTTGACTGTGTGGGCGACAGCATGCCATGGTTCCAGTACCGCTGTGTTCAGCGCCGGTTTTACAAGATTTTCTTGCCACCACGCTACTCCGCTGGTGGCTTCGTTTGCTAATAGTTTGCTCGACGTCAGGCGGATTTCCGCATCCATGTAAGTGACCACTCTGTTAGAGTCGTGAACGTCCTGCATCCGCCCAGCTTAACTCGGGCTAAGTTTACTTTAGCGTCCAGGCGGATCCAATGGGATTTTTCCCACGTAATCGCCCCGAACTGCAGTGGAATCGTGCGGAGCCCCAAGCCGTCGAGATTCGGGTCTTTCTTCTGATAGACTTCCTATCTGTAACCCGAGCGAGAAGTGCAAAATGCCGGCCACTACCAGATCCCTGCAGACGTTAGACTTAGACGGTCTGGAAATCGAAACCTGCTGCTACCAGGTCGATGACCTCTCCACCGCAGTTCATGTTCTGAAAAGCTTTGACGCAGAGTTGGAGGCGGGGCGGTCTACCGGGCTCGGACGGTTAGTTCTACCGGAAGACATCTTCACTTTGACGAGACTATTGCCGAACGACGAGTTCTTACAGCAGGTGATTATCCTTCCCGACGCGCACCCGAATATCGAATGCGTGCCGAGCCGGTACAGGCTTGTGTGTAAGGGAATTCGATGGACAGCCGAGACGCAGGAACAGTTCAATCAAGCCTGGTGCTCGCAGTTGCGATACGGCACTCCTTTTCAGGCCGCTTTGTATGATCTGTGCTGGTCGATCGAAAACGATGGCAAAGGGCACGCTCCTGCCAGTGATTTCGCTTTTGAGGTCTGCCGATACTTTTTCTCTGCCGATTATGTTCAGTCGCGGCCGTTCTTGGATTCCCATCCGCTTAAGTCAATGGCAATTATGACTTCTCTGTCTAGAGCCATAGCGCGACTTTCGCGCCGTTTCGATCGCCAGGACAGTATGGCAAAGGTTCTGGCGGATGTTGAGCGGCTGCATCAGGCGACGTTCGACAATTGCGTGCTCGGCAAATTTCCGGACGCCGATGCCGTGCAGCAAAGCAACCTTGCGAAGATACTGCTCTATGCGGGTTCCGAAGCCAGCCTTGAGAAACTGAAAACCGTGGAAAAACTGAGCTTCAGCGGGCAGCCGTTTGATGATTTGCTATTGCGCAAACTGAAGTTTCTGGAAGGCATTTCCATTCTGGATTTGTCATATACGGCGATAAGCTCGGATGCGGCGCAGCACCTGCGTTGGCTTTCAAACTTGAAGGAACTGTCACTGGCAGGTACGCGACTGCATAATCACGCCCTGATTCAAATTGCCCGTTGCAGCGGACTCTTGAGGCTGGACTTGTCCGGGACGCTGATCTCGGACGAGGGACTGAACAGTTTGAGCAACCTCAAGCGGTTGCAGCAGATAAATTTACAGGGTACCAACGTAACCGACCAGGGGCGAGCCGAGCTAGGGAAGCGGCTGCCGTTCTGTCGGATCGCTGTCTGAAGAAGCGCGTGCCCGATTGCCGGTGGCTTCGAGCGGGTCTAGTGGATGCCCCTGGTCGCCTTGCTGCCCATAACCGAAATAATGTCACCAAATTTGCATACGGGGCGCGAATACCAGACTGTAAGGACCGATGCGGCAGTGTCGCTAATGGTAGACGCGGACGCCATAGTAAAAGTAATGTCCACTAATGGGAATAACCGTATAGACTGCATCAGAGATGCTTGTCAAGAGGAGCGCCATGGCTGACCCGCTGAAGTTTGTTCTTTCATCCCAAACGGACGAAGCAGACGAACTAGACGAGCCCGATCTCCTTGAAGGCGTCGACGACGCGCGCGATCCTTTCGGCGTTGAGTTTTCCTCTCGACGCAGCGCTCCCGGCGCGGTATGCGCGCCCGACGACGCTTTTAAAGATCTCATTCAGGCGGTCACCGACAGCCGGACAACTCAAGAGAAAGCACTCGAAGAGTCCAGACGTGAGAAGCAAGGGAAGCCAGGCGAGCCACTCTCTTCCTGGAATGCGCAGTTCGCTGGCGAAACGGCAAGGCTGGTCGGTTTCGACCCGGCTACCGGCAGCGCAGTCCTGGATTTGAAATCGGTCTTTAGCCGCAACATTGTTTCAGTAATTGGTGAAGTCACCGAGGTCGCTAGAGGTTTCTGGCGCGCAAACGGGGGCGAGCCTTTTGAGAGTGTTCGCATCGGTGCCGGGCATTTCTTGCGCAATGAAGCAGGCGAGCTTTGCCGTATGGTCCGGATGGGTGAAAAGTCCGTTGCTTTGTTCGAATCATATTTGAAATCTGTTGGGCTCGAAGATCCCAGGTTGGAGCTAAAACCGCCCGCCGAGGGTGCAGTGGAGAAGGTTCAGCCTCCTGCCTTAACCGGTGTTGTTGGTTTCGAAGCTATCGAAGCTTCAAACGGTTATGCCCGCGACAATGTTATGAGCGCTTCCGTTCCGGATGGCTTCCGCACAGCCGGGCGCAATCATACCTTTGATTCGGATGGCGCTTTTAGACCTGCGGATCGCGCCGCGACGGTTATTGATCGAACCAAAGACAGCAAACTCAATGAAATTATCGCTGATGCCAAACAGCGATTTGCAGGGTTGCCTCCCGAGGAACGCGCAAAGGCACTTGCGAAGTATGTGCACGACTTGATGTGTCCGCCCGGATCCAATTCTGAACAACAGGACCAGGCCTATCGGGACTTAATGAAGTTGCATGCCGGTCAATCTCTGCTGCTAAGCGAATTTCTAGGCAAAGGCTCCTGTACCCAGGAAGCTTTGTTGCTCAAGGTACTTGCGGATGAATTGCAATTGAAATCGTCGTTGGTGCGAGGCAATAACGGCACGCACGCATGGACCACTTTCGATTTCGGCAACGGCGGTGAACGAAAGATTTTCGACTCGCGCGCCGGAGTTCTTGGAGTTGAAGAAAGCAAGTCTGAATTCCATAAACCCGACGCTCCGAACGTTACGGAAGTCCGAACCAATGTTGGCGATCGCGTTGAGCATAACGGCCTGCATTGGACTGTCAGCGGCTTTGACATTGAAACCGGAAAGTTGAAGCTAAGCCGATCGATTGAGAAGGATCTTTCGGATGAGGTCGTCAAAAGAGCGAATGGCGGCGCAGAGCCTCAGCCAGGCGATAAAGTTACGATAACGGAGAACGGCGTTACTAAACAATGGACAGTGGAAGGTCGCACCGGTGATGGTGCCTGGCGAATGTCCGCAGTGGTGGAGGCGAAGGTTGAGCGCGCTGAATTAGCCGCATCGCCGCTTGAATTGTCTGCGCACCCCAATGCTGACATGCGATGGATTCAGGGCAATTGGGACTCACTAATAAAAGAGAATCTCAACTTGACCGAGGCTCAACGTCGCAATCTCGAGGCCGCCCGCGAAGGGCTTGCGGGAAGATCCCCCGCGCCGGCGGAGCAAATCAAAGCATTCAGAGATCTTCTAACCGAGGCGAAGCGGCTCAGCACCACAGCCGATGCCACTGCCGTTAGACGCATCAAGGCTTTGACTCAGATTGCGGAGACTCTGGCAAATCATCCGGATACCGTGCATATTTCGGCTAAGAAGTTAATCGAAGCCAAAGACGTTCTTGCTCTTGAAACCGTGGCCTCTAAGATGGCGGAGGTTGCGCCTCACTTAGAGGTACCAAAAGTTAGTGGCAAACCGACCATCACAGTTGGTCATACTTATGAGAGTCATGCCTCGCAAGCATTAATGAAAGCCCTGAAAAACGGTAATCTTTCCGGTGGTGGCCAGTGGGTTTACGTTCCGTCCACTGATGGCTCTGCCGCAGATCACCTCAAATTCGACGGCATGCTAATCAACCTTTCCACCGGAGAGTATCTGCCGGTGGATATCGCGATGCATGAACCGGGGCACCGCAACGGCCAGTATCAAACACTCGAGAAAAAACTGAGGGAGGGCCGTCCCTGGGCGGTTACTCTGGATCGGGATACCATGGGCTTCGGAGGCCCGGGCGGAACCCATGACGGAATCCTGAAGGAAGCCGACATCATCAAACGGATCGAAGCCTATCGCAGCGGTACGCAGGCCACTGAACTTGGATTAACTGGAAGACAAACTGCGCCAAAGGTGCACAATCTTGCAGATTTAGTCAAGACTCTCGGTAAGATACCTTCTTTTGCACCGATTTTGAGCGAGCTGGAAGCCGAGGCCAGATCTCGGAACACAGGCGAACCCTGTAAGACAACAGCCGCGGAATTGGCGGAGATGAACGCTAAGCTGAAAGGATCGACTGCGCTCGATCCTGATGCGAGAAGAATGATGTCCAAAGGTTCAAGCGACGGTGGTAACCATGCTACTGAAGTGGTTTATTCAAGAGATCTGATCGAGAGCGGTTTAAGAGCCGCGGTAGAAGCTCGAAGATATGGAAGCCCTGAGGTTCCCGTCGATCCTTCCCGTATTACCGTAAACCAGGCAGGCAGATACATTGATATTGCATGCGGCGACACAACTGTTGGTGTCGGCGGCAGAGGGAAAAACACTTCTGTGATCAGGATTCATTCGGACGGAAGGATTCAGGTGCAAGCTAAAGTTTCCTCTCTGGACTTCATTGATGTAGGCAAAATCGGTGAAGTAACTCGCGAGCTATTGCCGAAACTGCGTGAGTTAGGTATAGATCCCAGACCGATCGAGAGGGCTTTGCGTGGACTTCATACAACCAGTTTAGCTAACCTTGAAGCCGATCTCAAAACAGTGGTTGATGCCAAAAGCGCCGAAACATTTTGGGGAAAATACAAAGACCTGCACCTGCTTGTTGAGGCCGTCAATAACATCTCCGTGAACGTGCCGCTTGCCCAGGAAGCAAGAAGGGTGTACGCCCTTGAGCAAGAGATCAAACAACATCCTACGCTCAATACGCTTGGTGACGCAGAGCGCCTTGCTCTAGCTCAGAAGACCGCAAAGCTCAACGCGACGCGCCCCGATTTGACCATTCAAGACGTGCATGAAATTGGCGCTTTAGAAAAAGCCTGTGGCGTTTCCCAAGCAGAGGCACTGAAGTTACGAGACTTCCGAAACGCCATCGGAGGCGAAGCTGCGTCCTGGACACCGGCGGAGCTTCAAGCCAAAGAAAAGGCGGCGGAAATAGCCAGGGCTGATTATCCCGGGCGAACAGCGGTTGACGCTCACAAAATGGAGTCGCTTCGCACCAGGCTCGGGCTTCCGGACCCTAAGGCAGCCATGGTTGTTTTCGAACTGGCGAAGGGGCTGCCTGCGGTCACATCCGATGCTGTTTTGAAGCAGGTTTATGAAGTTCATAAAATGCTTGAGAAAACTGCGAAAGGATTTAGTCAGCCGGCCATTTCGCCCGCCGATTCAGTAATAGTGGCGAGGAAGTTTCCGAATTTAACCGAAGCGGAAGCCAGAGAGATTGTGCGGCAGCGGAAAACGCTCAAGACCGATAACTTCGAAACGATAGTCGACGCCACCGCCAAATCCTTGGAATGCACGAAGTTGAAACCACTTCTCGAGGGTGCTGCAAGAGAGTGGAAGGAATATGTGGGTGGGGAGATTCCGAAAGAGCCATCGAAAGACTTTCTTGAGTGCCTTGAAACTGCACGCAAAGCGTTGGAAGGGAAGCTCGATGCGGCCCAACTGAGATATTTCGATGAGATGATTGAGTCTTACAGAGCAGAAGTTAAGGCCGGGAGTTCGGTTGCAGCACCTGTGGCAAGCATGTTGCACGGATTCATTACTTCGCCGACCAATGTCGGAAAACCAGGGGAGGGGCTCTGGCGACCACCGCAAGGCATCGCGCCGGCAGAACAAGGGGCGCTGCGCGCGCGGCTCGGGGAACTGGGGCGAAATCCCCTTGCAGACCGTGCCAACATGCAAGAATACATTCGCGAAATGTCGAAGGTTATCGATACGTGGGCAGCTGATCTGCAGCCGGCAGCGCGTGAGGTTGAAGCTCAAACGCGCGCAGTGAGTGAAGCTCGACGCAGCCTTCAAGCACTGGCACTTCAGGAAGCTGGTAATCCACTCGGCGCAGCAAGACTAATGCAGAATCCCGAAACTGGATCGCCAACTTTTATTGACGCGCACCGAAAAGTCAAAAATTTGTCGGATGCTCGTGATGCTGCAGCACAGAAGCTCGAAGTGGAATGCAAAACACGTTTAGCTGAATTGCAGAAGTCGATGAACGCGTATGCGGCCAAGCATGGTTTACCGCCAGTCGAATTGAGAATGGCTTCCGCTCTGCCAGGTGCAGATGCACTTTACGGACTTGGCCGCGGCACAATAATTCTAAGTCAGGCCGACCTTTTGAACAAAGCCGGCGGCGCGAGCATGCTCGGTAAGGGCTATCACGAACTGGTTCATTTTCAACAGGATGTACTGGTATCGCGTAGCGTGATGGATCAGATGAAACTTGGTAATGGCTTGAACGCCGATGCCACCGCGCGCGCTAGAGAACTCGCAGAGTTTAAGAGGCTATACAAAGAGAAAACCGGCATCGATTTGCCCGATGCACCGGCGGAGAAGGCTGCAGAATGGCACCGATTTGTGGACGAAGTTGCGAAGAAGAGAAATGGTACCGTGCTTGATGCCACTGAATTGAAACGTGCGGAAGCCTTTGCCAAAGCCTTTAAGGATGGCAAACCCTTTGCTGAACGATACTCGCAGATCGCCGACGCAGTGACGAATCTAGAGACGGAGCGCGCGAAACTGACAGACCGTCCGGAGCTCAGAACGGCGGAAGATCTTGTCTCGCGCTTGGCGGCAGATACTCCGGAAGGAGAGAAACTTCGCAAAGACATGTTCGGTGACAAGGCGGAAGGCAGGCTAAAAGACCTGGTTGATGCCTGGAAAAAAGCTCCAAAAGATGGAAGCGGCAGAGCAACTGTTTGGAACGAGGAAGCTGCGCGAAGAATTGTTCAGGAGCACATTGGCGATGCCAATGGGCAAACTGGAAGGGTCGGACAACTGAACTCCGAAGCTCGTGAGCTGCACGGCAAGTTCATGACGCTGGTAGAAAAGGAAGCACATTTGCTAGCAGGCGACGTGCATTCGGAAGTGGCTGTGAGAGTCGTTGATGGCGCCTACCAGAGCGGAGCCGAAGGCAGACCCGGCGGTACTACGCCGAGACCGACCGAGTTTGCTGTCGGGCAGCGAGTCAACTTTGGCGATAAACCAGGCGATGTGGTCGGCAGAGTCGGGGCTGACTATGTTCTCCGATTGCCTGGCACGAACGCGGATGTTGCCGTAGCGGAAGAGATAAGCAAAGTCGATCTTGAAGCAAAGTACCAGGAAGTGCGAGTAACAGTCGATGGCAAGGAACAAGTCCGCTATATGGAGAAGGGGCATCCCGAGAAGGGGATGTTCAAAGTCTCCTCCGTAGGTGGCTCACATTACATAGCGGCCGATGTCAGCCTGGTTGTTGCCGGTACTGCTCGTGTCACCGCCGTCGGTGCAACTCCGGTTGTGGCTGCTCCGGCGGCCGCTCCATCTCCGACGGTGCCACCCGAAACTGTTCGACCTCCAGTTCGGCCTGCGCCGGAACGTGGTCCCGCACCCACAGCTGATCGATTGACAGGAAGTACTGTGACACCATCTTCCGACGGAACTCTGAAGCGCCAAGAGGTCCGTGTGGGTGAGTCCATGACGCCTGAACGGCTGCGCGATCAACGCGAGCTTACCAGCGAGCAGGTCAGATACATGGAGCTTGAAGCTGAGCGTCTGAAGAATTCCGACAAAGTGGAAGAGCGAACCAGGGGCGCTGAATTGGGCAAGATAGTACAAGCCTTGAAGGGGGAACTTGGACTGGAAGCACAGGCTGCAGCTCACCGTGGCATCATCGAAAGAGCCAAAGCTGATTTAGCAAAACGTCCAGGGGGCGGTGGTCCAGGCGTGGGTGTGGCAGTCGGCGTAGGCATTCTGCTAACCGCAGCACTTGGCTATTATCTCTCGCAGCAAAGTGTTCCGCGGTCACCTTTGTATCGTGCAACCGTTTCTGGTTCCTGATTTAGACTGTCGGACCGGGCCTCGCTGCCCGGTGACGCTTCTCTACACGTTCTGGAGTTTAAGCATTGCTGCTGTGTCGGCACGCAAAATGCGACAAAGTTCCTGGTCGTCGATCAATGAGCGCCCGTATGAAGGAATCATTTCGCTGAGTTTGTTAGACCAGCCGTCGTTCATTTCATCTTTAAAGCACCGTCCGAGTACCTCAAGCATAATGTAGACTGCGACGGAAGCGCCGGGTGATGCTCCCAGCAATGCGGCAATCGTTCCGTCGGACGAACTTACAATTTCTGTGCCAAACTGCAAGATGCCACCATGGCGAGGATCCTTCTTTACGATTTGCACACGTTGTCCGGCAACTGCCAGTTGCCAATCTTGCTCCCGAGCTTTAGGAAAGTATTCGCGCAGAAGAGCAAATCGTTCTTCGGGCGACTCCAACACCTGTCCAATCAAGTATTCCGTCAGTGCCATGTTGTCTTTACCGACGGCCAAAAGTGGCAGCAAATTTTCCGGGTCGATTGAGGTGAAGAGATCGAGAAAAGAGCCTTGCTTCAAGAATTTGGTTGAGAAGCCGGCGTATGGTCCAAACAACAAGGCAGAGTGACCGTCTATGTGACGCAAGTCAAGATGGGGCACGGACATGGGCGGCGACCCGACAGAAGCCATACCGTAAACCTTTCCGTGATGGCGCTGCGCAAGCTCCGTTCGGTCGCAACGAAGCCATATGCCGCTAACAGGGAACCCGGCATAGCCGCGTGCTTCGGGTATGCCCGCTTTCTGCAACAGTGGTAGCGTGCCGCCCCCGGCACCGATAAAAACGTGTTTGGCTCTAACGAATCGATGCTCACCGGTTCTCTCGTTTCTGACGTCGAGTTTCCAATAATCGCCATCTCGATCCAGGTCTTGAATTCGCAAGAAGAAGTCGATGGAGAATCCTTCCGTGCCCCACAGATGATCTAGAAGAATCTTCGTGAGTTTGCCGTAATCGACATCGGTACCTGTTGCCATCCGTGTCACGGCCACGACTTCTTTGGTGTCACGCCCTTCCATCACAAGCGGAAGCCATTGCTCAATCAGTTTGCGATCTTCCGAGTATTCCATACCCTCGAAACAATGATGGGCCGTGAGAGCCTCGAATCGCTTTCTCAGAAAGGCTACATTCTCGTCGCCTCGCACGAAACTGTAGTGAGGAACAGAGTGAACAAAGTTTTGCGGATCATTGATTACGCCCTTCCTTACCAGATAGGTCCAAAACTGGCGAGTAAGATCGAACTCTGTGTTTATTTGTAGAGCTTTAGAGATATCTACAGTACCATCGGGTCTTTGCGGCGTGTAATTCAACTCGCACAGTGCTGCGTGTCCTGTTCCGGCATTGTTCCAAGCGTTAGAGCTTTCCTGGGCAACCTTGTCCAGTCTCTCGAAAACGTGTACTTTCAGTTTCGGATTCAGTTCCTTAAGCATCACCGCCAGTGTTGCACTCATAATTCCGGCGCCAATGAGGACAACATCAGCTTCTTTAACTATGCGATTTTTGGTAGTCATTGGTTCACTATCTACACTTGGACGGGCAGGATCTTCCTTCAGATACCCGATTCAGCGGAATGTGTCAAGAACAGAGCAGTCCGACTTGTTATAAGAGGATATCGTAACGAAAATCGTCGAACTGAAATTACTTCCTTTCAATATGAGTGACGCGTCCATTTGCTTTACTGTAAGTGGTGCCATTTGGAAAGATCAAAATTTCGGACTTTCCATCAACTGACGTCATGGTTAGATCTCCGAGTTCGTCAATATCGATCTTGCCGCTTTGAGTAATTTGCCTGATTCGCGACAGTTGATTTCGATCGTTATGAGCTTGATCTCGGATGACTCGCGTGTTCCATCGAATCGAGAATCCAACGCGAGAAGCCGAGCCTTTGTAACCAGGGGAGTGAAGGACGGAGGAGCCTTAGTTCCTGACTGCTCTAGAATGATTGATGAATCCATACAACACTTTCGGTCCCTGATCATTATCATCTGAATGTGCAAAGGAAACAATCTCTTCGCGAATTGGTGCCTTCGTTGAAGTTGAGAAACTAAGATCACTAAAGATTTCCAACGCCAGCCAAAGCGCCGGAACAGTTAGTGTCCCTAAAGCAACAACCGCGGCGAAAACACTGACGGTTACGGTTACAGTTTTACGATCGAGATTCAACAATGAGACGATTTCCCAATTCGGGCGGTTGCTCCAAGTTCTACTGACATGAGCATTCAAAGCCAGCAGTCGAGGTGAAACCGCGACTGGTAGTTGAATATCTGATCACGATAATCGGCTGTCCATTGCTGTTTCTTGAAATGTAAGACTTGGTGATTTTCATTTCCTCCAGGCCTTTGAGACCGCCCGTAAAATTGATGTAACCGTCGCGGACGGTAAATGGTATGAATGGACCGATTGTCGCATCCATTCCCCGATAGGATCTGCCTTTAATTTCAATACTTCCGAATCCTCTTAGACCCGCACCGCTGGAAGTCTTGGAACAATCATAATTCCCTCCGGGCAAATCGCCGCCAGTGACAGGCGGATCAACCTCTGGCTGCGGAGTCATCGCGTCTTTGTCCGTTGAGAGTCTCGCGTTCGGATAGCCGGCCGATTGTCCTCCGGCTGTTCCTCCAGTTTGAGCACTGCCTGGTATGGAAGGCGAGGCAACGCTTGCAGCAGGTACCACACTGGAAGCATCGTAAATTGTGCCTCCTAGCGTACCGGCAGGGGCATCGTCCAATCGTATGCTTGGATGTACTCCAGTGGCACCCTGAATTCCGCCAGGAACTACTGTGCCGTATTTGTGCACCGTTGTGATATAAACTCGATCACCAATCTTAAATTGTTGCGCCAATGCAGGACTCTGGCATGCCAAGAAAGCGCAAAGTGCAGCAAGGGTTCGCTTCATCGTCCGTGTTTCTCCACAACGCCCTATAGGATTGTAGACAAACGCAAGAGCATTCAAACGTAGTTGAGGGGCGTTTTCCCTTCGAACTCATCCGCAGCCTTGGTGACCGGTCTGTTGATGAAAACTTTAGGGGCAATATTGTTTATTGCGACTGTCATTGATCACAGAACAACGTATCACCCAGACCGAGGTAGGGATCATCGAGGTCTGTGTGCAGTATCTCGCGGTAGAATTGTTTGTTTATGTCTTCGGGGCGTACTTGTCCGACTCTAGCTAAGAGTTCGTGCGTCGCGAGCCTCCATACCGTTCGATTCAGACGGGAGTCTTCCTGCAAATTCTTACGGATGACCTCATCTCTTTCCTTCTGAGTCGATTGATTGGCGCTATGCAAGACATGATCGGCAGAGCCAAGAAACTTAGCGAGATTATTCAATGAGACAGTTGGCTTGAGTCCTTCTGCCTGGTTTTGATGGTATGCGTGCAACGTGTCAGTTGTCGGTGCAATCGTCGAAGCCGCCTCTTGTAGCTCACCGAGCAGTTCTCTATATGTCTGCGCATCGTAGATTCCCGGAAGCGCGTCTATGACTGTACCTTGAGGCGAGCAGACATAAGTTGCTATATTGCCTTGCAGGGTTCGTGTTACCACCCTGCCATTCCCGAAGTCCACTTTGAGAATGGGCACTGGTCTGACGGAATGCCAAACAGGCACAAAATTATCGTTGATGTAACTTGCAATTTGCGGATTAGAGAACAACACGGTTCTCGCCAGTCTGGCGTTCGCTCAGCAAAAGCGTTCGTCAAGTTGCCCCAACACCTGAAAGAGCAACACCGGTTTCCCCGATCGCTGTGAAGTCCGGCAAGCATCTTCGAAATTGCCGGACCAGTGCACAAGTCCAGGGTGGACTTTCGGATTTGTGTTCTCGATTTGCTTTGGATTAACGAACTTCGTTGCCGGTGGATGGGAGTAGTGCTGTTGTGACGACTTGAACTGCGGTGCTGCAATAAGCAAGCCAAAACATGCAGCCATAGGTATAAAACGATTTGAGCGCCATCCGTTCTGTTTCATTATTCTGCCCTAAATGATTGCTGGATACTTTCTCTTGCGGATGTTTCTCCCAGTCCAACACTTTTGGTTCTATTCAGCTGGGATGTGACAGTACTGAACGACTGACTTATTGCCACGCTGAGCTGAGAGTGCACGTATGGCGCAACGAAGCTTACGGCCACGACTATTACAGCAAATGCTACGGCCTGCTGCGCCAACATGGTCCGTGTGGATAAGATCATCTGTGTGCCTCCATTTCGCTTAAGATGATCCTAGTCCGCAATTCCTGCAAACTTCCGACAGGTTAGACCGGCACGTTCCATCAGTTATTTTTGCTGCAATCGATGCCGGCGCAGGTGCTTTCTCCTTGATTTGCAGCAATGATTAATCAGAGGCTCGGCTGAGCCGCACGCCTGCAGTGAAGCGGACCCTCTGTGTCGATGAGTTCACGCACTGTCGATGTTTGGATGTTCCAGCCTGCTTAGTATTTCGGCCTCTCGGTAGAAGCGGTTTTGACTGTCAGAATCGGCTGCAAGCCAATTATGCAAGAATTTTAGTGCAACTTTTCTGCGCAGCGAGATCTCAGTCGCCAGATAGACTTGCCCCATCCCGCCTTCTCCAAGGCATGAGATAATCTCGTAGCGCTCTTCGATGAGAGTATTGGCTGGCAACTGCAAATGGTCATCCTCGGTGGTCCCGAGAATAGACTTCCCTCTTGGGGGTTGGGGGTGGCCAATATCGCAAACCTAGTCACCCAATGCTCTATGTTGCCAAATCAGGTCCGGCAACGTGAGATACCCGGATAGTGGTGCCCGCTATCGGGAATAATGTTACGGAGTCGAGATTGATCCCTCCCAATCGGGCAGGCGTTTTCGGGCAACAAAAATTGACTATTAGTCTAGAAGAGCTGCAACAACACCTTGGATCTGAGCGGTATCGTTTGCTTTCTCAGCTCGGACGAGGTGGCATGGGGCTGGTGTTCGAAGCCGAGGACAAGTTGCTGGGGCGACGGGTGGCCATCAAAATAGCCCTTGAAGCTCTTTCGGCCAAAGCGCTTCAAAGGTTCTTTAATGAATGCCGTTTGCTAGCGAAGGCCTCCTCGCCATACATTGTTCAGGTGTACGAATGGGGGCGAACAGCTAGCGGCTTACCTTTCATAGTTATGGAGCTCTTGCAAGGCACTACGCTTGAAGATGCTTTGTGTTCCGGCGAGACACTCGAGCTTGAAGAACTCATTACTGTTATAAGTGACATCAGTATGGCTCTTGAAGTTGTTCATAGTCATGGTCTAGTTCATCGAGACGTGAAGCCCTCCAACATCATGCTCACGAGGGCGGAAGGCATTCTGCAGGCCAAGTTGATGGACTTCGGTATTGTTCATGACGGCAAGTTAGCTTTGACACGGACGAATGACATATTAGGTACGCCTTTGTACATGAGTCCGGAGCATCTCAATCCGAAGACTCTTGATCACCGCTCGGATATCTTCTCACTTGGATGCATACTGTACAGGTGCTTGGTAGGCGTGGTTCCATTTGCTGCCGATACGGCTCTCCAGACGTTTGTCAACTTGGAGTCTCAAAAGGGACCGCCAGAGCTGCCCGAGCGGGTGCCATCTTTTTTGCGAAGCATTACACAAATGTGTTTGCAGCCCAATCCGGCATCACGTTTTCAATCAACGCAGGACCTGCGCCAGGCGTTGCTGCAGCGTAACTGTTCGCCCTCCGATGCCTTAACTGCTAAGCGTTTTACAATTGTTCCTCGAGTCATGATAGCCCTCGCTGTTGTAATCTGCTGCGCCTTGTTTTTTGCTGTCTCCAGTAAACTTCTCTACCGCGCGGAGGCGCCAGGACCACCGTCATGGAGGCAGTTTGAACAAAAGGCTTTGTTTTTTCAGCAAAAGGGCGTCATTGGCGAAGCCTACAAGTGGAACGCCCTCGCATTAAAGTCATGCGATAGGTTTAGAGAGCAAGGACTGATCGAGCTCAGGCAGAAAGATCTGAGCTTTGCTTTGGGGCAGGGCACACAAAAGGACTACGATTGGTTAGAGGCGAACGAACATAAGTTTCAGTCGATTCGGGAAGCGTGCAGCCAAGTTAAAGCACTCAAAGCCAAGCTCTCCGACGCGCTACATAAGCCACCGAATGAGGTGCAGGCAAATTACAGGGATGCTTTGGATTTCTACTTAAAGTCGTATCATGATGATCCCTGGCTGATTTTTGATCTCCGCAGAAGAATGTTGCACTATTTGTGCAGAATCAAATCAAAGGATTCTGATCACGCTTTTCGTGGGCTCATGGCATCAGTAAAAGACACCAATTTGGGTGCAAAGATTGAGTCCTACCAGATTGTAGACATTATGGAGCCTATGGCATCGGTCAATCCAGAGCTGGCTGCCAGAGAGCTTAGTTCGATTCTTCCGAGTTACAAGACCCCGCTGGCGCGGGTTCAATTACTGTGTTTAATGCACAGGTTGCAGCAAAAACTCAGGACTCCGGACTTGGCTTATTTAAATGAGGCTTTTAGCAAGCGGCTCTCCGTCGACGAGGCAACACGTTGCCATATTCTGCTGCTAATGGTAGAGACGTATCCGGACAGAAAGATGCAATACCTTGAACAAGCTCTCGACTTATCTAAGAAGCATAATTTGGCACCGCACTGCCGTGCTTCGATCAATTCACACCTTGCTTACGCATGTTCAGAAAGAAAGGAATACGCTAAGGCCGAAGCGCATCGATTAGAGGCCCTTTCCAATCTGCGAGAACGGCTAGCTCAGCTTACAGAAGAGTATCAAAGGGATGAGGTTAAAGTCGAAATTGCAAGATTTGAAAAAATGGGACCTTGGCCACGCTGAAGGAAACCGTGGCGTTGGATAGACACGGTGCGGCATTACGAATATCGTAGTCGAATGTAGTGCTCTCCTGATGAGGAGCAGAGTACTGAGCTATAAATCGAATGATTATCTTCTGTTCTGCTGCTCTTGATCCTCTAAATGAACCATTCTGGCGAAACGAACCAGATCGCTGCGAGTTGGTTTGTTGATAGCGCGGTCTCCCTCGCCCCAATAAGTTCCCTCCCAGTAACCAATCGGCTCGTCATCAGTTGAAAGCAGTATGCGCACACAACCTTTACCCAGTCCATCTCGATGATTTTGCCCGGCCTTGGGAGGCAAAGTTTCGACCGGAAAGTGATACACAGAGGACGAATCAATGACAGGAACGTCAACAACGCGATAGCCATCGATTTGCTTCACCGGACCAGGTTTTCCGTCCGCGATCATGACATGCCCGGTGTTACCGTTAGCTGACTCGCCGCCCTCTTTCCATGCAATCAAGTCTCCGTGATTTATGTCGCGCAACTTCAAAGCAACCCATCCGCGGGTCGGCTGAGCTAGATCCAAATCGTCAAAGAATCGCGCCCATACTTTGGCTTGAGGATAAGGAGCATCGGGTTCTCGTTCTCGCACAGCCGCGTAGTGCCGAGGCGCAATCCGATGAATAACATGACTGACAAATCCGGAGCAATCCGTTTCAGCATGCATTGCGCCATTGTCGTCTATGAAAATCTGCCGCGCAGCATTCACTTCTCTGTGCTCGTATTGAACGTACTTTGCATTTGCGAAGATCAATTCGGCAAGTCTTTTGGCGTCCTCTGGAAGGTTCACGGTCGTCTGTGCATCAGGCTTAGAGCTTTTATTGGCATCTTCCGGTGCATTGTCGCTTCGTTTAGCGACCTCGCCTTGAGGCGAGGCTCCTCTTTGCGGAGTGAGAGGGCTCTGTTTCACAATTTCCTTATTGCGAGTCGGCTCTGCAGGAAACGCTGTGTCCCTATGGTTAAACTGCCATCGCAGCGCATGCAGCTGCACAAGCCTGTAGCCCGGCGTTTCCTCAAAGTGCGGGCTGATTACGATGATACTGCCGCGTCCATACTTGCAAAGAATGATGGCCGGTGCGCCGAGCATAACCCCTGGTTCACCGCCATCGCCGACTACCTCACTTTTGAAAGTTGCTAGAGGAATCAGGTTGCGATCAGCTTGCAAATCGGCTCGGGAAAAGATCGGTCCGTTTTCATAACCAACGCGAATGTTCGGAGAATCTATACCGAACACTTCCATGCCCAGTGGGGTTAGTTCTACGTCGACCTTTGTCATATCGTCCACCCGGTACCAATGCTCCCGATCGACAGTCCGCAACGGCAGCATTCCCAGGTCGGTTTTGGCCGCGCTTGACGCCAGGTAGGCGCCCGCACACACGCCCATATAGATCCCGCCGTTCGCGACGAATTGTCGTACCAGCTCGCGCGATTCCTCTCCCATGCTTTGGGATTCTTTCGCAGCACTTCCACCAGGCACCAGCAGAGCATCAAAATTGCGCAGCGCGCCGCTTGCGATGTCGTCACCTGTAACCGTCTCATAGGTTATATACGGGTCGTCACTGTTTGCAAATTCGCGCCTGAAAGCGCTTGCGTTCGCACCGGCTCCAACAAACATGGCAACTCGAATAGTAGGCTCTGCGGCGCCCCCTGGCGGGATAACGTAGCTGACGGTCGTTATGAAAGCCAAAGTTGTAACGGTGACAATGCGAAGCATATTTCCTCTAAACAGACCATATTCTCAACGTACCTCAAAGAGTCACTATTGCCACGGTCAACTTGATACTCCGCCCCGGTAAGAGGCGGGAAATTTCAGGAATCGCCGCTAGTTGCCGGAATCGGCAAACGCGGCTGCGGTTTTAAGTATTCGATTCGCAATTGCTTTGAGATTTTTATCCGGTGAATTGACTAGCGCACTGAATCCCGGTGCGTCAGTGAGCGCATCATTGATGGAGAACTGCGCATCAAATATCGTCAGTCCGCCTTGGACACCCTTAGATTCGGCTTTGCTGCAGGAAATGCCGGGACGCAGGTTTGCGTCTCTAAAACTAGCGCTTGAATTAGTATTGGTTGACAGTAGAAGTTCATGTCCTTCCTGAACCGGGAACACCTGGTTGCTTGGAAGCGATACTTTCACATCTCCCGCGTGTGGAGCACACAGATTGTAGACTGCCACATCTTTGCCGATTTGGACGATGTACGCCACTGCCCTCGGTGCTATTTGAACTTCACCTGCTGCTGTGGAGATGCTGACGCTCTTATTGTGTGCGACAAATGAACTACCCTGAACCATCTTAAGCTTCATCACATCATTGTCCGCTCCGGGTAGAACTGATGCAGAGCTCGTATCTACCGCAGGAACGGTATCTTGTGATGATTTGCCTGCTATGTCAGACTTGTTAGTTTCAGTCTCTTTTGCCTGGGCATCAGATGTGGTGGCGGTACTATTTCCTTGTTCTTGAACCATGGTGACTTTGTCAAAATTGCTCTTTTCGATAGTGATCGAGCCGAACTTTGTGCTAACCATGTCAACCAAAGGAATCGTGAAGACACCAAACTTGCCTTCATGTCCCTCGAACGGTCGTTCATTCCCCCAGGGATTCTTGATCACGACGGAGAGTTGACCGTCCACATTCTTTAGACCGATGATCGTAAGGAAGTGCTGGTCTTGTGCGTAGTCAGTGCCTATTAGTTCATGATTCGTCAGCGCGTTTTCGATAAATTCCTTCCACTGAGTAGGACTATAATTTTTCAGCTGAATTTGCACGAAATCCTTGCCGGTCAGTAAGTGGAATGTGTTTTTTTGAACCCATCCGAAAGTGTGCGTGTCAGTAATGGCCCCAAGAGGTGTCATGGCTGCAGCTGGATTTTTATCGGTTCCAGTTGCTTCCATAACTTTTACTACAGCCATCCCAAGTACCGCGAGGTAGCAGCCACCGTGTCTGGAATAACTGAAAGCTGCGACTTCTCCTGGAGTAAGTTGTACTTTTACAGGCTCTGTGTAACCGGGGAACCTAACAACAAACGTGTCCGGGCCTGTTTGCTTGATCATCCTTTCAAGGGCACCAGGATCGTTCTTTATTATCCCGTTGATTGCTGAGATAACATAGCAATCATTCAGCTTCCATTGAACGTTTTCGCTTAATATTGGCGGGTTATGATCGCCCCAAAGTGACCACCCGTCCTTATGGGTGTCTTCTCTAACGTTTTCGTAGCCGGTATGAAAATTCAACACCAGTTGAACGGCATATTTGCCTTGCTTTCCTTGCGAGGATGGGTCTTCTATAGCCTTCAGGATCTCTTTTGATGACAACGTGTATATGTGGTTGACGTCGTGCTCTCCTTCAAGGGCGTAGAAGTAGTGAGCAATAGCGGCTACTGCTGCGGCTTGCTTTGCGGGAAGATCCGGTTTTTCTAAAAGCTTGCCTATGTCTCGCAGCGAGATTTTATCTCCAGTGCCACCGGCCAGCTTTATCCAGTCGGAGAAATTTTTTGAAATCACGTCTTCGCATTCTGCTCGTTGTTGCGGAGTTGGCTGTGGCGAAGAGTCTTCCTCGGACTTCTTTGTTGAGGCGTTCATATCAGTGGGGGTATCGTTACCGGAGGTTGAAACCGAATTCTGAGCTGATGATTGGGTTGCTGTTGCAGCTAGGGACGTGGCGATCGCTTGTGAGTCTTTCTTAGCTGAACCGTCGACCTTTGCTGATTTCGCCGACTTGTTCCTTCTCTCGCGGGGCGAGCTGGCTGCGTCATCTTCTTTGTTGGCGGTCGCATCTTGCTGCCCGGTAACGGTCCTGGCTGAATCATCATCCCCGACAAACATAATATGCGTTATGACGCCTGCCGTTGGATGTGAGCCGGACGAAGGCGTTGCAGCGCTCTGGTTGCTCCATCCGAAGGTTGGATGCGCTCCGATACCGGAGCCCTCAGCCGAAGAGCGATTCGGGGTGGAATGTTGTTGCGGCCGTGAAACGGATTGTTGTCCGATTGCAAGGGCCGCATAGTTTGACGAGCAAAGAGTTATTGTGGTTGCTAAAGCAACCACAAGACTTCGTATTCTGGTTCGTTTTCTATACATGGCTGGTTCCTACTCTTTTGTCATTCATGGGGAGCACTTGGCTTCAATTGACTGCAGCTAAGTTACGGCTTCCTGCGTGAGGGACTCGTGGGGAATTTAGGGACCGGCTTCGTTTAGAATTCTTGCAGCGCTTAGTTTTAGCAACCTGTTGCTTAGCTTGCGCTGATTGCGATCGGTCGAGGCAAGCCCGCTTTGAAATTGCGGACACCTATCCAAGACATTCAGGTATGAAAAATCTGCGCCAAAGACGTTCAGCTTTCCTTCTTTTGCAATCAACCACGGGCGCCTGCACGAGATGAACTTTCCCAGTGTGGAACCGGAAAAATCGCTAGCGTCAGTAAGAATGAGTGCATGTCCTTTGAGCACATCGTAAACTTGCTTACTTCCAGCTGCTTTTACAGTTATGTCGCCGTTTCGGTTGCTTGCTAAATTGTAAACGGCTAGTTCTTCTCCGGCACGAATCACGTACGCAATAGCGTTAGCGGCAACGGAAATATCATGTTTTTCTGTGTAGACGGTTACCGGGCTTTCTCGGCAAATTAGCATGCTTCCGTGAGCGGCTACTGCGTACCTACCTTCCGTGACCGTACCGGTTGCGCTCTTTGATAATTGCCAAATTTGTTCGGTCACTTGATTTTGCAACAAGTCGTCGCGCCAGCCAGGCGGAAAACTCATCGGAGTGCCTGAACTTATCTGCGTCTCAATAGTGACTGACTTGATCTTCGTGGGGTTAACAGGCGTGTGTTTGCGAGAGTATACCGGGAACCATAGGTTCCTTCTTGCCAATCCTCTTTCACTAAACTTCTGGGAGGGGGTAGACGCATTCCGAATTGCAGTATTGCTTTGCTGCTGCGATGCCTTGCCGGGATTGTTAGCTGTGGCGCCTGTCGAATTCGACTGAGGATTCGCAGCAGAGGGTGTGCTACTGACTAAGCCGCATGTCAATAATGCACCCGTGCGCAGCAGAATTTTCCACAGTTTTCTCATTGCATCTTACTTGTAAAACGTTTGCGCAACTGATCCATCGTACCCGTCAGGGCTGGCTTAGAAGCAGAGAGCCTCAGGCCGTAATACAGACGAAAATCCATTCCCGAAAGACCATTGGTTTTTTGTGAATGAAAGTTCCACACGGGTTCTGCCCTTACAAACCATTGCAATCCTGGTATTCTCTTGAACTGCCTGTCGATTTCAAAATCCGAAATGAACGAATAGTTGTCTACCGGGAGAAGGGCATTACGGCGGAACGGTCGCCGAAAATTTTGATTGAAGGTAGTGCTTGCCGAAAAGTACCATCCGTTTTTCTGGTACGTAGCGCCCCAGGTGTAGAAGGGGTCCAGTTCTCGCATAGGACCATCGAGAAAATACTTGAACCGCGCCTGAAGCAGGGTATTCACATACAACGACAGGTTGTCGGTTCGATTAAATGTCAAAGTGGCTGCGGGTAGGTAATCAAACACTGGCGGTTGTTCGGTCTGAAACAGCTCCCTCATTTGCATCTGAGGTTGAAAGGACAGTCTTTTGGTTAACTGAAATGTATGCTGGGCACCAATACCCACTGCGTGGGTGTTTGAGCTTAGCTTTTTGCTCGGAGTAAGCTGGTCGCGAATGTAAAAATAGTCTGCAAAGTACTGTGTGTTTCCGGTGGGTGACCATCCAATCGTGACGTTTGGATTTACCCGATAGACATTGTTGAAAACGCTTGCATTCTTTATGGTTTCGTCCAGCGATATGATGCTCATGGGATCGAGTTGCGTTCCGGGCGGATTTAACTGGTTCAGCAGAGAGCGTTTTGGCGCTTCCTGGAATGGGTTTGTCTCAATTCGAAAACTTGTCTCTACGTTGGTATCCACGTACAGAGGGGCTGGCAGCTTCTCCAGCATTTTTAGCCTTAATTTGCTTGCAGATTGTTGACCCGGAACACTCGTCTGCCGATTTACATCGGTATTCAGCACCGTATTTTGTGCATTACATGCACCACAAGCCAGATAGGCGGAGGTAAAAATTATCCACCCTGGAACACACCGAAACAAATAATTTAGCGAGTATCGCGGCGGGCTCATGCATACCTCATCTAAGAAAAAATCGTAACATATTACACCTCAGTAGTCCGTACTTTGCGGGCTCACCGGGTTGGAAGTCGCCACTTATCTCGAACAAAAAAATTGCCCCACCATTATTGAATAATGGTATCGCTAGTACTTGCCTCAACGAGAAAGGGGGCTGCCTCGAGTAAGTCGCCTCTTGCTAAAGGAATCCTTCACCTTGTGGCACTAGTTTCGGTATCATAAGTAGCACTTTGTTGTTCCCAAAAACATATGAGCGCTGCGTCAACTTATTCTTGAAGATTTCCCGTGCACACTATTGGCGCAGCCCATTATGTTTGAGCGCACGTTTGAGTCTCAGGAGCGAGTTTTGTGCGCTGTATTGATGAATCGCAGCAAGGATTGCTTGTAGGTCCTCAACAGACCTATGTCAATATTTAGTCTTACACCGATTTGCTCATCTGATAAGCCTTCTATTATTAGTTTGAGCAGGTCAAATTCGATGCTTGATAAGCAGCCGGAGAGCATTACTCTCTCATCCCTATTCTTTGAGTAGACCAGCTCTCGCGCATCAAAAACGAGGTCCTCATCAAGTCCGTCGTCAATCCAAAGAGAACCGACTGCGACTGTCCGGATGCTCGTAAACAGCCGCTCTCCCGGCAACGATTTCAGGACGTATCCGTCTGCACCTGCTGAAAATGCGTCAATTACAGTATTCCGGTCGGTGTGTGATGAAAGTATTAGCACACGGGTATCCGGATAATGTTTCTTGATTAAACGGGTAGCATCAGCACCATTGCATACCGGTAATTCAAAATCCATTACGACAACGTCAGGCCTCAGTTCTCCGACCTTTTGAAAAGCCAGCTCCCCGTTTATAGCAATCCCTGACACTTCCAGATCTTGTTGCTTTCGCACCGCCATCGCGCAAGCAAACAGAGAAACTTCTTCATCATCGACTATCAATATCCGGATACCGGTCGCTGCCGGCTTGCTTGGAGTAATGAGCGTCGCTTGCCCGGAGGAAATCTTGTCCAGACTCTTTCGTAACTCTTGCATTGTCTGATAGCGGTTTTCCGGCGACTTTTCCAAACACTTTCTTACAACGGTTTCTAACTCCTCCGCTATGGGCAGTCCATAGTCTTTTCGCAGTGAGGGAACTGGGGATTGCAAGTGTTGAACAATAATTCCGATTGCGTCTTCACTGTAAAAGGGCGGTCGACCTGATAAAGCCTCGAACATGGAAACTCCGACAGCATAGATGTCAGATCGCGCGTCCACGCTCTTTCCTTCGCACTGCTCCGGACTCATGTATCTGGGACTACCGCAAATGATACCTTCTCTTGTTGCTTGAAGAGAGTCAATTCCGGAGCTCGGTAGCATTTTGGCCAAACCGAAATCAATAATTTTAATCAACTCCGGTCCGTCGGTAACCATGATATTGGCAGGCTTAACGTCACGATGAATTATCCCTCTCAAGTGAGCATGACTTAGAGCATCGCTCACTCGTTTGAAAATGGAGATAGCGCTATCTTGACCGAGAGGTCCTCTGGATTTTACAAAGCAGTCTAGTGTTTCTCCGGTCAACAAATCCGTCACCTGATAAGGACGTTGGTCGGCCGTAAGGCCGAAGTCATGCAAAGCCACTATTCCGGGATGACTCAGATTGCTAACGGCTCGAGATTCCTGAAAAAATCTCTTCAACCTTGTATCGTCATAAGCCCACAGCGGCTTGATGACCTTCACGGCAACTTGTCTGTCAAGGTATAAATGCTGCGCTCGGTAAACCTCTGATGTTGCTCCTTCTCCTAGCACAGCAATTACTTTATATGTTCCGTTTAGAATATGTCCGGTTAGATTGAAGAAGTAAAGCGGCGTTGCGTCGACAGGGCAGGCGTTAACCGCTGGTGGATAACTTGCCTTACATTTTGGGCAATTCTTATCCGGCATTTTTGATTGAGCTTGTTCAAGTTGATGCGCAATTGGCTGCAAAAGCTCCTTTGTCAACTTCTCTAATACCGTATCGACAGTATTTGGTGAAGAAAAAGGAACAGCCATGGAAGAGAGCCAGGCTCCATCCGCAGGGCAATTCAACCACTTCGAATCAACCTGTATACCGCATGTTGGACAGCGCTTTGTTGATTCGTTCAAGCTTGCTCCTACTAGACCCATTATTGAAATTCCCCGGTCGGGGGTCAAATATTCGAGGTCGTAAGGGCTTTAGCCCTTCTTCCTTTCAGAGCTGACTTGCTAGTTGAGGACTGACCTGACACCGTTCAAGGATATCTCGCCGCTGGACGTCGGATCAAGGGAGACACGTTTTTCAGTCGAATCTTTTCTTGAGCAAGGCTGGGCCGTCGGCCAATGAGGAGCTCATACGGTGCGAAGCTTCAGCACGCGAGCTCATCTGTTTTGTTATTAGTTTGTGAGAAGTCTGCGGTATTCATATACGGGTAGGCAACAAACCTGCTTAAACAGAAGAGGAAAATTGAATGGAACGTTTTGATGGAATGAAGACAGCTGAGTCGCATGAAAGTTCGAATCACACTGCGATCAACGCCGCTTGTGAAATCGATCTTTGTACCGTCCGCCATCCTTGAGCTCTGCGACACGCAGTCATTATCCATCTAGTTCTCTTATCTCCTTGATCGATTCCGAACTGCTAAGGTCCGGAACGGGGACAGCCCTTCCGCCCCCGCCCCCCCCAGCCCACCTCCCCCGGCCCGTTCCGGACCTTAGCAGTTGGGACAATCTAAATTTGGGTAGCAGTTCGACTGTCTGATCAGCAGGGCGATGCCGCCGCGCAACTTAAAAGAACTAGAAGCAAAGGAAGTACAGCAATATTGAGCTCAACTGTGAGGGTTTTGTGATTAGTTGGATGCAACATAGAGGAGCCAATTTGGAGGACTACCTATGCATGCCGAAAGTTCAATTCAGAGAGCGAAAGGGGGGGCGGACTCTGTTGAAAGTCCTGTTTTCAAATCATACGAATTTCATCAGGGGGTCATTAGCGCCAAGCCGGAATCAAAAGTGTCTGTGCAGTTATCTGTGAGCAGCAAAGCGGAAAAGTCTGCAGACAAACTACATCGATACTCGCTCGATGAGCTCATTCTCCAATATGGTCCGCTCGATTGTGCAGAGAAATTTTCTCGCGTTAACGTCGGGAAACTTCAGTCCGATTCTGCTAAGGAGATCACTTGCGACATGAAGAATGCTTTGTTGGCAACACCGTCGCAAACTCTGATCTATATGAATAGAATTGACAAAACATCACGGTCCTGCGTTGAAGTTACTAACTCGATAAGCCTTGACAGAGCGACGAATCTAACTGCTGTTAGTCTCTTCTCTACGTTCATAGGGCGAGCAACGGAGCATCCTCTTACAAGCGAGATCGAGTCTCTTGCTTCGAGAGCACCGGGTTCGGCGTGGCGAAACATTCGGGCTTTGGACCAAACAGGTTTACGGAACCTGGCTTCGTGGGAGCACACAGCGACCGGCAAAGGGCGCATTCCGGGAGCCAATGCGTTATTGTCGAAAGTGCAAACTCGTGGTGCAATACGTGCTCTGGGTGTAATAGGCTGCGCAACTGCAGTCAATCACATTCTAGACCAGGGTTCATCTCCCGGACAGAGCGGTATTTTGTCAAGCGCTTTCGACGTAATGGGAGCCGGATTTATCGCCGGAATGCCGTTGCGTCTGCCGGCTGTCGTCGGAATACCGGCAAGATTGGCTGCTATCACACTAGGACACCAGTTAGCTCGCCGCGCTGAAGCATCCTTCTTTCCTACCCTACGGTGAGTTTCTATAATTGCTAGTTCGCAAGGCGCGCTTTCTGGCGGAATATCATTCCATCGAGATCAAGGCTGAGGGTGGACCTAAGATCCTGGACGTTTCCAGCACCTAAGTGTGGTGAGAAAGTTCGGTTTTACTTCTTTGAACCAGGACGGAAGTGACAGCGAGCTAGTCCCGGAATACAATCGCTAGGTGATGCCACAGATTTTAGATGCACTTCGGGAGCCTCGCCCCGAAGGTTTCAGCTAGTGCTGGTGGAGGGTACAACCAGTTAGCCTTTACCCTAATCAGACAACCAATGAATTTTGCCGCTGGAACAATCATCGACTCCCGATACGAGATCATTGAACTCGTAGGTGAGGGTGGCATGGGAGTTGTCTTCAAGGCCAAAGAGGTCGGACTGGACCGTCTGATCGCGTTGAAGATGCTTCACGATGTGCTTGCCAGCGACAATAAGATACAGGAACGCTTCGAACGTGAAGGCAAGGTTCTGTCTAAGCTGGAACATCCGAATATATCGCAGATCTACCGATTCGGAATTTGGAACGGTCTGCGCTATATTGCCATGGAGTTCTTGCAGGGACAGCCGCTCAGTCAGGAAGACGCCCCTATAGATCCTGCGCGAGTCATATCGATTGGGCAAAGTGTCTGCAACGCAATGCAACATGCACACAAACACAACGTGGTGCACAGAGATCTAAAACCGGAGAACATCATTATTGTTGACGAACCGGCGCCGGATTTTGTAAAGGTTGTAGATTTCGGTATAGCTCGGCTGCTGCCCGAGGGAAATGGGCAAAGCCAAAAGCTCACTAAGTCGGGTTTACTCATTGGAAGCATCAATTACATGAGTCCCGAGCAGTGCATGGGGAAGAAAGCAGATTCACGCTCAGACATCTATTCTCTTGGATGCATTTTATACCAATTGCTAACAGGAGAACCACCTTTGGTGGCAGACGTACCGATCGGCGTGCTCTACTTGCACGTGAACACAATGCCGAAGCCCCTCAGTTCTCTTGAAGGCTTCGCTCCATTTCCTGTCGGGCTTAACACCGTCCTAATGCGCTCAATGGCGAAGGATCCGTCAGACCGATTTCAGTCTATGGAAGAGTTTCGAACTGCACTCGACGTGGTGGGGAGAGGAGAAGGTGCCGAAGCCAAGCTACCAGTTAGTTCAAAAGGGCGAACAGCGCAGCAATATCGATGGACCGCGGCCGCGTTGTTGTGTATTTCTGTAGCATCCGCTGTGGTGATAAGGCATCAAAATGAGCACGAGTTAAAAGGAAAAGAGAAAACCGTCGATGCTTATTTTGTTCCAAAGAAGCAAAATGACCAACTGGAAAATACTTACAAGGCTTTCTTGGCGACAGCCGAAAAAGCTTATGGTCCCAATCACATTGAGGTAGCAAACCGTCTTTCGATACTGGGTGCTTTGTATTCGACGCAGGAACGTTATGCAGAAGCCGAGCCGCTGCTGAAGCGTTGCTTGCTAATAAGGGAGAAGGTGTTTGGGGCGGATAGTCCAATGGTTGCCGGTAGCTTGTTCGATCTGGCGTCGCTTTATCAAGCCCAAGCGAATTACGAACAAGCCGAGCCTCTGTCCAAGCGCAGCTTGCTAATAAGGCAGAAGACGCTGGGACCGGAGCATCTGGAAGTTGCCTCGAGTCTGTTCTCCCTGGGGGACCTCTACAGAGTGCAAGGTAAGTATTCAGAAGCAGAGGCGCTGCTAAAGCGTAGCTTGCTAGTCAGGGAGAAGGTGTTGGGTGCGGATAGCCCATTGGTTGCCGCGAGCCTGCTCTCAATGGGGGAGCTGTATAGACTGCAAGGAAAGCATGCACAAGCCGAGCCTCCGTTGAAGCGTAGCTTGCAAATCAAGGAGAAGGTGCAGGGACCTGAGCATCTTGACGTTGCCGTGATTCTGCTTGCCCTGGGGGACCTCCACAGAGTGCAAGGTAAGTATTCAGAAGCAGAGCCGCTACTAAAGCGTAGCTTGCTAATAAGACAGAAAACGCTGGGGGCTGAGCATCTGGACGTTGCCGCGAGTCTGTTCTGCCTGGGGGATCTCTACAGAGTGCAAGGTAGGTATTCAGAGGCAGAGCCGTTTCTAAAGCGTAGCTTGCTAACAAGACAGAAGACGCTGGGGGCCGAGCATATGGACGTCGCATCGGCCATGCTCTCCCTTGGAGACCTGTATAGACTGCAAGACAAGTATGCTGAAGCCGAGCCTCTACTGAAGCGTAGCTTGCTAATCAAGGAGAAGGCACTGGGACCTGAGCATCTGGAAGTTGCCGCGAGCCTGTTTTCCCTTGGGGACCTCTATAGACGGCAAGGTAAGTATGGAGAAGCCAAGCCTCTATTTGAGCGTAGCTTGCTAGTCAAGCGGAAGGAGCTGGGCCCTGAGCATTCGGAAGTTGCCGCGACTCTGTTCTACCTGGGAGATCTCCATAAACTGCAAGGTAAATATGCAGAGGCCAAGCCTCTATTTGAGCGTAGCTTGCTAATAAGGCAGAAGACGCTGGGACCTGAGCATCTGGAAGTTGCCGCGAGTCTGTTCTCCCTGGGGGACCTCTATAAACTGCAAGGTAAATATGCAGAAGCCAAGCCTCTATTGGAGCGTAGCTTGCTACTAAGGAAAAATGCGCTGGGACCTGAGCATCTGGAAGTTGCAACGACCCTGCTGTACCTGGCAGACCTGCACAGACTGCAAGGAAAGTACGCAGAAGCCGAGCGTCTGATTAAGCGTGGCTTGCAAATTCAGCAGAAGGTGCTGGGAGCCGAGCATCTGGATGTTGCATCGGGCCTGTTCTCCCTGGCAGAACTGCATAGACTGCAAGGAAATTACGCAGAAGCCGAGGACCTAATGAAGCGTGGCTTGCAAATCAAGGAGAATGCGCTGGAACCAATGTCTCTGCAAGTGGCCGCGAGTCTGCGCCTCCTGGGGGACCTCTATAGACGCCAAGGAAAGTATGCTGAAGCCGAGCCTCTAATTAAGCGTGGTTTGCAAATCAATGAGAAGACGCTGGGACCTGAGCATCTGCAAGTTGCCGAGAGCTTGCTCCACCTGGGATTTCTGGATACACTGCAAGGAAAGTATTCAGAAGCAGAGCCTCTAATTAAGCGTGGCTTGCAAATCAATGAGAAAGTACTAGGACCTGAGCATCTGCAAGTTGCTGCGAGTCTGTTTGAGGTGCCCCCGATCTTAGGACCAATAGAAAGTTGACAGCTGACAACCCAAGATCCTAGACTAGAGGTCTAGAAAGGCTGATCAACTATGAGAAAAAGTCGATTCACTGAAGAACAAATCGTAGCAATCTTAAAGGAGTCGGATGCCGGCGTTAGCAACGCTGACATTTGCCGAAAGCACGGCATATCCGACCAGACCTTCTACAAGTGGCGCCAGAAGTATGGCGGCATGCAAGTAAGCGACGTCAAAAAGATGAAAACTCTCGAAGAAGAGAACGCTACTCTCAAGCGGATTCTCGGTCAGAAGGAGTTGGAGCTTACGGCTATTAAGGCTGTGCTCGAAAAAAAGTGGTGACACTTCCGCAGAAGAGAGAAGCTGCGGAAGTGATGATTGCATCCGGTCTGAGCGAGCGCGCGGCTTGCCGCGTGCTGAAGCTTCATCGGTCAAGTAACCGCTACGATTGTCGCGAAGCTACCGATGATGATGCGCGGCAAAGAATCGTTGATCTGGCGAAGATGCGTCGTCGCTTCGGCTATCGTCGCATCCACCAAAAACTGCGAAGACAGGGATTGAAAATCAATCATAAGAAGGTTTATCGAATCTACAGCGAAGAGAATCTAAAGCTAAGGAGAAAGAGAACCAAGAAGCGCTTGGAGGCGCGCGGTATGCCGATGATGGTACCGGAGGAACCCAATGAACGTTGGTGTTTGGACTTCGTCTCAGACACGCTACACAATGGTCGTCGCTATCGAACGCTCAACGTAGTCGACAATCACACAAGAGAATGCGTTGGCATCGAAGTAGACTTTAGTTTGCCCGCGCAGCGCGTGACCAGGTCTCTCGATAGAATGATTTGGTGGTACGGAAAGCCGGACGCGATCGTCTCAGATAACGGCCCGGAGTTTCGAGCAGGTCACACGCAGAAGTGGGCGCAGCAGCACGGGATTGAATGGCACTTCATTGATCCTGGCAAGCCGATGCAGAATGGTTTTGCGGAATCTTTTAATGGCAAGTTTCGCGATGAATGCCTGAACGACAATTGGTTCACCAGCATCGACGAGGCCAGGGAACTTACTGAAAAATGGAGGAACGATTACAATACAGAAAGACCGCACAGTGGTTTGAATTACAGCACGCCTGCGGAGGTCCGGCGGACGGCTCTAAAGGAAGCTGTCTAACTTTCTAATTGGTCCGAAAAATGGGGAGCAGGTGAGACTGTAAAATAATTTGTGTCAAAGGCCCGAGCTAAACACTAGAAAAGGAGCTCGCCCCATGACCGATAAAACGT
>JAIELX010000002.1 GCA_019752635.1 Candidatus Obscuribacterales bacterium | reverse complement strand
GCGGCAATCATCATCGCGTCGGCTCCATATTTGTGAACACCACGCATGATGTTGCCGAACGGTATGCCGTGTTGAATATGGAGAATAGAATCAAATGCATTTGCTTTGGTCGGAACGTACCAGACCATGAGCACGCAACCGGTAAACATTACCAGGAACCAGACGAAGTAAAAGATCCCCCCCAATGAGTAGAAGGGATTCGTCTTCGCTTCGACATGAAAGTGTTCATCGAAAATATCGATGTTGTTCACACGTGTCTGAAGCCAATCAGTGAACTTCGTCAACTCGCCAAAGATTGAGCCCTTGGCCGTGGCATCTGTACTAGGCAATTCCCCCAGCCTCCAAACTAAGAATGCTTATTTTGTCGCCTGCTACTTTCACGGTGAAGCTACGCGGTGGCCGCGGAGCTGGACCGCTGACAACTTTTCCGCCTTGAGCAATGTCGTACACGCTCAAGTGACAAGGACATGCAAAGACTGGACCATTTGGCTTGAAGTTGTAGCCTTTGGAACATTCTTCGGGATCTTTGACGAAGTTGAAGATACAACCCAGGTGAGGACAGATGCGGCTATATGCGACAACGTCTCCACTGGGCAACTTAACTGCGAACCCGGGGATCTTGCGGACTTCTTTCTCTTCCGGGTTGTATTCCTTATAGCTTTGCTCAAACATGAACGGCAAACAAGTCCATGCATCGGGGAAGTCGGCGTTAGTGAACTCAACCGGCTTTAGAGCCGCTGGTTGATCCGACGGTCCCAAAATATCGAGAGGGCGGATTGTCGGTCTTAGAAACCGCATAAAAGGTGATATCAGCAAGCCGAAGCTGAATGCCAGCGGTATACTCGCTGCCACCTTCAAAAATGTTCTGCGTCCTGTTCCCTCAGTCATAGTCGTTTCCTCAAAAATTCATCGAGTCTCGAACCTGATCCTATTGTCCGGCCGAATGGTCCTTTGGTTCTTGACTTTGCTCAGAACCGGTAGGACTCTTCACACCATTGGACTGGTCGGCTCCTGCCCCGGTGTCGGGAGTGGATGGTGTTTCGCCTGCCGAAGGAGTTTCGGGCGACGAACCGGTGCTTGTGGCTGTGGTGGTTCCGGGTGCTTTCGCTGGTTCAGCGGAAGTCGAGGTACCTGTGCCGGTTGATGGAGTTGCCGGCGCAGACGCCGCGCCTGCGTTGGCAACAATTGTGGGTTGGTTGCTAATGTGAAAAGCTCGCACGTATTGCACAAGTTTATGAATGTAAGCGTGGTCGAACTTGACTTTGTTGCGCTTGTCTTCTTTGCCAAGGAAGTTAGGCATTCCCTCCCACTTTATGCCATTGGCAATATGGTCGAAAAGAGTATCATCATCGCGATCATAAAATCTACGGAAGGTCTGGAAGTTTGCCGGCCACGGCTCCAGGTTTCTGGCAAGAGGTCCGTCGCCATCGCCCTTGGTTCCGTGGCATATGGCACAATTAGCGCCAAAAACGGGAGCTACGGCTTCCATTTCCTTGTCGGTCAAAGGTTTAGTTCCTAGCGACCGAGTGTAAACGACCAGGTTCCAGACTTCACGGTTGCTGCGATCCTTCAACACTCCGGGGTGATTGGTCTCTTTGTTACCCCATGCAAGAAACTTGTACATGTCGACCGGCTTCTTGCGGGCCATGAAGCGCGGGTCATTCAGCTTGACGGTGGCATCTTGTCCGCCATCAGCACCGTGACAGGAAGCGCAGTTTTGTTGCTTGTAAACTTGTGCACCGTCTGGAATCGAAGGCTTGTCGTCCGGAAAGACCACAAAGTCTTTCGGCGCTTCGGTGAGATTCTCTTTGACCATGTTAGTGTTCGACACCGGCACCGGCGTCTGCCCGCAAGAAGCAAGCAGTGCGGCGATTGGAAGAACAGAAAGTATCCTGACTGAAAGTTTCATTTTATATTCTCGGCACTTAATAACCAAAGAAGGGAACCCAAGACGTTGCCGCCCACGTGACGATCAGGGCGAATAGAACTACGAGAGCAAGAGGCGGTGCTCCCTCGCCGACACGATACTCAGCTACTTCTTCGTAGTGCTCTTCGTGTGCAGCAACCTCTGCGGTTTTCGATTTTGCGACATCATCAGCCACGAGCCGTTACCTCACTTAATTTCCGCGGCACGGGCCCGCGACATTTCTACTCTTGCCTTCGCTTCTTCGATCCGATTGCTGACCGGTTCATCATCCATCATGTCGAACTTCGAGCCTTCCATGTCTTCAAACTCACCGTTTGCAAAGGCCCACCGCATCGCTAGTAGTGCCACGATGAAGAAGATCAGACAAACTGCGTAGGCCACATAGACCCCGGATGATAATCCGGCTTGATTCAAAATGCAGTTTGGACACATAGCTTGCTTCCTCCTTAGTGGCCACCGGCACCGGGTGCGGTGCCAGTCGAAGTACCCGTGGAAGTCGCATCAGAAGCGGCTCCATGCTCGCCACCACCGGTCTTCGGAGTCGGAGCCGGGGGCTTCCAAACACTGTTCTGAGCGTCAAGAGCTGGCTCTTGTTGTTCAGGAGGCAACGTCTGGTGCTCATGACCGCCGCTTGCGCCGCCGCCATGGCCGCCACCACCGGTAGCCGGTTCATAAACCTGACCGGACAAGCGTGGCAGATGTGTAGGAGTAATCTTGTTGACCTGATCAACGCTATCGACAACTACTTCTTCATCTTTCGGCAGTGTCTTCAAGTAGGCGACCAGGTACCACATTTGTTCTTCGCTCAGAGTAAGACCGAAGCGCGGCATACGTGTACCGGGTACACCTTCTCTTACGCGGTAGAACCACATTTCATCGGGATACTGCTTGTAGAACGCGCGAGTAAAGTTGGCAGGCTTCTTCTCCAGCGAAATGGAGTTCGGTCCGTTGCCCCGACCATCCAAACCGTGGCAAGCAGCACAGTTCTGGGTATAAATACCGCGACCGCCGTTTGCTGCAGCATCGGAATTGGTGTCGACTTTCTTTCGAGCCAGGTAGGCTTGGTACTCTTCCGGCGCTTCAACATAGTGCTTAACCGGACGATTGTTACCGAGGGTTTGAATGTAAGCGACCAGGTCATTCATGTCGTTGTCGCTCAAATAGCTGAAGCTCGGCATGATCGATCCGGGCTTGACGGAGCGCGGCTGAACAAGGTGAGCCTTCTGCCATTCAGACGGAAACTTGCCGCCTTCATTAGTAAGGTCGGGACCGGTTCTTGCGGTACCGAGCTGGTGAGGCGTTTCGTAAACGTAATCGCCAGCTTTAACCAGTGGTCCGTAACCACGGTCTTGTAAACGCGTGAACTGGGTGTGGCAGTAGACGCAACCTTCGCGAACATAGATCTGTCTTCCGCGACCGGGATCAGCTACCGTTGCTTCCGGAGTGTCTTTGTAGGCGTTGCCGTGGCCGGATGGCTTCGGATTGAACAGCACCATCGGCAGTAGCACCGTTGCGGTGATGATCGCGAAGAAAGTGACGATAATGCCTGTAGCGCCCAGGCGGTACCCTTTCATTATGCCTTAACCTCCGCAGCCTTAACTATGGCAGCTGCTTTTGCTTCTTTAGAGTAGAGAGATTTCCAGATGTTGTAGAAGAACAAGCACTGGCCCAGGAAGATCATGATGCCGGAGATCGAACGCAGCACCCAGTAAGGCTGAAGCTCGATGCTCCAGATATCAAAAGGTATAGCGTGGTGCCAACCGGCGGACTGAACCAGCCCGGCAATGGTTAGCGAAGACATCATCAATCCGAAACCAAGCGTCTTCAACCAGTAGTGAGCGCGAATCAATCCCTGACTGTAGAATTCGCGACCGGTCAATTTCGGCAATCCATAATAGATGGCCGCAGTTGTTATAAAGGAGAAGGTGCCCAACAATGCCAGGTGAGCGTGTCCTACAACCCACTGCGTGAAGTGCAGATACCAGTTTACCCAGCGTGTTGCCTGGAACGGTCCCTGGGTGCAGGTGATGAAGTAGAAGATTGAAGATGTGATTGTGAATCTTAACGGCAGGTCGGTAACCATCATCTGCCACTTACCCTTCATTGTCATGAAGAAGTTGGTGAGCACGGTCATTACCGGCACGAGCAAGAAGATCGACGAAATAACAGCAATTGCTTTCAGCCACTCAGGAACCGGCGATTGCAGAATGTGGTGGGTGCCGGTCGGCGCATAGAAGAGCGCAATCCCCCAGAAGCCCAACATCGACAGACCGTGGCTGTAAAGCGGGTTATTGGTCAGTCGTGGCAAGAGGTAGTACATCATGCCGACACCAACAGTGGTGAACCACATGCCTAGAATGTTGTGTCCGTAGAACCAGCCGACGATGGCGTCGTTGAGACCCGGCAACGCGACGAAAGTACGCTGCCCGATGATCCATACCAACGGGAACCAGAAGAGAGCGCCGAGGAAGTACCACAGCGAGACGTAGAGCTTCTTGACTTTCCTGTTAACCACAGTCATGTATGCGTTCAGAGCGACGCAGATCAGACCGACAGTGACGACAGTGTCAAGAACCGCTCCCAGCTCCGCGTACTCGCGACCTTCGGTGAAGCCGTTCGGCAATGTGCAAAGGGCTCCAACCATTACGGCGTTCCAAGCCCAACAAGTGAAGTTACCGAGCCTTTCGCTCCACAACTTCGATTTAGTAAGTGACGGAATCATGTAGAACATGACGCCTACGTAGCCCATCGATAGCCAGCCAAGAGCCACACCGTTCACGTGAATCATACGTAAGTGAGGCATCGAGAGCTGAGGCACGTTGTGCACCAGATCCGGGAAAGAGAACTCCAATGCCGCCAGTAGCCCGGCCCCCATCCCGATGATGGACCAAAACATGGCGGACATAATGAAGTTGCGCGCAGCGCTTCCTTCCCTGTCGCTTAAAAGCCTGTCAACTAACATGAGCTAACCCCTGAGTTGGATATGCGAATACGGACATCAACTACGCGTTCCGAGCAGTAACCAAGTACTCGCGACAAGGAAGACGAAGACGCCTCGAGTAATTCGAATTGACTGTGAATGCAGTTGTGGATGCCGTTCAAGTTATGCAGCCTGGTTAAATGCTGAACTATTCCTAAGGTTCTTCCTTTGAAATCACGCCAATTATTGCAGCGCGGCAAATGGCTTACAGTTGAAGAGACCATTTTCGCGATACAAAGCGTAACGCCCGCCTGGCCTTGCGTTGACTATGTTTATAGCACTCACGGTTGTCAAAGTCGCAAGCGCCAAAATATGTTTCCTTTAATCGGTTTTTTTTGTCTCGATCTGTCCGCTAAAAGCAGCGTCGGTGCTTGATTTTTCGACTCGCAGATTCATGCCGTTGTACCGATTCATAGCCAACGTTATGCCATCACGTATCCACAACTCCACACCTTCTGCGGCTCTTGCGATTACGTCCGCATATAACGCTAAATCTTCCGGTGGTGGCGAAGAGAGAACATAATCTGCGCGGCGTGCGCCGCCGGGATCCGGTCCTACGCCTATCTTTAGCCGATCGAATGACTTGCCGGGAATGGTGGCGAGAATCGACTCGACGCCATGTTGACCACCGGCACCGCCACCACGTTGAAACCTGATGACACCGAGTGGCAACGAGACATCGTCGTGCGCCACCAACATATCGGCACTATCAATCTTGAACCATTGAAGCACTGCCTGCACTGAACGACCGGACAAATTCATATAGGTATGCGGCTTGAGAACCACGAGATCGTTTTTGCCCGCCTTCGCTTTCGCGACCGCACCCTGAAGCGCGGAATTGTTGCGAAACTCAGCACCATATTTAGTGGCGACACAGTCCGCCAGCTTGAATCCGGCGTTGTGGCGGGTCATTTTGTACTTGAGATCGGGATTGCCAAGCCCGGCTACCAGCTTGATAGTCATGAGGACTTCCTGTCTGAGAATTAATCGCACCGATCGGTCAAACCAGGTCCTTAGGTCCAACCGCTTTAGAACATTGTAGACCGGGACGGCTCCGTCCGCTAACAAGGCAAGCTCAGCTAAAGCGCAGCTCGCGGCGTGTTCCGCCGCCACTTGAGTAGCCTCATTGTCTTCACGCCGCGATGACGGACTGCCCCTGCCTGCCGCCGGCGCACCGGCAATTTCATTAAGAAAACAAAAGAGAAAGCAACCGCGGTGATCAAGAGCAGCCGAAGAGGCGCACCTCTATATGCTTACAGCAACAGGTTCCAGCAGACCGCGACAGGAGATTAATGCGCGCTTACAAAGAATTTATGCGAGCAGGGGCGCAGCTCAAGCCGCGATCACGCAGCGCGCACGCCAGCATGATAAATTGCCATCTCAGGCGAACATCACGTGAACTGTCTACGGTGGCTGTTAATACATGAATAACGAGCAGGATAGCAAGACAAGCTTCCCTTACCTTCCTCATACCAGCGAAGACCGAGAGCAAATGCTCAAGTCTATCGGTGTCAAATCTTTCGAAGACCTGGTATCACACGTCCCCAGCGAAATTCGAGTTAAAGAGCTCAATATTCCTGCAGGTTTGAACGAGCTTGAGTTGACTGAGTACGTTCGCAAACTGGCTGACAAGAATTTGCCCGCATCGCGCCAGGTTTCCTTTCTTGGAGCAGGCTGGAATCGTCGATTTGTGCCGGCATCGGTCGGGTCCATCGTCTCCCGTTCGGAGTTCGCGACAGCCTACACGCCTTATCAGCCGGAAGTAGCGCAAGGAACATTGCAAGTCATCTACGAATTTCAAACAGCAATTTGTTTGTTGACGGACATGGACGTAGCTAACGCGTCGATTTACGATGGTCCGACTGCATGCGCAGAAGCCGCATTAATGGCTGGACGCGTAACTGAGCGTAATAAACTTGTAATGGCTGAAAGTTGCAATCCTGAATACGCCGCAGTGACAAAGACTTATCTGGAAACATGTGGCTTGAGCTGCGAAATGCTGGCTACACCGGAAGGTACGCTAGACGTAAAACAAATGAATCTGACACCGGATGTCGCCGGCGTTATTGTTCAATATCCCAATTTGTTCGGCTGCCTGGAAGAACTGGGCGAATTGGCCGAGGCCGCTCATAAGAATGGATCGTTATTGATTGTCGTGGCCGATCCGATCAACTTGGCGCTGCTTGAGCCACCCGGCAAGTTCGGCGCCGACATTGTGGTGGGAGACGCTCAGCAATGCGGCAACAACTTGTCCTACGGCGGACCTTCCGCCGGATTTATGGCAACTCGCAGTCAGTTCATACGTCAGTTGCCGGGAAGACTATGCGGCCTAACCGTGGACAATCGCGGACAACAAGCGTTTACTTTGACTTTGCAAACTCGCGAACAACACATTCGCCGGTCCCGCGCAACATCAAACATTTGCACAAACCAGGCACTTAACGCTCTGACCATGCTGGTCTATTTGACCCTGGTCGGTCCAAAGGGGCTACACCAATTGGCCGAGACCGGGTTGCAACGCGCACACGTTTTGGCGGATCTGTTCAAGAGCATTCCTGGCGTGAGGCTCAAATTCGACCGCCCGTTCGTCAACGAATTCGTCATCGAAACCGATCGCTCCGCCGCGGAGGTTTTGGATGCACTCAAGGCCAACGGCATTCTGGGCGGCTTCTCGCCTGAGCGTACACACGGCAACATGAAGAACGCCTTCATCGTCTCGGTTACAGAAGTGAACTCGCCATCAGAACTGGAACACTATGCCGACGTCTTGCGCCGCATCACGAGCGAACTGTCCCGGTCCGAGTCTCAGCCAGTGGGCTGTCGTTAGACCATTCAGGATTGCAGGTTGCTCCACCGGCAGCCTGCACCATATCCGGTGCACGGCAAGCAACTACGGAGTTCCTTTTCGACATGACCGAAAACACCCAGACAAAAAAGAGCAATTCGGCTTGGCACTTTGTGCGCGAGGTCGCCGAGCTATTCCTGATTGTCCTGGTTATGCTGATCGGAATACGCTGGTTGCTGGCCGAGGCGCGATATATTCCGTCCAGTTCGATGGAGCCGACTCTGCAAATCGAAGATCGCATTCTAGTCGAGAAAGTTTCCGGACACCTGCACAAACCGCTCTCGCGCGGAGACATAGTGGTTTTCTATCCGCCTCCGTCTGAAAATGGCGGTCGTGATCTAGCTAATGATCCAGGTCACATTCTCGGGAGGCTGACCGGATTGCCCATCTTTCCGACCGAACCTGCATTCATCAAACGAGTAGTCGGTCTGCCGGGCGATACGATCCAGGTTGTTCGCGGCGTCGGCGTGTATATCAATGGTCGACTGTTGAACGAAGACTACATTAAAGAGAAGCCCAATTACGACTTGAATGTACTGGGAGACATAGGCACGACAGGCAGACAGCCGTACCCCGGACGACCGGTGATGGACGCCAGCAGCGCGGCGAAGCCCATCGTCGTACCGCAGGGGCATGTGTTCATGATGGGTGACAATCGCAACAACAGTCAAGACAGCCACATGTGGGGCTTTCTCGATCAAAATCGGATCATCGGCAGAGCGTGCCTGGTCTTCTGGAGGCACCTGCATCCGCCGGAATACGATCTAATTCATCAAACCGTGTTCTAGGGCAAATGGGGATTGTTATAATGGAAACTCACCCTGGCAGGAAGCTGCCCACACAAACGACGTGACGAATGAACCCTCAGGACACTGCAACTGCAACGGATAGCGACCAGTCGATCGTGGTGCCGGAGCCATCCCCCGCAGCCGACCTTGTTGTAGACGGCAAGGGCACAGAAGCGCCGCCGGTGAAGAAGACCACGAAACAGAAAAGTTCGGCCGGAAGCATAGTCAAAGATACTATTGAGCTTGTTGTAGTAACTCTCGGTCTGCTGATCTTGATCCGTTGGGGACTGGCAGAAGCGCGATACATTCCGTCCAGCTCCATGGAACCCACCCTTCAGATCAATGACAGAATTCTGGTGGAGAAGGTCTCGGGCCATTTGGGAGCACCAATTAGCAGGGGTGACATACTGGTCTTTTATCCACCACCGACTCAAATGCCGGGAGGAAAGGATTTAAGCAATGATCCTTTGACCGTTTTCGGTCGTCTAACCGGATTGCCTTTGCTACCTAATGAACCGGCTTACATTAAGAGAGTAATCGGCTTGCCTCTCGACCGAATTCGTGTGCGCAAAGGGCTGGGTGTATTCGTCAACGATGTTCTGCTGCCTGAAGCAGACTATATGAAGGAAGCCCCGAGTTACGATTTGAATGTTTTAGGCGACATCGGCGGTCGTACCGAGAATGGATTCATTAAACCTTACGGCGATCGCAACGAAGAGATCGTAGTGCCGGCTGGTCACCTTTTCATGATGGGTGACAATAGGAACAACAGTGCAGACAGCCACGTATGGGGATTTCTTGATCAAAAGCGCGTAATCGGCAAAGCCTGGTTACTGTTCTGGCGCCATCTGGAAGCTCCGGACTATCCACGTAGTTTGGAAACGATGCCGGGTCAGGACTAGGTCCTGCGCGATCGCGCTTGTCTATTTGCGGCTCCTGGCCGCTCAGGCTTCGCTTCATCATATCAACGACGGTGACACTAACCAGACGTTGTCAATAGGCGAACAACAGCCCGTCCTTATTAAACTGCGCGCTTGACAAGCGGCTGATACTGAATCATTCTTCCGCCGATTGCCTACAGTCCCGGCGTTTTGCGATTCCGGCACCAGAAGCGCCTGACCGGAGAATTTATAATTACAATCGTGAATTATGGTTCATCTGGGTATAACTAGATGGGTAGCCATGCCGTGTGTGCATTTTAGAGGGAACCCTTTTCATGGCGAAGAGTGATACAGCGAAAGCGGGCAAGAAGTCGACTCCGGTTGATGTATGCAACCACGACACTAGTAGCGCAGACAAACCGGAAAAACTTGAATGCGGCGGACACGCGCATTCTCCCGAGGCCGAAAGCCGCGGAGCCACGCTTAAAGATCGCGAAGATTCACTTCGCAAACTTGAGTCCGAACTTAGTAAACGTGAAATCGGATTGATTGAGCGTGAGATAAAACTTCTTGGTTCCCAACAAGAACTCGATAAGTTGCGCCCGCTGTCCGGACTTTACCGAGTGGTCAAAGCTATGACCACGGAGAGAAAAGTCGATGCAATGCTGGACGTCATCACTAGAGAAACAGCTAGCATGCTCCGTTGCGATCGTTGCAGCGTTTTCGTACTGGATGTGCATCGCGGCGAACTTTGGACACAAGTCGCTCAGGGACTGGAAGGACACCGTACAATTCGCGTGCCGCTTTCCAGCAATAGTGTTGTAAGTCTTTGCGCAAGAACAGGCAGAGTGATCAACATTCCGGACGCATACAGCGATCCTCGGTTCGATCCTGAAGTTGATAAGTCCACTGGCTATCACACAAAAAATATTCTTTGCGTACCGATGCAAAATCGCAACGGCTCCGTGTTGGGCGTCTTTGAGGTAATGAACAAAGACGTAAATACATTCACTCAAGAAGATGAGGAATGGCTGCAAGCACTTGCAGCAGTTGCCGCTGGCTTGATTGAACAAGCTCAAGCCTATTCGGAGATCGAACATTTTGTTGATAAGACAGTAGAGACACTAGCTCAAACTATCGACAAACGAGATCCACTGACAGCAGGTCACTCCATTCGCGTAACTCGTTACAGCTTGTCCATCGGTGATGGAATGGCCATCTCCGACGATGAGAAGGACGTGCTGCGTTATGCAGCCATGATGCACGACTATGGAAAGATCGGAGTTCCGGAAGCAATTCTCTGGAAGAACGGAAGACTTACGCCCGAGGAGTATGCCTGCGTGCAAACCCACGCAAGGCTAACCTACGAACTTCTCTCTAATTTGCCGTTTACCAACAGGCTCGCACATGTTCCGTTCATTGCATCATGCCACCACGAGAAACTGGACGGAACCGGTTACTACCGCGGACTAAAGGGTCACGAGATCCCATTCCTTGCTCGAGTCATCACGGTCTCGGACGTCTTCGATGCTTTGACATCGGTCAGACACTACCGAAACAGAATGAACATCGTCAAGGTCTATGAAATTATCGACTCGGGACGCGACAACCACTTCGATCCCGAAGTCGTCGACGCATTCTACGCCCTACCGTGCGACCGCGTATTGCGCGTGATGGAATCCGAGCGTGGCGGACAAATTCCGGAAGAAGTTGATCAGTTCAAGACTATCAGTTGGTTGCGACTGGTTGAAATCTGTCAGGGTTCCAAACCAAAACGGCATGAAGAAGGATTGAAAGATCTGTTCTACAGAATCTACAATGCTAATCTTCCACCGGATTACCAGGAACTAGACTAGGAGTTTCAGTTGGCTGATTTCGCAACGTCCTTTCAGGCGATCGAGGAGCTTTTGCGCTCTGCCGGCGATAGCGTGATGGGAAAGTTTGATCGCTTCACGTTCAAATTGCTTGTGAATAATTTGAAGTCGCCGGATTTCCAGGTAGTAAAAGACACTTTGGAACAGTTGGCGAAAGAGAAACGCACCATCGCCATACCGCCGGTTTATTATGTTTACGCTGAGCATCCCGACAATCGACTGCGAATCGTGGCCGAGAAAGCGCTGAACGATTTGGATCCGACAAAAGAATGGCACAACGCCACAAGCGGAAAAGCTACCAAAGATGCGGTTACGGTACTAATTCAGAAGTACGGAAACTTTCGCGGTTAAGCGTGAATCTCTTTGCGCGCAAGATACTGCAATATCGCCATGATGCTAATGGCATCTGTAATTTCGCCACTAAACACCATATGTAGTGCTTCTTTAAACGGCACCTTCTTGTTCGAAAGAACTTCCGTGCCCTCCGGTTGGGGGGTACCACCGACTAAGCCCGTGGCCAAATAGATATGCGCAACTTCGTCCGCGACCGAGTTAGATAAGTGAGATTTGCCCATGTAGGTCCAGTGCGACGCTGTCATACCTGTTTCTTCAAGCAGTTCGCGTTTCGCGGCATCAAGCACGTTCTCCCCTTCAGGGCAGCCCCCCTCGGGAATCTCCCAAGAGTACTCGTTCAGAACATATCGAAATTGTCCAACCAGATGTACGTTTCCTTGATCATCAACGGGAAGCACGCCAACCGCTAAATTGCGAAAGTGGACGACACCATATATGCCATCATTGCCATCCGGACGAATAACCTCGTGCTCGTGCACATCAATCCAGGGATTGCTGTAGACGGGACGAGTTGTTTTAGTCACCCAGGGATTTTCCATAACGCTAATTATAATTCGACGGCCTTTCACGGCTACACTAACTAAATTGAATGTCCTTGCAGTCCTGCCTGCGAGCTCTGGCGGTCAGTTCCAGTGCTCGTTCGCGTTCAAAAACAGCACTTTAACCGACTCAGAGGCTCCACGAGTCGATCCAATAGCCCCTCGTTGCTAGCGCAAAAGGGGATGCGAGGGAGCCCGGGGCTCAAAGCTCCGCGAGATCGATTGCCGATGAGAACAAAAAAGGCGGTCTTTGCATAAAAGCTAAAGACCGCCAACGCCACTGCAAATATAACCACATTTTGTGGAACTGTCGGGGCAACAACGTGTCGAATTTGTGAAACAGAAAATGAAGACCGTGGTAGTCAGAGGGCAAAATCCGGCAGGTGGAAAAGGCGCGGTGGTGGGGCCGCAGGAAAGCAGCAGCCAAAGCAATGACGCTTCGCATTTATTCATTGCAAAGTGTGCGCAAACGCCCGGAGGACAGAGGGCTACAGCTCCCTCAGCACCGACATTAAATTAATCACGAGCTTGAGAACCTTCGCACAGCATAAAATGGGTCTCTCGTTCTCTTCAACTCAGGATAGGAAGTATGAACTTCAACGGTAAGTTAGCAGTGAGCCTGATTTGCGGTTTGGCGGCCACCATAACCTTACAATGCATGATTTGCGGTCCGGCAGATGCGGAAAACGCGGATAAGCCTAACCCGAGCGACTTGAGCGATAACATCTCGGACCCGCCGGCAGCGCGCGAAAGCCAAACAATTCACCCCAGCCTTCCTGTTGCCGATAAACCGGACGACAACAAACCAGCCGACAAAGACAACGGACCAACGCAGGCGACATTCAGATCGGCGCCGCCAGCGATCCCCACAGTGACTTACGGTGAGGCCAGCTGGGCGCCAAAACCAAGAATCGCAACCGGCGGAGCAATTCCTGCGGCTACACCGGCTGCCGGTGGCATCGTGCCCGTCGCCGGCAACAGGCAAATTGAACTCGAACGACGCCTACCGGAGTCAGACCAGGCAACCGTAAACGTTCGAATGGTAAAGCATTACCACCTGCCCCCCGAAGACACGGTTATGGCTTATCCGTGGCCGGTCCGGCCCCCGAAACCGGAGATTGCTGGAAAGCTTCAGGAGAAGCCGAACGAACTGAAGGCAATGATCTTAGCTACAGGTTACTCAAGCAGAATTGACTTCAATCGCCCTCACCCGCTCTACGGCTGGCGCTGGGTTCATGCGTTTCAGGCCGCGCATGAGAAAAGCGGTCTTGGTTATCCGCACACCATGCTGACAATGTATCCATGGGTGCACAAAATGACACCGTATGTAGTGACCGAAGTTAAGCGCATCAATCAGATTGAGGCGGACCGACTGAACAACTATAAGAAGGTGTCGGACGAGTACGAGCGCTTGCATGAAGAGATGGAAAATGAAGCAGCCGCTAAGGGGCTAGGACCTATCGCCATCAAGATGTCTCGACATGGCATTGGACAAACACAGCTACCTCCCGGTAACTGGTGGATTTCGGCCACTCGTAAGCTGCCTGACCTCAAGTTTTACTGGCAAATTCCAATCACCGTTGGCGCAGGACAAACCGCAAATATTCAGCTAACTAACCTCAACGCCATAGTCGTCCAGGGCGGCTGGTAGAAGGTCCACAAGTCTCTCCACTGCACGGAACCAGCCCGATCCAAGCAACAGGCAACGCAATTACAATTGCGACAACGACGCTTTAGAAGCGGACAGGATGCCAGCGCTCTCGGGTGCTCACGCAGTTCGCAATGCAGGCTTGCCGACGAGCCGAAACGCCTACACGCTAAACTTGCGTTTCAGAAAGTCGCAAGCGAGTGCTATCGCGCTTCGTGTTGCAGGCGTTTCGGCCAGCGGGTTAAGCATCACGAAGTCGTGAATGGTGCCCATAAACCTCGCAGCTTCGACGCGAACACCAGCTTCGATCAACTTGTGGGCGTAGGCTTCGCCTTCATCGCGCAAAACGTCAAATTCAGCTTCGAGCACCAATGCGGGTGGCAACCCTTTGAGCTGCTCAATTGACGCTTGCAACGGCGAAGCAGTTGGATCTTTTCTTGCTGACGCATCAGGGATGTATTGATCCCAAAACCATTTCATTGCTTCCAAGCTCAGGAAATGTTTAGTTGCGAACTCCCGATAAGATCCAGTGTCAAACGAAGCATTGGTCACAGGATAGAAGAGAACCTGTGCGCCAATCTTCGGACCGCCACGTTCCTTAGCCAACATGGTCAAAACTGCAGTCATGTTGCCACCAACACTATCTCCGGCCACGGCAAACTTCGATTTATCAACTCTCAGTGATTCGCTATTCTCGAACACGTGTTTCGCAACGGCATAAATCTGCTCAATTGCGACAGGGTAACGAGCCTCGGGAGATCGGTCGAAGTCCACGAATACCACAGCAGCCTGCGCACCCGCTGCAAGGTCGCGCAGCAATCGGTCATAAATATCTTTGTCTCCGAAAACCCATCCGCCACCATGACTGTAGATAACGACGGGAAGATTCGAAGTAACACCCATCGGTCTGACAATGCGAACGTCGACTTTGCCCCCGGGACCAACAGGGAAGGTCAAATCTTCTATATCGGCCGGCAACTTGACGACATTGACTGAGTTTTGCAAACGGACAAATGCAGCCCGGCCATCAGTCACAGGAATCTGATAAATCTGCGGTCCCGGTTGGGAATTGACGTGCTCGAGAAAGGCCTTAGTCGCGGATTCAATTCCTTTACTCAACGTTTCAACAGAGCTCATAACGATTCCTCGCAGTTAGGTTTAAACGGGCTTCCGGGGAAGACGGCGATCGTCATTCCAAATGATGCTGTAACCTGGATTCCTAAACGAAGATTGCGTCGCAAGTTGCGGGGCTACTTTCTTTCCTGTACAAGTTTCACGGGAGCTTCGTGCAAAACCACATGGATTGCCGGTTTCGACGAAAGTTTCGATCGCAGAGCCTTCGCCACAACGTCACGCACACTAGAGCGCAGCGATGCAATTTCTCCAGGATTTTCATCTCGTTGCTTCGCCACCAAATCCGTAATGGTCTGAATAAGATCAGATTGCACCACTCTCCACTCGTTGGCTTGCTGAAAGCCTAATGCAGCACCTTCGAAAGCCGGAGCCTGAAGCAGCTCCCCTTCGGGCGACAGAAGCAAACCGACAATCAGAACGCCTTCCATGCAAAGAGAACGACGCTCATTTACAGAGAATGCGGTGACGCTCTCTTCCTGGTCACGGTTATAGAATACGGCTTGCGCTTCGACCGAACCGATTACGCTGGCCGCGCCGTTAGTGAATTCGAGAATCGAGCCGTTGCCCAGAGGAAAGACATTCTCGGCAGGAATCCCAAAATCCTTCGCTAACTGGGCGTGGTGCATAATATGCCTTCCTTCACCAAGCGTAGGAACGAAGTATCGCGGCTTCGCCAACGACAACATCAATTTCAGCTCCTCTCGACCGGCATGGTTGGACACGTGAACACCGGCCTTAACTCCGATGTACGAATGGACGCCCATCGAAAGCAGCCGGTCAAGATTCATCGCCATTTTGCGCGATTCGCCCGGATAAATTTCCGAGCTGTAGACCACCGTGTCGCCTTTCTTCAAAGCAAAATCCTTGCACTTATTGCGCGACAGCATCTGCATAAGAAGCATAGCGTCGCCGTCTTCACCTGTAGCTAGAACCAAGACCTCGCTCTCTTTCAATCGGTCGAGATCTTTGAGTGTCGCTTCAATTGACCTGTCGTAACTTAAGTTGCCTGTGATCACCGCTGCGACAGCAGTTTCCACCAGGGCATCTCCGTAGAGCACCACCTTGCGATTAAGCTGCTTCGCGAGATCGAACAACACCTGCAAGCGCAAAGTGTTGGTTGCATTCATAACGACAATCGCGCGACCTTCCGCTTCACTAATGTGCTTCTCGAATCCGCGAGCAGTAACTTTCTCAGAAGGAGTGTATGCATGATTTTCCACACCGGCCGAATCGCTTATGAGCAGAGCTACGCCCTGGTCACCAGCCTCGGCTATCTTGGCTATATCCATTTGCCGCCCGTCAATCGGTGTTTGATCCAACTTAAAGCTTGATGTGTAAATAATCGTTCCTTCAGGCGTCCAAAGCTTCAAGGCACAAGCATCGGCTATAGCATCGTTTACTTTGATCCATTCAACCTGGAAAGCTCCAATTTGATAACTATGTCGTGTTTCGACAGTATCGATGACAGTATCGGCATGACGCCCGTCAGCAGCCTTAATCAGCCGTTGGGATACCAGGGACGCCACAAATCGCGGTGCCATGATGCGCGGAATTTTTATATGGTCGAGCAGGTACGCAACGGCACCGCAATGCTCCTCATGGCCATTAGTCAACACCAATGCCGTGATCCGCTCCTTGTTCATTTGCAAGAAACTAGTGTTGGGTAACAACAGATCCACACCCGGTAGATCAGAGTTAGGGTACGAAGCCCCGGCATCAATCAGCAGAATCTCTCCTGCATGACAGAAAGCCCACAGAGCCCGCCCAATCTCACTTTGACCGCCCAGTGGTATCACGCACAGGCGGTCGTACTTAATTTCTACACCTTCGGCTACCAGCGTCATCTGCAACGATTACCCGTTTGTCTATGGAATTCGACTATCAACTTTGTTGTTGATGTATTTGATAGTGTCTTGAATCTCTTTGACCGAGCCGTGGTCCGGTTTGAGCGCCAGCACTTGTTGATACTCCTTGACCGCCTCCTTGTCTTTGCCTCTTTTTTTCAAAACATTGGCAAGGACCAGGTGCGCCTCAGGATTCTTCGGAGCCACCTTTATTGCAAGGCGCCCATTCTTTTCCGCTTCCTCGGTTTGCTTTTTCTCCAACAAAACGCCAGTGAGACCAACCAATGCGTCGGCACTGTTTGGCTGCGTTTTGAGCACTTCGCGCGAAACCTTTTCGATTTCATCACTCTTCTTCTGTTCTCGCAAACAGGTGATGAGTTCGGTCACATAAGTGCCGTTGGTCGGAGCCGCCTTCAGCGCCTGCCTGTAGTACTTCTCCGCATCAGCCCACTTTTTCTGCACAACCATCAGATTGCCCATGTTAGCGAGGCTCTTTATATCGCCGGGCTTATGTTTGAGAGCAAGCTCCCCTTCCTTCACAGCATCAGGAATTTGACCTTGCGCGTAAAGGACCGAGCTAAGGTTTCTATGATAATCAGCATTGGAGGGATCGATGGCAATTGCCTTTCGAAACTCAGCAATGGCCTCGGAAGCCTTACCTTCGTTGTAGAGCTTGATTCCCTTCTGGGTATGAGCTTTCGACTCAACGGTGGGCGCAGCCATAACGGCGCTGAAGGGCAAGGCCGCCACCAATATTAGTGGCAGTACCAAACTAGTGCGCAGTTTTATCATCAGCAGTAACCTTTGAAACAGCAAAAATCAGTTGCCGGCACAGTCGCTCCCCGGTCTTAGATAACCGCAGGCTCGCGATATCCACCCCAGACGGAGCGCATAACGTCACAGATCTCGCCTAGAGTCGCGTATGTTTTCACAGCTTCAAGGATCAGTTCGAAGCTCTGCTGGTCTCCGGCTTTCAAACTTGTGTGCAGTCGGTCCAGGGCAGCTGAAACAGCTGCTTGATCCCGACGCGCACGCAGAGCCGTCAGTCGCTCGCGCTGGCGATTCTCATATTCCATGCCGATTTTGAGAATCTCAATCTTCTGACCCGGTGCTTCTTCTTTGAACGAGTTCAAGCCGATGAATCTGAACTCATCGCTATCAAGCTTCTGCTGGAATCGATAGGCGGCATCGGCAATTTCTTTGACGAAGAATCCCTTCTCGATACCCGCCATCACGCCGCCGACTTCTTCAATCTTGCGGAAGTATTCGTTTGCACCATCTTCCATTTGATTGGTCAGCCACTCTACGTAATACGATCCGGCCAGCGGATCAACTACAGCAGTGACACCGGTTTCGTGCGCGATAATTTGCTGCGTGCGCAATGCGATGTGAGCGGCCTTCTCAGTAGGCAGCCCCAGAACTTCGTCCATAGAATTGGTGTGAAGCGACTGCGTTCCACCGAGTACTCCGGCCAGCGCTTCGATTGCCGTTCGAACGATATTGTTTTCAGGCTGCGGAGCCGTCAATGTACAACCGGCAGTCTGAGTATGGAAGCGCAGCTTCCATGAACGTTCATCCTTGGCGCCGTAATGGTCGCGCATGCGGCGAGCCCAAATCCGTCGGGCCGCACGATACTTGGCGATCTCTTCAAAGAAGTCTATGTGCGCGTTGAAGAAGAACGACAGCCGTGGAACGAAATCATCAATTTGCAATCCCGCTTCAATTCCAGCATCAACGTAGGCGAAACCATCCGCCAGGGTGAACGCCAGTTCTTGAATTGCAGTCGCACCAGCTTCACGGATGTGATATCCGCTCACCGAGATGGTGTTCCAACGCGGGACTTCCCTGGTGCAGAAAACCATCATGTCTTGAATGAGCTTGAGCGCCGGTCTTGGCGGCAACAAGTAGGTTTTCTGCGCGATGTATTCTTTGAAGATATCATTCTGCAAAGTTCCATTGAGCTTCTTCAGGTCTACGCCGCGATTTTGAGCGTTGGCCAGGAACATACAGAAGATGATGACTGCCGGTCCATTGATGGTCATGGACGTAGAAACCTTGTCCAGCGGCAGATCTTTGTACAGAATTTCGATGTCTTCCAAGCTGTCGATGGCAACTCCGCAAACGCCTACTTCGCCATGGGACTTCGGATCGTCGGAGTTGTATCCCATCAGGGTAGGTAAATCGAAAGCCGTGGAAAGTCCGGTCTGCCCTTGTGACAGCAAGTACTTGAAACGAGCGTTGGTTTCTTCCGGACCGCCGAAACCGGCAAATTGCCTCATTGTCCAAACTTTACCGCGATACATGTTGTCGTGAATGCCGCGAGTGTAAGGAAACTGACCGGGAGCGGCCAAATCAACGGCAGGGTCCCAACCTTTCAAGTCATCAGCGGTATAAACGCGCTTTAGCGGGATGTCGGAAAGGCTGTATTTGATGTCGCCTTCACCGCCGGATCCGTCCGACTTTGCCTTCGTCACTTCCTGTACCATCGGTCTCGCCTCGTCTTTGCTGATATATCCGCTCTATAGTCGGTCCCGCGGATTGGGAAGTCCCTATTATATGCTGACCGAATCACCGTCTTGCCGACTGTGACCCTCTTTTGCACTTGACACGCAAGAGTGAAGTGTTTGTTGAAAACTCGGCTGCACCTGCAGACTCGGGTTATTATTCACTGCAACGGCGTGCAAGCTTCGCTCCACTGCCAGTCTACAACAGCTTTTCGCTACTGTAATTATTTCCTAATTGCCGGGGATGCAACATGACAACTAGCGCTGCCACCAATACCGATAAAGAACTGATCCAACAAATTCTCAAAAGCAAAGAACCAATGCTGGTGAGGGCTCCGCGCGGCACACAACTCAACGCTAAAGGTTGGTTGCAAGAAGCCGCTTTGAGAATGCTTCTTAACAATCTTGATCCGGATGTGGCAGAAAACCCGGCCGAGCTGGTCGTGTACGGCGGGTCAGGCAAGGCCGCCCGCAACTGGGAGAGTTTTAAAGGCATCGTGCGCTCTTTATTGAAGCTCGAAGATGACGAAACCTTGCTTGTGCAATCCGGCAAACCGGTGGGAGTTTTTAAGAGCCACACCGATGCACCGCGAGTGCTGATAGCCAATTCCAACCTGGTAGGCGCCTGGGCTAACTGGCCCTACTTCAGAGAGCTCGAAACCAAGGGATTAATCATGTTCGGTCAGATGACCGCCGGCTCCTGGATCTATATAGGTACGCAAGGCATCCTGCAAGGAACATACGAGACTTTCGCCGAACTCGCACGCAAGCACTACAACGGCACATTGAAAGGAAGAGTTGTCCTCACCTCCGGGCTAGGTGGCATGGGTGGCGCTCAGCCCCTGGCAGTGACAATGAACGAAGGCGTAGCTCTTTGCGTAGAAGTTGACCCGACCAGAATCAAACGGCGGCTCGAAACCGGTTACTGCGACATGGAAGCGAAGGATGTAACCGACGCCCTTGCAATGGTGGACAAGTTCAAGAAAGCAGGCGAAGCAAAATCGATTGCGCTCTTGGGCAACGCAGCCGAAGTGCTACCCGAATTGCTTAAGAGAGGATTCAAGCCGGACGTAGTAACGGACCAGACCTCCGCTCATGACCCGCTCAACGGCTACATTCCCGAGGGGTACTCACTTGAGCGTGCCGCTGAGCTACGCAAATCAAACCAGAATGAGTATCTGGAAAAATCGACAAAATCGATCTGCCTCCACGTCGAAGCAATGTTGGAGTTTCAGAAGGCGGGATCTGTTGTATTCGACTATGGCAACAACATCCGCCAGGTAGCAAAAGATGGCGGAGTTGCAAATGCATTTGCATTCCCGGGGTTTGTTCCAGCCTTCATTCGCCCGCTCTTCTGCGAAGGTAAAGGACCTTTCCGATGGGCTGCATTGTCCGGAGAGACATCAGACATAGCCGCAATCGACGAAGTAATATTGAAGAGTTTCCCCGAAAACGAAGCACTTTGTCGCTGGATCAAAATGGCCTCGCAAAGAGTGCATTTCCAGGGACTACCTGCCAGGATTTGCTGGTTGGGCTACGGCGACCGAGCCAAACTGGGTCTGATTATCAACGAGATGGTGGCAAGCGGAAAACTGAAGGCACCGATCGTCATCGGTCGAGACCACTTGGACTGCGGCTCGGTTGCCTCACCTAATCGTGAGACAGAATCGATGAAGGACGGCTCCGACGCGATCGCCGATTGGGTCTATCTGAACGCAATGATCAACGCCGTAGGCGGCGCCAGCTGGGTGTCGCTGCATCATGGCGGTGGCGTCGGTATTGGATACTCGCTGCACTCCGGTCAGGTCATTGTTGCCGACGGCACCAAGGAAGCAGCAACTAGACTGCAAAGGGTGCTCACAACCGACCCCGGCATGGGCGTGATTCGACACGCAGACGCTGGATACGAAGAGGCGATCTCCTTCGCAAAAGAGCACGACGTCCGCGTGCCGATGACGGAGCAGTAGCTCCGTTGGTCCGGCTGCTTGAGGAGATTACTAACTGCTTCTTCCAGCAGGTAAACTTGATGAATAAGATCCGGTCCCAGGCCAATTCTAAATTCAGCTCCAGAGCGGTAAGCTTGGCAATATGCTCGAGATCGATGTCGCTCGTAAGCAAACGACATTCGTTTTCGATTGCGGTTGCTGCAATTAGAGCATCTGAGACCATACACTAGTATCAACCAGAACTTTCATCACCGACTGCGATGTGTCTTGTGATCGTAATCGGAATCAAAATCGATCTGTCCAACCAGTTGCGAAATTTGCTTTCGCTTATGGCGACGTTTCGGAAGACAGCAATTTCATATTCGCCGACTGACCGATGGGGATATCCGCCGATTGTTTGATTACAGAGAAAAGTACTTCGCCAAAACGAGGATAGCGCTAGCCCTTATATTCCATCAACATGAATTAGTAAGCCAGTTAGATTTCGAGAGCGTTATTTGTAGTATTAATCTGATTCTATAGTGCCTGTTGGGAAACGACTTGAGGCGGTATCGCATGTAGTGCTCGGCGGCATCCAGCCACCGGCTCCAAATGCCAAATCAAACAGGAGGTCGGCGACCCCCTGTTTGATCAAACGAACATGGCGCGCAAACCGCCCGTTTTCCACTCATCACAGCAGGCCGATACTTTCGGTCCCCCAACTTCTAGCCCCGGACGTGACCGCTATGAGTGACAGATACTACTTTCCACAGGTTCACCTAATACTAACCCATATTCCGATAAAATGAGCAGAATTTAAGACATCCCCGACAAGTCGTCGGCGAGTACATTCCAGGACAACAACACTTAACGCACCCTACTGAGCCCTGCTTAGGTTCCTACATACGAGGGTATAAGGACTTCAAGCGAGATGCCAAGAGGCGCGACTTTTGGCGTTCGTCAGTTCGAAACTCGAAGTGGTGTGCGAGTTTCTTCCTTGCGTTCTGACCCCCCTACACGAACAGCAGGACTAGGCAAAATGGCGAGTAAAAAGGTTCATGCCGTCTTATCGGCAGGATATGTGGTCGTACAAGCGGGAACTCCTCTGATTGCTTACGCGCAATCAGCAGGGACAAACCTCGACTTGAGCTCTCAAGACAGAAGTATTACGGCAGGTTCCAACGTATCGAACGTGGCGATAACGATTGACGGTGGCGGACAGAAGACATTCAGCGCCGGCGATCTTCTAACTCCTGCTGAGTTCGTGGCCCTCACGCAAGTGTTGAGTGGTGGAGCAACGGCCCAGACATTGAACGTTGCATCCAACGGCGCGGCCCTTGGTGGAACTTTCAATCTCTCGACCTTTGCATCGAGTGCAGCAAGCATTCACATTCCTCAAGGCGTCATCGGGGTAAGCGACGCTGCCCTCGGAGCCATCAACCTGAGCGGCAACCTCAGCAACTCGGGAACCCTCTACGCAATCTCCAGCAATTCCAATATAACGTCCGCAGTATTTTCAGCGAACAACATCCTGAACAACCAGGGTGCACTTTTTAGTTCAATGCTTCCACCAACAGGCCTAAGCGGTTATACCTCGGTTGTTTCCAACCTCAGCCTTACCCTCAACGCCATAAACGATATCATCAACGCCGGCATGATCAGCAGCGCGGGTGCCCTCAGCCTGTCGGCGGGCGGCAGCATAGTGAACGCACTACCGGCGGGGGCCGTTGGTGTCCAACCTATTCTGCAAGCGCTCGGTAACGTGAACATGATCTCCGCACAGCTCGCCAACGCGGGGATGGTCAATTCACTGGCCGGCAACATAAACGTCAACTCTCACATAGCGCAGAGCATACTGATCAACAACGTCGGAGGGACACTGAGCGCACTCAACGGCGCCTTGAACGTCCGCGATGCGTCGTTCGATACCGGCAAATTCAATTTGGACATCGTCGGTGGTGATGTTCTATCTAAGGAACTGAATCTCTTCTCCGCGAACGGAAAAATCAACATTGACGTAAACGACATTACAGGAAGGATCAATACGGAATCTTTCGAATTGGCTGTTGCTGCCAATACTCCGGCAATTCGTATGGGTAACGTGATCGTCACGGGAGATCCCATCATATCGAACGGCTCCGGTGACGTTATCATTGAGCCCGATCCCGACACAGCGCCAGCCTTTTTGACAAACGGAGGACCTTTGTTTGTCACCGCGGCAAGAAACATTCTCTCCACCGCAGCCATTGTGGACAGCGGTGGCGGTCAAATTGTGTTTACCGCTGGCGGCTCCATATTTTTGACGAGCACCAGTCTTATTACTTCCGGCAATGGTGGACATATCGTGATGATCGCGCAGAACGGATCGATCACACTTTCTCCGGCAGGAACGGTAAGTTCTGGTGGATACATACATTTGAGCGCCACGGGCGATATCAATACAGGTAATCTTGTCACCGTTAACGGCGGCGGCGTAGTAATCGAGTCCGGTGGCAATACATCCACGGGAAATATTTCGGTCTCAGCGCCTTTCGGCGGAGGCTCAGTCGACATTAAGACCCAAATGACGAGCGGCGGTTCAGAAACGTTCTTTATCGGTCCGCCGGGTGACGACGGTAGACACGTCAATGGTGTCAACGGAACAATCACCACAACAGGTTCAATCTTGAGCGGATTTGTTGTCGTAAGAAATCTAGGGCTTGGCGGTATCAATGTTCTATCCCCGGATTCGATCAAAGTATCGGGACCCAACTATGGCGGCCAAATAGCTCTTGATGCAGGTGCAGGAGATCTGCAGCTCGGACTGGGCACGTTATCGACTGATGGACGCTTCGCGGGCAATATCTTCCTAAAGGGCGACCGAATAATTGCACGCAACACAACTTTGAGCGCCAACGGAACTGGTGCAGACGGACAAGCTGCCGGCATCTTCACGTCTTCAGCAGTGTTGCAAGTATTTGGCGACCTCAATATGACAGCTAGCGGTAGTATTGGCGGAGGGATTCAAATAAATTCGGCCGACTCAATGGACATTTCTACAATGTTCGACTTTGGCTCGGGATTGCAGCGAATAATCGTCGACGGCAGTTCCAGCGGATCGGATCTCACTGTCAGCGGTGCACCGGGCAGCAACGTTAACGTCTTCGCACTTGGAACCAAAAACGGTGGTTTTATTTCGGTAAACGCAGGAAACTTAACGCTTTCAGGAGGCAGCCTCACTCTTGACGCTTCTGGAGTTGATGGTGGAAATGGCGGCGATATCAGCGTTTACGTCCAGGGAGATTTGACTAACAATACAAATAGCTCACTTCTGACTTCCAGCGCTGATGTTTCGGGAAATGCAGGAACAATAGATCTTTTTGTGCACGGCGACGTCCGGGTAGGCGACGGCACTGGTGAAATGCAACTCGTTGCTAACGGAGGATCAACCTCTGGAAACGGGGGATTCGCCTTTGTTGCAAGTGACGGTGATATCAGTGGAAGCACCTCCGGCATTTCGGTCGCAACACTCGGATCCAATGGCAACGGTGGTCATATCGGATTATACGGCGGCACGCTTACTCTTGATGCCGGCGGCGAGGGGTTCAATGCAGATGGAAAGGGCATCGGAAATGGCGGATTCATAGATCTTTCAGCATCAGGCGAAGGGCAAGACATCGTTTTCGCAAGCGGTTCTGGCGCATACCAGGCCAGCGCACGCGGCGGCAGCGACGGTGGATCGGGCGGAACTATAATCGCAAATGCTTCCGGCAAAGTGATCGTAATGGATGGAAGCCTTGACGTGTCGTCCGGTAAGGATGGCTTTGGCGGCGTCATTTCTCTCGGCTCAAGTGCTGCTAACTCAGGTATTCAAATCAATGCTGATCTGAACGCTTCAGGTGACGCAGGCGGCGGACTGGTGTTTTTCCAAGCCAACGATGTGTCGATTGGCTCTTCTGCAAGAATTAGCGCGAATGCGACTGGCGGAGCAGGAGGTCAAGTGCTTTTCACAGGCACAGACAACATGACCGTTCAAAACAAGGGTGTTATTGATACTTCCGGTAGTGCCGCATCCAAGAGCGGCTCGATTTCGTATACATCAATCGGTTCGGTATCCGTCACCGTATCGGGAGAACAAAAGGGACTAGTTGATGCCACCGGTTCGTCAGTAGACATACAGATGAGCAAAGCGGGTGTAACCCTCGAGCTGCACCAGGTTTCTTCAACGAACGGCTCCACGAAGATTAACATGAGTGGGGCAGGATCAACACTGAAGATAGCCGATGCAGGCTCCGTCAGCGCAACAGGCGGTCAACTATCGCTCGGCGCCAACACCATCGAGTTCGGGTTCGGCAGCACACTAAGCATGGACGCACCGGGGCTGATGTTACTTGATTCCGGCTCACTAGCAAATAGTCTGAATGTTGTTCTGCCTTCAGACGGTCAAGCGATGATTCAGATTGGCGGCGGCGGTGCTCGCCCCGGCGCGGTTCTGTTTACGGCTCGCAACGGGGGAAACGTTTCATTCACTGCAGATGGCGGAAAAGGTTCGTTGGACGTCTCGGGAGCCACACTAAGCGCATCTTCAACCACCGGCAATATCGGAATTGGGAGCGACGTTAGTTTGTCAACTGATTCATATGATGAGTTACTTGATCTGGGGCTCGAGCTACAAGCCGGTGCCGGAAACATCTCCGTAAATGGCTGGCTTTCCGCGTCCAATTTGAAGCTCACCACCACTGAAGGTGGCAGTATCACGCTTGGTGTCGATCTCAATGCTCCCACCATTGCCATTTCAACAACCGGTGCCGGCACCATTAATCAGATTAATGGCAGTAGTATTGGTATTGGGTCACTCAGCCTATTTTCAGAAAGCGGTAACATAGGTTCAGCTGCTACCGCTCTGAAGACAAACGTTCTTGAAGTCAAAGTCACCTCCGGTGGCGATGTGTTCATAGACAACGACAGCAGTCTTGATTTGATAACATCAGACGTTAACGGTCGCTTCGAACTTACAACCAATGGCGACTTAGCCGTTGAAAGTAACGTCAATTCTGAGATACTGAGCTTCACTGCCAACGGCGGCTCAATTTCAGTAATGAGCACAGTTGAATCACAAGGCAACGCTACACTAGCAGTATCCGGCGACGACACCAACATATCCATAACCGGCACGGTCAGGTCAATTGGTGGAAGCGTTACGCTGAACACCGTGGCACTGGCTATCGCCGGCGGCGATGTCGTGGCCGGTGGCGCCGGCGGTGTAAACATCAATGGTGGGGACACTCTATCACTGACAGGCGCAGGCGGGTCTATAGCCGCCACCAGCAGCGCGGCTAGCGTTAATTTGACGGCAGGCGGTACCCTCGACATCGCCAATTCCATCAATATAAGTGCCGGCAGCAGTGGAACAGTTCGCTTAACCGCTGCAGGTGGTGAAACAGCAGGTTCAATCACAATCGGAAGCGGCGATACGTCAACCCTGAGTATCGGCTCTCAAAGTTCGTTGGCACTCAGCGCATCGATCATAACTCTGGCAAACGGCTCAACAATTTCATCCGGCAAGACAGCAGGAACAGCCGTCAGCATGTCACCCGGGTCAGGTGGTTCACTGACAGTGGTCTTGCCAGCGTCTGCCGGAGGGGGCATCAATACTGCAGGCGGCGGAGTGGCAATCGCTTCCGGTACGAACGCCTCACTTGTATTTGATAACGGCGGACAATTACTTGATACGGACTTCACCGTGAGCGGTGGCACACTCACGACAGAGAGTTCCTCAGGAGATACTACTCTCAACGGCGTAAATTTGGTATCTAACGGCAATGTAAACGTCAACGTCCACAACGGCAGCCTAAACATGGGCGGAGACATTACTTCCAGCATGGCCGGAGGCACCATAGCTATTCTCGATCCCAACGGAATAACAGTAGCGGGCAATGGAAACTTCTCGTTCGTTAACGGCGGATATGGACAGATCTTATTCGCTGCGTCGGGAGCAGGCAACGACCTGACCTTTAGTGGTACCCATGCCATTAACCCCGGAACCCAAGGCTCAGTAATGTTGCGGTCCGACGCCAGTATAGTTTTTGGAGCAAACTCAGCGACTAGTATTCTCAACGGCGCGACAACAGTTGAAGCCACCAACGTTCAATTCCAATCAGGTAGCAATTTCAATTCAACTTCAACAGTTGGCTTCACGTCGAACAGTGCCGGCGGGCTGACGGTCGTAGTACCTTCGGGCGGGCAGGCAACAGTGAACGCCGTCGGAGCGATCACTTTCGCAAGCGCCGCAGGCACCGCGATCAACTTCGTCAATTCAGAATCTGCTTCAGCATTGCTAGCTTTCGCAGGAGCACCAGTCTCAATTCAAACTTCTAATGCGAATGTCATCATCGGCTCCGCGGTGGTGCTGAGATCAGAGCAGAACCTCACGGTCAGCACCCCTGGCGGCACGCTGATAAACAACGGCAGATTGGAAATACCGGTGCAAAGCAGCACAATCACTATAGAAGCCAGCGGCAACCTCTATGTCAACAATAATGTTTCCGCCAAGAACATCATTGTGCGAACCTTGTCCCGAAATGGCAATATAACACTGTCTTCGGACTTGATCGCGGAAGAGACTCTAAGGGTTTCTGCTCACGAATCTGGAGATATCTATCAGGAAGAAGGGCTTCTAAAAGCGGGTCTGCTAATTCTGGAATCTGGCTCTGGCAATATTGGCACGAAGAACGGCGGGGCGATACGATTTACGGCGAACAACCTGGAAGTCTCCACAAAGGGTTCGGCCAGATTAGAGTCGGTAGGTGCGGTCACAATACAGTCGGCAAATGTCGGCGGAACCCTAAATCTGAAATCGTCAGACAACGTCACCATATCCGGTGGCAGCAGTATCGCAGTGAGTGCAAATAGACTAGTTATAAATTCACAGCGAGACATCGTGGTCAACAGCGATATCTCCGCTAACAAAGTGGTGCTAAAAACTCACAATCAAGGCTCTATTCGCGGCAGTGCCACCGTCCGAGGTGACGAGGTAAGGTTGAAAACCGAAAAAGGTAACATCGGCTCTTCCAGTAGTTACTTGCGAACGGCCGCCGCAGAACTACGCATTGATACCGGAAAGAACGCTTCTGCTTTCATAACTGAGCTGAACAGTGTTGAGCTTTCGAAAGTTAACGTTGGCGGATCTTTCTACTTAACGTCCGGCGGTAACTTGGACGTCAACGACATCAACGCCAATAATGGCTCTGTTTCCCTCATTGCTTCAGGCAACATTCATTTGATTGACCATAGCAAGATTCGGGTGGATGAAGGAAACATTTTCATCCAATCAACCAATCAGAACTCTGGTGTCATTCGCATCGGAGACCACTCCACCATAGAAGCCTACGCCAGCAAGGCACCACTCGGAAACGTTTCGTTCATAGTTGGTGCAAGCGGTGGTTCACCGGTGAAAGGCACTGCACCGAAGAGCGTAAATGTCAGTAAAAAATGGGGCGGCGAAGTCTATTTCGGCAAAAATGGAATAACCGCCGAAGGAAAGAAAAACGAAATCAATGCCTGGGGTTCGAATGTTACTTTCAGCACCGGAAACCGTCCGGCAAGCGCAATCATACTTGAAGGTAACGTGCGCATCACGGCAGATCCACCGCCTGCATTCACGGAAGAATTACAAGCGCCAGTATCATTAGCGGTGCCTCTTGCTCAGCCTGCGTCGGCACTACATGCGATGGCTCCGACCTCGCTACCCGCACTGTTCAACAACACAATGGTCCAACCGCGGGTTGAAACAGTCGCCGCGCCTCAAGAGTCTGTCGCTCAGGAAGAGCCAGCAGCCTGCAAGCCGCGGTCCGTTGGTTATCTGCGCGGCAGTGCCACGCTCAACAAGAAAACATCAATCCCTAAAGTGTCGCTGACTGATGCAGCCTTCATCAAGCAGAGCGAGGGTTGTATGTTCACAGGTTCGGACGGAGTTTTTGAAATGCGCGACGGCGAGGCTATCGTGCACGCGCGTCGACCGCTACGGGTAACATCGGAAGGCAACAGCATTTTTCTACAACCAGGCGCAATAGTCTTGCTCAAGAAAGACGGGGCGAACATAAACGTATTCAATTTATTTGAAACAAATTCAGGCGCCGTCAAAGTGTCCATGAACAACAGTAAGCCCGCAGCCGTCCGTGTAGGGTCAAGCTTCTCTGTAGGCGCCTCCACAGTCTCCATAGCGACCCGCCGCTTAGAGCACCATGAAGTGGACGGAACGCCTGTGCATTTTGGCGAGTTCTCTCTGTTATCACTCGCGTCCAACACCACAATGCTAAGCGGACTGTTGAACAGCTCCAATAATTCAGAACGAAAACTGGCGTCCAAGCTATTGAAAATGGCTGCGGCATTGACTATGGTCACTAGTGGGCACGGCGCTTACACTCCGCCCAAGCCCTAGAGCCCGGACACTCCGCAGGACAAGCATGAGTTAGATGCGAAGCCGGCAATTTGGCACACCCGGAACGTTGGCGCTTATCTAGTCAGCGGCGGGAACATGTCAAGACTGCAGAAATGTCAGGCAGAACGCCAACTCCATACTGCGAATGAAGATTTGTTAACCAATGCAAACTTCCATTGTAAACAGGGATTAAGAAACCCTTAACAACCGCTGTCCCGATAAAACAGTAAGAGCGCTCCTTTCCGGACGGACTCCGGCATGAAACGAAACTTAACCGTCAGTATAACCGCCGACACCCAGTTATCAAGAGGCGTCAGGGAATAATGGTAGAAGACACCTTGCAAGAGGGTGTTTTTAGCGTCCGGGTGGGTAGGTTTTAGCGTCGGGGCGACCAATGAGAAGTAGAGGCAGGCATCATTACAGAGTTCACAGTCCGAGAAATGCTACTGAGTCGATGAATCGTTTAGACCAAGGCGGATATCAGTTAGTTGAACTCATGGTGGCGATTGGGATATGCACCATCTTTTTGGCGGGCATTCTGGATAGCATGGCGTCCGTGATGAGATCTTCAACGGCTACCCAGAATCAAGTAATAGCAGCAGCAATAGCGCAACAAGTAATAGACCACGCGAGACATTGTCGTTGGAACGACCTCACAGCGGGAAACTACACGCTGATGATCAACCGATACAGCGCTGGTACGAACGGCCCGACGTTCATGAACCGAGCGCTTCTTTTGGATTCAGTCACCAACAGATACGCCAACGAAACCTACAATTCCACGACGTCAACAAAAGGCAACGTTTTCGCTGGTGACCGCGCCTCGGCAACTGCGACAATCACCGACGTAAATGCCGACGAGAAGTTGTTTGTTTTGACGGTATCTTGGCCGGGGGAACACGGCGGAGGCAACAAATCACTTCGAGCCCAAACATCCCTGTATCACTACGGTATCAATTCGGGGCACGACCAATAATGAGACATAGTCACAAGAGAGCCGCTCTAAGAAGAACCGCAGGCGGTGCCAGCCTGGTTGAATTAGTAATCACTGTTCTAGTCATGAGTTTCGTCTCGACTGCAATTTTCGGAATGCTCGTCGCAACAATGGGGCAATCCAAAAAGCTCAATAACAAGTGCGATGCAGTAGACATGGCAAGACACGCATTGGAGAAAATAGGGAGAGACGTTCGCATGGGGCGAACGCTGGGAGACTGTTACGGCACCTACGACGCTACGATTGGCGCCGTGGTTGGGACGAACATTTTTCCTTCTCCCGGCGGACAAAACCCAGTCTACAACAATGGTGCGGCTCCGTCTGGAGGTTGGCCTTCAGGTTCGCAAACGAACTCCTTCGGTGCACCGCCGTACACGATAGGGAATCAGACGCTAGTAGTACAGGTACCAATCTTCGACAATAACACTGCTAGCGCCAACTATGGTTTTCCCGGCGTTACTATTTTCAATGGCACTACTATCGAAAACGTTGAAACACACATCTACAGATGTTATCTCGACCCGGACCAAGCGGGACACCCCAATGAATACGTTCTTGACTGGATGAAAGTACCAGGAGTAAACAACTCTTCGAACCAGCTACCGGCAAGAGTTGGTCCAATGAGAATTTGCTCAGGGATAGTCGGACCGCGTCCTACAGCGAATCCGAACGGGGCTCCTATAGTTTTCCAGTATCTCTATGCCTTGGACCCCGGAGGCACTCCGCGAAACGGTTTTGAGGAACCTGTCGGCACGCCTCGAACAACTTGGGGTGCCTTGTTTAACGGTGTCGTTGTCAACCTCGAAATCAAGCAACACAACGATACCAGCGCCAATCCACAATCTTCCGGAAATTTCAAACAACAGCAGGTTTTAGCTTTAAAATCGGAATTTTTCTTGAGAAATAATACCAGTGCCACCGCAGCCGGTGTCCCGCAGACCGTTGCACCTTAGGAGGGGATCGATATGATAGAACGAACTTTAAATGGTCGCGACGAAAGTGGACACTCACTTGTCACGGTGTTGTCTATCGGGTTGGTCAGCACGCTAATGATTGCCGGTCTGTTCAGCACGGTAATGCCGAGTTACAACAGAGTGACAAAAGCCCGATCAGAGCTTATACAACGGAATGTAGCGGAAACAGCTTTGGATTGGGCGGTTCAACAAATGAACGCCACCACCCCATCGATTGACCCCGGGGTGAATCAAACCTCCCGGTCAACACCTATCCCCACATCAGTAATGTACAACTGCGGTGTCGCCAATGCCACTGGCAATGTCATTGTGTATCGTAAGCAGCCACAACAGCCTGTAGCTGGACAAGGTGGATACACCGGTTCCTACCTTTGGGAAGACAAAACCTTCTACTACGGTCAGAACGGTACCAATGGAGTCAGTTCGATCCTGTGGCGCCTCGTTGAGGCCGATGTGACAATGTCCGGTCAACGAAAACGGCTCAGAGCTATCCTCAAACCAAACATGACAACTGTAGCAACCCAGACTTCCACCACTACAACTACGCAAGTACCTGTGACAATAAATGGTGCAATGCTGATGGGTGGAGGGGTTAATTTCACCGGAAACAACTACGAAACCAATACTTACAACTCAAACACCAACGCAAACCCGACCACATACGCAAATGACAGCGCTGATATTCGCGCGAACGGCGCGATCAACATCGGGGGGGGCGACGTCGGCGGAAACGCAATATCTTACGCATCCGGAGCAGGTGCAGTTTCGGGAAGTGGACGAATTTATGGCCGTGCACGTTCAAACGGTACGATAACAGTCACCAACGTCACCGGCAACGATCCATCCAGTGGTCCGAATGTCGCAGGAACACAAGAGAAACTCAACAATGCCGACACCAATAACACTCTCACACCAAAGCTTGGCAGCATGTCTATGACACCAGTGACACTGCCATCGGTGCCCAGTCATCCCGTCGGAGCTACTCAAAGACCCCCAATTAGCGGCAATACTACGTTGGCCGCTGGAGACTACTACACAAGCTCAATCTCTTTATCCGGAAGCGCAGTGCTAACAACTAACGGAACCCCAACAAGTCCTGTTCGTATTTGGGTAGAAGGTACAAACGCGTCTATTACCGTAGCTGGTAACGGACGAATAACCAACGCAAATGGTAAACCGGCGGCTCTGCAAATCTTCTATACCGGGAATCAACAAGTAAAGGTTGCTGGCAACGGTGAGTTCAGAGGCATCCTATATGCACCTAATGCGGAAGTTGCGCTTAAGGGCAATGGACAAATGTACGGAGCGGTCATAGGGAACTCCGCTACGCTTAACGGGGGTGGGGCACGCGGCTCATTCCACTATGATGCAGCGTTGTCAAACATGAGTTTGTTTACAGCACCACAAACTACGACAACAACAGTGAGTTCAACTGCGAACCAATTCTCTCGTTATACAGTCGTGAGTTGGCAGGAAGTTCCAGAGAACTATCAATCTCAGTAGGAAGTTACCCTTGGAGTTTTATCTCCCAAAAGTCCCGGTCGGAAATGATCGGGACTTTTACTTTGCGCCTGACACTCAGCCGTGCATGACAACGTCGTAGGAAGCGTAGGCAACCTGATTTCAATCTCATTAGCCGGCGCTCAGCCTAGAAAAGCTTGAACCAGTTATCATGATGGCAAGCTTCCAAGCGCCCGGCAACAACACTTTGCAACAGTGCGCCAACGATCGGAAGTAGCTTCAGCGGTATAAATATGGCTCGATTAGTACAAAAATTTGGCGGCACCTCAGTGCGCGATCCGGAACACATCCGGAAAGTCGCAAAAATAGTGGCAGACTCGGCTCGCGACGGAAAAGAACTCGTCGTGGTCGTATCGGCAATGGGGCATACAACTGACCAGCTCATAGAGTTATCCGAGCAGGTCAACGACCGGCCCGACCCGCGCGAAATGGATATGCTGCTTTGTACGGGCGAACAGGTTTCAATTTCGCTTGTGGCAATGGCACTGCAGAAGATGGGTCTGAAGGCGCGTTCGTTTACAGGCGCGCAAGCCGGCATTTTGACCGACGAGACACACACTTTCGCTCGCATTAAAACCGTACAGCCAAGTCGTTTGGAAACCTCGCTACGCCGAGGCGAAATTGCTGTGGTTGCGGGCTTTCAAGGCATGACTCGCACTAGCGACATCACAACGCTTGGGCGCGGAGGCTCCGACACAACCGCAGTGGCTCTGGCCGCGGCGTTGAAAGCTGAGTGTTGCGATATCTATACGGACGTGAACGGAGTTTACACCACGGACCCGCGCTCTTACGGCAAGGCGCGCAGACTTCACGCCATAAGCTACGAAGAGATGCTGGAATTGGCGTCAGCCGGGGCTCAAGTATTGAACGCCCGATCAGTTGAACTGGCAATGCGCAATCGCGTCCCTATTCGTCTGCGCTCAACCTTTGAACCGGACGATACGGGAACGCTAGTTACGTCCCGCGATCTGGCACCGGACTATCAAATTTGCGGTGTCGCCCTTGATACCAATAGAGTGTCCTTCAAACTAAGCGTGCGGCAAGATTTTTCCGTTAAGGAATCCACTGCCTCGGTGCATGAAACCACGGTCGATTCGACATATTTGCACTACAACAGCAAAACGGAACGACTTCTGGATGATTTGAGCAGCCTCGGTTTGAACCGCGAACAAGTAAACGTGGTTCGCACGGGCGACACTGTTTCGCAAATAGAATTCAACTGCGAAAAACGACTCTCTCGCGAAGCAAAAGAAGTCATTCTTGAATACTTCCCGCAGAACAACGGCACTATCTTGAGCGTAGACACGGATGTCGCCCGCATATCCGTTGTAGGAATCGGAGCTACCGAATGTCACCGACGCGGCGATATAATTGGCGCATTGAGTGCCGCCTCGATCCCGGTTGCCATGATAAGCACGTCCAACATCAGCGTTTCTGCAGTAGTGCCGGCGAAGTATAAGGATCAAGCCGTCAAACATTTGCACGACGCCTTTTGCAACGGCAACAGTCTTTCAGAACCCAAGACAACAACTTAACCCCGGACCGGAGGATTCATGACCCCGCCATCGCCCTTTGACAAATTCGTAGACAAATTCAAGACCGGAACGAAAGCTGCGGGTCAGCAGGCAAAGCTGGTTGGTCGCATCACTGCATTGGGCGTGGAAAAGCAGACGCAAAAGACTGAAAGAGACCGACTACTGAAGGAGATCGGCACCAAGACTTATGGTGTTTACAAGAAATCCAAAGCAATGGATTCCGCGCAGCTGATGGAAGAAATCGTCAGTGAACTGAATCATCTAGAAAGAATTGAACTTCGACTTGAAGAGATAGACGTCGAGATAGCGCAGATGAGAGCCGAGTATGCCGCCAGAAATGAAGGCAAAGAGGTGGTCGATGCAGACGTCGAGGAAGCCACGGATGATGAAGTACAGGACGAGGAAAAATAAATGAACAGAAGCAAACAATCGCTACTCTGTTTTGGATTAATGCTGTGCGCACTGTCCGCAATACCATCGGCGCAAGCTGATTATATCTCGCCCAACATCAAAGACAGTGGTAAACAATACTCGCAAGAGAAGCCAGACGAAGCATACTACGGTACAGGTCAAGGCGGAAGGCTTGTTGAATCTTTCGAATTGCGCATGCAAGTAGATGGCCTACTGCGCGATCATCGATGGGATGACGCAATCAGGAAGGCAAGGAAAGCAGTGCAATGTGATCCCGGTTACCCCGAGAATCACCTTCTGTTGGCGCGCGGTCTTGCCGGCAAACTTTACGAAGAGAAGGGACCCATCGACGAAAAGCTTTTGGCTGACAGCATCCACGAATGGAACCTTATACGGTGGCACGATGCCGACGTCAGCGAGCAGCTCGAAGCCCGTGCAATGTTGTCTCAACTCCACAGAATTGCAAAAACTCTCGAGAAAGACAAAATAATCAAAGCAAGAGTCGAACAGCAAAAACGAGCGGCAGAAGCACTATTGGAACACAAAGTCACTAGCGATATGGATAAGGTCGCTGCCACCGGTGCTTCTAAAGAAGAATCGAAAGAGGCGGCAACAAATCCCGGCTCCGACAATAAATCGCTCGACGAAGTTGCTAATAAACTCGCTCAAAAACAAAAGAAACGATTCCTTCTATTCTAACGTTGCTTCTTCATTTGTTCCAGCGCAGCTTTCAGCTGCTGAGCCTTCGCCAGATCATTATCGGCGAGCACATCGTGCCCCAGCTTTCGATAGGCCTCTGCGCGAATTTCATAGGCGCTGGGCGAATTGGCGTAGAGCGTGAGCGATTTGGCGCAGTCTCTGACAGCATCGTTGTAGCGCGCAAGCTTGTTATACGCCCGAGCACGAATGTAATAGCTATCAGGGAACGTCGGCTCCAACTCAATGCCCTTATCACAATCGACCAGAGCCTCTTTTGCCTTGCCCAGTTCAATCAACGCACTCGCTTTAGCACGAGAGGCGGCCGCAGTAGCTGCCGGCGATTTGTCGAGCGCCAGAGCTTTATCCGCGTCGGCTAATGCTTTGTCGAACTGTTTCAGTTTGAAGAATGCCGCGGCCCTGTTGCAGTAAGCAGGTGCGAAGGTACCGTCTAGCGCCAAACACTTATTACAATCCACAATGGCGTTCTGATACTCTGCCAGGCGGTTCCAAACGCGAGCCCTGGCATTATAAGCTTGCGCCATCGCCGGGTTGAGACTGATAGCGCGCTTTAGCGCCGCCAACGATTCTGTAAATTTTCCTTCGTCTGCAAGGCGCAGCCCCAGCAAACAAGCCTCGGTCGGGTCGTCTCCCCGTGCGACTACTGTGTGGTCGGCGGTGAGTACGAGGCAAAGCGAAAGCAGCAGGCAAGCAAACTTTGCGCGAGTCAATTCGACCCAAGCCTCCACTAGCGGTGCAAAGAAAATCGTAACACATCAACAAAAGACCGCAGCCAACGCTTGTTCCTGTAAACACATTTCGAGACCGCAATACAGCAGAGACTCGCTACATTGAAGTGTCGCAGCCGATTCCAGGCATGGCTTCTAAAGTACAACCGTTTCGTAAGGCAGAACCGGTTGCTAAGTAAGGGGTTTTGCGTACAGGCGGTAAGCCTTTCCGGGCAGTACAATCGCGAAAGAAAGCAAAAGCACTACTTTCGACGTAGGCAGACTAGACATGGCAAAGGGCGGAATTGGCTGAGCAAATTAGAATTTGCATCATCGATGATCACGGGGTGATCAGGGAGTTATTGACGAGCTTAATCGAATCAACTCCCAAGTTCAAAGTCGTCGGCGCCATGGCTGATCCCGAAGAACTAATAAATCAGCTGGACGAACTCAACCCGGACGTAGTGATCGTTGATATGTCCGTCGGTGGCAAAGACGGGCTTGAGACCGTCGAAGCTTTGCACAAGGCCAACCCTGAAGTCAAAATCCTGATACTTACGGCAATCAATGATGCAACTTACACTCGGCGCAGTGTTAGGTCCGGTGCTATTGGCATAGTGCTAAAAACCTCGGGTTCGGAAACCCTCTTGTTGGCGCTGCAAGCGGTTGCTCGTGGAAGTCTCTTCCTCGACCCCGCAGTTTCGGGCGAGCTGACCAAGCTTATGCTTAACCAACCTCTAATGAATGAGTCTGCGATTCTTAGCGCAAGAGAGAAATCCGTGGTTATCTATCTAGCAGAAGGGCTGAGTGTCAAACAAATCAGCAAAGAGCTCGCAATTAAGTCAAAAACCGTCGAGACCTACAAAGCAAGAGCGTTGGAAAAGCTCCGCCTCACATCGAGAGCGCAACTCATTCGCTACGCGTTCGATCAGGGCTGGCTTAAGGAGCTAACGCAGTAAAAGTCCGCGCGATCACAAATCAAGATTTCGAGGACGAGCCTCGTCTTGCAGGGCTGTCGTCTCAGGCATTCTTCCTCTTAGGGAGAAGACCGATAACCATATTGACTAATACTGCTTACTTATTACGCTGCACTGCATTTCCTGTTAACACATCTCCAGACTGAGTTGCGACGACCGGAAAGAGAGAGGGCTTTAGTGGTGGGGCCCACGGTTTCGGAGTCAGATCGCGAATGGTTTCCGGTGCAAGGAAACTCTTCGGTGAAACAGTGCCCTGTCTCTGAAGATACGAAGCAAGCAGGTCGACCTGCGAAAGCTTCACTGGCTCCGCATTCACCAAAGCGCGAGCGTCTGCGGACATCAGTTCCTTGCCGAAAACCCAATTCTCTGGAGAATGATAGTTCGGGTCAAGCCGATTGCGGGTGATCAAGCCTGTTTTGCCCCACTTGTCCACCGGATGAAAGAGAGTGAGCGCTTCGTAAGTCTTTGAACCTTCGATCGCAACGAATTTATTGGCAGCGCGGTCAAATACCTCTACGTTCAGAATTCGTTTGTCAGGCGGAAGGGCTCGATTGAACGAGTAGCGAATTCCCTCAGGCTGAATGAAGTTACCGGAATAGTCGTGTAGATCGATACTCTTTCTACCGCTGAACAGACTCTTGAGATCTTGCAGAAAACCTGTTCGCGACACCGAGGCCGGTGCCAGATCTGCGGTGCCGAATGAAAGAATTCGCTTGAGCTGATCCCCTGTAACACGAATGGTACAGAGTTCATTCAATTCTCTTTCCGCACTACCGGTGTTGATGAAAACATTGGACAGCTTCAAATGATCCACTGTGCCCGGCACGACGCTTTCGCGAATGTCACCGGTGTGTTTCAACATGATTTGCAGCGGTTGCAACGGTTGCAATCCAAGCAGGGCGCGCTGCTCATTAACTTGAGGCAATCGCTCATTGACCTCTGTCAGCAGCCCTTTGCTTACAAGACTGCCCAATGGGGTTAGACGCCCATCTTCACCCCGTACGCCTTGCATGGAAAAAGGTTCCGTGATATTGGCAGGATATGTTTTCCTGGCCAAGGACGCAACGTCGCCAATTTGAGATTCAATGTACGCTTTCATCTCGGGATGCGGTTTTATGCCTGAATGAATCTCATGCAGACGGCCGAATGTTCGATATTTGTCCGCAGTGCCGTCGGCTTTGATTGCAAGATTCAATTCGCCGAGCCAACCGGACTTCGAACCGGCTTGCACGACGGGAATGTCCGACGCGTTATGAGCGTTTCGAATCCACAACGGCACCGGTTCTATATCGTGCGAATGTGCACCGACAATCGCGCTAACTTTGCCTTTCAACTGTGTTGCAAGTTCAACATCCTTGGCTCGGCCAAGGTGAGAAAGCACGAGAATTTTCTCGACACCTTGCTCATTGAGCTTAGCAATCGTTCTCTCTGCGGCTTCAAGATGCGGACTGTACACTATCGCACGGTCTGCCACCGCCTCGAGTTCCTCCGTCACCAGTCCAATGACCCCAATTTTCTCCTTAGCACCGGACTTGCCTGCCACTTCCAAAACACGGTAAGGTTTGTAGATACCTGTTTCGCCAACGATTCCGGCAACTCCGGGCACTTCAAGATTGGTGGCGATGGCAGGCAGCTCGCCCAACTCCTGACGAAGCGAGCGCATGTTGTCGACCCAGCCCTTAACGTCGACCTTTCCCATACCAGCGTCAGCGACATGGTTTCCGGGAATGAAGCCGTCCGGTTTCATCATCTGAACGGCTTTGGTCTCGACGAGTCCAGTTTTTGTGTAGCCGGCTACAACATTGCCCGAGTAATTGTCACCCAGCTCAAAGAGCAACGAGTTTCGACCTTGAGCGGCCGATTGTGCTCTTAGTCGATTGGCTTCCGTGGCCAGTTGCGGGAGGCTTGCCTGCTCGCCGATGATTGCGCTATGAGTATCATTGAAATGCAAAACATCAATACGAGTAACACCACGATCACCTTGCACTGCACCGCGCGCATAGCGATAGATATCTCGACCGTTCGCCACAGTTGTGACGCCACTAGCAAAAACACCACCAAAAGCGGTGCCTACCAGCGTATTCAGCCCGACCTCGCCGCCAACGTTGCGCCAACCTTCCATGGTGTCCAATTTATCAGAGTTATGATGAAGAGCGTGAGGAACACTCCAGACAAAGCTGCCGGCCATACCGCCGGTGGTTCCTCTAACCGCGCTAAGGGCTATGCGATCGCGAATCGAGTTAGTTAGGGCCTTTTCGCCGACTGTTGTGGCCATCTCCGCAGCGATAGCGCGTCCGGCATAGCTATAGCCGAGCCTGCGAGTGTACGCAGCAGAAGCGATCTGATCCACTTTCGCTCCAGCGACCCCGGCAAAGCCATCAACCATCCCCCAGCCAAAGTCAGCCGAGGAAGTCTTGTGAAACTCCGATGGCAGCAATGCCGACTCGAAACCGGACTTAACGACAACCTTAGTGGTGCCCGCACCGAGCGCGGTGCACAACACCTGAGCAGCCAAGCCATACTTACTTTTCGAACTGAGCGACCATATGCACGTGCCCGCGATTCCCGCGCTCAAAGAGCCGGCAATGTCGGAGGTAACTTGCCTTGTAACTATCGACGGTGCCTTAGCGTAAGTCTCAGCAAGAAGCACATCGCTGACGGTAAGCGCTTGCCGGAGCGGAGCGTTCTGCTCTGCAGGCTTTGCGGGTTGTTGCAATATTTCCATTAATGGTGTCGCCTTGATGGGTATTAGATTGGTTCTAATCAGCAGGGCACTCGTCAATTCGCCAAACGACGACAAGCTCCCTCATCCCATGCCACTGAGCCACTGCACTTCCGTACCCGCTACCCCCTGCAGAAGCCTATCAATACTGTAGATCCCTCTACCGGTCGGCAAAATGAGGTTTCCCCCACCAGAGGCGAAAGATGTGACAACTCTAAACTGACTCGAAATGCAGTCGTTTTTTTACAGGAAAGAACACTTGCCAGCTGCGATATCTGGCGTTTGTCGCATGAGTGGCCGCGAAACGTTCATCATGCCGATCGAAGATATTCATTAGCGACCAGTTCTTTTGCAAGAACGATTAACTCGGCGGTTAAAGCCTCATGGCTTAAGACTTCGCCACTACCGGCTCCGGCTGCCGCCGCATTCAATAGCGAATAGACTTCTTCAATAATCTCAGATACGCAGAGCGCACCATCACTCAACTCCCAAAACAAGGAGCCTGCAGGAGTCAAAGCGAACCCGGTCGGCTTGCCCAGTTGCATTATGGCTACGTATCCGTCAGGAAGAATTGTTGAGATCGCAGAGTCGACACGCTTCAATACAAGAGTCAAAGTGTCGTCATTCATCAGCAGAAACTAGTCCTTCGAAAAAGATGCAGACCATTGGCGCGACTATGCTCCGAAGAATCTCGGTTTATCATTCCACGCAACGTGGCATAATAATACAGGCTGTAGCAATTTTACGGAAAACCCGGCATGAGTGATACAAAAATAGGCGACACCGAGAAAGATGAATCTTGCGTAGAAGGTTTGTCACGTAAGGAATTCATCAAAAAAGTTCTAGAGAAAGCCGCCGTGGCCGGTACTCTCGCGGCGATAGTCAATTCACAGATTTCAATACACCCCGCTGTTGCTCAGCTGCCGACTGCAACCGCAGGTTAGACTTCCATCCATTTTTTTGTTGGTGACGACTAACTGGCGAATTGGTTCTGAAAGCTCTGTGCATAGCGTGCAATACCTTGCGCCAGTGAATGAGTCGGAAGCCAGCCACAGCCTTGCAATTTTGCGCAGTCTTGCACGCTGTTCTTAATCTCACCGTCTCGTGGTGGCAACCACTGTACGCGAGGTTCTACCGCCACGGTTCCAGCGATCAGCTCCAGAACGTCGCTAGTTAGATGACTTCGGCCTGTGCTCACGTTGTAGATGCCTCTAGCATCGCTTAGAAGGGCAAGCACATTAGCATCAACTACGTCTTGAACTGCAATATAGTCGCGGCGACAGCCGCCGTCCCCCTCGGCACGACGACCATAAATCGGCACAGTCTTGTTCTTTATTACCAGATCAAAGAAACGCGAGACCACACCACCATTTTCACCGTGCGGCTGCCGCGGTCCGTAGACGTTCGCGTAGCGTAAAACAACGGTTTCAATCGCACCATCCGAAAGGAGCGGGAGCAAAAGCATTTCGAACGCCGCCTTACTGGCACCGTAAGGGCTCTGTGGGCGGAGAGACCAGTCTTCGCAGGCAAGTTGCCCTTCGGGAACCTCACCGTAAACTGCTGCACTCGATACAAAAACAAGTTTGCGACTACCAAACTCAAACATTGCCTTCAAAACATTTAGACTGCCTGTGACGTTGATATCAGCGCTGTGCAGAATCTCGGAACTACCAGCCAATCGGCCGGAGACATCGCTTGCCGCATGCAACACATGTGTCGGTCTGAATCTCTCAAAAACTCGGCGAAGCTCGCTCTGGCAGCGCACATCCACATCATGGACTTCCACCCTGGCAGGAACATTTTCCGGCAACCCCGAGCTGAAATTGTCGACTACGCAAAGCGGCACACCGCGTAGCACCAGCTCCGCAACAGTCCAGCTACCGACGAAGCCCGCCCCCCCCGTCACAAGGACCCGTATATTCATACAACAGTCTTCGTCATAAACGCTCCTTGCCCGAAACGACTTCTGCAGCCAGGGAATCACTTACCGCACGCAACCATCGAAGGCGCTCAGCGATGGTGCCACCTGATACAGTCCAACATTGACTCGTCCGAAAACAGTCTTGAATGTATTCAGGAGCCCCGGGTACAGTTAGCCAGTTGCCGTACGCAATGAGCTTGTGCAAGAAATCGTTTGGCTCGTGCCTTACTGCGGTAAGCGGCCCCGCGCCGGCGCGTCCATCAAGGCAGATTGCAAGTGAAAACCGAGCACTAACCGGATTGCTGTCAAAGCGATCGTAACATACAAGCCATCGCCCGAATCGAAAAGGTTCAACGGTCCTGCCTGTAGCTTCTTCTATCAAAGCTGGCGCAGAGGGGCGCAATGATACCGGGCACCGCAAAGGCACCACCTGGTCTTTTTCGCGATCAAGAAAAACAACATCCTCAGAAATAAGCTTCCACTGCATGTCAAACAGTGCTCCCGCAGCAAGAGTGGACTTGCCGGCAAATGACATTCCGGCAAGAAAAACTGAATGTCGATTTTGAGTAATTAGACAACAAGCGTCAAAGAAAAGATGGTCAGCGTGATGGGCATTTTCGGCAACAGAGATGACTCTCTTTATCGTCGACACAGGCTCGTCGGTCAGCGGCGGCTGATCCTCGAATGTATTCGGTGAATCCAGATCGATTGTTTCGCACACCGTCACCTGATCAGAATCGGCACAAAACGATTCCAACGTCTGCTCCAGCAATCTCTCATTGCGACTGGAAAGACGAAAGCGAAACTTCCCGACTACACAAATCCGGTCTAAGTCCAAACTATGCACCATCCCACCCGGCGGTCTTCAAATCCATAACGTGCTGATTCAACAGCGCCCCTATCTTTAGAATGCCACTAGCGCCCGACCATTCTAGTTCTGCATGAAGATATTCAACGAGATCTATTTGGTAGCAAGCCTGCAGAGCCGCATTCCACCAAACACTGCTGCAATTTTGTCCGCTAAGAAATCCCGGTAGGTTATCACCGAAATAGGGCAGGTAACAAAGGCACATTTCGAGAAAATTTGTTCTGCCTCCGCCTGATGCAAGATAAGCTTCTCGCGGAGCAAACGCTGAAGGAGTTTCCAAAACCTGCTGCACGGCATTCGCCAATGCCGCAGAACTGAATGACGCGGTAAGTCCGCAAGCAGAAGCAAAAATAGGCTGAGATCCACGAGCGTATTGATTGTATCCTTCAAAGCAGACAACGGGTGTGTCACACGCCATCGCCTCCTTAATGCTTCGGTTCGAACCTTCGAACAGCGACCCCAATACGTAGACTTTCGCGCGAGCATAGAACTGCGAGGTTAAACAGGGATTGACCTTGTAAATCAAGTCGAATCTGCTTCCGAAATCAGCCACTATCGACTGGACTCGGTGCAATTCTTCCATCGCGTCACCATCGAGCTCAGCCTTTTCGCGTCCAACTATCAGAGTCCAGGACACTGGTCGATATTGCGCCGACAGCAACGCCATCGCTTCGGCTATGACAGGCAAGTTTTTTTGCTTCCACAACATTGACACGGTCAGTACATCAACGCAACGACTAACTTTCGATTGAGGCACAAACAGACGCTCGTTAGTGTAGTCCGAATCTCCCAGAGGAATCAGCGGCTTAGACGCCCTGGCCGGTATGGCATTTGAGCGAAACCAATCATCGCGCCTATCATTAGCATACGATACGAGATAGGCGTCCGCTTCGAGTGACCAGGGATGCGATATTGACATAGACGTTGCCAGAGTCACGAACAGATCAGAAAGACGCGGATACTTTTTTGCTATGTAGTCAACTGACGGCGAGAAGCACAGCCCCTTTAAGAAGCGCCCCTGCCAAAATACCGGTGGAACAACCACTTTCAGCCAGCACTTCTCTTCTGCTCCAGGGTCGCCTTCAAAAATCTCGTGCGAATAACTATCAAAATCACGATAAATATGATCAATCGTTTTGTCTACGATTGACGAAGCAAAATACTCGACGGGCTGTTTTCCTCGCGGCAGATTCGAGTACCTCCGGTGACCGCCCATTGCGCCACATTCATTATAGCGAACCGTGACTCAGCCTTCGCTTCAGCTTGGACAACTCTTTCGAGTCAGCAGCACCAAGCTGGTCGAACGAATCGGTGGACAGCAGGGCTACCGCCTTGCCAACCGCACCGGTCCGCTCCAGGCAAACGGCCAGCGCCAATAGATCCGACGGAGGAAGCTTGAGTCCAGTGGCGTAAACCTGCTGCAACCGAGCAGCACATTCAGGCCAGTTCCTCAGCTTGTATGCGCTGCGAGCGGTCAAAAGCAGTGCATCCTTGTTTGCAGGTGCCAATTGCATTAACAGCTGGCACGTATCTTCGCAGTCCCGGAATTTTCCGGAATGAAGCTGCACCGTAGCAACTAGAATCAACGCCTTCACATTTTTTGGATCGTATCCCAACGCAGTGCGAGCAAGTACTTCGACCCTGGCGTAGTCCTTTCGCGCCAGCGCCAGTTCAGCAAGCAGTGAGGGAGGATCAGGCGATGCGGGATGCACTTTCATCGCCTTTTCCAGCGTCTCGGCCGCAGTTTCAGGATCGCCTGATTTAGCTTGCGCGTCGGCAAGCGAAAGTCGCAAATCCAAATCTTTCGGATTGCGAACCACGCATTCCTTCAGATGCAAAATGGCGCCCTGATAATTGCCCAGATCTTTCAACGCCTCTGCCATAGCCGCTTTCGCTTGCAGGTTCGATGGAGCGATCTGCAGCACTTGTTGTAGGCAGGTAACGGATTCTCGAGTCTGTCCATTCCGCCTGAGATCTTTAGCAAATTCAATGAGGGCGAACGGGCTTGCCGGATTTTTCTCTACGGCTCTCTGCAAATAGGTCGAAGCTAGCTCTTCATGCCCCTGGTTCCGCTCCACAATGGCCATGGCAATCAACGCGCATGCATCCGCCGGTAGCTCTTTCAGAGCCAGCGCCGCAAACGTTGAGGCATCACGAATAGCACCATCCCTGGCATAGATGTAGGCGAGCAACCCTTGAAGGTCAGGCGAGCCGGGAAAATCGACCAATGCAGCCCGGGCAGCATCAGCAGCCGCAGCCCATCGACAGCCGCTAATATAAACGCTTACCGCGTTGAGTCGCGCGGTAATGTCCTTCGGATCCAATCGACACGCTCTTTCGAACTCATGCAAAGCATCGTCAGGTTTTCGTTCATCCAGTAGTACCATTCCGTAAACGTTATGCAGAACCTGATTATCCGGAGCGAGAGTCACAGCCTTCTTCAAGAAAGCAGCGGCATCATGCAGCTCCTGACTGTTCCGGCAGGACCACGCCCTGACAAGCCACGCAGAAGGATTGCCCGGCTCCAACTTGGTCCATTCCTCTGCGTACTCGCGCGCATTCACCCAATCATTCTTCGAACCGTAGAGCAAACAAAACTCCTCTAGTATCAGTGCGTCTTCCGGCGACAACTCTCTGGCTTTCCTGAGATTTTCCAGTGCCGAATTGGTTTTACCGACACTTCGCTGAAGCATGGCGGTCAAAAGCAAAATCTGCGCATTATCCGGAGATTCGCCTAAGACATCCTTCAAGTGCTCTATTGATTCAAGGACGCGTTCGCGCCTGCAGTAAATCTCTGCCAACAACAAATGCGCAGATTCATTGTCAGCGTCGCACATGAGACACTTCAAAACATTGGCCAACGCATCATTCACATCTTCGCGCCCGAGAGCAATTTGCGCCAGACGAAAGTACGAGTCGGCATCGCGATTATTCAATTGAGCGGACTTTCGATAATACTGCTCCGCCTCAGCGAGCTTGCCCTCAACCTCCTCCAGCCTGCCCATGGCGGCGAAAGCCGGTGCATATCCCGGAAATGAAACGCTAATAGCTTGAAGAATCTTGCGACTTGCAGGTACATCATTCAGACAATAGAGAACTTTCGCTTTTCCCATTCCCGGTCTGGGATCACTTTTATACAAGCTGCAAGCCCTGGAAAAAATTTTGAGAGCGCGCTCAAACTCTTGTACCTTTAACGCAGCTTCAGCGTCGTTCAACAAAAGGTCTAGAGGCGCAGACCGAGCATGAAACGCCCCCGGTGCCACCACATTCTTCTTTTCTGTCGATTCGGGCGACTGGCGAGTGTATGAGCGAGAACTCGCCCGTTTGGCTGGATCTGCGAGAAGATCCTTAGCAGATTCGGTCGATGGAACTTGAAGAGCACTGGGAATAGGCGCGCTAACAGCGGCGCTAAAAATGCTGCCTAAAAGTAAAGCCGACAGTAGTAGCAGTGGAGTCAGCAGAAGCGCTGGCTTAGCGGCCGATGTATCCGTACTTGCGGCACATTGCTTCATACAACTTCAGCCCTTCGCGGTGCTCCCCGCGGAACGAGAAGTCGAGATCGCGGCGATAATACTGCTCCAAACGAGCGGCCGAGAGGTTTGTTCTGCGAGCGGCTTCAGCCAGCACTTCCGGAAACATGGTGGTAAGTCCCAGGTCGCGAGCCTCAACCAGAGCGGCTGCAATTTCTTCGAACGCTCGTGAATTGTCTTTGACAAAGTCCTTTTGCGCTCCCCATACACCATAGACCATGGGCAACCCGGTCAGGCGCTGCCACCATTGGCCAAGGTCAATTCTGTTATACCTCGTCGAGAGGTCGGCATCAGCTAGCAAAGCCCTGTCGCCGAACAAAAGCAGCCCACCGCGATCAGCAGCGCCGAAATCGGGTTCACCGTAAGGCACCGGATTGATCTCGACGCCATGACACAACTTCAACAAAATTCGCAGCAAGTTGATTGAACTTGCAGAGGAATCAGGAACGGCGACTTCGGCGCCATCCAATTCCGAAGCTTCTCTAGCGCTGAACAGCAGAACGCTGCCTACCGGACCACGAGAGGAGATCGCAAGCCCCTCGATCAACTGCAATTCGCGGAAATTTTCAAGATAGAAAAACGAACTCATCGCACCGACATCAAGCCGCTTCTCGCGCATCCATACGTTCAGGGTCCCGGGAGGCGCAGCTACAGTGCGTGCAGCCAGGGGGATCGCTCCGCGTTCCAGTGGTAGCACCACCGGTAACGCATTTATAAATGAAATCTGTCCCAGCATCGGAAGTCCGGGCAAAGACTCCGGCGGGTTGATGGAAGGTACTTCCACCGAGGCGTTGTAAGCAAAATGGGTGGACAGATCTCTATCGGACATTGACATGACTCCACGACACGCTGATCAGCCTCTAATGAATGGTTAGCTTGAGAACCGCTTCATTCATGCTTGGCAAACCAGAACAGGTTCAGCATACAGCAACAACAAGCACCGAGCATGAAAAAATGCACGGCGCTTGCAGGTCCAAATTTAAAAAGTTGAGGAGGAGGCCTGAACGACTTCTGGTAAGCTTCATGGGGCCTCGCTCCATAAGTTTATAAATCATATTTTCACCGATCTTGTCAAGAGCGCGGTCGCAGGTGGCTCTTTGGTATGACGTCGGAGCTCTAAAGAAGTTGTCAAAAAGAGATCACGATCAAGTAATAAGTCTTTATCACGACTGGGAAACTTTTCTCGAACCGGCGCAACCATTGTCCGAAAGAATTGCAAACGGGAAGAAGAGGCGCACGGAAGCCTCCCGCGCAAGCCAGGGAAAGTGGAAGCCACCGGGGCATCGAAAGGATCCCGTAGACCTGCTGCTATCTCAGCATGAAGGTAGGCTCGAGAAGTTGCTGCCCCATCGCTACTCAAGAATGTCGGCATCACCGCTGGCATTCCTGCGCGGCTCAGCGTTAGTGATGACTTCAGACCTTGCTCATACGCCATCCTCGGGGATACCGGTGCAACTCTGCGGCGATTGTCACCTCTCTAATTTCGGCATCTTTGCCACGCCCGAGCGCAACATTATTTTCGACTTGAACGATTTCGATGAAACCCATCCCGGTCCGTGGGAGTGGGATTTAAAACGGCTTGCCGTTAGTTTCGCAGTAGCAGCGCTAGATAACGGATCTTCAATTGCCACGGCCGAATCCGCAGTTGAGGCACTAGCTAAAAGCTATCGAACAAATATAGAGCAATTCAGCCGGATGGCTACGCTGGAAGTCTGGTATCACAGAATCGACGTTGAGCTAATGATCAAGCAGCTCGAAAAGGCGGGACGACGAGACGCAGCCCTGACGAAATTGAAACAGTGGAAGCGCACAAGAACACATGAAGGTGCCTTTGCTAAGCTAACTGAAGTCGTGGACGGCAAACGCATCATCAAAGAGAACCCGCCTTTCATAGTGCATCCGGAAGAACTAACCCGACATCAAATGCACGAGGTGTTGCTGAAGTATCTACGGACCCTGCCGGACTACCGACGTCAGCTTCTGCTGCGTTATCGGTTTGTAGATATGGCGATGAAAGTAGTGGGCATCGGCAGCGTCGGCACTAAATGCGGTGTCGTGCTTTTGCAAGGAGAAGGAGCCGGCGAAGATCCGCTCTTCCTTCAGATCAAGCAGGCTAACCCCTCGGTTCTTGAACCGTTCACAGGCCGCAGCCAATACTCACACCACGGAGAACGCGTAGTGGCGGGGCAACGGCTGCTGCAAGCGGCATCGGATCTGTTCCTGGGATGGACCACGGGCCCAAAAGGATTTCATTTCTATGTTCGTCAGCTGATGGATGTGAAAGGTTCGATTCCTGTGGATGAGCTAGACGCAGTTACACTTACGCAGTATGCGCAGCTTTGCGGCAAAGCGCTGGCAAGAGCGCACGCACGCAGCGGAGACGCCGGTGCGATACAGGGCTATCTCGGGACAAGCGATGCATTCGACGAAGCGCTCTGCAAATTTGCAACGGCCTACTCAAAGCAAAACGAAGCAGATTACGAGGCGCTACTCAGAGCTATTCGGCAGAAAAGAATCCCCATTGCAGCGGAACCGCCAACCAAGAATCCAAGACCTCAGAACGTGTAAAATCTTCTCCCCTCGGGGAGCGCCCCTCAAAACCATGCTGATTGTGATCAAAGACCGCACACGGGAGAATTTGGCAATGCGAATGGTAGACCTTATAAACGCTAAGCGGTGCGGTAAAGAACATACTCGACAGGAGATTGAATTTGTCGTAAACACGGTGACCGACAAGGAGCGCTATCGCGACTATCAGCTCTCCGCATGGCTGATGGCCGTCTGCTGTCGCGGTATGACAATGGACGAAACCGCTGCGCTCACCGATGCAATGGCTCGCTCAGGTGAGATGTTGGACCTCAGCGCAATCGGTGACATAGTAGGCGATAAGCACAGCACCGGCGGTGTCGGCGACAAAACGACCCTGGTTTTCGTTCCGATGCTGGCAGCGGTGGGCATCCCAATGGCAAAGCTTTCCGGCCGTGGACTCGGTCATACCGGCGGAACTTTGGACAAGTTGGAGGCGATACCGGGATTCAATGTAAATCTGGAGATCGACCAGTTTATTGCGCAAGTCAAATCGATTGGCGCCGCCATCGGAGGTCAAACGCAAGATCTGGCTCCGGCGGACGGCACCATGTACGCACTGCGAGACGTTACGGCTACTGTGGATTCCATTCCGCTGATTGCTGCTTCCGTAATGTCGAAGAAAATCGCAGCCGGTGCCAATTTGATCATTCTTGATGTTAAATGCGGTGCCGGTGCATTTATGGAAACAGAGGAGAAGGCAAGGCAACTTGCAGAGACACTTGTTGAAGTCGGGAAAAGATTGAAACGCCCGGTAAGTGCAGTGGTAACAGACATGGAACAGCCACTGGGCAACGCGGTCGGTCACACTCTGGAAGTGATTGAAGCCATCGAAACTTTGAAGGGAAAAGGCCCGAGCGATTTGCAAGAGTTGTGCTATTCACTGGGAGCGCTGGCACTAATGACGGCGAAGAAAGCTCCAGACGAAAAGACCGCTCGAAAGATGCTGCGGGAAACCATCGAAAGTGGCAAAGCGTTGGCAAAGTTCCGCGAACTGGTTCAGAAGCAAGGAGGAAACATCGCGGCGATAGAAGACTACAGCATCATGCCCGGAGCGAAAATAGAAACAGATTTTGCAGCACCTGACGGACAGGGCAACTTGTGGATTGAACGCTTGAACGGAAAAGTGATTGCCGAGGCATGCAAAATCATGGGGGCAGGGCGGAGCAAGAAAGGCGATCCCATCGACCTTGGAGTCGGAGTGGTCCTTCATGGAAAGATAGGCTCTCAAGTCAAGCCAGGACAGTCAGTTGCCACCATCTACGCGCAGACCCCGGAACAAGCGGAAAGTGCAAAAGCAAAGCTGGCGGAAGGAATCACATTCAGTTCCGCTGAAGTTATCGTGCCCGATTTGATCAAGGCTAAGGTATCATGAAGCGCTGGCGATTCGTCCCCTACTCCGAGCACAGCGGCGCCACGAACATGGCTATTGATGAGCTGCTACTCGAAGGAGTTCTCGATGGAACCGGCCAACCGACACTACGCCTCTACGGATTCAAACCGCCGGCAGTTTCGATCGGACTCAATCAAAAACTCGACTCCGAAACGACAGAACGTATAGAAAATGCGGGACTCGACGTTGTTCGTCGTCCGACCGGAGGTCGAGCCGTTCTTCATTTGAACGACCTTACATATGCTTTTATCGGATTGGACGAATCCCGGGAAGGCATTCTAAAAACAAGCGTAACGGCAGCATATCGACAAATTTGCCAGGGACTCGTCCAGTCGTTGCGTGAACTCGGGGTAGACTCGGAACTGGGCGAAACTCAGGCTCCTTATCGTCACCTGGCGGACTGTTTCCTCGCAACCACTCAAGCCGACTTGCACCACAAGGGCAGAAAGTTGGCAGGAAGCGCTCAGCTGCGCAGAAAGGGCGCGGTACTGCAGCATGGTTCGCTTCCACTGCAGCAGAGGCAGGATGCGATGGCAAAACTATTGGGAGATTCGGATCAGACTGCACCGCAGGATCGGCACCTGAATTTGTTCGAACTGACACAACAGCGAGCGTTTTGCGAAATAGACAAGGCATGGATCGAAGGCTTCGAAAGCGTGTTTCAAGTCAAATTCGAGACAAAAGCGTTGACCGAACAAGAGTTGGAACTTGCACACTCTCGCCGGGACAGCTACAGATACAGCCAGTAGCGACCACGAGAGACAGGATTTGGTCAGAAGTTCTATGCTAAACATTACTTCTGCAAAGTCAATTTCATCTTAACAGCTGTGCCGCAAAGCGAATTTCACGTTTCGGGAAAACGCCCTACCGGTTATCTCCGCTCCAATTGTCGTCGAACTGAGTCAGTGCGGCCGGAACTACGCATGCAAACGAACAACCATGATCGGCAAGGAGACACCATGGAAAGATTTGCCACCTTACTACTATTCTGCGACAGCCGTTCAGCTTGGTCGGAAGACCTTCCGGCGAATCCGGACGACTCTCTTCTGGCGCTTCCACAGAAACGCCAGTGGCTCTACGACTATGCCGCGGAACGATCGATCAAAATTGCCGGGCAAGTGACAATCGAGATTGAACCGCATGTCGATATTGAGAAACTGGTTAATCGCACTGTGGACAGCCTCTGCGATTTCGGCACGGAAACCGTACTTTCCGTCGATCGCTTCGGTCTTGAAGAAAGCGGACTGTTCAAACCGCTAATGGAGCGATTACAGTTTTGGCGTCGCACGTTAGTTGAAGTTCAGTTACGGTGACCAATGGGCACAAGCAGCTCGGTCGCAGTTCCTGCCTTAACGATGGGGCTTGTAGCCCAGCCCTGCATCCAGACCGGTAGTCGTGGTTCCATCAGGATGAAAGAAATTGCGGTGACCAGTTTTTGGATCGGGTACTCCGATCATCTGGCTCCTGGTGGCGGAATAGAGAATATGGTCTTGCGTACCGTACCGATTCTCTCCTTCATATCTAATTCCTAGGCGAACGGCTTTAGCAAAGTGCTCCGGATTGTCCCTGTACTTACTTCTCTTTCATCGCATTTACATCATTTTTCTTAGCGGCAGTGAGGAACGCATCGATATTCTTCAAGTCGGTGTCAGTAAGTGTTGCAATGGTCTTTCTTTCCCGCTCAAGTCGATCGTTTGCTTCCTTATCTGAAAATCCAAGCCTTTCCAGTTCGTCCTTGGAAAGACCAGTGGTAACTCTGGTTTCCTCAATGAGTTTCAGCCCCCGCTCATGGATGCGTTCGGCTCGATTGATTAACCCCTCTCTGGTTGTCGTTTCAGGAGGAACGGAAGCGCTCCGCAAAGCGGCAAGCAAATCTCTCGGACTCAAAATGGAAAACGCCTCGCGCGCGCGGGCAGAGTTTTCGGACGGGGTCGAGCGATTATCGTAGGGGCTAGTGAAGACAATCTCGGAGGTATCGGCGGCCTCACTTTTCCAATTTGTCCGCGAATTGACACTCGAAGATTCCGAGTAAGTCACCTCGTTAAGCAATCGTGCCGCGGACAGTACGTCGTCGGTGCCGACGGACTGAGTTATAGCGTTCTGTTCACTGCTGTAATCCGATTCAGCGTTGGTCATTTAAAATCCCCCCCTCGCTCGTATGCTCAGAATTTAGGGCAAGATGGTTGAGAAAGAATAAAAAACGCCAAATATCAAATGAGCGGGTTACCGGGTCTGACTAATCAGGACCCCTTCAGGGATTTGGCTTCGAGTTCAACACGTTCAGCGTCCTTATCTCGACGCAGGCGACGAAGGAACTTGGCATAATTTTCGAAGGTGGTCATTTTTACGGCCAGGTTCCGCAGCTTCGACTGAGCGTTGAGTGCCTTCTGAAAGAGAGACTCGGCTTCCTTTGTATTGCCCTTATCGGCTTGTTCGACCGCGTAGTTCGTGCAAACTTTGGCGAGGTTCTCGCGCGCGGTGTCATAGCCCGGATCAAGTTTCAAAACTTCCTCAAACTTTTCCATGGCTTGTGCATAGGCGCGAGACTGCATCAAATCAACGCCTTGATTCATAATGGAATCTTTGTCGGTCGATGATTTAACTCCGCCGGTGGAACCAGGCTTTAGGGCGATCACCACGTCCGGAGCGTAAAGGTGCTTGAGCGTGCTGGCGTCGCGTGAGGAGATAGCAGGCTTAACTTCAGCCGACGGCATCGTGCAATACATGATGTCGTCAGGCCTGGGCGAATGGCCCATTAGTCCGAGCGAGTGGCCGATTTCATGCATGCAGACGGCGCGTACTTGATTCTGACTCAGCGGAGAATCCGGGGTAGGGTCAGTTGTCAGGATCACAATTTTGACGTGCTGAATTCCATCCCTGGTCCATGAGACTTGCGCTTCACCCCCTTCAGCCGGGGAGTTCACCATTTTGTAGTCATTAGTCCAGACGCATTCAATATTAGAATTTTCGGCTTTCGAAACAAAGTCAACCTTCACCTGGTCACCTGACGCCGTTGTCCACTGTTTAAATGCATCAGTGAAGAGCCCCTCGAACTCAGGCTTGTAACCCGGAACTTTTGCCCCCGAAGAAACAAACACCTTCAATGGCATTTGCGAAGCAGTCCACTTAATGACACCGTCATGGGTGGTGTACGGGAAGTAGTCGGCGGTGGCGCCCCCACTGGCAGAAGCAACCTGACGCTCCACGTCTTGTTGTTCGCTGAGTTCTTCCTGGAGATGTTTCACGAGATCTTTGGCCTTGTAGGCCAATGAATCAGTAGGAAAGCGGCGAAGGTATTCGTTGTAGGTCTCCACGCAATCTTTGAGCTTACCGCTGTTCTGCAAGCATCCGGCCAAGTTAACCCATGGAGCGGAGCGATTCGGATCCAAAGCAATTGATTGCTTTAAGTGCTCGGCGGCCTCGTCATTTTGACCAAGACGCGAAAGAGCCAGACCAAGGTTAGTATGCGCAGCAGGCAACGCAGGGTACATCTCTACGGCTTTGCGCAAGATGTCCGCCGCCATCCGATATTTTTCCTGCTGCATCATTTCATAGGCTTCACTTGCTAGAAGAAGCGCCTTATATTGATCGGCACTAATCAACTTTCCATCAGCAAGGTAGCGCACCTTGCCCCAATTTTGCGACTTATCGCTTCCGTCGGCTTTTTGAATCGGCTTATCAGTGGTCCAAGGTTTCTTGCCACCGCGTTCAGTTTGAGTGTCTTGAACCGGAACTCTGCCGCTCGTTGTGCTCGAAGTTTGAGCAGTCGCGGTGGTAGAAGTTGCAAGCGGAGACTTGTCCTTCGGTACCGCAACAGCCGTTACCGGTGGCTCTTTTACCGGCGGAACTTTCGCTACAGGGGTTACGACAGGAGCCTCGTTGACGGGGACTTTCGCCACGGGAGTCACTGGGGGCGTCACGTTGACGGGGACTTTCGCCACAGGAGTCTCGTTTACCGGGACTTTTGCGACTACCGTTGAGGAAGGCTCTTTCGCCGGCTCCTTAGCAACAACGTTTACAGGCGGCCTGTCCTGCACCACTGGTGTTTTCTCAACTGGAGGAACAGTGGTCGCTGCGTTCGGCTTGTCGCTGATGCCGGTGGCGGGAGCGGTCGATGTCGCTGAAGGAGCGGACGCAATGGCGGTCCCCCCTGTAATGACTTCGCCGCTCGTTTTTCGCTCTACAATTCGCAAATTTTCTTGAGCTGCGTCCATCACGATGCTGGCTTGCGGATCATTCTTCAACAGGTCTACCGCACGTGAAGCATTTCCTTTTGCTTCAGCAAACTTTCCTTCATTGCCTTGCACTATGGCAAGCAAATTGAGATAGGAACCAACTTTGGGACTACTGGCACCATACCGGGCTTCGGCAATGGGAATCGTTTGTTTGTAGTAATTTTCGGCACTCGCAAAATCGTTCTTCATAGACGCATAAGCGCCCATTGCCGGCAAAATACTAAGCAGACGGGGATTGTTCAGCCCCAGTTTCTTTCGCCAAATCTCCTCGACTCTTTTGAGAAAAATTTCCGCAGCCAAATGATCACCGAGCTGTTGGGAAGCCAGAGCCAGACCATAGAGGTCGTCGCCTGCTTCCAGCGACTCGGGACCTAACAATTTTTGTTCAAACGCCAAAGCGCGCTCAAAATACTCTTTCGCTAAGGACCAATTTTGCTGACGCAGACTCAAATCGCCCATGCTTCGAAGAGTAACGCCCATTCGCGGATCGCCGTCTTTGAAGAATCGCGTGTTATCCAATGCAGCCTTTAGCAGGCGATCCGCATCTGCAAAATCACCTTTGGTGAGCGCTTGCCTGCCGCCACTGATGTTTGAGTCCCACTCAGGCGAGCTTTTCGCTGCAAGCGCAAGCGGACTGGAAAGAAAAGACACGAGACTCAATAACACCAACAGCTGCGGGTTCTTGTCCCTGGTCATGCGCAATCCCCTATATTCTTGTCCGATTCACATTGTGGCATGTTTTCAAAGCGTAAGCCCCGAGCTACAATGCGCGATATATCCCGAGACTCAGGATAATCAAGGTTTAGGGAAAATGCGTGTAAAAATTGCAAAGTTCAGGCAGATAGCTGACAAGAGCCCGAAAGGCGCTTAACACTTCTGTCCTGTGTACTTTTCTTCCATAGCCAGGACTTTGTTCAAGCGACGTTGATGGCGCTCCAACCCGGAAAATCTTGCGTTGAGAAAACTCTTAAGTACTTCGTAGGCCAGATTCTGCCCGATAACCCTGGCCCCCATGCAAAGAACGTTAGTGTCGTCGTCCTCTCGGCCCTGACGAGCGGAAAAGGTGTCGTGGCAAAGCCCGGCACGAATTCCAGGCACTTTGTTCGCCGCAACACACGCACCGACTCCGCTACCGCAAATTATGATGCCAACATCAGCTTTGCCTGAGGTGACAGCTTCGCCGACGGCGAATGCATAATCAGGATAATCAACCGGATCGGCGCTATTGGTGCCGAGATCGACCACAGCGAATCCATTCTTGTTAAGCCAATCTACTACCTCGACCTTGAGCGGATACCCCGCATGATCGGCACCGACTGCTACTCTTTCTGACATTATTGAAAACCCCGACTTTTCCCAGGTCAGAAAGAATTATATCGTTGGTATACTGATACCTGTCGCAGCTAGTCAAGAGACGCCGATGCAAGCCGTTCTCCAAAATCGCTACCACATCCAGCACTTGCTCGGGCAGGGCGGCATGGGCACAGTATGGATGGCGCAAGACATGCGGCTGAATGGACGCGCTTGCGTGATTAAGCAACTTCGGGAGGATTTCTTCCGCGATGAAGACAAGCAGCGCGCGATCAGCTTTTTCGAGCGCGAAATCGACATGCTTATTAAGCTGCAACATCCCTATATCGTAGCCATCCACGACCGATTCAAGGAAGACGATAAGTATTTTCTGGTCATGGAATACGTCATGGGCGAAGACTTTCACACCATGATGCAACGCCGCGAAGGCGAACCCTACGACGAGGAAGAGGTTGTCGGTCGAGCACAAGAGATCTGCGAAGTCCTGGAATATCTTCATGGGCAAGAGGTTCCGGTAATTTACCGCGATTTGAAACCCAGCAACATAATGGTTAACGTCAAAGGGCAAATCAAGCTCGTTGACTTCGGAATCGCAAGACCGGTCGCCGATGAAAACGAGAACACCCATGTGGTTTCCGCCGGTTATTCTCCCCCCGAGCAATATTGGGGCGGAGCCAGTCCACAATCCGACATTTACGCGCTGGGCGCGACGATGTACTTCCTCTTAACAGGAAAAGATCCGGAACCGCTGAAGGCTTGCTCGCCGCGTGCGATTAATCCAAACGTCAGCGAAAAGCTGGATCTCGTAATTCAAAAGGCCACGGCGCAGGACCCTACGCAGCGCTACAACTCCGCCCAGGAGTTCAATGAGGCACTGCTTCACCGCGACTACGAAGAAGCCCCTGAGAATATTCAGGCTTGGTTTAAGCGCATCGTTTGTGGTGTGCTTTTCGTGATGCTGTTTATCATCGTCTTCTACAGCGACAGCATTGGTGCTTTCTTCACGGGCGGGCAACAAAACAAGCCGGTCGCTTCAACAACAACAACACCGTCATCGTCCGCAACGAACACCAATCTTTCCAACGACGAACTGAAAAAAATCTCTTCGCCCGATCCGACATTCGGTGGCGCGGCTCCACAGAAAGACTTCGCACTGCAAGTCAGCGACGAGAAGAGCCTGACGGACCCCAACCCGCCGAAATAGTCACCGCTCAGCGGGAGTAAGGAAAAGAGAAGAGAAGAGAAAAGTTAGGGATGAAGATCCTAGTGAATCATGTTCGCAGCGGCAAGAGCGATGATGGCTATGCCGAACACAAAGCGATAGATCACGAAGGGCATCGTCGAATTGGTTCGCAAGAATTTGATCAGCCACCAGATCGCGGCATAACTCACTAGAGCCGATACCACCAACCCAACGAACAGACTCTTCAATCCCTCTTCAGGCAGCCCCGTTTCAAGAACTTCCTTAAGCTCCAGCAGCCCGCTCAAAATGATTGCCGGTACCCCAAGCAAAAAACTAAAGCGGGCGGCATCATCTCGCTTCAGGTTCATAAACAGGGCAACAGTCAACGTCGAACCGCTGCGCGAGCAACCGGGGATGAGAGCCATCGCCTGACCCAGACCTACGATCAGTCCATCGCGAACGCCGGTTTGCTCGATGGTGCGAGTATGCTTCGCGACTTTCTCGGCAACTAGAAGCAAAGTCCCCATCACCAGGGAGGCGCCACCGATAACGTAGAAGGACCGCAGCGGACTGTCGTCGACTTCCAGAACCTTCTTCAAGAGTAACCCGACCACACAAATTGGTATCGTACCGACGATGATCGTGCACATCATTCGCAAATCAGCCGAGCTAAAGTCCTTCTTCACCAGCGCAGTTATAGAGCCGGTCGTCAGAGAGAAGAGATCCTTAAAGAAGTAACAAAGCACGGCAATTACGGAACCCAGTTGAATTACGGCAGAGTATGCCACGCCGGGATCGTGCCACCCTAGTAGAGCCGGCACCACACGCAAATGCGCAGTACTACTTATAGGCAAGAACTCCGAGAGTCCTTGCACTATTCCGAGCACAATTGCCTGTGTTATTGGTACATCATTGGGATTTATAGTCATGTCCTCTCTCACTGTTGTCGTCAAAGTCTGCCGGGTCCACGTCGTCCGCCGCATCGGCTTGATTCGGATCGACGCCTTCCGTCACGTCATTCATATCGGTCCCTACTGCACCTGAAGCGGTGCGAACAAAACTCCTGTCATCAGGGGTGGTTTTCATCCACGCAGCCAAAGCGCCGGCTTCGGACTTCTGAAGTACTTCCCCTGTTTCCTTTCTGGTACGCGTCCCCAACCACTGAAGAACGCGGTCCAATGCGTCAATAGCCTCAGATGTTAATCCGGCAAATTCCAGCCCTACATCGGTGCGGTTCGATAACCAGTTGTAGCGTGCGTTGATGACACGCCCGTGCAGTGTTATATCCACCGTCGCGGTCTGCAAAACAATCGCAATGTCATCGCCCGGATTGAACCGCTCGGGACACTCCTGCAGCACGGATATGCCCAGACCGGAACGCGAAACATTGCGACTTACGACCGAATCTTCCAGGTCGCTCCAGATATTGCCCTTCAATAATACCGGCACCTGAATCGGGGCGCGCTTATACTTGCGACGTTGCTCATCTTGCTTGAATGGCTGAAAAACCGGCACATTGCACTCAATAGCTTGCTGTCCCGCATGCAGCCTGGTATTTGTCACGACGCTCGACCAAAGTCCGTTCATTCGATTTTCATTGACGTTGCCGACGAACCACAATCGCGTACCTCTGGGTACTAACTGCTTGTCTCCGCGTGCACTTCTCAGCCGAAACAAAATGCGCTTGCCGTCTGCTTCAAGAATGGTTGCTCTGCCAAAGCCAACTTGTTCGGCGGACAATTCAACTTTTACTTTGAAAACTTGTCCCGGTCGAAACATGGCAGCCTTCATCCAAAAACAACCTGCGCCTAATTATCGCATCTACGGCGAATTATCTAGTCTTCTCGGGGAGAGTTCAGACCGAGTTTATAGATTTGGGAGGCAGGCCAACCGGATTCCGCCGCCAAAATAGCGGAAGCATCTTTTAGTCGGCCGCCCGCTTTGAGCAGCTGTTGGAGCCGCTCCTGGATTTCGGCTTCCGTCAACAACGCGCGCTCACCGCTCGCGCCCTTCACTACCAGGACAAACTCGCCACGCAATTGTCGCCGTCCGCACTCTGCCTGGATACCTGACAAGGTTGTACGAATGAACTCTTCGTACAGCTTGGTTATCTCTCTGGCAAGACAAGCCTTTCGGTCGCCGAAGACTTCCTCCATGTCGCGCAGAGTAGACACCAATGCTGATGGTGCGACGAAGAAGATCAAGGTGCGATCGTCATCGCGAATTTTTTGCAGCCTGCGTTTGCGCTCCCCTGCTTTGTCCGGTAGAAACCCTTCAAAGGAGAATCGATCACACGGCAAACCGCTTCCTACCAGCGCCAACAACGCGGATGACGGACCGGCAACGGGACAAACGGTCATGCCCAGATCAATCGCTTTCTGCACAATCTTATATCCGGGATCTGAAACAAGCGGCATTCCGGCATCAGAAACCAATGCCACTTTCATGTTCTGCCCATGCCATTTCTCAAGCTCCACCGAGCGATGCTCCTCGTTGAAGTCGTGACAGCTCAGCAACTGTTTCTTGAGATTGAGGTGGCGCAGAAGATTCGATGACACGCGAGTGTCCTCAGCCAGAACGACATCGCTTTCAGTCAGCACATCGCGCACTCGCTGGCTTATATCGCCTAGGTTACCGATTGGCGTACCAACCAGATACAAACAAGATTCAGGCACGGTAACCCTCGCCGCTCGAGCTTCGCTTCTTATTGTATAGAGTCGGAGCCTGCTCTTAAAGGCGGTCCTCTTCAGCAATGAGCGTTGTTGACTCTACCAACAAACTGATCGAAACCATGCTCAAAAATGCATCGTCGTATCTGCGAACAGATCTACATGAACATAGGCAACATATCCAACTTACTGACAGAAAGAAGTCAGGATGTAGAAAACTCGCTTGACATTAAACGGTAAGAAGGCGACCGGTGGCGGCTTTCACAGACGCCGTCACTTGACGTCCGAGAGTTATCTACAGGTCTCTCTACAGCTGTAGATAATTTAATTGTGCAGTTTAGGCATAATCACTTGTGTTAAAAAGGAACTTCAGTGCATCACCCTGCACAACGATCTTCAGCTGAGCAAGATTGCTCAATTCACTAGAAACGGCAATGAAAGCCACTCTCATCGATCAATCGCCTCCTGTCTCAAGGCAGAGAACACATTCGCAACTAGTCAAACGGATCAAGAAGTTCCGCTTGCAGACTGCCTCTGTAATACTCGGTAACCACCGCTATACAAAGCAGATACAAGATGACTGCGACTATAGAGCCAATGTTTTTGACCTATGCGACCAATATTGCCTTTGCATATTTGTGAACTGGATCGCCACCAAATATGGTTTCCCTATATGTACTTCGACTATAGAACAGGACCGCGGCAGCGCGATCCTGCCGTTGCAAACATGGCCCGATATCGCCGATCTATATCCCCTGAACCTACCAGTGCTGGCGCCCGAGTGGATAAATGCCGCAAAGTCTCTATACAGAACACTGGACGAAACATTTGATCCCGGTCTGGAAATACTGGGAGAGCTTTATCAGAACATCATTTCCTCAGCCTTGTACCTCACCGACAACCAGCAGATCGATATACGGAAGAACGATGATGGACAGCAAGCAGGAGAGTTCTATACCCCGTCCGATGTGGTGATCTATTGCCTGAACCGGCTGCTGGACAAAGACTCATTCGGGTTAATGAATCGCGTTAAAGAGTCAATGACATATGCCGGAGATGAAAAATCGAACGACATCGACAATACCGATCACAACCCTCAACGCCCACAGAAGGCTTTACTGGAGCCAGACTCAGCACAAAGCACCACAGATGGTGAAGGCTCTTTCAAGTTGATTGATCCGGCTTGCGGCACAGGTAATTTTTTGATAGGCGCAGTGCATTGGCTCAGGAAGCAGCTACCTGACACTTTCACGCCGCAAACCTTTATCACTCAGTCCGTATATGGAGGCGATATCGATGGACGAGCAGTAGACATTTGCAGACTTTCTCTCCTCCTTCTATGCAATTTCCAGGCAGGCACGGTCCAGACGGATCAAAACCTAGCGCCAAAAGTACCGCACGCGAGCACCCGGAACAGGTCCGCCCGCTTTTGTTCCGACACGGTTCGCTTGCAAAGTTTAATCGCAGCCATCCGCAGCAACGTAAGAGTAGACAACTGCGTGCTTAGCAACATCGCAAGCAAAGACGCAATCGACAGGTTCGACCTGGTAGTCGGTAATCCTCCATATATTAGCTACGGATCGAGGAATCAACCAAAACTCTCGAACGAATGGCAAAGACTTCTTCGCGCTAGTTTTCCCCACTCAACCGAGTATAAGATACGCCTCTACTGCGTGTTTCAAGAACTATCGCTTCGGCTGGCAAAGCCGGGAGGCAGAATCTCGCTTCTTGTTCCGGACGCGTTTTTGAACGGCAGCTTCTATCAAAAATTGCGTTCCCTGATTCTATGTGATGCCGAAATCGTCAGCCTGAGCGAGTTACCCCGCGACTCAGTCCCTAGTGCGGTCGTCGGAAACTGGTGCGTGGCTTGTTATCAAAAGCGAGCGCAGAGACCCGATCAATCGTCGCGGGAGCGCGAGCGTCCCGCCAGAGCCGACAAAGATCAAAGTGACTCCATTCAATCAATTCCATCGGTTCAATCCTCGGTCCAACTCTATCGGGTCAGGAAAGACCGCACGGAAAGCTATCAGTTAGCGGGCAACCTGTTCGTCAGTCCTGACAAGAATCGCTTTCAGATGGTGTTCACTGAGCAAGATGCGCAGTTACTAGAGCTGATTCGCCACCTGCAACCGCTGTCCACCGAGTTGAAAGGACACACCGGTATTCGCTCGCGGAGCGGTCAAGCAAACATCGTGTCCAGCTCGGCCGGAACGTCGGCGCACAAGGCAGGAATCACTTCAGGTTCACGCGTTCAGAGACACCGCGTGGTCGGTGCCGATGCGTGGCTGGAAATCAATCCATCCAAACTATTCGCGGGTGGATACGACCACCGGATAATCGAATCACCCAAAATAATGATGCGCCAGACGGCTGACCGCATCATTGCCGCATTAGACGAATCCGGACTGTACCACCTGAATAACGTCCATAGTTTCGCACCGGCACATGGTGGACAATCGCCTCTTCAGCTTTTCTATCTGTGCGGCTTGCTCAACTCGCACTTGTACCTGCATCTCTACCGCCTAAAAAGCCGCGAAGAAGGTCGTGCCCTAGCGCAGATCGACATTGAAATGGTGGAAGCCATGCCAGTGCCGCAGAAAAACAAGCAACTCCAGGAGCAGATTGCGCAGGCTGCGCAAAAACTGCAATCGGGACAACTCGACGACGGAGAAGCTCTGTTCCTGGATCGAGAGATCGATATGCTGACCTACAAATTATTTGATTTGAGTGACGACTTAATCCAACACATCGAGCAACAGGCCCCGACCAAAGCAAATTAATTTGGACGCGGGAACCGTTGCGGTAAGTTTTGCGACTCGGTGTAAGCGGGCAAAAACTGCGATAGTTCCGCGTCGCAGTCCACGCGCGGAGGCGATGAGGCCTGCCGCAGAGCCGGAGCTAAGGTCGGAACGGACAAGCGAAGCTCGAGCGGCGAGGAGCCGTGAGTGCGAAGCGTCGCAGTCCACGCGCGGAGGCGATGAGGCTTGCCGAAGAGCCGGAGCTAAGGTCGGAACGGACAAGCGAAGCTCGAGCGGCGAGGAGCCGTGAGTGCGAAGCGTCGCAGTCCACGCGCGGAGGCGATGAGGCTTGCCGAAGAGCCGGAGCGTTTAATAACTAGATTGGTCCGAATTCATGGCAAAACCCACATTCCCCGGTAAACTAAGCCGATCGGCCGCCATCGGTCGCGCACCCTGTTCGGACGGTAGATTATGAAGAGATCCGCAGAAATACTGTTAGCACTGACTCTGACAATGGCACCCTTCCTTACCGGTTCCCAAGCACTCGCGACACCAGTCGAGAACATCAAGAAGGCGCTGCAGCCACTCACAGGGAAGCAGGCTGAGCCCGAACCGCTGGAAATCAGAGACAAATGGGCAATTCTTATCGGCTGTAACCGTTTCGCCGATGCAAAAATTCCGGTCATGAAATTTGCTTCGAAGAACGCGGCCGATTTGGCAAGAACATTGAAGGACCCGGACCTCGGACGATTCGCCCCCGATCACGTACTGATTCTGAATGGACCGGACGCCAGTCTCGCTGCGATCAAACACGGAATTGATGATTGGTTGCTCAAAAAGGTTCTGCCTGCCGATCTAGTCGTCGTTTATGTTTCGTCTCGCATGTTTCCGGGAGCGGACGGCGCGCCTCTAGTCTGCGCCAGCGATACAAAAGCGGACCAGCCTGAAACGGCGATCAACCTTTTCGAAGTGCTCAAAACGATCAAGCATCGCACTCAAAGCGAACATATAGTTTGCATGCTCGACACGCAACCACTGCCGGATAATGTGGCCGCCTATTCCAAACAGGACAAAACCAAAGACCTGAAATGGCTAGCAACAAGCGGCGCCACTATATTCGGTGCAAATGAACTCTTCAAACCGTCATTCGACGATCAAACGCTGCTTCAAAGTCGATTTGTTCACTACCTGGTAGAAGGAATAAAACAGACCGGTGGCGCTGCACCTTTCTATGGCGTAGCGGAATTCGTCTGGCAAAATGTAAAACAGGATGGCGGAAAGTCTACGGGGCAGGAGCAAACCCCCGCCCTGATGCTTAGCTCGCCACAGTCGCTGACAGCAACAATTCCACTGGGGCTGCCGGTAAAGAGTTCCACTCCGCCGCAAGGCGTCGCGCTCGGACATCCGCTGGATCAGCTATCCATGGAGCATCCGGACATCGTCGCACCGAAGGCCGCAACGACCAGAAAGACTGCTACTTTTGCTCCGCAACAGAAGCCACAAACACAGCCGGCAGTGAAGAAACCACCGGTTCAACAAAAGCCGGATGACGAAGATGACGACGACGTCAATCCAAACGTGGACTTCGGCGACTACATGACAAAAATGAAGCAGGACATTTTCAAAAAGTGGACTCCGCCAAAAGGGCTGGAGTCGCGTCGCGTCTCGGTAGTATTCAGCATCCACCGAGATGGCTCCATCGTGAACCCTGAAGTGGTCGAAAGCTCAAGCAATGAAGAAGTCGACAAATCAGCACTGGCTGCCTTAGCCGCCGCGTCCCCTCTGTCGCCGCTACCGAAAGGCGCCCCTCGCTCGGTCGATATTCGCTACGTGTTCGACTGGAAGATGAACAGAAGCACACCAGCTACGCCAGCACCGGTATCAGAGTGATAGCGAAACCCGCGCTCTACCCCTGGAGCATTTGCGAGCCCTCCTGCCCCTCACAGGCTCCTCAGGGGAATTGTTAGTCGAATATAAGACCGGGGCGGTCTGCCGCAAAATTTACAGAACGGGCCCCTCGCCGCTCTCCATTCCATTCATATAGGAAGCGTTAAGCCCGGAAGCGCCCACCTTGGCAACCGCGACTCTTTGAGAAAGGTGAAACCGATGTCAATCCATCCATTGGTATGAGCCCTCAGCAAGCAGGATTTGACAAGAGATGCTTAAATTCCCAACACTCTTGCCTACCAAGCCTTTAGCGGGCTCTCACAATCCCCCCGCCCGGGGTGTGTGCGCAGGCGGTGGGTGCCCGCCCGTGCACCCTGTGCACACGGGAACTTTCGGACAAATGCCCAGCATGAAACCGACCCAAAAAATCGACAAAGTTCGTGCCTGTAAACGCTTACGCAGCCTCATTTTTGGAATCTCATAAACCGACTACGTAGAAACCACATTGACGATCCGGGTTCCAAAAACGTAACCTGATAAGTGGTGCGGATCGAAAAGCACCTTTGGCAAAACTAAAAATAGCGACCAAATTGGGTTGGCTGGCAAACTAGACGGAGTAACCAAGAGATTTACCATGGGAGATAACAGAAGGCCCGAAGATACCGGTCGGCAGCAATCAGCCGAGGCCTCACAAGAGAAGCAAGCAGCCGAGAACTTGCTGAACGATTTCTTCCCGCAAATTCCTGAATCGAAAGCAAAGGAAGCAGAAGAGAAAACGACTGTCGCAAGCAGTACTGACAAAGCCTCAGAGAAGAAGTTCGAAGACATGTCCCCGAAAGAACACTTTAAGGCCATTGCAGCTGCGTTAGAGAACGCAGCAAAGCTGTTCAACACACTTCCTACAGAATTGAAGGATGAGTTGGCAAGCGCAAACTATGAGTCGGGGACCATAAACCCGTCAGATTTGGCAGACCCCAAGAAGATTCGCGGGTTCTTGTCTACTCTTGAGCAGCGCATCTCGTAAGCATCCAGCAGTCAAAGCATTTTGGAGAGCGACTTCCTGTCGCTCTCTTTTTTTACGTACAAAGTTTGCGATTGCTTCAAGATTATGGCTGTCAAAGGGGCTATTCCAGCTTCTATGCTAAAATTGCCAACCTGTCATTTCACATTCCAAAACGGGAAAACACTTGCCGTGCCAAGAATTAAGTCTGCTATTAAGCGTGTTGAGGTTGCCGAGCGCAATCGTGAGCGCAATCGTGCGTGGAAATCGTCTGTTCGTACCGCGCGTACACAAGTTGAAGAAGCCGTAAGCAAAGAAGGCAATCAGCAAGAAGCGTTGAGCCATGCGTTCTCCGTAATCGACACAGCGGTTTCCAAGGGAATCATTCACCGCAACACCGGTGCTCGCCGCAAAGCCAGACTCACCGCAATGGTCAAGAAGTCCGCTGGCGCTTAGAAACCTCAGACCGACAAACCCTGTCATAGTTTTTACACCGCCTTAGCACAGCATCGTTTCGGGCGGGCTATTCTTATTAACAGAGTTTTTCGAGAGGAGTAAGCATTTGGAACTTGATACTTCGCGTTCCTGTGACCTTGTGGATCTATCCGGCGCCGGCGCGCCGGATAACTTGAGAAAAACGCTCGACGCGATTGCCGCGCCGGTTCACTTTATTGGAATCGGCGGCATTGGCATGTCTGCGCTGGCACGTCTCATGCTGGCCAAAGGATGTAGCATCTCCGGGTCGGACAAGGCGGAAAGCCCGATCACGCGGGAATTGCAGGATCTGGGTGCCCGCATCTACATCGGACATCGCGCGGAAAACGTCGCCGATGCCGGTGCTATTGTAGTTTCCACCGCCATAACGTCGGAGAATCCAGAACGAGCTGCTGCCGAAAAGAAAAACATTCCAGTCTTCCACCGGTCTGAAGTCCTTGCATGGCTGGCGTCTGACTGCAATGCAGTGGCGGTATCCGGCACCCATGGCAAAACGACCACCACCGGTATGATCGCGCAAGTTTTGATAGACGGAGGACTTGAACCGTCAGTCGTCGTAGGCGGCATTTTTCCGCGACTTAAGTCTAATGCTCGCGTCGGCACCGGGCGATACTTCGTCGCTGAAGCCGATGAAAGCGACAGAACTCACGCAACGATGCGCTCGCATATCTCAGTCGTGACAAACATCGAGCCGGACCACCTTGAGAATTACCCCGGCGGCATGAAGCAAATTCTGGAAGTCATGGCTTCCTTTGTGAATCTGAGCCGGAATTGCACTGTCGTCTGCCAGGACGATAGCGGCTGCCGAGAATTATTACCCCTGTTAAAAGTGCCTGTGGTTACTTACGGACAACGAAGCGTGTCTCCCGACGCAAAGTACTCAATGGAAGTGCTGGAATCGGGCGCATTCGTCGTTTATGTTAAAGGCAAGCCGGTCGGTGAAGTTAAGCTCGGTGTTCCCGGCCTGCACAACAAACTCAATGCCCTGGCTGCGATTGCCGTCGGCTTCGAATGCGGTGTCGATTTTGAGACCATGCGAGTCTCGATGGAAACCTTCGGCGGCGTTGAGCGGAGATTCCAAATTCTTGGCACTATAGACGGTATCACAGTCGTAGATGATTACGGCCATCACCCCACCGAAGTGAGAGCGACTCTAGAAGCGGCCAAGCAATTCCTTCGCTCAAACAAAATCAACGGCCGCGTGGTGGCTTTGTTCCAACCGCACCAGCCGGGACGCCTTCGAGATTTATGGACCGAATTTTGCGAAGCTTTTGAAAAGGCTGACCTGGTGCTGCTGACGGACGTTTACGTTGCCAGAGGCGGACAGATCGAAGGCATTAACTCAGAACGATTCGCCAAAGAAGTTGTTCACAAAAATGTGAAATACCTGAACGGACCGGTAACGGATCTAGCCGCAAAAGTAGCGCCGCTACTGATGCCTGGCGATGTTGTTCTCACAATCGGAGCCGGCGACATAACCGGCGTAGGTCAACCAATCATCACGCTTCTGGAAAGTACACGGCAACATGGAAGAAACGCGCAATAGTCCTCTCTGGCGATACACCACCATGAAAGTGGGCGGTGAAGCGTGTCAACTGTACCATCCAAAACATAGTGAAGAACTAGTCTCCTTGATCGAGCGCTTGAAGCGCGAAGGCCAGCCTTGGAACATTCTGGGCGGTGGTTCAAACATGCTCATCTCCTCCGACGGGGTAGATGGTGCCGTCATTCGCATGACGAAGATGACCAGTATCACCAGCCCCGAGCCAGACGTGCTGGAAGCTGATGCAGGCACTAGATTGCCGCACCTGGCTAAGTACGCAGCATCGATGGGGCTATCCGGATTGGAGTTTGCAGTAGGAATTCCCGGCACCGTAGGCGGTGCGGTAGTAATGAACGCCGGCGCGCACGGTAGCTGCATGGCAAATATTTTTGAAAGTGCGCTGGTGATGAACGCCGAGACCGGAAACGTAGAGACATGGACTGCCGAGCGCCTCAAGTTCCAATATCGCCATTCCGAAATTGACCCGGCTCGACAAGTGGTGGCAAGCGCTCGCTTTCGCTTACGTCCGGACGAAGCGACAAAAATTCAAGCGAAAACACAAGAGAACGAAGAGTATCGCTGGCGAACACAGCCGCTGGGCTGGCCAAACCTGGGAAGCACTTTCAAGAACCCGGAACCAACCCGCAGCGCAGGACTTCTGCTCGACCAGTCGGGTGCAAAGGAATTGAAGGAAGGGCATGCCGCGGTATCAGCCGTTCATGCAAACTTCGTTATCAATTTAGGCGGTGCTCATTCCGACGATATTCTGCGATTACTGCAACGTATGCAAGCCACGGTGCAGGAAAAACACAACGTTCGCTTGCACCCGGAATGGAAGACTCTCGGACGCTTTAGCAGTCTAGAGCGCGAAATATGGAATGGTACGCACTAATGCAAACAACCACAATCACGAAGCAATCGAGAGTCGGAGTCTTATGCGGTGGACTCTCCAACGAAAGAGAAGTATCACTACGCTCCGGAAACAACTGCCTGGCAGCCCTGAAGCGACTGGGCTACACCAACGCCGAATTAATTGACGTCGACCGCAATATTGCCCGGACATTGATTGAGAAAAAGACCGAAGTCGCATTCCTGGCCCTTCACGGCAAGTACGGCGAGGATGGAGCGGTGCAAGGAATGCTGGAACTTTTGCACATTCCTTATACAGGCTCGGGCGTATTGGCCAGTGCGGTCGCCATGAGCAAGCCACTGACTAAAAATGTTTTGCAAGCGAACGGCTTGCCCTATGCACCAACTTTGGTGCTAACAGATCGAGAAGTAAAGGAAGTTGAATCGACGCTTGCGAAGCATGATTGGCTGCCTGTAATGGTCAAGCCGCTCAACGAAGGGTCTTCAGTGGGCGTTCATAAGGTCACGGACAAGACTGAAATCCAGCCACTGGTTCTTCAAACGATCAAAGAATTCGGCGGGGCGCTCGTCGAACAGTACGTAACAGGTCGCGAGATTACAATCGGCGTATTGGAAGAGCCACCGCACAACCGCAACGGAAAGGACGTCTGGGCGCTACCTATATTGGAACTGCGACCAAAATCGAAAGCTGGTTTCTACGACTACGAGGCGAAATACACAAAAGGCATGACAGAGTTCATTCTGCCTGCGGAACTCTCGCCGGAAGTGACAAAGTTGTGCCAGGAACTGGCGGTCAAAACATTTAGAGCACTGCACTGCTCGGGCTATGCTCGCGTAGATTTCATGGTGAGCGAAGCAGGACAGCCATATGTACTGGAAGTGAACACATTGCCAGGTATGACTGACACATCAGATTTGCCTGCCATGGCGGAACATGTCGGCATTTCCTATGATGAGCTGGTCGAGCGCATCGTGCAGAGTTCCGGACTGGACAAGTAGCGGTGGTGCCACGAATTTTTCAGAAATTGGACACTATTGCGACAGATAGATTAGTAGTTGGTCTAGAAAGTGTGAGCGCCATTATGACACGCCCCTGAGAACCGTTGCTGAGCAAGCATTTCACAGCAATTTCAGATCTCCGTCACTAAAACAACCTCAATCTGCCACACGGAAGCCACGAGATTGCAATGCTGCTGCCACAACCAGTTGATAATTTAAAAACATCAGGGTGAAACAAAAGGCGGAACACTTATGAAGGCACTAGCACTGGACATGCCACACATCGATGTCATTCTTTACTGGGCTTGCGTTGCCGCAGTGCTCATCGGAATCGTCACCTGCAAACTGGTACCACCGAAGATGGACGCAGTAGCATTGGCAGGAATTTTCTTCGCTTGCGTAGTCCTCAAGCCACTGGCTTCTAACCGCTAACACCGATACACTCACTGTGCGGCAAACCTATACTAAAGTCTACTGCGCAAGTCATAAACCCATTGGCGGAAACGGTCCAACAGCGTCGGACGGGTAGCAGGTTCGTCATCATCTTCTTCAATGCTGCGGAGCGACTGTTTAGCTCCTCTATTCCTTGAGTGCTCAGCACTCGCGGCGCTTCGCCCGTTCTGATTGCGACTTCTTGCATCGTCTAACTCAACGTCGTCATCAATGCCGAGATCTGGAATCTCGAACTCCGGGTGGTACATTTTATACATTCGGAAAAGTTCAAACTGCACAGCCCGAGCGGAAGGCGGTCGCTTATCGATGTCGTGCTCGGTCATTTGATGTACTAAATTGTCGAGATCTTTCAAAACACCGGCAAGGATGTTTCCAGGGCTACACTGGGTGAGAGGCCGAGGTCTTACGCCTGTCAGCAATTGATGCATTGTGGCACCAAGGGAATAAATATCTCCCCTGGGTTCCGGCTTTCCAAAATACTGCTCCGGCGGGGCGTAACCGGATGTCACCACACGGGTGGAGGGTCCTTTCGGCTCAAAATCGCGCGCAATACCAAAATCAACAAAAACCACCAGACCGTCAGGACGCAGAATTAAGTTGCTCGGCTTCAGATCACGGTAGATTATCGGCGGACTTTGCGAATGCAGATACTCCAACACGTCGCAACATTGAATGGCAATCTTAATCACCGTTTCGGAAGTCAACGGTCCCTCTAAATTGACAATTTTCTCCAGGTTCTCACCCGGCACATACTCCATAACCAGGAACATGAACTCCGGGGTGTCCTTTGACCAGAAATCATCCACCAGTTTGACGATGCCGCGATGGTTTAGGCGTCGAAGCATTTCGGCTTCTCGGTAGAAGATTTTGAGGAGATGCTCTTGATCGCCAGATTCGCCGATTTTGGTCTGCTTAACGACTACCTGTCGGTTATCGTTCTGGATGTCCTCTGCAAGGTAAACCTGGCCCATGCCACCCTCGCCAATAACACCGATGAAGGTGTACCGGGCTAGCCATGTATTTGTTTCGTTCTTTGGCTCGTCACTCAATCAATGGCTCACCTCCCTCACAGCACCACGTGCCGATAGACCGAACACGTGTACGCTCCTAAATTGTACCTACCCGAAGCACTTGATCACCGATGTTTGTCCAGGAGCTTTGGCGGTTGACATACACATGTATGGGTGGTAGGATTTTCACATCTCCCCGAATTTCACCACTGCCACGAGTTCCCACTCACAAAATGCGGGAACCTGATTGGTTGCGCCGGAGGACAGGTTATGAACATGATCAATGTTACCCTCGTGGGGAATCTTGTAAAGGATCCTGAGCAGTTCACTTTTGCTAGTGGGCGGACCAAGACAACCATGCGAATCGCTGTCAGCAATCCAGCCCGACAACAGAAAGAACAGAACGATGAGGCTCCCGAATCCGCCTCCGATTTCTATCGAATCGAGGTCTGGGGAAAGCTTGCCGAACTGGCCTTTAAATATCTGCAAAAAGGTCAGCAAGTGGGCGTTTCCGGACGGCTCATCATGGAGCGTTGGACGGACAAAGAAGGTCGGGAGCGCTTGACGCCGGTCGTTGCAGCAACACAGTTGCAGTTTCCCCCACGCACCGGGGCAGCGAAAGCAGTCAGTTATCCTCAAGTTGACGTAACACCCGATCAACGTGCGACTCCGATTGCAGACGAATCATCCGATGAAGCGTTTCACAACGAAATGGCACGAAACGATCTGTTCGCGGATGCACGCGTGTTATCCATCAAGGAACAGCCTCAGCCGTATAGTCCGTTCAGACCACCGGAACGAAAAAGGGCCTAACGAACACTCCAACATCATCCAGCTTTCTTCCTCTGGGGAGGGACGTGCCCTCGCGTCTCTCCCCGCTTGCCCCTTTTCAGGTAGGAATTCGTGCAACATTGTTGTGTCAAGTCGGTGCCATTTCGTATCATCAAATCTTCACCCATCCACACCGCACTCTTCGCGACGACTACTTGAAGCCCCCTTGCTTGAGCTATCTCCGCAGCAGCAGCGATGAGCTTGCTATTGGCTGCACTGAGCCGCTTGTTCAGTTCAATGACTACCGCGTCTTCCTTGGCCTTCAGTGCAGCGGAAGAACTTTGCGCTTCGCTTCAATCTCATCGCTCGAGCTACCGCTCTTGTACATTGCATCTAGGGCATCATTGGCGATATCAGTTTCGCGACCGAGGCTATCGACCTCTCGCTCTCGCAACCTCGTCACTTCAACCAGCGGCTTAAACGTCTCTCTCAGTACGTCCAGATCAAAGTAGCCCGCCTTTATCGGAAAAGCCTCGACTCGCTCCGGCGACCTTTCAGGCCAGTGATAAGCTGGAGCTGCGGAAAGTTCTACAAGCGGCGATTGCAGCAGCCTAACTTTAGATGCCATCTGCTGCGCAGACACATACTCGTAGTCCCCTTCGTCCTCCGACTTCTTCGTAGCAACCGCTTCGCGGGTTAAAGGTAGCGGGGGGACAAACTCGCGCCCCGGTTTCGATGGCACTATAGTATCTACCGCAGATGGCACAACCGATGTTGCACCACTTTTGGTAGCACTGCCGAGCGGTACCACCAGTCCCGCTCGTGGTTGGGCTGCAGGCAAACTCATAACCAGTCGCGGTCCTTGCCAACGGCTCTTCATCACGGGAGTTTGCAGGGCACCTCGATCACGCGTGACTTCGTCCGGGTCGAAGGAAATGCTCGTCGCCTTACTTCCGCAATCTCCGGAGGTTCCAGAGAAGGTCTCGGACAAACCTGCTGCAAGAACATACGCAAACCTTGCCAGTGAGCATGGATTATCGCTCAAGATTGCTCAAGACAAAATTGAATTTACGATGCAGCTCGATGGTCAAACAAAAGTATAAGCCAACGAGCTGTACAGGATTGACTCCGAGTTAACCAACTGGGTTCGTTGCGATGACAAAGGAAACTACCTCAACGACAAGGGACAACCAGCATCGGAAGACAAAGCCCTTCGAATCACGCAGGCAAAAATGCGAGACCGCGCGCTAATGCGTCCCCCGACAGATTACTTCGACAACACCATCGAAATGTTTGCAGAATCAATCATGTCGTTCAGAGTGAGCGAAAAGCGAAGGGCAGAATTTGCCAGGACGAGTCCTGATTTGTAGAAGTTCATACGCGAACAAGATCAAGCCGAGCTGGACAAAGCCTACGGAACGGGCACCAGGACTCGACTACCGGACGGATCGGTTGCCGATCTCAATGCCGCAACACGAAAAGCCGTTAGCGATTTCGAAGCACGCTCCGGCTTGAAGTAGCGAACTAGTCCTGACCGAATTCTGTCTCACCCCGATTCAGTATTCGGCGATTTTAATCGAAGCTGTGGATGATCGGCGGTGTGGTTTTTGCTGCATGCGCAGGCTAGCGATGAGCACCGGCTACGCGTTCGTTGATTTGACGCAATGCCTCCAAAGGCGAACAGTTCTCAGAAACCCTCTTCGAATTGTCGAAAGCAGGTTCGTCATCTGTGAAACGGCTCTTGTTCAGGACGTGGTCTAGAAACGGAGGTCGCGGGTCCCGCTTATCCGCTCTCTCCAAGTTGAGCACGTAATGGTTAGGCATGAATTCGCACGCCGCTCTGGCACCCGCGCCTGCAAGGGCCGTAATCTTGAAAGCGCGCTGCACATGCGGCAATCTCGAAAGTGTGGTCCCTGCAAGGCCAGTCAGCATGCCACCGTCCGCCAGGCTTGCCAACCCGTAATAAGTCGAGTCGGCGCTACTAGTACTTCCCAAATAACCACTAACATCGAAATAGCCCTGTCCTGCGACATAAGGCAACACCAAAGCGGTGCCAAGGCCGCGCTGAAGATTTGAAGAGCGCGGACGAAACTCACGAAGCCCCAGAGCCGCGAAACTGGCAAAGGCCCCTTCTGCTGCTAATTGCAGAGGCTGTCTCTCAGCCTTCAACATCATGCGCGTGAAACCATTCACATACTGACCGTTATTGATGAACGGCTCATCAGCCGGAGTTCTTCCTAGAACAGCGACGAGGCGCCCATGCTCCGGTGATAACACTACCCCATCCCGGCCCATGCTGCAAAGCGAAAAAACTTCGTCGCGCGAGTTAAAAATCGGTCCACCGGAATTGCCAGGACGGCAGGGAAGTCGGCTCAAATGCCACTTCATTGTGATGAATTGGTCATAGCTGGCTTTCTCTCGCGAATCAAAAAAGACTTGCCTCGGAACGGCCTTCCCTGCTGCTCGCAGTACTTCCTCCATCGAAGAATTCTGAGCGAAGGTGCCTTCCGAAAGATGCAGCGAAAGCCCGGCCGGATGACCAAGGGTCCGAACGGATTCGTTCGGTTGTGCAGGTTTGGCGGCAACGGTAAGGCGACGCGCATCGGTAGACGAACCCACAATCTCCAACATAGCGATGTCGGCAACGTCGTCGATGGAGACTCGCCCACCCAAACGATGACGGTGTCCGTCCGCAGTAACGGCGAACAGCTCGGTAGCGCCCTTTATCACATGATACGCCGTAACCACTCGTCCATCCGGACCGATCCAGCCAGTGCCGCTGCCCAGTCCGTTCTGTATTTTGACAACACTCTCTCGATAATCGTGAAAAAGCTTCGCCCCTGCTTCAGAGGCGGAAGGTGACTCTTGCCACGGAAAGGTAATAAGGGAATCTTTCCCCTGTACTGTTACTTGATCATTCATTTGTTGCGGCGGCTTGGCTAATGAACCAGTTTTGACCCGCTTGACAATAAGCGCAAGTGAAATTGCGCTAAGATATCCTAGTCCCGACGGCTCCACCTCAGGTCCCGATGTCGATATGTTAAACCCGTTGGAATGGATTGAACTTAAGCGGTGGTTCAACCAAAAGGCTCGCGATTCCGACTTGACGGCTTCAGAGGCGAAAGACCTTCTGGATTGGCTCATGAAGCGGTCCTCGAGAAATGATTCTTCGAAAGAAGACACCACCAGCGATGGCGACCATGCTGATTTGAAAGTTTGGCTGGCGGAAAAGGCGCAAGAGTCGGACCTGAGCGCGGGCGAATTCAAGGAACTTGCCGAGTGGTTATTCTCTCGGCGAAAGAACAGCGAAAGCGACCATGCCAGCTTGCAAGCTTGGCTGGAAAAAAAATCGAAAGAGTCCGATTTGAGTCCAGCTGAATTCAAGGAACTTACCGAGTGGCTTTTTTCGCGGAAGAAGAACGATTCTAAATGAGGCATCATTCGCGGTAAAATAGCTTGGTCCCGTTACCCCCGGCAGGGTAAAAGGGTCCGCTCTTTCGTGGACGGTTAAATGGAAATTGATCTGGATCTTATCCGCAGCAAAAACCAGATCGAGTACGGAACAGGGAACACGCACCTGGACTTGTTGCGCTCAATCTATCCTGAGCGCACCCACTTCATCTTCGAACTCATCCAGAACGCCTCCGATGCCGCAGCAACAGAAGTAGACTTCAGGCTATCGGCCGACGCGCTGCACTTCACGCACAACGGTCGACCGTTCGATGCCCGCGATGTGGAGGCAATCTGCAGAATCGCCGAGGGAACGAAGAAAGACGACGTTTCGAAGGTGGGCAAGTTCGGTATTGGCTTTAAAGCGGTCTACAACTACACAACTCGACCAGAAGTTTACTCGAGCGGATTTTCGTTCTGTATTCAGGACTATGTTCGACCCTACGCGCTGCCTCCTCGTGAAGTTGAGGAAGGCAAAACACTCTTCATCTTTCCCTTCAACAGATCCGAATTTCCTGCGGAGCGCGCAGTTTCGGAAATTGTCCAGGCCTTCGCGGTTTTGGATCGCCGCAATTTGATTTTCTTGAATTCAATCCGGTCGATTAATTGGCGTGCACCGAACGGGCGTTCGGGTGAACTGCGCAAATCCGTGTTGGAGACTGCCGCACACCACCAACTCGTTAGCTTGAGCACGGCAGGGAGAATAGCCGAGCAATGGTATGTGTTCTCAAAGAAAATAGACGATGACGATCAACGTCCATCGGCGCCGTTGGTTCAACTGGCTTTTTTGCAAGAGATGAGCAACATCGGGAAGCCTTGCATTCAGCCTTTAGAGCAGTCTTACTTGCACGTGTGCTTCTCCACGCACAAGAAGGTCCCCATCGGATATTTGATCAACGGACCTTTCTTCACAACCCCGGCGCGCGACAATCTGGACAACAACAACAACGAACGCAATCAGCAAATAATAAATGCATCGACGGATCTCCTCCGGCTCGCACTTCTGCAATTCAAGGCTGACAACCTGATCACGGGCAAGGCGTTGCAAACGCTTGCCATTGCTCCGAAACAGTTCCCCCGAGGAGATCTGTTCAGATCACTTTTCGACAACACACGTCAGTGCCTGCTAAATGAAGAAATACTACCGACGCTTTCCGGCACGCATGCTCCTGCGCGACTGGTATTAATACCGGGAAGCACTGAGATTCGGAACCTCTTCGGACGCGAAGAAATCGCCGCGCTACTTCGCATCGGGTTCGGAGCGGACTGGCTGGAGCCGTCGATTGCCGACAAAGCAGAACTTTCAGAATACTTAGAGAGTGAATTGGGAATCAAGAAGATCACTATCGACAACGTGATCAACGTACTGGACGAGCGATATCTAGCGAAACAGTCAGATGAGTGGATGGTTCGCTTTTACTCGTTTTGCCAGAAACAAAAGCCGGAAATAATCAGAAAGTTGCGAACTATGCCCATCGTCAGACTTGAGGATGGAACACACGTTAGCGCCGTGATGGAGACAGGCAAACTAAATGCCTATTTCCCCATGAAGGGGGTTACGGGGCTACCCTTTGTTAAAGCCAACCTAATTAAAAACACAGAGGCGAAGGCATTCTTGCAACAACTTGGACTGACCGAACCGGACGATCTGCACGACACGCTAAATACGCTGATACCACAGCTACAGGATAACGGCGAGCAACTTCTCGACGATGAGACGTACGCACGAGCCGTTAGACAAATCATGTTCGCCTTCAAGCAGGCAGACAGACATCAAACAACTTTGCTCGAGAGTCGGCTACGCACTTTACCTTTTTTACGCGGGCGACATGGCACCTTACGCAGCGAAAAATTGTTGCGCGCGAACGAAGTTTATTCGCCGACAGACCGATTGGTGAACTACTTCCAAGCGGTGGAGAACGTATGGTTCCCGGACTTACCGCCGGAAGCTCAGGATCTAATTCCATTCTTGAAACCACTCGGACTGCTGGAGTATCCAGCATTCGTGCGTACGGCAAAACATTCACTTACCGAACAAGAGCTGAAAGCTATTGAACCGGACGACCGCCTCCGCGGCAGACCAACCGACTACGAACTAAAAGGTCTTGAGGAGTTCGTCCAGCGAATGTCTGTCGGTCTCCCCGAGCAACGTTTAAATCATGCACGGGTTCTATGGAAACTCTTGAGCGACATAGTAGAAGCACAAGACCCTCCATTTGCAGAAGTTCCGCGCGAGTTCCGATCCAGAACTACAACCGACAAGGCCAAACCAAAGTGGTTGAGGCTCCTGCAATCCTTTGCCTGGCTGCCGGGACACACACCAAACTCATTTGTTTTTACCGCAGAACTCTCTTTAAACGAGCTTCCTCCCGAATTCGTCAGGAACAAAAAGCTGGCGACTTTGCTGGAGATGAAAGATGTGGTGCTCGGTTTGCTCGCTCAGCAGAGCGGGATCTCAGCAGACATTCTGGAATTCGTGCGACTGAACCCGGAAAGGATTTCCGAGCTAATGTCCCGCGCCAATTTCGGTGGCGGTGGCGTCGAACTTCCGCAAGCAGTTGCACCGGCGGAGAAACCCAAGTCTGCACCAGTCAAGTCAAAACCGGTAAAACCTCCTGCCGGTAGCTTCCTCCGTGCTGTGTCTCCGCGCGGCACGACCAAGAGAGATTCGGACACTCATGCATTTCTACTTGAGCAGTATGGTGGCAAGTGCCAAATTTGTTCAGCGCCTGGATTTACCACGTCTCGCGGCGATGTCTTTTTCGAGGCGATTTTCATTGTTTCTACCAAGAAGGGAGCAAACGCGGATTTCGCAGGTAATGTAATCTCAGTTTGCGCCTTATGTTGCGCAAAGCTGCTGAATGGAAAAACAGGAATACCCGACAATGTATTGGGTATTCTTCGCACCCTGGACGCTGAAAACACGGATGAGTTCTCCCTTCCGATCAAAATGTGCGATGAGCGTTGCCAAATTGTCTTTTCCGCAGAGCACAAGAAGCAGGTGAAGTCGTTTATCGAGTCCGAGAGGTGGAGAGATTCTTGAGTTAGTCGTTGACCGGCTTTGTTTGTTTTTTGCCTCTTTTGTGCGCGGTTTCGTTTAGTTGGGCAGAACTTCTTAGCGAATTCAAGCCTCACACCTCACAAGGCTGGGGTTACCTGTGGTTGATCTGCTCTTACATCACCAGTTTTGGTGCACTCGTTCCAGCCCTCGCCATTAAATGGTTGGTCCTCAGAAATCGGTGGGCATTATGCTGATAGAGAAGCTTTCCGACGAGCCGGAGCAAGGTTTTCTATGGGGAAGTGAAGATCGAGTGGCGGTTGACCGCAAGTGACCACCGCGGATAGTCCTATTGTTTGCCAACAACTTTCCAACATTCTGATGATATTGATTGTGATATCAGCACCCAACAGGGAATCCAGGTGAGTTGGAACGACGGATGATTGGTCGTAAGTTTGAGGAAGTTGAACAATGCACAAAGTATGGCTATCGATAGGCTTCGCCGCCTTAGTGATCCACGTTCAATCTGCTACAGCGGCTGCACCAGCAGCGGCTAGACCTGGATGGACTGTAACGCAAAGCGGCAGCTTACCAATCGGCGGCGCGGCAATAATCACCTTCTCTTCCGCAGGTGTGTCCATTAGCAGCAAGGATTCCGGCTTGCATCTTGTTGCCAAAAGCCCGAATTGGGATATCACTCTATTTAGTACCAAGACAAAAGCATGTTTCAAATCTAGCCTGAAAGACTGGGCCCAATCGATCAGAAAACGGACAAAAGATGCGGGTGGCGGACCGTTTGACGGAGCGACATGGAAACCCGCGAAAGGAAACTATAGCGTTGCAGGATTTCCGGCACAGACATTTGTCACTGAGACATCCGGCATAAAAAAAATGTCTTGTTCAAGGTCGGCAACACCAAGCGGGAAAGGAACGGCAAAGCTCCCATCGGCCCGCCTGTATCTCGCAAAAGACATAGTAACTCCGCCGCAAGTCTCCGAGATAGTCTCTCAGCTCTATGCGGTACCAAACAATCAAAGATTGCCTCTAAAATTGGAGTTCACGCTTCCCGAAAGAAAGCCCGTGACTCGTGTGAACACGACTTTAATAGAAAAGCAAAACGTACCTGAATCAACATTTGCGATCCCTAGTGGACTTAGACAGGTTAAGTCCGATATGGAAGTGCTTATTGATCGCAAGATCCAAGACGAAATAGACCAGGACTTACAGGGGCTCTAATGCCCGCTTTCTCGATCAAAAATCCCCGGCAGGCGAAAATGTCATTCTTCATGGCAAGATCGGCGGAGTGTTATTCGGTATCGGCTGTGTTGTGCCCTGTGATGAGTTAGCACCATTGCCAGGCTCTGTCCTTCCCACATTCACAAAAGGCGCTTTCACATTCAATCCCGAGTTCCCGGTGTTTACATTTACGAATGGAGCACTCACTCGAACATTGGATTTTCCGTCTTTCACGTCGACGTTCACAAAGGGAGCCTTAACTTTCACAGACGAAGCACCAGATGTAGTATCAACATCTATCTTAGGCAATGCTGATTCAACAAGTCTGAGTATCGCTCCGGTCTTACTGCTGCTTTGTTTGGGCTGATACTTGTTCATGGTAGAAGGATCAACGTTGAAATCTTTCAGCAATTCATCGCCGTTCGAATTTAGAACCGTTTGGGCAAATCCGTCAGAGATACTGAAGAACAATGCGGCTAATAAGAAGGTCATCGTTATTGAGATTCTCATGATATTCCTCGATGTTCAGCCTAGAGACAGGGATGCGGACAAAGTTAGAGCGGGTTCGACCGGCCTTGAGAAAGGGATTCAGCCGCGGCCTTAATGCGCAACAACCTCTTATTTATCTTATCCTGCAAGAGAGCGTTTATCACTCCTTGCGAGTATGGAAGCCCAGTGTCAAGCAGCGAACAAAGCTCGAGCTTCACACCGCCGTCCGCCTGAGTTTCGAGAGTCCAGCTTCCAGACATTTCTTTAAATTTATCCGACTTTACCATTTTGTAGTCGATTCTTTTCTCGGGAGTCTCTTCCTGAACCATCAAACAAGTCGCTTCGCCAATGACAGGCAAAGCGTTAAACTTTTGTTCAATTAAGACTCTGTTGCCCTTTTGTTGCATGACTTTACTGTATGCCAAGTCTGGATCTTTGGCTCGTTCATCATGTACAGCCTTCCAAACATGACTAGGGGAAGCATCGATTTTTACGGTGCCCCTGACCCCCGGGTTGCTCTGGCATAGGGCGGGGGAAGTGCTAACGGATAAACCTAAAACTAACCAAGTCGCAACTTTTTGCAGCACGAACACCACCCTAATCGCTGAACAATTGTTGGACGACGTTGCTGTACGGACAAAGTTCCTGGATTCCAAATGAACCAATAAAAAAATAGCATCGCTCAACGCGCTTCAACAAGAAATTGTTAGAGGAGAAGAAAGATTAGCTCCTGGATTGTGGCGTTCATAGGTGTTGATTGTCCGAAAGTTCATTGAAAGGATCGGGCAGGTTTCTGTTGCTATTATGTGTGGGTGTACGATCTGGATGCTATATGAAATCGTCCAAACGCAACATTGTATCGGTTCTGCTGGCACTATTCATGTGGTCGCAGATCTTTTCGCTTTGCGGTGCATTTGAGACTTTTTCGTCTCTATCTTTAGATGATATCGATCCAGAAGATGTTGTGACGATGGATCCGTTCCTGGTCTCAAACAGCATTCGCATCAATCGAGAGCTGGAAGCATTACATTGCGTGGTCGCCGGTGGCATTGCGTCATTGTTTGCGTTCTGGAAATTTGAACGCTCATTTGATCTCTCGGTTGCAATGTTGCCAGATTCGAATTTTGGCGATAACCGCCTGTGGCTGCGCCGCTGTCGGCTACTAATTTAAATCGATTTCCCTAGTCTTGCTTTATTGGCCGACAGCTCTTTAGAGCTGCCGCATGCGTAGCTTGGTTAAGGAAACTATGATCAACAATTTCATCTCCTTTTCGCTACAGCAGCGCGCTGTAACGATCATGCTCATGGTTGCGGTCGTAGCCTTGGGTGTCTTTTCAATCTTCACATTGGCAACAGACGCATTCCCGGATGTAAGCAATGTGCAGGTGCAAATAATCACCGAGCCGGAAAGCATGGCGACCGAAGAAGTTGAGTCGCTCGTGACGGTGCCGATTGAATACGCGCTGAACGGTTTGCCTTTCATCCAGAAAGTTCGATCGAGCTCCGAGTTTGGGCTATCGATGGTTACGGCGATATTCGAAGATGAGTGCGATGTCTACTTGGCTCGACAGCTAGTGCAACAACGCCTCAGCACGCTGAAACTAGCGGATGATGTACCAACGCCTTACCTGGCGCCGGTTCTTTCTACTTTCAGCCAGATCTTCATGTACCGGGTTTCAAGCACAAATCATGATCTTCTCGACTTGAGGACCATACAAGACTGGGATATTTCCAAACGACTTCTTTCTGTCCCTGGAGTCGGCAACGTGGTCACTTATGGTGGCTGGGTGAAGCAGTACAAAGTACTGGTTGCTCCCCAGTCCCTCAAAAAGTATTCTCTGACACTTAGAGAGCTTTCGGACGCCCTGGCTTCAGGTAACAAGAATGCCGGAGCCAACTTCATTGAGCAAGCAGAGGAAGAAGTTGTCATCCGGGGAATCGGACGAGTCGAAAATGAGAAAGACATTGAAGACATCGTTATCAAAGAGTTCGACGGAACCCCGGTCACGATAGGCAATGTCGCCAAAGTCAAAATAGGACCGGCATTTCGTCGCGGTTCTGCGTCTATCGATGGCAAAGGCGAAGCCATTATCGGCATTGTGTTTTCCCGCAAAGGGGCGAACACCAAAGAAGTTGTTGAACATGTGGAAAAGAAACTAGCTGAAATTCAGAAGACCATGCCGCCGGGCATTAAGCTGACGCCCTTTTACAATCAGAAAGAATTAGTCGATAAAACCACTGATACTGTTCAAGAGATATTGTTTTTTAGCGGCGCTCTGGTAGTGATCGTTCTAACAGCCATATTGATGGACATTCCCGCCGCACTGATTGTCTGCCTGATCATCCCGCTTTCATTGATTTTTAGTTTTGTTCTGATGAAGTTTACCGGCTTATCGCTGAACCTGATGACGTTGGGAGCAGTGGACTTTGGCGTTGTCGTAGATGCTGGAGTCGTTATGGTCGAGAACATTTATCGCAAAATGTCTATGCCACACGCCAGCGATAAACGCTTTGACCGTCTTCAAATTATCACAGACGCAGCCAAAGAAGTCGGACGTCCAATCTGCTTCGCCATGTGCATCATCGTGGCTGTTTACTTACCGCTTTTTACACTTGAAGGTATTGAAGGCAAAATGTTTGAGCCGCTGGCTCTCACTTTCATTTATGCCCTCACGGGCGCTTTGCTCGTATCACTGACGATTATTCCCGTGGCTTGCTATTTCGTTTTCCGCCGGCCTTTAATCGAACGACACAATCCCGTTGTCGAGTACCTAAAAAAATCCTACATCCCAAGTCTGACTTGGTGTCTTGCCCATCCGCGCATGTTGATGATAACAGCCTTCTCGATGCTTGTTGGAGCATTTGGATTACTGCCGTTTCTTGGCTCGGAATTCATACCGAGCCTGGATGAAGGCTCCCTCTGGCTTCGCCTTCGTATGCCGGCCAGCATTGCTCATAGCAAGACGGAGGAAGTGGTGGCGCAGTTCGAGCGGATTATTCGCTCGTTTCCCGAAGTGACAATAGCAGCCACGCGTGTAGGGCGATCTGGAATGGGATCCGACGTGGAGGGTGTAGATGCAGCAGACATGTTCATCGGCCTGAAACCGAAAGAGCAATGGAGAGATAAGAATAAAGAACACCTGGTTGAACGCATGTCAAAGGCTGTTTCAGTAATTCCCGGTGTCATGTACAGCTTTTCTCAACCAATCGAAGACATGATTGCCGACCTGATAACTGGAATAAAAGCAGACGTGGGTATCAAAATATTCGGTCCTGAGCTTGAAAAAATTGAAGAACTTAGCAACGAAGTACGGCGTGTGGTAGCACAAGTACCCGGCGCTGCTGATGTTAGTAGGGAACCTATATTGGGTCTACCGGAACTGAAAATCAAGCTTAACAGACAAATCTTAGCCCGATACGGACTGCGCTCTTCTGAGGTTTTTGATGACGTTCAGACTGCTCTTGCAGGCAAGGTCGTTTCCGAAGTAGTACAGGGCAACAAGCGGTTCGGAATACTCTTGCAATTTCCGCATGAACATCGAGAAACGGTAAAACAGATCCAGTCTATAAATATTCAGCCACCAGATGCTGCACACGTTCCACTGAAGGCTATAGCCGACCTTAAGATTGAGAAGGGCGCAGTGCTGATAAATCGAGAAGACGGACAGCGCAGAGCCGCGGTTATGGTCAATGTTCGCGGACGAGATCTTGGCGGATTCGTCATGGACGCGCAAAAAACGGTAGCAGAAAAAGTTAAGCTCCCCCCCGGCTATTGGGTTGTGTGGGGCGGTCAGTTCGAGAATCAACAACGAGCCATGGTGCGGTTAGCGGTGGTCGTGCCAATCGTTCTGTTTTTGATTTTCATATTGCTTTTCTTCACCTTTAATTCGGTGAAGAACGCAGGGTTGATTATGCTCAACGTGCCGTTCTCGATGATAGGCGGAGTAGTGGCTTTATGGCTATCACAGCAACCACTCTCAGTCCCCGCCATTATCGGATTCATAGCATTGTTCGGTGTCGCTGTTCAGAACGGCGTTATACTGGTCAGCTACATAATGCAAGTGCAAAAAGAACAAGGGTTGTCTCTTGAAAAATCGATTCTGGAGGGCGCCAGTGTTCGACTGAGACCTGTTCTTATGACGGCATTGGTGGCGGTCATGGGTCTTCTTCCAAAACTTTTTTCTACCGGGACTGGTGCTGAAATTCAACGTCCATTAGCTACTGTTGTCTTTGGTGGACTTATATCCGCGACAGCATTGACGTTATTTGTAGTACCAAGCATGTACAAATTGATCAACCGAGGAAAAGAACGGAAGCTTTTGTCGGACCTGGCAGAGTCGATGGAACAGCATAAGCTGAGTAAGCCGGTTGAGGATTCAATCACGATCAAGCATCATCACTCCTACGAAGTTCGCGAAGATGAGTCAAATCAGTCCTGAATATGGGCTCCCTCAGCCAGCCTTTGGTAGCTCAATGACAGGGCGAAAAAACCGATGTGCAACCATAACCAATCAAGCGTGTCCAATCGAAGCTCAGACTTTCAGTCAATAATTCGAAATGATTGCAGAGCACGAGTTCCCGTACAGCCCACTGTCGCAACGATTTAAGCGGCTTTTGCGACTTCGCGTGAACGAGGGATATGCCGACAAGAGACATTCTCTAAGGTCTAAAAACTAGCACCCTCGGAGCGATTCGAACGCCCGACACCCTCCTACGTAAAAAGCCGCAATGGGACGAGCTCTGTTGAAACACGCATCTTAGCCGCTACCGATTTGCTCAGCAGCGGATTAGAGGCGAGCGTGCTTCAGCAAAGCTATCCCATTACGGGAATAAACGCAATGCAACTTCTTACAGTGGCTGCACCGACACAAAAGATTATCGATGCGACCTCCAGTAATTGGACTACTGTAGAGGCCTTATTGGTTAACTGGGATGACGTCACCAAGTCAATGATGGCGGCTCAGATTGATGCTGGCAGTCGGCTAATAATCCATGAAGACGGTGCCACTACTATTGGTGAATTTGTGGGCGGCGGCTGGTATGAGATTAGCAGCGCAGGACCGATCTACAGCTGGCTTCAGGGAGAAGTTGTTCCTCCTATGGAAATGAGAGCTGCAGCTTCGCCCGTAAGGACATTGCACTTCGAGGCACGGCAAAGGGTTTTCGAGAGCTGGAACCCTTATCCGACCTGCACTTATAATTTTGGTGCGATGGTGCTGGTTTGGTACGGAACTTGCCTCCAAAGCAATCCGGTGTACTTCTATTCAGAAGCGTGGGGTTCAGTGCCTCCGCCACCGAATTGCCCGAATATTAAAAGAGAACACATGAAGCACGATCTCCCGGGCACCGACGCGCATCGTGCCGATACCTGGGACTATTATGCGTGGGAGTACGGCCAGTTAAAGTTTCGCCCTGCCTCCCAGGCGAATGCAGGAGTATCCGGAAAGGTGTCGCCGCCAGCTATGACAGGCGGCGCGTCCAACTCTCCCGCATCGCCTGAAATAGGCCCACTGGGAGAGGGCGCATCTCCCTGTAGCTGCGATCCTGTCTCTTTGCACTCCGGCGCTTTTATCTACAATCGAACTGACATAAGCGTTGGCAGTGGCAGCTATCCCTATTCACTTGAGTTCAATCGATTTTACTCTTCCGGACAAAGATTGGTCGATGGGCCGCTCGGGCTCGGCTGGAGCCATAATTTTGCCCATGGTTTGAGTACAGGAAGCAACGCTATTAGAGCTCTCGGTGCGCTATCACCAAAGGAAGCGGCAGCGGCGATCGCCCATTGCTTCATGATGCTGCAAATCGACTTGCCTATTAGCTCGGGCCATGTCTTGACCGATTTCTTGATCGCCACAACCACTACGCAGTGGCTTATGGACCAGCTTAGCGACAATGCTGTAAATATCCAGGCACCAGGAAATTCCACGACGTTTATCAAGCTATTTGACGACACGTATAATCCGATGCCGGGCTACGCACACACACTCACAAAAAACATTGATGGTTACACGCTAACCAGTCCGCAACAGTTGAAGTGGACTTTCGACGTTGATGGCTTGCTTGAAACCTTTGATGACCCGGCGGGCGTAACGGTTACCCACACCTATACCACCGGAAAGCTGACCGGTGTTTCAAATGGTTTGACCAGATCGCTCACGTTCATTTACACCGGAGATCGTTTGACTGAGATTTCCGACGGCGACCGATCGGTATTCTTTACGATCGATGTTGATGGGAATCTGACCGAGTTTACGGATGCGGACAGCAAAACGATTGTCTACGATTATGAATCACCCGGCCTGCTTACTCAAATCTTCTTGCCGGCAAATCCGGTCGATGCGTTTGTCACGAATGTGTACGATAGCCTCTACCGCATCATGACGCAAACGCCCTCCAATGAGGGGACCTGGATATTCTACATCGCCGGTTTTAGATCCGAGCTTGTAGACCCGCTAGGCAATAGTAACGTGACATACTTCAACCCGTTGGGGTCGCCTCTCCGAGAGATTGATGCTATGGGCGATGCAACAACCCATGCACGTGATGGACTCAACAGGCTCATCTCAACCACATGGATTGAGGGGAATGCGCTATTGCTCGAGTATGACAATACCAGCATTCCTGCCAGCAACAATGTCCTCACCAAAACGTGGCAACCCAAGCCCGGCAGCCCCCTCGATGCCATAGAGCATCTGCTTGAATACGACAGCGAATGGAACAAGGTTTCCAAACTCACCGACGGCGAAGGAAATGAGACGACCTTCGACTATGACGAAACGCAGGGAACGTTGCTCACAATAACCAGACCTGATGTTGATTCCAAGACACCGACAATTACGTTCACTTACAATGAGCGCGGGCAAGTGCTCACTCGCAGCGAGAAAGTGACGCAACCGGAATCTCCAGATCCGCCTACTTTTCTTGTCGATAGATTCGACTATGATGAAACCTCCGAAGTCTTGCTGGAAGCCCATCGTGACCCGGATGGTGAAGATATCTATGTCGTTCTTGGTTACACAGCAGCTGGCGATGTGAACAGCGTTACCGATCCTCGCGGCAACGAGACAACTCTTGAATACGACAATGAGAGGCGGCCGACAAAGCGCATCGAATGTGCTCCATTCAACTTTGTCACCAACTGGATCTATAACGAAAACGGCGAGCTGATTACTCTTCAAAGAGAAACCGGCGAAGTTGATCCTGAATTTCAAGAGTGGCACTGGACTCGCAACGTGCACGGAGACGTAGTCACCATCACAGATCCGGCTGGTAAGGAACTCAACTTTGAACTTGACGATTTGCGCCGGTTGGTGTCGAGAACCGATGCGGAAGGCAGAGTCTGGCAATTCTCGTATGATCCCGAGAGCAGAATAATCACGGTCATTGACCCGATGGGCGAAACCTCCGAGGCGCGGACTTTCACTGAGAACGGAATGCTTGCCACCATCACTGATGCCCGCAACAACACGACCGTGATGCAACATGATGGCTTCGATAGGCTCAGCAAGCGAGTTTATCCGGATAGCACCTTTGAGCAGTTTGGCTACAACCTCAACAGCCAAGTTCTCACAATGCTCACGCGCAAGGGCGATACCATCACAAACACTTTCGATGTCTTGACGCGATTAGCGACGCGAGATCCGGGTTCCCTGCCAATGCAGACCATGGGCTATGACCTCACTAGCAGGCTTCTGACCGTAAGCACTCCTGCCGTGGAGGGTGATCCTTCATCCGGATTGTTTAGCTTCGGATATGACACAGCAGGGCGGCTGATTTCGCAAAGCAGCCCCACAGGCGAAGATCCACCGGCGTATCGGGAAGTTGCGTATGAACTCGACAAGAACGGCAACAGGACCCGATTAACCTGGCCGGATTTCTATTACGCGGAGTATTTCTTCGACGAGTTAAACCGTCTTGAAGACATCAAGCTAAATGGAAGTAGTTCCGCCGCTATCCATTTCGCCTATGACAATTTGTCTCGGAGGGAGGCTCTTACTTACATAAACGGCTGCGAAACAAGTTACGGCTTCGCTATCAACAATGATCTGACTTCGCTGGAACACGCTTTTGTGGGCGGTTCCGTTACTTTTGCCTACTCGTTTAACGACGTGCACCAGGTCACGGAGCAAGACGTTAGCGATGCAGAGTTTCTCTGGAAGCCAACTGCGCTGGCAATAACAAATTATGCTCCGGCAAACAATCTCAATCAGTATCCTGCCGTTGCCGGAAACGCATGTAATTACGATGACAACGGGAATATGACCTCTGGTCCATTCACATCTGCTGCTTTTGATGTGATTAATCGCGTGACGCAGATTGTCAGTGGTGGCATCACAAATAACTACTTGAATGACCCGTTGAACCGCCAGGCGCAGAAAGAGGTGGACAGCACCAAGACCGGCTTCCTGTATGACGGAGTGCAGTTAATCGCGGAGTACAATTCCGGCGGAAGCATGTTAAACAGGTACATTCCGGGAGCAAGGCTTGATGAGATTCTGGTCCAGATAGCAGATCCATCAGGAACACCAGTAACAACCTATCTCCATCAGGATAGATTGGGCTCTACAGTGGCCCAATCTAATAGTTCCGGCGCTGTGTTGAACAAGTATCAGTATTCGCCGTTTGGCGAAACCCCGAGTTTGACTGGTACTCTATTTGGTTTCACGTGCCAGCGCTATGATTCTGAGATTGGGCAGTATAACTACAAGCTAAGGCAGTATGCGCCTGGTATTGGAAGATTCTTGCAGCCGGACCCTCTTGGTTTTGCTGCCGGAGATATGAATCTCTATACTTACGTGAACAATGATCCTGCCAACCTTGCTGATCCTCTGGGGTTGTTTGTCGTAGCAACCTACAGTCAGTCTACGCATACATTAACCGCTGTCGACAGTAACGGCAAATCGTTCAGCAGCAGCAATTTCTTCTCTGGTAATGGTCCGTTCGCTAATCAAGGTGCATTTCAAGCCCTCGGTGGACGAGGACCTATTCCGCAAGGCGACTACTTCATCAATACAAAAATGGCGCTTCCAGATGTGCCCAATGCCAATGCTATAGCTTATCCCCTCGAACCTATGCATGGCGCAGCATTTCAAGACGTATTCGGAAATCCATGGACCATTCGCGGAGGATTTGAATTACACCCTGGACTTCGCTCCAATGGATGCGTCACTTGCAGAAGCGACGTGTCAGAAGACGCTTCTAACTATCCTTCTAGCAAAGATTTTGACTCGCTGAGCAATATGCTAGAGACAACCTCACCGATGAATTTAAATGGAGTGAGCGTCCCTGGCATACTTAAAGTCGTGCCGTGAGCCCTGTGACCTTACTGGCGCTGTTTCGATTGGCCTTCCTCTATGACTTCTGCAAGATGACCGTCCCAGCGGTGTCGAGATACAAGTCCTTCGCGAATTTTCCAAAGGGCATACGCGGCCCTGCTGTCGCTCTTCATTGATACCAACTTACCGATGCTCCCATAAAACAGCTCATCATATACCGTATTGCCTGAACGCATCCACGGATCGGCGCGTTCCGCCCAGTTTGCAATAACCCCAAGATCCTCCGGTGTCGGACTGTCACCGATAATGAGCTTTAACTCTTGTTCTAAGCCCACGCGCGTGATTGTTTTATGCTGCCGTGCAAGTAGTAGAAACCTTTGCAGCTTTGCTTCTAAACGCTTTTCGTCATAGGCGTTGGGCGCTAACCCGCCGTCAACATTTGGTGCTGGCGGCAGGTCCGACAGAAGGACACTTCCCAGTAGAACAGCCGCCGCTCCTAGAGCTGACGCTGCAATAATAAAGATCCTCAATTTTGACATCTCGGCAACTCCAGAAAGCATTCTAACAGCATCATAGTGCACTCAGAGGTGATCCAATGCGCAAAAGTATTTCGCCGCGGGCGCGGTGCTCAGATCCGTTGGTACTGCCACGCCGGATGCTGTTAGCACGTACGGACCGCTCTGGTAATGTAGTGTGAGATCAATCAGTGCCAGGCGGAAGTTTGGAAGGAAAAGATAAGAAGAATCTGCTGGCGACGATAGCTGGTTGTGGGGCGTTCGCGATGATAGTAGTGCTCGGATTTCTGGCTTGGTCTTGGCCGTCGTTGGTCGGAGGTCAGCCATCAATCAGAAGATGGTACCTAATCCAAAACATGAAGATGACCGCCATTGCCGTCGATTGCTACGTTCGCGACCGAAGGGAAGGTCCCTCTGACATGAAGTCTCTGCAAAGCTATTTTCCAGTTGGACTGGGACCGCCGAAGAAACCGAAAGAGGCGGACGTGAAAATTGCGCCGGGGCAGCCGCCAGTCAATCCCTACACTTTGAAAGCTGAGTGGCCAATCTTAATTGCCGCAGAAAGCAGTAACAAAGTCCAGGTAGACTCCGAGTCTAAAAGCTTGAAGGCAGGGGAGATCTTGCTCGTAGGTCTTAAATCTGCGCCCAGCAACGAAAGCGTTGCACAAACCACACTGTCTGATCGCAGAGCGATCATTGATAGGATTGTAGAACATTCTATTCTACACCTGGAACCTTGCTGTGCCACGAAAGCGAATTACTCATCAACAAGATCCTGAGAAGCTGGCTTCTTGGCGGGCAACGATAGAGTCGCAGCAGGCCAGCGAGTTGACGCAAGCTGAGTACTGCCGGCAGAACAATCTCACCGAAAACGCATTTTCCTACTGGAAAGGAGTTCTCTTTCCTGAGCGCAAATCTGTTGGCAAAAAGCGAAGAGTCCGAAGGAAGATCCAGGTTCTGTCGCCGTATGAGCGTAACAAGCTCGTTAAGAAATGGGAAAAGAGCGGACTTACGCAAACAGAGTTTTGCCGCCGAGAAAATATTTTCGAATGGCAGTTTTCAAATTGGAAGACGCAGATGCTGAAAGAAAGTAAGCAAGCTGCAAAACGAAGCAACACCAGTTTCGTGGAAGTAAAGGCAGAAAGAGAAAAAGGAGTTCAGGACTCTGCTCCTGCAGTCAACGGCACAGTCGCGGGCTCCAGCAGAATAGTCGCGCAAATTCATTTCTCTGGAGGTTCCATTTTCATCTATTCAGATGCGGAAGTAGCAGACCTCAGAAAGATTGTCACTGTTGTAGCAGAGTGCGGACATGAACGGACCCAGTAACACTCGCATATTTCTTTGCACGCAGGACACGGACATGCGCAAGTCGTTTGATTCTTTGCGCGGAATCATTCGGTCTGCAATGCATCTGGACCCGCTTGCAGGCTACCTTTTCGTCTTCAAAAACAGACGCGGAGACCGCATAAAATGTGTATTCTGGGACCGCGATGGCTTTGCGATGTTCTACAAAGTATTGCAGAAAGGCACATTTCAGTTTCCGAATTTGGAGAGCATCAATTCGGCTGGATTGGAAATTGACGCGTCAACGCTGCGAATGATCCTCGACGGAATAGATCTCGGCAGCATGCGGCGTCAACGATATCGGCGTCCTGACACGGCGCACCAACCTACAGAGTCGCTTCAAGCTGGCATCAGTTTCTAGCAGAGCCCGCTTCCTGCCGTTTTGCGCAACCGAATGGGAGCCAGGATGCACTCATGCATGACGCTACCGGTAGTGGTTCCGCTCGAACTTCGTTAACGAGCCCGGTCGGCCATGTCCAGGCCATATGTAGCGTTTGCAGTTGTTGTGGAGAGCAGAATTCTCGCGCCCTTCAGACCCCCGATCCCTCTTGACCGACCTTCTCGAGCATCCTCGCAGGAGCCGGATTACAAGAAAACATATCCGCGCTTATCTGTCGTTGCTTCGAAAAGATGTTGAACCAAAGGAACTTCCGTAAGCAAGATCCTCTGCGACTTCTCGAGTGGCTATTATAGCGGATGGCGAGGTCCGCCCCACCATCGCCAGAGAGACTTTCGATGAGCGCCTTCTCTTTCGACGATTGGCACTTTAGTCATCAAAATTGCGTTCTTACCAGTTCCGGAGCGAACAGCGACGCCGGATTAGCTGTCAAAGTGGCGCGCATGCGTAGCGAAGGACTGTTCCACCAGACTCAGCTGCATTGTTTCAAAGGTTTCCGCTTGTTTTCCACGGCTGCCTCACACATGTAGGGGCGGCGTAGGGGCAGAAAATTGACGATCCCGAAAACTAGCACCCTCGGAGCGATTCGAACGCCCGACACCCTCCTTAGGACGGAGGTGTTCTATCCCCTGAACTACGAGGGCGGATATGGTGGAATTATACCAACATCGGGTCAAGCCGACAGCGCGCGTTAGCTCTCCACAACCACGGACGCTTGACTTTCCCTGTGCCACTGCAGCTTCTAGTCAATAACGCGCCGGGACAAGCGCTGACCTTGCTTTGGACCGAACTTCCAGCATGGCCCTTCCCGAAGCCTGCGACCGGGCAGGGAGCAGAAGTCTTCAGTAGCTTGACTCTTAGGACCAAGCCCCGCTTAGTTTCCATAACCAGGCGGCAGCCCGCGGCTGATGTTCGCAATCTGCGCCATGAACTTCTCAGACGTGGTGTTACAACCGGACAAAGCGCCGAGCGCGCGCCCCTTGCCGTCGATAACTATGATGGTCGGCACTCCACGCCCCTGAGGGTATCGCTGGCGCAGAACCTTGCCATAGGGGATGTCTGGATTGGTTTTAGCGCAAACGTAATACGAGGCCAACCAAGTTTTGACGCGCTCACGTCTGAGCATGTCCTGCTCTATGTACTTGCTCGAACCGCATCTGTCAGACGCGCTGAACATCAGGAGCAAAAGCTTATTTTCCTTCCGTGCCATAGAAAACGCCTTGTTGAAATCAAGATGCCAGGTAAGATTGGTAGCAGCCTTCTTGACGGTCGAAGCTTTCTGCGGCGGTTCCTTGACCGCAACTGGAACTCTTTGATCTGGCACTGTCTGCTCTGGCTCGTTGGTGTTTGACCGCGCAGGCGGAGGCGACGGAACTTCGGTCTGCGTGACAGGTTCTGGCTGCGCTGAAGTTTCGGACAAATTGACGTCTTGGCGATCTGAATTCTGGCTGTCCATTAGAGCGCTTGCAGCCCGAGAGGCTTCTGCGGTGGCGCCTCCGCACTCAACACTGCTGCTAGCAAACATGAACGTTCCAGCGAACACAAGCGCCATAGGCGCCACTTTCCCGCTTCTTGCCATCTTGATCATCTGTCGCCTTCCTCCCGCTGATATGGTCAGACTAAGGCAAGGTTTGTCCAATTCTTGTGACGCAGGCAACGATTAGTCCCTCACAGGAGACGACTTTGATCGCAAAAGCAACAGCGGCACGAAGAGAAGCACCAGTGCTCCAAGAGTCGCAATGGCGCAGCAGATTCCCAACCGCACGCTGTCAGGTTCGTAAGTGAAGATAACAGCATGCTTGCCAGGCGGCACAACCACAGCGCGGGCGAAAACATTGGCTCGCATGATCGGCACTTCGTTGCCGTCAATTCGCGCTTTCCAGCCGGGGTAATACTGATCCGCCAGCAAAAGTAGCTCTTCCGAATCGCTGTTGGTGGAAATTTCCAGTGCATCGATTTTGTCGCTATCTAACCTGGCATATCTTTTTCGCAGCGCGGGACGGCTGGTCAGCGATTCGGCCGAATCTCCGACCACATGTGGCAGATCTCCGGCAGCATCACTCCTGGACGTCAGCATCGCGCCGTCGGCAGACCACGAACCGAGCAAACGTGCGCGAAGTTTTTCACTAACAAAGGCAGCATCAGATTCTGTCATCAGCGCAACATACGGACCGGCCGCTCCGCGTGCGCCCCATCCTTTATTTAGCAAGGCATTGCGGCATTCGTCCACTTCAGGAGACACCTTCAGCGCGTCGACCAAAACCACTCGCGGATGCGCGTTCTTCACGCGATAAATCCGCGTATTGCTTGCTCGGTCCTCAGATATTTTTTCAAAGTACTTCCGGTCCATCTCCTTATTGTTTGGACCTGGCTCACCTTCCTTCTTCGGTCGGTTGAAAGCTTGAGTAACAACTATCCCCGTAGCGGCAAACTGGCAGAGTCTAGCAATCGGTGCATCGCTAACCACATGCGATGACTTGGAATTCTGACTACAGGGCGCATAAGCTTCTTTGAAAAGGTCCTTGTAGATTACTGTCTCGGCGCCTTCATAACCATTGGTGTGCGGCATCGCTTCGGCTACATGACTGTCTTGCAACAACAATTCTCTGGCGTACAGATAGAATTTTTCATCGTTTGCCCAGTTCGGTGCAGGCTTGTACCAGGGTGGCACCACCAGCGGGTCGAAATAGAGCGTGAGAAACCGCCTGCCATCCACGAGCAAAGGTCGCAGTTTCTCAGCAAGCGGAGACTTGAACTCCAGAAAACGCGTCCTAGTCTTTGCCCCGTTTGTAACGACTTCCGCCGGCGGTGCCCAATGTCGATCGAACTGAAGCGATCCGGAAAACATCGGCACTGTCACCAGTACCACTATGAAGAAAGCGGCAGTCTTGAAATCTATTTTTTCGAAGTCAAATGCAGCGACTGCACCACAAAGCATCAGAGCAAGCATTGACGACTGAATTAGGCTCCACCCGAAGAGAGACTGAGATTCTCGCATCAATCGCGGATACTCGGACGGCGCCACAATGTCGGACAATCCCGGAGACGCAACCATAATCAACCCGGAAACAAGCGCCACAAACCAGATCGCACAGGCGGTCAGCAGTGCGGTCCGAGGCAGTCTCCGCTGCGCTATCAGATGTACGCCAACAGCGGCAGACAACCCCACAAGAAAGATCGGAAAAATCAGCAACTTCACCGGGTAGCGCAAAGTCGCGAGCGCGGATGACAGCTTCAAAAGCGTCGGCGCAAACGGTGTGTAATTGCCGGCCGCCATCAAACAGAAGCCAAAGAAGATTGCCAGCAAAAGCCAGCGATGCTTCCAGCGACTGTCGCACATTCCAAAACAGGCAAGGGTCACCGCCGCCGGGCCCACATAATCGGAACCAAGAAAGGGCAAATAGTACAGTCGGCTCACGACCATGTTTCGAAACTGATTCGGCAGAAGCATCAAATCCCCCACGGGATGATTGAGCACCAGCGAAACAAAGTCGTACCAGTTAGCGCTCCAGGTAAAGACCCACTTGAGTTCGAGTCCCTGAGAACGAGGGGAAACCTTCGCCCACTCCAGCGCTGGTATCGTGACCGGTGCCGAAAGCCCAACCGCGCAAGCAAGAGGCACCATTCGCAATACCGCTGACAAAGCGACGGCGCGATCTAGTTTCTTTGCTTTGACGGCATCAACCAGGGGCCAGGCAGCACATAACGCCAAAAGCAAAAGACACGGAACAGCCACCTCCGGTCGCCCCGGTCCGACCAGCAGTCCACAACACAAGCCAGCAAGAACTACAGTGACAATATTGCGAAAGCTATATTTACCGTCAATGCCGGTGACCAGAAAGACACAAAGAGGAAGCCATGCCGCAGTCGCCATCAAAGTAAAATTGGCACTAAGCGAGAACATATATCCACTAAGAGTACATATGGCCCCGGCAACAGCAGCGGCGACCGCGCCCTTGCCCAGTCTCCACACCAGCAACCAGGCACCGATTCCGGCAAGCATCTGGTGCAACATCAAGTAAGTCGCAAGCCCAACACTAAAAGGCAGCCAGATCATCAACCAGGTCGGCGGATAAAAGATTCCAGGCGAGGGAATCGCGACCTGACTCATGCCGCAGTACATATAAGGATTCCAAAACGGAGTGCGCCCCGCCTTCAAACATTGCGCCATAAAGTGGCAAAACGGCTGAAAGAAATAGGATATATCCGACATAAAGTAATCGGCGCCGCCGAACAGCACAGGACTGTAATAGAACACCAGCAAAACACTGATACAAGCGACAAAGCCGAGGAACTGAATCCTCGGCTTATTGTCGATTACTTCTGCTGCATTCGCCGGCGCGGACACGTTACTTGGGTAGGTTTACCGGCAGTGCGCTAATCACATCGTCGATACGTGTCCGAGGGGCACTGGAAGTTGAAACGCTGGTGCGATCCAGCGAGGCAACAGCGCGTGCTGAAACGTCCATCAACGGAGTGACATAAGTACTGCAAACCAATATTCCAACCAAACTTACGAACAAAGCGAGCATTGGTCCCACTTGGGAATCCGACAGCACTCTGCGGCGCTCCGGAAGAGCTTCGACAGCACGCGATGGTTCTTTGACAATCATCTTGATAGCTATCCGCGTGTAATAGAACACGGCAGGTATGGATGTAATCAAGCCGACACCAACCAGAATCGGTCCAAGTGGCAACGCATATTCAGGGTTGATTTGTAAGCCTGACCAGAATACGAAGAACTTCGACAGGAAGCCTGCGGGCGGGACCGGGAGACCAGCGAGGTTCAGAAGACAGATTGTCATGCCGATGACGACCCATGGGCGCTTGCGAATAAGTCCGCTCCACTGGTCCATCTGGTCGGTTCCAAGTTCGTTCTCAATCATGATGGCAGCGGTGAAGGCACCGAGGTTCATGAATCCATAAACTATGGTGTAGAACAGCATTGAGGCGATTCCGTCCGGCGTATTAGCGCACAAACCGATCAAGAAATAGCCGACATGAGCGATGGAGGAATAAGCAAGCATCCGTTTTACTGAAGTTTGATTCAGCGCAATAAGGTTGCCGCCAATCATGGAAAGCATCGCCAGCACGCCCACGATCGGAACCCAATCAAAGTAAGGCGTATGGTTGTTGTTGATATCTACGAATACATACCCCAACAATCGCAGCGCAACCACAACACCACCGAGCTTCGAACCGATGGAAAGGAACGCTGTTACAGGAGTCGGTGCGCCTTCATACACATCGGGCGTCCACATGTGGAAAGGCACCATCGAAAGTTTGAATCCAATAACCGACAGCAAAAGAACGAGCAACACGATGCATACAAGGGAAGGTGATTGCGCCGCAGTGTAGAGCCTGGTCTGAATTTCGATGAAATTGGTGCTGCCGGTAAGTCCATAGAGGAACGATAAACCGTACATGAAGGTCGCGGTTGTCGCAGCTGTGGAAAGCAGGTATTTCAGAGACGCTTCGTTGCTTCGAATGTCATGTTTGGTAAAACCAGCGAGCAACACGCAACATATAGTAAGCGTTTCAAGAGCCACGAAGAGCATAATCAAGTCATTCGTGCCAGCAAGGAACATCACTGACAACGTCGCCGTTAACAAAGTGGTGTAGTACTCGCCTTTGTTCGGACCGAACTTCCGTTCATATCCCATGCTCATGAGAACCACTATGGAACTCACAGCGCAAACCAGTGCGCCCACAAGAACCGAAAGCTTATCCAGTGAATATAGTCTGCCGAACAAATCGACAGTCGAAGTACTGAACTGACCTGTGTACTGCACGAAGGCCAGAACTAAACAGCCAAGACTGAAAAGAGGCACGACATGCTTTGAGCGCGGGGAAAACAAATTCCAGAGCGCAGCAACGATGATGCCGACGATCACTATGAAGTGCGGCAGCAGATGATGAATGTTGGCAAAAAATAGACTGTCGTTCATTTATTAGGTTTCGCGCCTTTCCAGCCGGGTCCCCATAATTCTACAGAGTCGACTTTCAAAATGGATGAGCATCAGTTCGGGCGGAGCACCGCAGATTCCGCTAGATGAAGCATGTCAGCCTTTCCGTGAGATAACGAGGGTGAAAACTAAAAAGTCTCCAACCCGTAAAGCAATTGCAACAACGAAGTAAAGAAGATCAGGCGTAAGTGCCGGATGTGCATGTATAATCGGTATCGCTGCCGCTGACAGTATTTTCACGGGTCGGCAAGCGCCAGAATTGGCAATATATCGTTTGAGGACGCTGATATACATACATGCAAATCGACCAGGGACAACCATGTTTACTAGCCCTTGAAGATGGCAGGACCTTTTCCGGAAGCAGCTTCGGCGCCACCGGAACAAAGACCGGCGAATTGGTCTTCAATACAAGCCTGACTGGCTACCAAGAGATACTGACCGATCCGAGCTACGCAGGGCAGTTAGTAACACTGACGTGCCCCGAAATCGGCAACTACGGCGTGAACGTCGACGACATGGAGTCTTCCCGAATATTTGCCCGTGGACTGATAGTCCGGCGATTGAGCAGACGATACAGCAACTGGCGGGCGACCGGTTCGCTATCCAATTTCTTGAAGCAACAGAACATTCCCGGTATCTCCGATGTAGATACGCGAGCCATCACGATACATATTCGCGATAAAGGCGCCATGCGATGCGCCATCTCAACGGAAATTCTCGATCCCGCAGAGCTGGTCAAAGTTGCAGCGTCTTCACCATTGATGACCGGTGCCGATTTCACGGGCGAAGTATCTACCGAAAAGCCCTATGAAATGGGCTCCGCTGGTGACTATCATGTCGCAGTGATGGATTTTGGAGTCAAGAGAAACATTCTCCGCAACCTTGTGACTCAAGGTATGAGACTGACAGTTTTTCCTGCAAATACTCCCGCCGCGGACATACTTAAGATCAATCCGGATGGAATTTTCCTATCGAACGGACCCGGCGATCCTGCCGCGTGCAAAGGTATCGTCGCTGAATTGTCCAAATTGATTCAAGCGCGCTTGCCAATTTTTGGAATATGCCTGGGACATCAGCTGCTTGCACTCGCTCTGGGAGCCAGCACATACAAGCTCAAGTTCGGGCATCGCGGCGGCAATCAACCCGTGAAAGATCTGATTACCGGAAAGATCGAGATTACATGTCAGAATCATGGCTTCGCGGTGGATACATCAAGCCTGCCTTCCAACCTGGAACTGACGCATTTGAATTTGAACGACAACAGCGTTGAAGGATTCCGACACAAAGAGCTGCCAATATTCTGCGTGCAGTATCACCCGGAATCGGCGCCCGGACCTCACGACTCGGTGTATCTATTTGCGCGGTTCAAAGATTTGATTGAATCAAGTAAGAAAGTGAGTGAACCGAGTTGTACAGGTTAGCCATCTTCGACTTCGACGGAACCCTGGTGGATTCAGCACCAGGTATCGTCGAGGTGATGCATGAAATAGTCGCAGAGTATAAGTTCGCTCCCGAAACAACAGAGACCTGGAAGCACATGGTGGGCATTCCACTGGTGAAGCAGCTTCAAATGCTCTTTCCCGAGCAGTCTGACGACTTCCACCAGGAGGTCGTTTTGCGCTACCGCCAGATCTACGACGTCAAAACCATCGAGATTTGTCCGCTTTTCCCCGGTCTGGTGTCCATGCTGGAGTCATTGCGCAACGCTGGAATTCTGATTTCCATTGCGACGTCAAAGCGCCGCAATATAGTCGAGCAAGTGCTGCACCATCACAGTCTGTTTGATTACTTTTCGCTGGTGGTGGGCGTGCAAGACGTCGGAAACCACAAGCCGCACCCGGAATCAGTGGAAATCACGTTGAAACGACTGGGGGTTTCGCTTGCAGATGCAGTGGTGATTGGCGACAGCACGTTCGATTTGGAGATGGCGCGCAATGCCGGAGTCGATGCAATAGGGGTAACGACGGGCATTCACACCGCAAAGCATCTCGGCGCAGCCGGACCGAAGTATATAGTGTCCTCTTTAGTCGAAGTCACTCCTCTTATACTCAACGGGAGAGCAAATGAGAATTGATTCATGTGAGAGCGCTCTGAAATACGGTCTGTTTGGTGGCTGACAGTCGCTCTGCAAGACCGGGATCGATGACAGGTCGTGCTGATCTGATCAGACCGCGGCGGAAAACATTCCCCGAAAAATTTCTTATCAAAGAAGGCAGCCTGATACGCAACCAATGACTACTTACCCTCGTCCCGGGTATCATAGTCGAGCCCTGCTCATGGCAAGCTCGGGTTCCCTCTGCGAGCGTCTTCAATTCCAGTTCATGACCAACGCTCAAGCAATTTCGAGAGGTATTCTCAATGACCGCCAATAACTCGCGTTTACTTATCGCGCTGATGCTTTCAACAGCTCTGACCCCGTGGCCGCTGGTGCAAGCGGCGGAGAGCGAGTCGACTTCACCAGCGAGTGCGCAAACGAAAACGGTACCAGTAGCGAAGGCAGATGCTACGCAGACTGATGCTGATGAGGAATCCGCGAAGAAGAAATCGAAAAAGACTCGTGGCGCCAAGGCGAACGAGACGACGGATGCGAAGGCTAACTCTGATGCCGAATCGAAGACTGAGGCCAAGTCAAAAGCCCCAGACGTAAGTTTGTCCGATAAGCCTGCAGCAACAACCACCACCACCGACGGTGCAGCGACAACCACATCCGCGCAGGCGCCCGCAGCAAACGGCAATGCTGTAGCGGCATCAGCTCCTGCAGCTCCAGAAGCCTCCCCCCCGGCGGCGGCTCCCCCTGAGGCCTCAGCACCCGCACCGGCCACATCTTCAGCGCCGAAGCTCAAGACGAAGTGGAAGCCCGGTGACGAACTTACAATCACCACCAACACGGAAGATTTGGTACCAACCGATGACGCTGAACTTGCTCGCAAGCAGGTAGAAGCTTATCCAGACAGTCCGGAAGCCAGTTTCATTCTGGCGGTGGCCCTGACACGAACAAGCAAAGTCGAAGACGCACTGAAAGAAGTCCGTCGCGCCCGCAAACTGGCAGAAGCGAAAGGTGGAACCGGCTACTTCGATAAGATGATCACAACTTACGAAGAGATGCTGAAAAACTTCCCGGAAGAAAACCGCGTTCGCTACGGTTTGGCATGGGCCTATTACATGAAGGCTTATCTGCTGGCGAATTACTCCAAGAAAGTGGCCGCCTGGAAAGCTGCGAACGGCGATCCGAACAATCCTAAGCCCGCTGCCGCAGCGAATGCTGCACCAGCTACCGCGACCGATAAACCGGCTGCTACCGCCGCAGCGAAACCCGCACCAGCTTTGATACCAGGCGTTAACCTGAACAAATCGGGCGGTGTGGATCTGGGACAAATCGTCAGCAACTTGAGCGCCGCAGCTCAAGGCGGTAACGTCGCAGGAATCAAAATTCCATCGATCATGGATAAGACTGATCCGGCAGATGTTCCACAAATCAAGCGCTACTACGAACTGTCCATAAAGAAGTTGGACGATCTGGTGGCACGCAAGCCAGATGACGTATGGGCGACAGTTTATCGCGCCCACTTGAAAGCTGAGTACACCGGCAGTTTGGACGAAGCGATGAAAACATGGACGCAATGCAAAGAAAAATTTCCTAACAATCCGGCGTCCTATTTCTTCCTGGGCGAGGGTTATCTCAAACAGGGGAATTTGAAAGAGTCCATCAACAACGTTTCGCGCGCAGTAGCTTTGAGAGCAATGGGATTCTAACCAGTAATGTCAGTCGCCATACTTCACAACTCGCATTTCAAAAGCTTTCTGAAGTTCGTCGGAGCGCTTTCAATTCCGATCGGCATCGGTTGGTTCTTCATGTATTCACAAGAGCAAGCCAATATCGAAGTAGCGAACTACAAAGCTGAACAGAAGGCGAATCCGACTGCCGACAGCGTTGTTGTCGACAACTACCAATTGAAGGAAGTTGACGACATGAACCATATTAAGTGGCAGCTAAGTTCCGAAAAGGGACGGTTGGCACCAAACAACAAAGATGTCATTCTTGATAAGGTCAAGGTCGAATATTTCGACGGCCCCAATGTCAAGATGCGCATCTATGCTCCGAAAGGTACCGCCAATCAGGAAACGAGATACGTAAAGCTGATGTCCGAAAACAAGGTGAGAGTCCAGTGCGAAGGCGATGGTGGCAAGAGTAAATTCGAGGCTGAAACGGTCGAATTAACTAAAAAGAATCAGTTCTTGGCCACCGGTGGTGTTATCATCGAGTGGTCCGAGGTAGCCAAGGTGACCGGACTCTCAGCCACTGGAACGATTGGGAAAGGCGGGATTGACAACGTGAAGGTAAAGGGAAATACCCACGCGATCATTACTTGCAAATAGGTTGTAGAGAGAAGCTGAACGAGTTGCCAAAATGAACAAGGTGAAACCAACAATCCGATCCATTGCAATTGCCAGTACGCTCGTTTTTACGAGTGGCTTTGCGTCATTCGCGCAGGCGCCAGCGGCGCCACCGGCGGGTCCGATTGATATTACCGCCAACGAGCAGGAGTTCTCGGGCGAACAAGTTATTGCTCGCGGCAACGTGAGAGTTGTATACAAGGAAAGCGTCATCCTTGCACCAGTAGCGACACTATTTCGCGATGCAGGCGGCAACCCTGCAAGAGCAATCTTCACGGGGCACCCGCGCTTGAGCCAAGGCTCCAGCAAAATTGACGCAGAAACACTTACGTTCGAAATTGCCCAACAGAAGATCGTTGCCACCGGCAATGCGCACTCTGAAGTTGAAGGCGAAGCAGACGAAAAACAACCGGAGAAGTCAGCGGAGAAACCGGCATCAGCCAGCAGTGGCGGTGAAGAAGGCGACGCAGCTGCAGTCGAAAACCCGACAGGTACGCCCTCTCCCAAGAATGCCGAAGGCGGCAAAAAGGGCGACAAAATTATTACCGACGCCGACCGCCAGGAATACGACCAGGCTACCGGACGGTTCGATGCCATCGGGCACGTGCGGGTCAGACACGGCGACATATCGGTCAATGCAGACAAACTACAGCTGGTCTACGGCACCAACAACAAGCCGGAAACTGCAGTATTTACCGGTAACGTGCACGCCACTCAAAACAAGAACACCACATCAGCCGACCAGATGACCTACTCGCTTACGACTAAGCGATTGCAAGCAACCGGCAATGTGCGGTCAAAAGTTATTCAAGAGAAGAAAGAGGGTGGGAAGAAACCAGGTCCGACGGCAATGGAGATTCTGCCTGCAGCGACAGCCGCAAATATCGGAGCAGCCCCCACCGTTAAGCCCGTAGCCCCGCCCCCGAACCAACCAACTTCAAAATCGGCGCAAGTTGTCGGTAACGGCATGTTCACCATGGACACGCAGAGCGACAAACCGATATACATTTTGTCCGATGCGCAGGACTACAGTCGCGACAATGGCAGGGTAACCGCACGAGGCAACGTCAAAGTTGTGTGTGGCGACACCATTGGCATCGGACCGCAGATTGTGCTGACGAAGAACGCCGAAGGACAAGCAGATAAGGTCTACTTCACCGGACGCTCACAAATTTCGCAACCGGGTCGCCGATGGATTGCGGACACAATAACGTTCATAGTTGACGAACATCGTGTGGTTGCTCACGGCAATTCACGCGCCATGATTTTGCAAGGACCCAAGGACAAGAATCAAACTCAACCTGGCGTTCAACCTTCCAAGCCAACTTCGCCGAACAATGGAAACATGAGGCTCGCCGAACCAGCCAAGAAAAAGCCCAATCTGGCGGACGAATCCGACAAGAGGACCCTATAACTTATGAGTCTTGTAATCGAAAACATCCAGAAGTCCTACGGCGGTCGACGCGTTGTCGACGGCATCAGCTTCAACGTGGAGAAGGGCGAAGTTGTAGGTCTGTTGGGACGGAACGGTGCCGGTAAAACAACAAGTTTCGACATGGTCTTGGGTCTGGTGAAGCCGGAGCGCGGCAACATCACACTTGATGGCAAGGACATTTCCAAAGTTCCGATTCACATCCGCTCACGCCTGGGTGTTGGTTATCTTCCGCAAGAAGCATCTATCTTCCGCAAACTATCAGTCGGCGACAACCTGCGAATCATCCTCGAGTTGATCGGTAAGAACCGGCGCGAACAAAAAGAAGTCACGCAGCGTTTGCTGGGAGATTTCGGTCTGGAGCATTTGGAAGAAACAATTGCACAGCAGCTCTCCGGTGGTGAAAGAAGGCGTCTTGAAATTGCGCGCTGTCTAGCATCCGAGCCGAAATTCATCTTGCTGGACGAACCGTTTACCGGTATCGACCCTATCTCTATTGCGGACATTCAAGGACTAATTCGTCGCCTGCGCGACCAATGGGGCTTGGGTGTTCTACTTACCGACCACAACCCACGAGCCACACTAAAGATCACAGATCGCGCCTACCTGATTGATCGCGGCAAGATCCTGGTAGCAGGCACTTCCCGTGAAGTCGCCAACAGCCCTGTAGCTCGCAAGCAGTATCTAGGTGAGGATTTCAGTCTATGATCGGTACCAAGCTTCTTGACCGCTACATCGCAAACGAATTCTGGCAACCGCTACTCTTCGGTATCGGTATCGTCACGGGCGTTTGGTTCGGTGCGGATCAACTGAAAACCATCTTCAACTTGATCATGAAAGCTGGAGTGCCCATCGAGATGGCATTTATGATCATCGGTCTACACTTGCCTGAAATCATCGTGATGACCATTCCCATCGGCGTGTTGCTTGGCACGTTGCTGGTGTTCAACAGGTTGTCCGCCGATTCGGAATTGATCGCGCTGCGAACAAGCGGCGTCAGCTTTTACCGAATCATGATCGCACCGCTTATGTTCGGGGTGTTGACCAGCGTAGCCAGCTTTGGCATCAACGAGTATCTGGTTCCTGCTGCCAACAAAACTTCGAAACAGTTGGAATTCCTTGCGCTGTATAAATCGCAAATCCCAACTGGTCACGCCAACTTTACGTATATGGAACGCGGCAAAGACTTGAGCTTGAACAGAGTCTTCTTCATTGGGTATTCCAACGGCAAGTCAATTTACAACGTCATCATATTGGACTTCACTAGAAACAAACTGGTTCAAATTGTCAGCGCAGCACAGGGCGCGTGGAACCACGGAGAGTGGATTCTGGAGAAGGGTAGAACGTATGTTCTATCCGGAGACAGCGACGTAACGCGTATCTTGAAGTTCGACAAACTAGTGTTGCCTGGCGTAGAGAATGCACAGAAGGCACTGGACGTGGCAAAGGTGCCACCGAAAAACATGAATATCGGTGAACTGCACGCCTACATGGAACTTCTGCGCAAATCCAATGGCTTAAGCAACGATTTGATCGTTCGATTCCACCAGAAATTCTCGCAACCACTTGCTTGCTTGATCGTAGCTTTGGCGGGCGCACCACTTGGCTTACTTGCTCGTAGATCGCGCAGCAACATGGGTCTGGTTTACTCTGCTGTCATCGTCTTCATCTACTACGCATTGCAATCCACCTCAGGCGCATTGGGCGACTCCGGCAGAATCGATCCTATGCTTGCAGCCTGGTTGCCGAACATCGTCATCGGCACCGTCGGAATGGTCATCTTGTACTTCAAGGCCAAGTAACGCAGCGAAACAAGCTGCAAGAGATGCTACCGGGCGCCAGGGAGCGCGAACGCCTCGAAGCCGCTGAGAGCGGGGACTTCCCGCCCGCCCGAACGCGACCTAAGTAATTGCGTTTTTGAAAGCGATGCTTTAAAACAGATATAAGCGGGACGGACTTCCGCGCGCCCGGGCGCTCACGCACAGGGACTAGAGATCTCTGCTACTTCGAAGCAATGCGCCGGGGCCGGCTGCTCGTCTCTTCTCTTTGACCTGTACAATTGGCTGCGTGGTTAAATACATGGCACCTGTCATGTATTTAAATGCCGTCAGGAAGGCGGCGCGATGGGTCCGACGGCAGTAGAGCTTCGGTGGAGGTTGGAATGAAAACACTCGTGTTTGCTATAGTCACGGCGGCTTCAGTAATAATGATGCCTGAGGCGTCGGCTTTCCAACCCGGCGAACGCGTAAAAGTGGGTACCAACCAAACCGGGACAGTTCTTGAGGATACTGGAAAGCTCGTTAAAGTGCATATCGATTCCTCCGGTTATAGCGCGGATGTGGGCGTTTGGTATGACAAAGAGCAGGGAACTGTTAGCAGTGCCGCAGGTGGTGCCGTAGCGCCCGCGGGAAGTAACGGCACAAGTGGCGCCCCGGGTGAGGCTGCGAATACTACAACTGGAGCAAACTCCTTCAAACTCGGTCAACGCGTAAGAGTTGGTGCCATTAACCAATCCGGGACAGTTCTTGAGGAATCTGGAAAGCTCGTCAAAGTACGTCTCGATTCTTCCTCAGGTTATAGTCCCGGCGTGGGAGTGTGGTACGACAAAGAGCAGCATCAAGTTTCTGATGCCGCATTCAGTGCCACGGCGCCCCCTGGAAGTGACACCATAAGCAGTGCGGCACCGGGAAATGGCATCAGTTTCGGAAGTTTCGGAAATCTCGGAAGTCCCGGCAGCTCACCGGCAAGCCCCAAACAAAGTCCACCGCCTCAAAAGCAGACCGGCGGCAACCCGGGACATTCGGACGCCCCGGAAAGAGGTAATGCTTCTCAAAACGCACCGACCACTTCTCCGGGCGCTGGTGCTCCTCCAGATGGAATCTATCAGTGCAACAAGATTTCTATCCGAAGTTATATCCACATAGGGACTATCGAAATCAGAGGCGGCACCTACAAGGGCTTTTCCAGTGAACAGGGCAGCTTTCACCCTTACAGCATGGATGGCTCAGGTAATATCGTATGGACGGGTGGGCTCACAGGTCTTCCTCCTGGCTGGAAGTTGTCGCCAGCCAAGTATGTGGGCTTGGATTATAAGGGCCATCCGTTAATCAGGGTCTATTACACGAGCGACAGGGGAGCAGCCGAAGTAATTGATGCCGTAAAAGAAAAATAGGACGGCGAAGCTTGACGATCAAAGCTGACTCGCCTACCTGCGACAGTATGAACTTTGATCTTTTCCTTCGTTATTTGGGCACGGTTACATCCTGCCTCACTAACGACGAGTGGAAACCGTCCAGCGGTCAATGCCACATCGTGTTCGTTGCTTCAAAGGCAGCTAAGGACATATCCGTCGCAATCAGCCCGGATGGAAAAACCTATACTGTAACTGCGCCCATAGAAGTGGAACCTAACGAATGGGATTCTAAGATCAAAAAGGGCTTCCAGCGAGGCAGTGCCAACAAACTCTAGCCGCGCTGGCATTTTGATTTAATTCATCGCTCCGACGATTTGCTGTGTGGCTCCTGCGGTATAGCATGTGGAGTGACAAGCGACAACCTTGGATGTGACGTGAGATTTTCTGCGCTTCTGATCATTGGTGTAACCGTCGCGAGCTTGTCAACTGGCGCAGCGTCAGCGTACAGCTTAGGCATCTGGGAGCAGCAAATGAATGACGGCGCGCGCTTTGCGGCACAGAAAGAGCCATTAAAAGCGGAAACCTCTTTCAAAGCGGCCCTGCTCGATGCCGGAAAACTTCCGAGCCCGGGAAAAGAAGCAAGGCAGATAATATCGTTGATGTCTTTGGGAGCACTGTATCAAACGACGGGCCGCTACAGTGCCGCAGAGGAGAACTTCAAAAGAGTGAGCGTGCTCGACAAAGAAGATTCGGAATCTCTCACATGCCTGGAGGAGCTCTACACCAAGATGGGGCGAAGCGACGAGGCCGCAAGAATGAAATTGCTTGCCGATGAGCGCGACAAACTCTACGCCCATGTAGACTTCAGTTACTTTTTGGACTCGCTTCATCGCGCACTTACACAACACTGGCACCCCGTCCAAGGGAAGAAGGGCTCCGCTGTAGCCCGATTTATCATCAACAATAAAGGCGAACTTGAAGCCTTATGCATCGGAGAATCATCGGGAGATCAAGAAACTGATGAAGCCGCGTTCAAGGCGGTTGTGAACGCGGAGCCCTTTACGTTGCCAAAAGGCGGTCCTAAACAGATACCAATGTTGTTTACCTTTAACTATGTCCCTGAGCGTACACAGGCGTTTCTCGACGACGAGGAAAAACGTCTGACAAAGCAGTTGGCGGACATGGACCCGCAGATGGACGCCAACAACCCCTCTAGAGCCTTTTACATGTGTCAGCTTGGCGATGCATACAGAGCAAACAAGAAAGTCATGGAAGCAGAGCAGATGTATATGGAAGCGCTGCAGATCGTAAGGGAGAACACCAAGGCATCGAGCACAAAAATGAAGGTTCTCATAAGGCTCGTGGGTCTCTTAGCTGACTCCGGCAGAGGGGCAGAGGCGGTCAAGTACATAACTGAGTCTGAAGAAGTAGCTGACAGGTTACAAAATGACACTACGGAACCGGAGCAAACAGCAAGGGTCTTCCATAACTATGGAAAATTTCTCTACAAGATAAATCGCACCGCTGATGGTGACGCCATGTTTGCCCGCGAGAGAAAACTGCTCGACAAGAGAAAAACTTTCAAGTAAGGAGTTCTAGATAGCTTGATGGCGCTACCACAGTTCCGCCATCCGTTGAGCGTGTAAGCCATGACACGAGCTGGCAGCAACAGGGGCGCACTAAGGCAAGCCCACGCAAAAAGAAATACCTTGCGATAGATAGAAACACTTCCTTAACTGTTACGCGGAAGGCACAAGGTCGAGCCGGTCTCTACTACGATCCAGATCTAGGGACCCGGGGGTTCTCGATGGCTGCACTGCTTAATCAGTCTCCGCACGATGTCGTTCTCGCCTGGCCGGCGCCTCATGAATTTAATGAGGCGATGCAAAATCATGAATTCTGCATAGAGAATCACGAGCTAAAATCAGCTCGCGTAAAACTCGATAGCTTCGGACTGCCGCAACCGATTACCGGCAACTTCGCTAGCATCTACCAGCTCGATGGCGATGGGCGACGGTACGCAGTGAAGTGTTTCCTCAGACATGTGCCGGACCAATGCGCAAGATATGCGCACATTGCGGCCGCTCTGAGCAACGGAACTAACTTAGCAGCGCAGCACACCATGAGTCTGGCAGAATTCGACTTTATACATAAGGGCATTAATGTCGGGAATCGCTGGTTCCCGATACTGAAGATGGAATGGATTGACGGTGAACCATTGGATGTCTTCGTCAAGAGTAAGAAGGACGATCCAACGACTCTGCACGCGCTTGCAGAGACTTTTGCCGCGGTATGCAAAGCGCTTAACAACGCTGGTATCGCGCATGGTGACCTTCAGCATGGCAACTTACTTGTTACGAGGGATAATCAAATACGACTGGTAGACTACGACGGAATGTTCGTACCAGGCATGGAGAATTTTCAAAGTATCGAACTTGGACACTGTAATTATCAGCATCCCGGCAGAACCTCCGCGCATTTCGGCAATTACCTGGACTACTTTTCGGGCACGCTGATCTACACTTCGTTGAAAATGCTCGCATTAGCCCCATCGCTCTTCAATGTGTGCGAAGACTCATTGCTCTTTCGAATGCATGACTTAACACAGATCAACAGTTCCGCCCTGTTCGCAGATTTGGATAATCACCACTGCGAGGAGATTCGCAAGTTATCGCGCTATTTGCGTTGGCAGCTTGGAGTCAAGCTGGAAGACACGATTCCATTTTGGGAATTCCCTGAAAAGGCGCCACCACTAAAACCCATTGAAGTTCGGCGCTCCGAAGCGGCTTCGTCGCAAAACGAAAAAGCTAGTGCACTTTGGCAAGAATGGAGCGGGATCTTTAGTTTTGGTAATGGTGCCGAACTTGAAACCCCGGACCAGCCGGCAGCGAAAGCTCCAATGACTTACAGAGACTTCCAGGTGAGGAAGCGAGATCTGGCTCGGAAAGAACGAGAACTGGGGCTGCGAGCAATACTCGCTTTGGGTGCATTTTTCGCCGTACCTTACGGTCTGGGATATCTGGCAGAATTCGAATACGATTTTGCCCGGGTAGAAGGTCTACCACATCAGCCATTTACTGGCAGTTATGCATTCGGTGTCTGCGAGCAGGCCGAAACAGCAATCGGACTACTTACATTGCTTCTAGTAATTGTTCCCCTGATCAAACTATTTTACGAAAGTAATCGCCTGTCCGACGGGCTCTCCCATTCAGCGAAAGTGCCAATCACTTACAAGCACTTACTTAAGCGGGAACGCGCGCTGGGTCTGAGACTGGCACTGTGTGTGAGTGCGTTCATTGCAGCGCCTTACGGTCTGGCTATTCTCGCGCATTTTGACACTTACTTTAGTCGCGGAATGACTACCATCGAAAAATTGAATTATCTCAGCACACCCTCGGCATTGCCCTCAGCGCAATTGCCATATAATCCATTTGACGATCAATACATGCTTATGAGTGTCTATCCTGAAACCATCCTGGTAGCGCTGATTATCGGACTGCTCACCTGGTACAAAGTAGGTATTCCCATGCGCAAACTACATGATGAAAAGGAACGCTTGTCTGGCGAGTTGCCTTAAAGGACTTGAAGGAAAGAAAATAACCTATGCGACGTTCGCCTTCTAAACGGAAGTGAGACCGGAGCCGTTCCACCATTATTGGCGGGGACTCGAGCCCCCCGGGGAACGAACCTCTTTGAGAAATCTTTTTGCTACTAGTTCAACGAGACCAAAATCGATTGCGGCGATAGAGTTTAGTCCGCCACCGCGCCCGTGAGCAACGTGCATCATGATGAGCGACTTTCCGTTTGAGTGCTCCTGGAGGTTGATCTCGAACTCTTGACCGCAAACCTTTCCCGTTATTCGGCGCTCGTTCAGGTCCAAATCCAGTGCGCGCCGCGAGAGTAGATTGCGACACAGACCACCTAAGCATCGAGCAAATGCTTCGTCGGCGGTACAATCCAATTCATCGATCAGTACAACTGAAGTTGGAAACACATCGAGCCAGGTCTCCGGAAATAAGGAGAGCCCACTCTTTAGCCTTTTGCCTATCGCAATGAGAATATGCAATGAGACAACAGCGCCAGCCAACAGAATCGGTACCCCTATAGTTTCAATGGTCACCCCCGTGAAGCGGGTGTGACGGCCGGGAAACCACCCGTAATCGGACAACAAAATCACCGGCGTAAGTACCAGTGCGACAAGTCCGAGGAACTCTCCTTCAGCACGAAATGGGAAAAATCGTCTACTAGCGCCGCTACCATTTCCGGAGATTAAATCTGTCGGTTCCGCCAAATCTTTCAGTGGCGCGCAATTGGCGACCGCACAAGAATACACTCGTTCGTCGGTAATAACTTTGAAGGTAGTCCCTGGATTGCTGGACTGCATCATTCTCTTTTCCATGAAATCACCACTCAGCCGAAGCGCCAATAGCATCAAACCCGACAAATGTTTCCGAATTGTTGGCAACCCTGCAAACGAGGACCAATTGGCTCCATATAAAAGAAGCAGTATTGATGACTGAAGTCGGAGTAGATCCATGACTTTTGAGCCTTACAGAATGAAGCCCGCAAGTGCAAAATGATACAAGCGACTTCTATAAGGTCGCCGCAACAACACCGCATCAACCACGCATAACCACCGCAAGACTGCATTACTAATCTCGGTCGACTTGACGCCTAATCCGTCAGACGACAGGGTTCGATGTCGCGCACCAACTAACAATGGCACCGCCACCGGTGCCCGGTATCCGTTGGCCAATTATCTCGCGGAAGAACACGCTCCCCGGAGGACAAAATGTCACAAGCCGATCCCCCCAACGAGTCGCATGAGCCTGCCGCAGGCTGCGGAGGCTACGAGCCCTGCGCCTGTTGTCGAGCCCTTGCGCAGGTAAGAATGCCCTGGATTCCTCAAAACGTCCCTGTTTCACCGGCACAGTCAGCGGCACCAGCTCCGGAACCCAAGCAACAATCAAAGCCTGAAGCGAAGACTCAGTTCTTCAAATTACCGGGATTCGGAAAGAAGCAATCGGCCAAGGAAGCTCCGCGAGAAGCAGCTGCGAACGCTTCAGATGCCGCGAACGACTCAGCAGCAGCAGAAGATACGACCGAAGGGCCAGGAGACAAAGATTGGAACGAAGAAGAGGATGACAATCCTGCGCTCCACATTCCCAAGCCGCAGCGGATGTGGCAAGGACTGGAAGGACTAGCGATTAGCGCCATGGGGATTGGTATTCCGGCGTTCCTCTTGCTTGCAAGTATTGGCTCAGCCCCAAAGCGATTTACCCTGGTACTGCTTAATCACCCAATCGAAACTGTCATAGAACTTCTGTTGATCGCCTTGATACCGGTGGTCAACTATTTAGTTTGGTCGACCATTTGTAAGAAGAGAACACTATCGCGCGGGCTAAACATTGCGCTAGGCGCAAACATTGCCACTGCCTTGATAGTGAGTGGAACAGCTATGGCAGGGCTAATTTGGGGAGAGAAAGACCTAGCGAACGCAATCGGCACAGACTTTTCCGGTGGCTTTACATGGATCTCGCTGCTGACGTTGGCAGCAGGTGGGGCCTCTGCATACATGGCAAATAAGATTCGCAAGAGCTGGGAACTCCCGCAATCGCGCGCGCGGATGTTGACCTATTCGACAATTGGTTTCTTGATTGCAGCCGGCGCATTTGCAGCATCTGAATTCCGCCCATGGTGCGTGCGTCTTGCAGAACGCATGGCAGTATCAGCGTCCGCAAAGGATCGCCAAGTTGGTCTCCAGCAACTTCGTCAAATGAACCCCGAGCGTGAATTGAGAATGGAGTGTTCCGACTCAAGAGCAGCAGGTGTCGCCGGACTGTTCATTCCTCTAAAGTCTTCCACTCAGCATCAGCTCTACTTCGCTCTTACAGGAACGCCCTACAGCTTCCGCGAGTTCAACAATACCGACATGTCGTCGATGCCGGACGATTACCTGTGCAGACACGTTGTCGGTGATCGCGTCAAGGGCATGACACTGACCCGCTCAAATCTGTCCGGAGCCGTGCACCCCGAATCGCTTTCAGCAACAATAGATTGGACATTCGTACTCAAGAATGGAACATCCATTCCGCAAGAAGGACGCGCCGAGTTGGGACTGCCACCAGGTGCGGCGATTACTTCCTTGAAGGTCTGGACTCGCGGCGAAGTGCAAGATGCAATGTTCGTCGCATCGGACAAAGTCGATGGACTGGAACAACAAAACGTTGGCCACGACAGCCCCGCCATTGTGACGGACCTCGGTCGCGGACGCGTGCTCCTTCATGCGTACCCGGTACCGGAAGAAGCTGAAATGAAAGTGAGTATGCGCATAGTAGTTCCGGTGAAGCCTGACGGCTCCAATGACGGTGTACTCGCATTGCCGCGCGTAATTGCGAGCAACTTCGACCTGGACGGAGAGCACGTGTTGCGCTTGCGTTCGGAACAGAAGATGAGCAGCTCGCAAAAGAATATCACCCCCGGTCTCAGCCCCGCAGGGCAAAAGATACTTTCCGGCACGCTAACGGCGAAACAGCTGGAGGACACATCCTTCGAAGTGCGAGTAAAGCGTAACGCCGATGTAGGACCGGTTGCAGTATTGGACCGACTGGCAATTCAAATGCGCCAGGAAGACGAAAAGAAGGCTGAACAAAAACGTCGTGAAGCTGAAGCCGCATCCAACTCCGAGAACAAAGGATTGGGCGAAGTCATGGTAATGATCGACGGCTCGAAGGGTGTTCGCGGACAACTTGAAGATCTACAAAAGATGATCAACCGCAAGCAAGACGGACACAAGAAAAAGACCAAGATCAAAACGATTCTTCCTCAGTATGTCGTTCAAGACTTGACCAGAATTGCAGCACCCGCACCAAAGCATCTGGTTGTTGTAATCGACGGATCTGTATCTATGAAGTCCTACATCGGCGAAGTCGAAGCAGCCCTGAAGAAGTTGCCGGCAGGTATTCCAACTTCGGTTCTGATCGCCTCTCAAGAGCAAGAACAATTCATGCAGCCTGCCTCGTTGGCTTCCAGACTCACAAGCCTGGGTGATGTCCAGTTCATCGGCGGACAAGACAACTTGCAGGCCGTCGTCAAAGCCGCCGAACTGGCCGGTGAAACCAAAGGTAGCGCAGTCCTGTGGATTCATGGTCCGCAGCCGGTGATCAACGAAGAGATCTACATCATGGCACCATACACGGCGACACCTTCATTCTATGAATTAGCCGTCGGGTCCGGAACGGACACGTTCCAATTCTTCAAGAACCACTCTGAAATCGGTCCGTTCAACATGGTGCCGCGTAACTCCACTCACATTGCCGATGACTTGACCGCTTTCTTCTCCAAGTGGAAAGCCAACAGCAACGAGTACGTCATCGCGATGGCTCACGGCACCACAAAGCCCATAGATGCAAAAATGCTTGAAGGTGATGCAGCCAGAGAATTGCTTACACTCAATGCCGTTCGTGAATGCAACAGACTTGTTGCCGCGCACAAAATGAGAAGAGCAGCACGCATCGCAGTGAACTACGGTTTCGTCTCCCCGGTCAGCAGCGCAGTTGTCGGACTGCAAGCGCCGGCCGTCGAAACAGACGAAGATGAAGCACTGGAACCGCAATACACAGAAAACATAACGGGCACGGGCAACAATACCGGTGCGCAATCGTCCGACAGCGTCGATAACAGCGCACCGTACCTGCAAGGCGCAACCAACGGAACAATGGGACCACAAGGCGGTGAAGCAAAGATCATCCAGGGCATTAACACCGCTGGAACAGTCCGGGTCAACAACCTCGCCAATCTAGAAGCACTGTTGAACATCTTCGCGAATTTAGGCGAAATTCTCGGACTGGTCGGTGGAGCGGCACTCGCGATAAATGGCATGGTGAACAAATCAGTCACCACACTCGGCAAAGACATCGAACTTGGCCCCGGTGGGCGAATTGTAGCCGGCGTACTGCTCGCTATCATCGGTCTGATGACTCCCGGAGTGATCAACTGGTTCGTTGCCTCAGCTCGCGACGCAAACCTGTTCAGCTAACCGTTACCCCGTTCATCGGGCATGTCGGATATTCACGAGATTTTCTGACATGCCCTGAACGAAGGTGGCAGAACGGAGAAGAGAGAAATCCCATTTTTCCGAAAGGTTTCCAAGCGGCGCAATCCAAGATCGAATAGAATGAAATAGCTGGCGCTCCATCAACCTGCAAAAGGACTAACCATCCATGCTTAATATCGCTCTGCTTCCCGGTTCGCACGCATGCCGCGTGACTTCAACGCTCATCCTGCTCGCGAGCACAGTCGCAACCGGCTGGCTTCAGGCTGGGTTGCAACTACCTCCCCTGGATCTACTGCCGGAATACATGCCGGCGCTTCTAGGCAACGCGGAGTCTCAACACTCACTGGGGCATCTTTATCAAGCAGGTTCAGAAGAGAAACACATTGCGAAGAACGAGAAGCTAGCACTTCGGTGGTTTCGAAAGGCAGCCGACCATAAGTGTGCGGAGGCACAATTCGACGTTGGGTTAGCCTATGAAGAAGGCACTGGCGTAGAGAAGAATCAGACCCTGGCAAACCACTGGTACCAGATGTCGGCAGCTCAAGGCAATGCTGCGGCCGAGTGCAACCTGGGACGATACTATGTCTGGAAGTGCGACGACGGACCCAGCGAGCAAAAAGGGATAAAACTGCTGGCTGACTCAGCGGAGAAAAACAACACATGCGCACTGCGCTCTTTGGCGGCCTGCTATGAGGATGGAATAGCCGTCAAGAAGGACCTGCCACGAGCAATCGAACTCTACACTAAAGCCGCAGAAAACGACGACGCGTATTCCCAGTGGAAACTGGGAGAACTATACGAGACTGGCACCGGTACAAAGAAGGACCTCAAGAAAGCATTCACCTACTTCGACGCAGCGGCACGAAACGGAGAATCTCGCGCAGAGATCGAAGTGGCGACACTGTATCAATTGGGCGGTGGCGTGGAGCGCAACGAAGAAGAGGCACTAGCTCACTTCCGCGCTGCGGCGGATAGAGGCGAGCAGGTCGCAAAAGACTTTCTTGCTGCCAGCGAGAAGGGCGACGAGCTTTCGCCGCAGTATGCGGTCTTCTTGGATCGCCTTCAGAAGTCGGTAAAAACAGCCTGGTTCCCAATCGATGAGACCCGGACTCGCGCATCAAAAGTAAAA
>JAIELX010000018.1 GCA_019752635.1 Candidatus Obscuribacterales bacterium | reverse complement strand
TTTTGCTATTCGCTTAGCATCGGAGTCGCCATTCGCTTTGCTCCGGACTTGCTATTCTGTTTGCTCCGGAATACGCATTCTGTGCAACCTATAATTTTAATTTGCGAGAAAAGTGGGGGGAGCTCTTTATCGTGTAATTCATTATGTCCTGCCGCGAAATACCCATCACAGGCTCGTCTTGTAATCGGTATCCGTCAGGAAAAGTCTGATATAACATGTCGTATCGAACGATCCATTTGTCGCGAAGAAATGGAACAGCCACTTCTTTCATGAAATTGAACTCGTCAGTGGAAATCATAAATCGAACCTCAGAACACCCCAGGTTCAGACAAGGGCAAGCATGCGTAGGGAAAAGGCGGCTCTCTTAGGTTGCTGTTGCAAGGACCTTGTTCGACTGAAGCCAAGCCAACGATCTACTTAAGGGAAGCATACATGCACATGCATAGCTATGCAAATAAGTGAACGGTTTTAATTTCGGCTTATATAGCGCTGAGCGCGGGAGCTTGAAGTTATTCAACAGGCTCAGCGCAGTTGCCGGAATCGACAAACGCTGCGGCTCTCAAGGGCTCGATCAGCAATTGATCTTTTTGATTTGACTTGATCGCCGTAAAGTGACCACGTAATTCTGGGTCCATCCTCTCGTCGTCTAAGCGTCACTTTTTCCGATGAAAGCAGGGCAAGCTTTTTATTTCGTGAGCCCTTTGCGATAAACGGCAGGCGTGACGCCGTAATCTTTCTTGAATGCCTTGTTGAAGCTAGATGCAGACATAAACCCGATCCTGGAAGAAATTTCCTGCGTGCTCAAACTGGTATTTGAAAGGAGAGAAAGTGCTTTGCTCAGTTTACGTGTCCGGATGAACTTATGAGGGGATAAGCCCGTTTTCGCTTTGAATCGTCTGGAAAAGTGGTAAGGACTCATGTGGACCATGCTGGCTAGCGCGTTCACGGTTATGTCTTTGTCCATATTCTGTTCTATGTAAGCGCACAAATGTCCTACTGGAATTTCGTCTGAGCGTGGTTGCGATAAGAGCCTTTTAGAGTTTAGTTGGGAGGAAACTAGTTCGCTTGCGAAAAGAGCACTCAATGCCCACGAAAACTGACGGTCGGCAAGACGAGTTAGCCAGTTTGAAGAAATTGAAATGTGAATCAGCCTCCTAAGCTCATTATTTATGTCAAAAAACAAAGTTGTGTTTGGTCTGTTAAGCCCCTTAGCTCCTAAGTGGTCAGTCATTACCTGCGTATCAATTAGAATTCCGATGCTGTACCATGCTGAGTCCCACTTGGCTGCATGAGGCACCCCGGCCGGGGTCCATAAGATTGCGCCGCTATGCAAGGTTCTGGCTGCTTCGTCCGTCTCTGTAAGCCAATTTACGCTGCTCAGTCCAGTTGGGCTGTATATGAACTCATCGTAATCGTGTGCGTGGAAGCCAACTCGATTGGCGTTTGAGCTTTGTCGCAGAGAAAAGGATATATAAGGACTTGTGAAGTTCCGAACGTAATGAGCGTCGGGACTTTCGAAATCGAGTTTACGAATCAGGTCTTCCATGTCTACATTTTGTCTCGTGTTCATGAACATCTGGTGAATTGAACCGGACAAAACAGTGGGACCGGCGCGAACGTCCGCTTTACTTTCAAAAGGGAGAGCGCTGGTTAAGCAACCAAAGGACGAGCTGGCGGACTGGTCCAAAATACAATGTGGTCCACTCTTGCTTTCTTGATGGTCCGAGAGCACGGCGACTGTCTCCATTTGGTACGATCCTCGTGTCTTGCAAAGCCAACTTAATTGTCCTTAGCGACGCTGATATTCGTTATGTTGATTAGGAGTGCTGTTAATGAAAAGAAAGACCGTACTTGTAGTCGGTGCGACGGGAATGCTAGGTAGCGAAATTGTCAAAGCCCTTCTTGCCGAGGGCAATCACAACATTCGCGCGTTGGTAAGAAATCCAGAGCGGGAGTTCGAGCGTTACTTAAGGTCGAAAGGAGTTGAACTTGTCGCTGGTGATGCCATGGACCCTGCGACTCTGCCTAGCCACCTGGTTGGTGTCGATGTCGTCGTCAGCGCCATTGGTAATGATCCGGCCACTTTTGTCAAAATACACAGTAATCTCATTGAAGCAGCAACCAAAGCAGGAGTACCCAGAGTAATTCCTTCTGACTTCAGTGTTGATTTCTTTAAAATCGACGAGAGTGAGAATTTCAACTTAGCAATGCGTAAGGCAGTTGCTAACCTTTTCGAAGGCCAGAACGTTAGGCCGATTCACGTATTGAATGGTGCCTTTATGGATACGCTACTCGATCGCAACGTTCCATTTATAGATTGGGAGCGCAAGGTTGTTCCATTCTTTGGCGATGCGGGACAGAAGTGTGACTTCACGTCTGTTGCTGACACGGCCAAGTTTGTTGCGGCGATTTGTGATGAAGACAATCCCCCTGAGGTAGTTCGCATAGCTGGGGATGTTTTGACCATGCCGGAGTTTGCAAGATCGATCTCTCAAGGACTTGGGGAACAGTTGACGGCCGAGTGCAAGGGATCGCTGGGCGACCTGGAAAGTTTCATTGAGAGCAAAAAGGCGAATGCCTCAAATCCATTTGATTGGATCGCTTGGCAGTACCACCACAACATGGTAAGTGGTCGAGCCAAGATGGACCTGATAGATAACTCACGATACCCGTGTGTGCAGCCTCTTTCAGCTGCAGATTTTGCCCGCATGCAAGTTGGTTAGACCGTTACAGCGTTGCCGGAGGTTTCGCAAAGATTTAGAACGATCAATTCGGTTTCCTTAGGCTGATTAATCTGAGTCTCTGTCAATTCCTTCCCTTGAGCTTTCCGTTGTCTGTTCGAAACGCTCAAGCCACGCACGTCGACGTTGGTAGGATGTGTTGTCGTGAGGTGCCCCCGATCTTAGGACCAATAGAAAGTTAACAGCTGACAACCCAAGATCCTAGACTAGAGGTCTAGAAAGGCTGATCAACTATGAGAAAAACTCGATTCACAGAAGAGCAAATCGTAGCGATCTTAAAGGAGTCGGATGCCGGCGTTAGCTAATGCCGCCTTGTTGAAATCCGAGATTAGTAGCTGCATGCGGTCAAGAAGACTTCCAGCTGCTGACCCACGTACACAGGGAATGCATCTGTTCTTTTGAATTGGTAAATAAGTTGCAGTACCCGCACATCGTTTCTTTCCGAGGTGTTACCGGTAAGACTTTTCTTGGGAACCATGAATGGCTCCACTCGAACAAAGCTCAGTGGGAATTTTTGATCTGAGTTTCCCTTAAGGCATGCTAGCGCGGGCATCCCCGGTTTTATGCGGCTGGCGTTCACTTCGTCAATGTCGACTCGAACCTGCAACGTATCGGTGGTGCCCAGAAGGACCGAAGGCTCTGGTCCGTCAGTCTTCACAAATTCTCCTGCTCGAACATTCACCTGCAGGATCTCCCCATCGATGGGGGAACGTATTGTACTTTGCTGAATCTTTGTTTCAATCTCTTCGGACCTTGCTTTTGCTTGCGCAAGCTCGTGTTCAGCCTGTTCCAAATCAAAGTGCCAGACACCGGACGTTAATTTCTTAAGTTCTGCCGTGGCCTCAGTAAGTTGAGCTGTTGCCGCCTGAAGCTCATAGCGCCTCGTGACCGTATCGTTTTCGCTCACTGCGCCTTGATGGTAAAGCCTCTCATATCGCTCAAGGTTTTGCTGAACATCATTGACTCGGGCTTCTCTGGCTTTGACTATCGCTTGTGCCGGTGCGACATTAACATCGCGGGGCTCATTGCGCAGACGCTCCAGCCTGGTGGTGAGCGCTGCAATTTGTTGTTTCTGCGATCGCAATTCAGCTTTGAGTTGCTGGCAGTCTAGGCGGTAGAGTACCGTTCCTCGACGCACCCGCTCTGTTTCCGCCACTGCCACCGACTCGATTTTTCCCGCAAAGAACGGCGCAATGCGAATGTTTTTCGACTTCGATTCGACGATACCGACTCCTGCGATGCCGGCGCTAAATGGATTCGTGAACGGTTTTCGGACCGGAATCTGAGTTGGCTTTTTCAAGCTTGATTTGCTGGCGTAATAGCTAGCAGTGAACGCACCTGATATCGAGAGGAAAATCAGAAGTAATGGAATTGAAGGTTGCAGCTTCATTGTGATTCCTCAAGCTTTTCGCGAACCTTATTTTCTTCATGTATTTTTGAGTCCGTTCTTTCAACGGCGACAACCTTGCCGTCTTCCATCTTCACTACCGAGTCTGCGAAATGATAGATTCTAGAATCGTGAGTGACCACCACCACAGTGCGACTTCTCTCGACTGAAAGTCGCTGCAGTACTTCCATGACATGCAGCCCGTTCTCTGCGTCCAAAGAGGCGGTCGGCTCATCGCAAATGATTAGCCGAGGCTCGCTAACTAGCGCTCGTGCAATGGCGACTCGTTGTTGCTGACCGCCCGATAGCTGGCGTGGTAAGTGATTGACGCGATCGGCCAAACCGACGCATTCAAGCATCTCTCGTGCTTTCCTTCGCGCCGTCGCTGCGTGCATGCGGCCGATCAGCAGAGGTATTGAAGCATTTTCGCATGCAGTGAGAGTTGGCACGAGATTGTGCTGTTGAAAAATGAAACCGATATTTTGCAGTCTAAATTTAGCTGCTTCGCGCTTGTGTGTGCCCATTATCTCGCCGAAGATCTTCACTTGACCGTTGTCGGGACTCAGGATTCCGGCCATGATGCTAATCAGTGTTGTCTTTCCGCATCCGGAGGGGCCCGTGATGAAGGTGATTTGCTCGGAGGTCAAGCTGAGATTGATTCCTTGTAGCACCGGGGTGCGTGTATCACCGGCGATAAAGCTTTTTTCTAGATTACTGATCTCGGCTGCAAAATTTCCTTGATGCATTGATCAACCTCTGAACACAAGCGCCGGATCCACAGTGAGGACTTTGCCGATACTGAGCAAGCTTGAAAGTACGGAGAACGAAATCACTACCAAGAATGTAAGCCATAGCAATTCTTGCGGCGTGTAATATGCTAATTCTGAATTGGGCGGATTGATAAGTCCCACAATTGAAGACAGTCCGATACCTATGCCGTATCCAATGATGCCGACGGAGGTTCCCTGGAGCATAACCATTTTCGCGAGTTGAAAATTGCTTATTCCGATGGCTTTAAATGTGCCGAGCTGCTTTATGTTTTCGACCATGAATGTGTACAGAGTCTGCGCCGTTATCGCTGCTCCGACAATGATGCCCAGTACTACCGTTATGCCGAAGTTAATGGGAATTCCCGTGTTCTTTCCCCAGTAAAGCATTGTTCTCCAGACAAAGTCCCACTGTTGTGATGCTTGGAGTCCGGTGTGCAGTTCTATCAACTTACAGACCTTTTCGTTCGAAAATGCTTCCTTCGGTTTGACGAGGACGAAGTTGAGGTATCGATAGCCCGTTGGTAGAAATGTGAGCGCCTTGCTGTGAGTGGTGTACACCGACGGGAACGGGGTGAAGTTCTTGCTAGCGTCCACGACACCGACGACGCGAGCTCGGCGGTCGTTTATTTCGAAAGTCTCACCCTCTTTCGGCGCTCCAAAATTCTCACTTCGAGAACTTGTAATTATTACAGCGTCTGGTTCATTCAGGCGAAGCAGCATTGCTGAAGGAATTTCCGGCGGGGCACCGATTAGGCTCTCGTCGTCGAGTCCTACTAACTGAACTACTCCGGTATCTCCCGCGTCCGATTGCGCAACCGCATTGTTCATGCTGAATGGCACCGCCCACTCGATGCCGGGAGTGGAGCGCACTCTCCACAGAACTTCTTCTTTCATGGGGACACTGTCGTTGATTGACCTTACTTTAGGGTCGGTCACCCAGATGGGCACGTTTGTATCGAATATTGTTGAGGCCGTGCGAAGCATCAATCCGCAGAAGATAGAACCCTGCTGAGTGATCAGAAGGGTTGCAAACGCAATCCCGATTACGAGCGTCAGGAACTTGACTTTATCTCCAAAGAGCATTTTGAGCGCTAACAAGTACATAGTCAATTCCGTCTTTAGCAATGACCTTGCAAGCCGATCTTCGACCGCAAAGACTCAATTTTGCGGCAAGAATATCTCACCTATAGCAGCGCTCTGCTGAGTTCTGTGGCGCTTACAATTCAATCTGATTTGAGAACTCCTCATTCTCTGTTCGGCATGGTGAATTCGAGGTGAACGTTGCGATTAATAGGTGTCGCCAATCATTTTGGTCGAAGTGCCTGTCTATAGAAAGAGAAGCGGGGACGGGCCCGCTTCTCTTCAATTTGCTGCAAGTAAATCTTTAGTTGTTTGGCAGAATCACTGTGTCTATAACATGAATGACGCCGTTGGAGCATTCAATATCGGTTGCCGTTACCTTCGCACCATGAACGGTCACCGTTCCGCCCTCAAGCTTAATTGATAGCGGGGTGCCTTCGACCGTTTTGGCGGTGGTTAAATTCTGAACGTCTTTGGCAAGCAACTTTTGCGCCACAACATGGAGCGTGAGCACCTTTGTCAGCTTATCCTTGTCGGCCAGCAGAGCTTGCAGCGCGGCTTCAGGCACCTTCTTGAATGCTTCGTCAGACGGTGCGAACACAGTGAATGGACCGGCGCCTCTCAAAGTGTCGGCCAGACCGGCCGCCGTCACAGCTGCCACCAATGTATTGAAAGAACCAGCGGCCACTGCGCTGTCTACAATGTCTTTCTTGAGCGTTTGCATTTCTTTTTCCTTTGGGGAGTCATATGTGAGACTCGCGGCAGGGACACAGCGCCCTGCTGCTGCTCTAGAGGTATCGGACCGAGAACTCCGTTAGTTCGTTCTCGATACTGAAAGGTTACTAGGCACAAAGTGAACCGCTAGTGAATTGTGTTCTTCGGTGCATTACTTTCGATCAGTTCAAACTCCGTTCACATTCTGCAAAGTTTCGTTTGTCTAATAACCGGCGCTCTACTGGCGTTTCTTTCTTTCTTGGTTCTGTTTCGAGTTGTTCGTGAGTCATACGATAAATCGCGACTGAGTTTCCTTCTGCCACTATATCTAGTGTCTCGGATTTAATATCCTTCGAAGAATGAGTATCGGCGTAGTGTTTCTTTAGATCCTTGAGCCCCGATACTTTGTGATTGCCTGTTTCGCTAGATTTTCAACTAGGTCCGAATTGTAATTCGGCGTCAGGGTGCTCGTCCATGGTCGCTCTTAGTTTCCGGGGCTGGCGGACCTAATTGATGGCCACCCGAGCGCTTAGTATTCGTCCGTCTCGGAAGACAGCTATCGTGATTTCTTGGGCAGACGAGATCTTGTGGATTCTGTTTTTAAGATCCGCACTCGATGAAACTTGCTCTCCATTTACCGCTAGGATCACGTCGCCCCGGCGTATTCCGGCTCGATCCGCCGGTCCATTCTTTTCGACCTCAAGAACCACTACTGCAATTCCATCTTGTCGTTCCGTTTCAACGACTAAATCTGCAAATGAGATGCCCAGGCGGTGTGGATGAGAGACTTTTCCTGTTGCTATTAGCTGCGCTGCAACCTCGCGAGCCGTGTCGATGGGAATTGCAAATCCGATGTTCTGGGCATCTTTGCGAACCATTACGTTTACGCCGATTACTTCTCCGCGAATATTGAGAAGCGGTCCGCCTGAGTTGCCGGGATTAATGGCAGCATCGGTCTGAATTAGGTGAGTCGGACCAAAGTCCGCGAACGACCGATTTAGCGCGCTAACGATCCCCAGAGTCACCGATTGCTGCAACCCGAGCGGACTTCCGATCGCGACAACCCAGTCTCCGGGGCGAAGTTTTTTGCTTTCTCCAAGGCCCGCTGCCGCTAATCCACGCTTCTCTATCTTTAGGACTGCCAGATCCGTCTCTGGATCTCGACCAACAAGCTTTGCGCGGATTGGCTTTGGCTCTGATTGCAGGGTGACACGAATCTCATCGGCAGCGTCAACTACATGATTGTTTGTGAGAATGTACCCGTCATCTCTGATGATAAATCCCGAGCCAAGCCCTTTTGTTTGAATTGGCTCAGTGCCAACCAAGAAGTCAATCAGTGATTCGGCCGGGGGCGTTATAGTAGCACTGGTATCGATATTGACAGTGCTCTTCCCCGCGGCCTGTGCCAAATCTGCGATGGTCTCCACTCCGATTGCTGCAGAAGTGGCGGTGTTGGGTAGGGGGACCGTCATCTCTGTCGAGGGGAGCGCACTCTTTTGCCAAGTGTCCGGACGTAGCGACTGTCCTAGAAAGACTAATGATGCACCCAACACCATTCCAATTACGAGATTGAAAGATAGTTGCTTCAACTTAAACTTCTCCGTCTGGCGGGCAAATCACAACGCGTGACCAAAGAAGTATAACTATCATTCCTTCGTTTGTCGGCGCTTTTGATGCGCAAGGATCGCTTCTGGTACTTTCCCTGCTAGGGGGTGAGCAGCTTGATGCTGCATGGTGACGCTCGGGCGATTGACGAATCGGCGGCGAAATTTGCCGGAGCAGGAGCTGCTGCTCTATCGCCGCCGACAATGGGACTTGTGCTCGAAGCAGACTCTAGAGCGCGAATTCTCCTAACTTCTTTCCCGTCGTCATCCGCGCTTGGCCGGCTAGTCGAATGTTTTTTTGTTGCATTTTGTTTATTGCCGCATCGTGTATGCGTTTGGCCTTCGAAGCATGCCAACTTAGCAGAGTTCCGATCTGCTGGTAACTCATTTCGTTCTGGTCTATCAGGCCGTAACGCAGCGCAATCACTTTGAGTTCCTCTGGCAAGAGCACTTCACTTAGTGTTTGAAATAGAGCTAGCCCAAGGTTTCTCTCTGCTGCATCTTCCACGGCCGATCCATTTTCGTAGGTGATGTGTTCACCAAGTTCCGAGCCCCCGATTTCAGACTCGTGATTGAGAGATAGCGGTTGTTCATTGGATTGAAGCGCGATCTTTACACGCTGCAGACTCAGTTTCGAATGCCGGGCCAGCTCCTCGAGTGTCGCAGTCGAGCCGCTGGTCTGTTGTAAGAGATTTGAAATGCGACGTATTTTTTTGATGTCGCGAATTAAAGTCACTGGAAGACGCACTATTCTGCTCTTATTGTCAATGGCGCGGACAATTGATTGAATTATCCACATGCTCGCATAGGTGGAGAACTTCACACCCTTTTCGACTTTGAAGAGTTGAGCTGCTCTGATGAGACCCATGTTTCCCTCTTGAATCAGGTCTTCTAGATCCAGCCCCCTGTTCATGAAGCCTTTTGCGAATTTCATCACCAAACGAAGATTCGCCGTGATCAGCTTGTGTTGGGCCAGCGGGTCACCTGCTTCTGATCTTCTGGCCAGCTCAAGCTCTTCTTCGCGGCTGAGTAATCCAACTTTACCGGCGGCTCTTATATACAGCGATAAGGCGGAATCTTCTTCCCTTGTGATGCCTCCGCCCGCATGGTTCTTCTCCTCTATGCCCCTGGCGATCACCCCGCGCGATCGCCACCGATACTGAGGAAGACCGTCGAGAGTCAACACTTCCGCTGTCGACTCATTCTCCTCGTCCCCAATTTCTGGTTCTGAATAAGGATCAGCTTTGTTAGTCGCGCTCATTTGAATGAGACCCCGGTCACTGATTTGATATTAGTGAAACTCGCAATGCATGAATTGAGCGTGAACTGTTTTACCGTCAACTCGATGCCATGGAAAAGTTTTGAATGGAAATTGACGATTCTCATTTTAAGGAAGTTGCTGCTTTAGAGAACGACGCTTCACTTGCGGTAGAGGCACTTATGAGAGTCGTGGACGAAGCGAAGAACCGCATCGTTTTAACAGTTTTGTTCGTGGTTCGGCCCTGTCTCTATGCGAGTTAGTGCAAAAAATCCCGCTGAGCGAGGTGCTTATCAGAAACATTTCTTTCTCCGATGATTTCACCAAGACCGTTGAACAAAAACAAGTGGCCTTACAAGAAGCAGAACGCATGAAGTACGTGCTTCAAAAAGAAGAGTCCGAGAAGAGCCGAAAGGTGATTGCCGCGACCGGGGAGGCCGAGGCCATCCGTCGTCGAGGCGAAGCATTGCTCGAGAATCCTCTCCTGATCAGGTACGAGTATGTTCAAAAACTGGCACCAAACATTAAAGTGGTTGTGGCTGATCAAAAGACAATGATGAGCATGGGAGATCTGCTTCAGGAGAATGTCTCAGCAAAGCAATAGATCTATGTGTGGGATCTGTTGTTCGATAGCGGCGCTGGCTGTCCGGGGCTGACGCAGCTTAGTTTGTCGCCACATTGTGAGCGATGGGGCTCAAAGCCGTCCCTTTCGGGTTGACTTTGTTCTATAAATCGGAGGCCGTTATGTAGCCATTCGTCATCATCGTCGTTGTTGTTCTTCGGGGGCCCGTTAACTCACTCGGGTAATGTGAAGCAGAAACTGCTGCCCTCTCCTTTTCGTGATTGCGCCCATATGTGACCGCCGTGCGCCTCAATGATACGGCGACAAATAGCGAGCCCCATACCGGTACCAGGGGTGTTCTTATGCAACTTCTTAAACATGCCGAAGATTAGGTTGCCGTCCAATATGTCAAATCCGAGGCCGTCGTCGTCCACTACAAAGACCCATTCACCATCATTGTATTTAGCCGTGCAATGAACTGATGGATGCGGTTTGCCAAACTTGATCGCATTTTCAAGCAGTTCTTGAAAGACATACTCCAATTGAGTTTGATTGGCTTTCACTGAAGGCAAACTGGATGATGTCACGCTGGCTGCCCTGCTGGCAATTACATCGCTTAACCGAGTTCGCGCGCTATCGAATGCATTTTGAGACTGCACATTTGTTTTATCTTGCGCCTTTTCAATGCGTGCATACATCCATACAGCGTCTAGCATTCTCTCGACTCGTCCGCTGTTGCTCAGACCGGATGCAATAAACTTGTCTGCGTCGGCACCGAGCCGGCCTTGGTATCTGACGCTCAGCAGTTTGAGGTCACTAGAGAGCATACGTAAGGGTTCTTGCAACTCATGCGAAACAACGTAGGCGAGCTGCTTTAGCTCGTCTCGCGATGAAGCAAGCTCCTCAGTGCGCTGTTTAACGATTGCTTCAAGGCTCAGCCGGTGTTCTATGTTCTCAATTGCAACGGCCGTTACGTCGGCCAGCGTTTGGAGCAACAAAGTCTGCTCCCTGGTCGCATGGTGATTATGAGCCCAGTAGGTTCCGATTGCGGCAATCGGATCGTCTTTGCGAACTGGAGTCATAATCAAGCTTTTGACAAAAGTGGGGCGATAGGCGTCGTGGGGAATGCGTGCATCTTCGTAGATATCCGGAATTGCCACCTGTTGTTTGTTGCTCATGCACCAGCCGCTGATACAAGTCTGTTTGGCGAATCGTTTGCCTTTCCAAAGAGGGCTGATCGCGTCTTCGTCCGCGTAGTAACAGTCACCTCCGTCGTTCAATACGTAGGTCGCGCCATCGGCGCCCGCCAATTGTCGTGCCGCGACCTTTATAGCAGCTGATATCTCAGCAATAGATGACGCATGGCTGAGTGCGATCACGGTCCTTACAAAGACCGGTGTAGCTTCTGCGAACGCATCACAGCACTTTTCAGCTTGTTGAGTCATACCGTAATTCTAACGCATACTGCCCTGCGCGCCGACGCAAAAGTGCCTAACATCGTTTACCCAACACAACGCCGGCTCAGCAAAGTTTCTGTGATTGGAAAGATTGACGATGTGAAGCATTCGCTGCATCGATAGCTGAAATTCAAATCAACCTTATCTTGACCTCCGGTTCTGTTGGTATTTTGAACATTCGCCGTCTTGCAAAATGTTGTACTGGTTGTGTATCGGTAAGTGTATCTGCCGGGACACTTCAAAACGAGCACTAAAAGCGTCACCGTGAACATTGTCTGCATGCATGATTGCGTTACGGCAACCGATGAAGGGAGTGAAACAAGTTTGAAGCAATCTTGTACGAGGATTGAAGCAATTAGACTGTCTGAGGACAAGAAAATGAAATATTGCTGGTGTGTGTCGTTAACTGCACTTGTCGCATCGACGATCCTGAGCAGTTGCAGTCTTCCGGATGCTGATCGCCTCGACAAGGAGGCTAATGCGCAGATTTTACAAATCCTGGAGAGACAGAAAGGACGATGGGACGGGGAGGCATTGCATCAGACCATGGACCCAAACGCGAAAGTAGCGATTGCTGATACCACATCGATTTGTGATTTCTATAGTTCTGCTCTGGGACCCTTGAAGGACGTCGGGCCGCTCAGGCGGGTGAATTTTAGGTCCGGGGTTGGAATCAATATTCCTGAATACATCGGCGCATACACTGCCGATGTTTCCTGCGCGAAAGCTAAGGGAACTGCGAGCGTTTCGTTGCACAAGCGGGCGGGAAAGTGGTATCTGCTGGCTTTCAACGTCAATTCACCTGCAATTCAGAATGCTCTAGGCGCTGAACAGAAAGCTGCCTCTACATTTGTTGACCAGTTTGTTCCTTCTCTTTGTCGCACTTGGAACTTTGAGAAGCTAGAGGCGAACGCTGATTCAGACCTTAAGAGCGAATTGAAAAACAATTCTCTTCAATCGAAGACATTGCTGGCGGTTTCTTCGAAAGGACTCGGGAAACTGGAAAAGTACAATGGCGCCAAGTTCACGAATTTCACTTCCGTTGAAGGTCGCAAAGTTTACGCCTTCGCTGCCAGTGCAGTCTTTGCGAACGGAAAGGCAATCATTCCGATAACAGTTTCTCGCGAGGCCGACGAGTGGAAAGTTCGTTCTATCAATTTCAATGCGGGGCCAAAATAGGATCCGATTGACGCGTGTCGCGAACATGGGCTAGAGCGGGCCAAAGCAGATCCATCTTTTAACCGACTATTATGCGAGGGCGGCGATTTCGATCGTGATCTACCTCACGTAAGATCTCACGAGTAAGAAGCGGTTTCACCTTCGCCCGGAAAGATGTATCTAAAAACATACAAGAGCGGATGTCCCTCAGTCCATCCGAAATAGATGCTGGGAACGGTTTTCGTTTGGTCTCGTAAATGATGTAAGATTGCGGCGATCGCGTTCGGTATGGCCGCGCTTGAGCATTGCAGAACCTTGTAACCGGACACCTCTTTTCCCCTGATTTCCAGGGGCTTGTCTTCAAATTTTTCTTCCGATGATTCTTGCTTCGAATCTTCTGCGCATTGTTTTGGAGATCTGATCAGAATGTAACGTTGAGTCTAGTACCGGCTACGAATATGCCTGGCTGGGGACGCACCGCACCGGGAGACCAGATGTATTGGAAGTCCGGGGATACCGAAACATTCTTGTTCAGCTGGAATTTGTAATAAACTTCCATCGTTTTTTCGCCGGTTGGAGCGATTCCAGGGAGCATAGTCGCCAGATTGGCGTTAACCTGATCGATGTTGGTCGCAGGGACGCCGTTCAACGCTATAAAGGCTGGAGTTGCCGGTGTAATCGTTCCTCTTCTGTAAGAGCTGATCGAACCAAATGCGATACCAGCAGTATCGTTGGCTCGTTTCTTTGCAATGCCGGGAATCGACTTCATGGGAATTTCCATACCAATAGACCAGGCCTGCCTGGACGAAAGCAATCCGCCGAGGAATACTTCGCCCAGCTGTTTATCGTTGAAGCCGTAGCGCCCGAAGATTCCGATGTCTTTCCATATTCGCTGGTCAAAGTTGAAGTAACACCCAATCGGACGGCTGCTGGTCGGGGCGCCCCCCGGAAGAATGGCAAGCAATCCTGAAGGTGATAGGTCGAGAGGAGTGACGAATGGTTTGGAAGAACCTGACCTGAAATTGAAATTCCAGAAACCCGCCCTGAGGTTGCCCGCTTTTTGGAAGAACTTGTGACCTAACTGAAGTTCGGAGTTGGTGCCGTAACCGCCGAAGAAATCACGGTTCGACAAGCTGATAACGCCTGAGGTTGCCCGCACGAAAGCTTTGCCGTGTAGCATTGACTGCTCGACTTGAAATAGAGCTGAGGGAGCAATAAAGTTCGGCCGCCAGGAGATGTTGTTAACAAACTGTGTGTTCAAGAACTGCAGAGTTTCGTTGTTTGCCAGTTCGTTAGTATCGAAGACATTAGAAAAGTTGTTCAGCCCGATTTGAAAGTTACCCTTAGTCGTTTTCGAAAATCGAAAGTCTTGCCCGTACCAAGCTTGTTCCATCGAGACTGTGGGACGGAGGTTGTTGCTGTTGTTGTTGTTAATCTGAAGATTCGAAAGTTGTACTTCATTGACTCCAGAATTGAACGGGCTTGATGAGTAGTCGACAATGTCATTCTCTGGACTCATCAGGTATTTGTCGCGCGGAAAGAATCGACCTGCCGCAGCGGTTAGCCTCAAGAATAACCTTGCTTCGCCGACCATGCTGTCCGGGTTGGTTGTTTCGTTGACTTTGGCCAGGAAATTGATTCGGCCTCTCATGTTTGCAGCCATGGTGTCGCGAATACCACGCCCTGAATCGGCCTGGGGAAGGAAAGTGAAGTCGCCGTTAACTTTGACTTTTTCAAGTACGCTCAGACGGTCCTGAAACTCGCGCCCCTTCTCCTCGCTGACGGCGCCTGGAATCTGTGGCTGCAAATCGTTTTGCGCCACCACCATCGTAAGTTTGCCTTTGACTTCCTGTACTACTTCTTCGAAGTCGTTTGTAAGGCGGCCAATTTCAGCGTAGTCCGCGGTCGTCATTTGTTCACGCGGCAGTTTTGCCAGCGTTTTGACAGTTTGCCAGAAATACGTGCCTAGTACTTGCCTGGGCGCTGCAGGCGGAGGCTCGGGTAACCTGTGGCGCCGGCTGAGATCTTCCAAATCGCGACGAACCAGATCGATGTTTCTGAGTGCAACTGACTCTGGTACAGCGTTTGTTGCAGACCCTGCCGCGCCAGGGGGCGCGCTAGGCCGCCCCTGCGCTACTAAGCAAGAAGGGGAATTTTGTGCCGCGCACGGCGCTGCCAGCAGTCCTATTAAGCAGGACGTCAATATTACTGTGCCGGCAATCTGCATTTCCTTTACTCCGATTCTTTCGACTGCGAGAAACTCTCAGCGACTGACAACGCAGTGCTTCCGCCTTCAATTCGACTATGCGGCACTATAACTCTGTCAGTCTAAGCTCGGTATCAAGAGGGACGGGGGCGGCGTCAAAACCGTATCAATTTTTGCAGTCTTGCACCCTTCCATTGTCTTTTCGCCGGGTGCCGCATTCCCGGCAGCATCGTCGCCATATTGGCGTTCACTTGATCGATATTGGTGGCAGGCAACGTGTGCACATCGGCGGTCATTCTTGACAGAGTCTTTATGTCGGCGGCGTAAGCCTTGATTCGAAGTTGATGGAATAGCGCGTTTAATAGATCTATTACGAGCGAGGTTTGCGGCGTGTTAGAAAATGTATCCTTCATATTGGCTAGTTTCTTCGCCGCCTGGATTCTTGGGCGATTGCTGGACAGTGGATTCGAACGCATTTTTCCTCCTGTTGAACGCCGAGAGGACCGAGATTGTGACGTGACGGCTCGCCCTGTTCGCACTGAGTACAGGCAACTAGAACGGCTATTCGACAAGTCTTGATTATGTCCAAAAATAATTCGATTAACCTACGTGTATTCGCGGGCGCTTATCCGGATTTTTTTCCAGTTCTCGTAATATTTCGCGAGTGACTGGTGCGGTTTCACCTTCGCCCAGAAAGATGTATTTGAATACATAAGCCAGCGGATTGCCTTCCGTCCAGCCAAAGTAAGCGTGCGGAATCTTTCCGGTTTCATCGCGCAAATGCATCATGATTGCTGCGATCGCATTCGGGATGGCAGGACTATTGCAACGGAAGATCTTTATGCCGTCGATCTCGACGCCTTTAACTTCAAGGCAATCGCCAATAAATTCAGATGCATCGCTGACCTCCACTTCCAGAAAAATGAACTCGGCCTCTGAATGTGTCAGGCGATGAACTTTTCGAGTTTCTTCTTCCTTACTAAGATAGTCCATACCACCAGGACGATGTGCCAATAGATCTATTTGATCGGTCTGCGAGATCGAGTCTCTCACAAACTGCAAGGCCATCGGATCAAACACCACTTGCTGAATTCGCAATTCTAGCGATCTTATAGCTCGTGAGATGATGGAGGTCGCCAGAATCGTACCGATGAAGAATGAGGCAATGTGCAGTCCCTCCGGTCTTTCATGCATGTTCACTGCTGAGGTATAAACAAACACCGCTGTGATATTTAGAAAAATCCATGCTTTGCCTTTGGACCTTTTCCAGAAATTCAGTGTGACGGCCAGAGCGGCAGAGGTCATAAGAACCAGCACACCGGTGGCGTAGGCACCGGCTTGTGCGTCTACGTCCGCTTTAAATAACATCGTCACAATGAATGCTATCAGGGTGAAGAAGATTACAAGCGGACGCATCGCCCCTGCCCATTCAGGCGCCATTCCATAACGAGGCAAGTACCTTGGAACCAGGGTCAGCAGCCCTGCTAGCGCGGAAGCTCCAGCAAACCATAGTATCAGGATCGAGCTAATGTCATAGACACTACCGAACCCGTGTCCCAGGAATTGGTGGGCCAGATATGAGATTGCCCGTCCGTTGGCCTCACCGCCGTCGGCAAATTGTTCCGCTGGAATCAGCAAGGTAGTAGCGATGCTGCTCATCATCAAGAAAACTGCCATGATAAGGGCCGCCGCCAGCAGCATGTTCTGCGCACCCTTAATGCGACTTTGAGGCTTGGCGGCATCATCTTCTGAATTGCTCTTTATCAGCGGCATTACCGCAACACCGGTCTCGAATCCTGACATTCCCAATGCCAACTTGGGAAAGAGCAGTAACGACGCAGTAATCATATCTATTACTGAATGATGCGATTGAAAAAGCTTGTTTTGCCAGTTCGTAAATGCATCCGGCATATGCATGAGGTGTTCCATGCTTACGGAAAGGACTACTCCGTTCAGGACGAGATAGGTTAGAACCAGAGCTACTGAAACGCCTATGGCTTCTCGAAATCCTGCCAGAAAAATTGCTCCAAGCAGCAGCAGCAAAACAGTGGTAACTACAATCTTGTCGTGCAGAAATGGTATGCCGTGTAACTGTTGTATTACCGGATTTTCAACTATGTGCGCCGTCGCGTCGGCTGCTGAAAGTGTAATTGTGATGATGAAGTCCGTCGCCGCAAAACCAAGAAGGATTAGCACTAGAGTCTTACCTTGCCAACCCGGCAAGAGTCTCTCCAGCATGGAGATGCTGCCTTGTCCGTGAGGGCTTGCCTTCGCCACTTCTCGATAGACGGGGAGCGCGCCGAAAATGGTTAAGAGTACTAACACGAATGTGGCCATAGGCGAAAGCATGCCGGCCGCCAGAAACGCGATGCCAGGCTGATATCCCAGAGTGGAAAAGTAGTCAACACCCGTCAAGCACATGACGTTCCACCAGTTTGACTGGTGGTGAGTTTTTGACTTCGCTGCGGGAGTTCGAAGACCTTCGAAAAGCCATCGCTTAACTCTATTGCGCAGCTTGGAAGAGCGCCGTTCGATCAATTGCACGGACATCACTTGGGGTATGTTAAAAACCAAAGGACATTTTTCGACTGCGATACGCTCAAATAGGCTGTATCACTTTTGTCAACATCACCCATTCAACAAGACTGACTGTCATTGACGCATCAAGATTTTGGTTTTGTTTATCAAGAAACTATCAAGATGCGCTCAAGCGAGTATCTGTATGCACGAATGTCACCAGACGACTAAGTTTGATCGTCGACACGAAAACGGTAACCCACCCTTGTTTCTGTTTGGATGAATCGCGGTCGCGCCGGATCTTGTTCAATTTTTGTCCGTAAGTTGGCAACATGGACCCTCAACGTGTGCGTGTCATCGGCGTACTCTGCGCCCCAAACTTTGGATAAAATTTGTCGATGAGTAAGAACGCGATTGCGGTTTCTCACGAAATAGCCCAATAAGTCGTACTCTTTCGGAGTGAGATGCAATTCCTGCTTATTGCAGTGAACACGCCTCTGTACGAAGTCAATCTCCAGTCCTGCGTAGCTGAAGGCGGACTCGGAAGGCTCGTTTTCCGTTGCTGCTCTGCGCAAAACAGCTCGCATTCGAGCCATCAATTCACCGACGCCGAACGGTTTCGTTATATAGTCGTCGGCGCCGAGGTCCAGGGCCTTTATTTTGTCTTCCTCGCTGTCCCTCACCGTAAGCACAATGATGGGCACTTCGCTCCATTTTCGAAGTTCGCTGCATACTGCAAACCCATCGGTACCGGGCATTGCAAGGTCAAGTATGACGAGATCGGGCGGGTGAAGCGATGCATGATCGAGACCCTCTTCACCGTTTGAAACCGCGGTTACCGTGTAACCGCCTCGTTCAAGACCGGCTCGCAGTGCGCGCCGGATTTGAGGCTCATCATCTATTACAAGGATCTTCATTTCGAACTGTCCTAGAGTTCTACTTTTGGTAGGTTAGCACGAAAAATGGTTCCACCTTCAGGGCGACGAATAGCGCTGAGGGTTCCTTTATGTGATTCCACTAGCCCTTTGCAAACCGCCAATCCGATTCCGATTCCGGGAACGGACGATTCTTTGAGTTCAGGCGCGCGATAGAAAGGTTCAAAAATCTGTTGCGGATCTCCGGCCGGTAAACCCCGACCTCGATCAGCCACTTCGATCACCACGGATTGATGGTCGCAAGATCGCACTTCCAAGTGCACCACAGCGGTTGAGTATTTAAGTGCGTTTTCGACCAAGTTTCTGATCACCTGAGCAATCTGAACCGGATCGACGTAAATTTCTATCAGCGACGCATCGATGTGAACCGATATTCGGGCATTATCATTCGCGTCAAAGCCTGACAGCGCCATGCCGATAAGTTCCTGCGGTGACGTATGCTCGCACTGCGGACGCCAGGCGTCTGCTTCCAGTCGAGATAAATCGAGTATGTTGCCTACCATGCTATTCAGCCGATCTGTTTCTTGTTCGATTGTTTGACAAAGTCCTCGGTACGTTTCGGTTTCAAAAGGTGCTCCGTCGCTCAACAACGTTGATACGGCTGCCTTAATCGAGGTGAGGGGACTGCGGAAATCGTGCGACACCATGGACAGCAGCGCTGTCTTAAGCTTGTCTGCATCAGCCAGTGCAGAGTTTCGTGCCTGTTGCTTCATTAACGCATGATGTTGAAGAATCACAGCGGCGTGATTCAAAAGTGACTGCACTACTCTGTCTTGCTCGGGCTCGAGTCTTTGCGAACTTGTTCGCAGATATACCGCACCGATAGACCTGTCCTCAATTTTTACCGGGACAATTCTCTCGCTTGGGTCACTTTCATAACCGCTTTTCGTGCTCAGTTTGATTCTTGCCAGGAGTTCTTCTTCTTCCGAGAGATTTCGCACCGCCTGCGGTTCCAACGTTTCGTCCGCAGACGTGGTCCGCTCGTTGGCAGAGCTGGCAGACGGGAGTCGAATGGTACTCAGTTGCCACGCGTCGTCGTCATCCCGCATTGTTACTGCTGCGATTTCGACTACTACGACTTTTGAGATTTGCTTTACCACTTCTGCCAGCGCCGACGGCGGGTCCACTTGCGAAGCGATTGCCCAGCTTGCCTCGGCGAGGGCCTCGGTTTCACGCTGACGCCGACTTGCTTCGGCCGCCCGCGCCTTAAGCATTGCAGTCAGTTGTCCTGTGACCATCGCTGTAACCAGAAAGGCGCACAGAGATAGCCACTCATTTTGATTGGCAACGGTGAAGGTGTATCGAGGCGAAACAAAGAACCAGTTGACCGAGAAGAATGAGGTGACTGCCGCCCAGATTGCCGGGGTCCGCCCTAAATAGAGGGCGGCTAGCATTACAGCTAGCAGGTAGATCATCGAGACATTCGCAAAGCTCAGGTCTAACCGAAGCAGGTAAATCATTGCAGTTAGGACCATTACACCGAGCGTCGCGATGACAATCGCGCGCGCTTCGGGCAGAAACTTTTGCCATGATCGGGCTGAGTTTACCGGTCGCATTCGGGTTAACTTTGGGAATTGAGCGCGACAACTGTACACCAGAAGTGGACATCTGTGTAGGGTGCGGTAGGCGGGCCCCGCGGGACTGCCAAAATTCACCGCTCGGACTGCTGGAGCCATGCGCCCGGGGCGGGCTTTTGGCATACCAGCTATACACTAGTGACTGCCTAACGTAGAATGTTCACGTGAATTGGGCAGATGAAGAGTACACCAGCGAACTCGTTCCTTGAGGTCCGGAAGTTTCGGACCAGTGGCATCACAAAGCAGGTCAGCAATGGAAACTACACAAGAAACTACAGAAGACCCATACTTAAGGTGCCCTAAGTGTCTTACGCGGCTAGACCAGGTTTTTCTCTGTGAGATACCGATTGAGCGATGTCCTGACTGCGACGGCATTTGGTTGGATGCCGGCGAGCTGGATTTGATCATGCAACGAGAACGCAGCAACGAAGGTAGCTGGTTCGGTAAGTTGTTGGGGAAACTTGAAAAGTAGGTTCAGTGGCCGGCGGTAGTGAATATGCGGGCTTTGTCTTTGCACCATCGACGGTGTTGTTACGGTGCCATGGGGCGGAGAAAACTGCGCACTGTTCGTGGTTGAGATTTAATGACCGAGTTGTTTGCCAGCCGACCAAGTTGTCTAAGCTCGTCGTCTGATATGACCTTTTCGAATTTGCGAGTTTCTGCGGTGACACGCGCGATTCGTTGTTTGGAAATTTCGAGCTCGGCCTCGTGCGCTTCCGTGGTTATGACTTCGGCGATGATGTCTTCCAGGCGCAAGTTTAATTCTGCTTGCCGAGTTTGATCCTCCGTGTTGGCTAATTCAACCACAATCTCGTGTGATTGATCGATCTTCATCGTGATGATTTGCTGCAGTCGGCGGGCAGGAAATTCCGGGTACCGTTCGGTGAAGAGTCGAAATTTCTCAAGTTTAACGGCTGAAGTATTGAGCTGACGTCCCATGGTTACGGCTCCATCCTCTGTAAACCAGTAGTAATCCATTTCTGAAACCGAGCAATGGTCCAGCACCTTGTTTAAGTGTCCGAATGCACTCATAAGTAAGTCCCGTGTAGTAAGTGAGTCGACTTGAATTTAGTAAGTGAGTCGACTCTAAAGCCGATTTATGGCATATTCGTGGAATCATTGCTGCACGGACATTCTCATGACTTAGGTGTGATGAATTGATGTGACTGGTGCATGACTATCGTCACGCAGTGTCCGAAATCATTCAGGGGATTGAACATTCCGGAGGCGGGCAAAAGTGTGACCTCCTACCGGTGTGTCATCGCCGGACCGGTCTGTGTCGCCACTGAGCATCGCGGGGCTGGTCTCTTTGGCTTGATGTACGACGGGTTGCATCAAATCCTGCCATCGGAGGTGGAGCTAATCACTACGTTGGTGAGTAAATCCAATCCGCGATCGATTAGAGCCAAAAAGGTCGGTATGGTTACAGATGGCGGCCCAAGCCCGCCATCTGATGCCACGCGCAAGACGATGCTCTGATTCGCCTGCGGCAGGACCACCCAGCTTCTAGGCGGTTGTCAGAATACTTGTCGCTATCTTTAGTGAAGAGAAACCGGCATCGCTAACGGTGTTTGACCGTTGCCCGGCACTTGTCCGTTTCCTATGGAAGGGAACGGAGGCACAAGCACCATTTCGACTGCGGGCTTTTTCTCTACTCTGGACGAGCGCAACTCGGTTACCGATTTAGCTGCCGCCGAAGTGCGTACCTCTGCTGTCGAATAGGATGCTGTGGTCGCAGATGGTTTCGAGGGCGACGCTTCGCTCACACCTTCGGTGCTTGCGATATCATTCTCCATGCCTTTTTCGTCCAAGTATCCGTGAATTGGTTGCGGGCTACTTGCTATAACTTGATGCGGCTCAACGAATGCCGAAGGTTTAGGACCCTTCTTCTCTTCCGGAGTCGGTGGTACGGCTTCTTGTTCTTCCAATTGCTGACGCAGTTGCTCCAGGGCTGAAGTCAGCGCCGGCTTGGCGAGCGCCATTCTCATACCGAAGAACATACGGAAGTCCATTCCGGCAAGACCAGGACGGTTATGCGAGTGGAAGTTGTAGATCGGTTCTGCGCGCACGAATGCTTGCAAGCCCGGTAGTTCTTTTAAAATGCGACGCGAAATTTCAAAATCGCAAATAAAGGAATAGTTGTTGACCGGAATTGAGGCATTGCCTCTAAATGGTTCGCGGAAGTTTTGCACAAAGGTGCTGGAAGCCGAGAATGTCCAACCATTCCTTTGATAAAGTCCGCCCCATGTGTAGAAGGGATCGATTTCTTTTGTTGGCGCCTGGAAGAACGCCTTACTGCGCAACTGGAGTAGCGCGTTAGCAAACAGCACCACACGCGGTGTCAGCACATAGGAGAAAGTCAAACCGGGCAAGAAGTCAAAAACCGACTGCTGGTGCAGCTGATATAGTTCCCGGAACTGGAATTCAGCTTGCAAGTTACCGCGGCTTGTTACAGGAATATCTTGTTGAATGCCGCCGCCGATTGAGTGGATTACCGTATTCAATCTAACGTTATGAGCGAGTTGGTCTCGAATCATAAAGTAGTTGCAGTACAAACGCGTTTTCGGTGTCAGAGTCCAGCCGCCGGTTACGTTCGGCAATACCCGGAAAACCACGTCATCGTTGTTGGCAAGTCCGATAATGTCGTTAATCTGCGCTTGTTGGAATGAATTCAGGATTCTAATGATGCCTGGAGGTGGTAATTGGTGAAGCAGAGAGCGCTTCTTTGGAAACTGGAACGGGTTTGTTTCATAACGTGTCGAAACTTCGCACGTGCTGTTGAAATAAAATCGTGCCGGCAGCTTTTGCAAAATACGCAGCTGTAAATTCTCGGCAAAACTCAATCGGTTTTGCACTGCCGGTAACGGCAGCGTGTCTGTTGGAATAATTGTGCTTGAGGGCGGAAGTGCTTGAGCAACGAACCTTTCCGATTGTTGGATTGCTCTGTCGATAAGCGGGGTTGCCGTTTTTTCAGTCATACCAAAACCACTTAAGATCGACTCTCTCATCGAAGTCGACGATCCTGCGGTCGTTCCGGTGGAGCTACCAAACCCTTGCGCTTGGGCCGACGTGCCGATAAAGAAAGCACCACATACGGTGAGGCTTAGCGCTGCAGCCTTCAGAACGCGAGCTTGCTCATGTTGTCGAAGAAGACCGGGTTGATAATGCGCCAATTTGGTCGCGGGATGATTTTGTTTGTTAGGCATTGTTGAAAAGAGTTCTAGCCCGTGTATGGTAAGTTCCACACATGGTACTTGCCCCGCCGGGGAAGTGCAACTTCTTTGAATCACCGCCGCCGGTAGCACGCCACGTCTCCGGGCGAACGCGACAACTCGGTACTTGACTCAAGCATTTGTTTCGCCTAATTTACGAGAATTGGCATGCAGTAGAAGTGAAAAAGCTTTGTATGACCCTGGTGCCGAAAAAGACTAATTGCGGGGTATATACCGGAATAAGTGAACAGGTTTTTACCGCGATCGTGCAAGCTTGCTAAAATAGGGGTTCAATGAACTTTGTCAAGCTGACATCATTAGCGGGTAGATAACGGTATAAGACTAGATCGTGGAGATTTCCTTGGAATCGACTCAACAGCCCACCAGATACTCGGCATTCCGCCCTAAGACTGTTGTCTGCGAACGCCACGAGCTCATACGTTTCGGGCTCAAGCGAGTGGTATCTGAAGTTCTGGAAATTATCGGAGAAGCTTCCGACGGTATGGCCGCGTGTGAGATTATCAGGCGCTTGTCACCGCAGTTTGTAATCCTGGATGTCGACCTTGACATTCTGAATGGCGTGGAAGTGGCTCGCCGCATCACTCAAGAGATGCCGCAAACCCACCTTCTCATTTTGACCGACTCTTACCATGCAACTAAGTATCACAATCAGCTAATTCGAGCTGGCGTAAGAGGCTTCTGCCTCAAGAGTTCCGGGCCTCGCACCTTGTTTGAAGCTATCGAACAAGTGACACGCGGGCTTCCCTATTGCGACCCGAAGATCACTCAATTGGTCAGGCAGGCGCCGGCAAACTCAATGCCGAACACCAATTTGACTGATCGCGAAATCGAAGTTCTCATTCGTTTGGACTTGCGCAATAAAGAAATTGCGGAAGAGCTTGATATGAAATTGCGAACGGTCGAAAAGCATATCGAATGTATTCTCGCCAAGCTGAAGGTGCCCACGCGAACGGCCGCAGCGCTGAAAGCCGTGCAGCTCGGTTATGTCCTGTTACCGAAGATGCCCGGCCGCGACCCTGTCACGGGGGTAACTTATGAGCAGACAGTTGCCGAACTTCAAGCAGAGCTGGCGATTGCAAATGAACATCTCAAAGCACTTCTGAAGCAGAATGAGTTGCTCAAAGAAGCTTTGAACGAAAAAATGCGGGGCGGTTCGACGTAGGTTGTTCGATTGCTATCGTAACTATAGACCGCTGGAACTTTCAGTCTGCTAGTGCATCTGATATTCTGATGCTCATGCAGCAGGCTTGACAAGCTTCGGGGCCATTCGTTTTGAGTTCTGCGTTTTTCTTTCCCTCAACAGATCGCGCGTTGCCTTTCGTCTTGCGCCCGATATTGTTTGTGTTCCTTTTGTTGCTGTTTGGCATGCCTCTGCCGTCGGGGGCATCGGAGCCTGTAGAGGGGGCGAATTTCCGCATTGCTGGAAAAACCAGCAGGGCAATTCAAAAATTGACGGGCATCACTTGGATCACCGATCGGCTTCTTGGTCTTACAGGGGGCGGTGCGCTCAAAGTCGCGATTGGTGGCAATGCCAAAATTAAAGTTCGAAGCTACAGTTTCACTGATGCTCTGTCCGGAAAGTTTCGGAAAGTGGAGGTGCGATTGAATAACTCGCACTATCACGATATCCCGTTGCCTGCGCTGCAGTTATCCACTGTGACCCCGCTGCATATGCGCGCGCGGTCCGGTGTCGTGATACCGGTAATGGTGTCGGTTTCGGGAGAGGCCACGGAAGAACAAATTGCCAGCGCATTGAAGTCGCCCAAAGTCAGCTCGCAGCTCAACTTTCTCCGCCTGGATCTGCCGGGGCTCGGAGACCAGCATCTACAGATTCTGAACCCGAGAATCCAAATAGTTGAGGGTAAGGTAATTATCGATGCCAGGCTAATAACGGCTGGAGCTCCGCCCGAAACGGGAATCGAAGTACATATATCGGCGCGCCCGGTCCTGAAGGACGAGCGGTACATAATGTTGGAAGATTCCAAAGTTGAGTCTCCTGACATTGTCGAACCGGACAAGTTTTCGGTATTTCTGGAAGACCTGCTCAATCCTCTGGTGGACTTTGGTCGTCTTGATCGGGCTACTAGAGCTTTTCGCATGACCGAACTTGTTACGGATAACCATAAAGTTCGATTTGCAGGTAAGCTGTTGCTAGCACCAAAGGCGGTGTCTCAAGGATCGGTTGCAAGTGAAAATACTGGAAAGAAGTAGATTGATGTCCGCCGTTCTCAAGAATACTTGTTTTGCTGTTTTATCAATATTTGCTCTGTCATCTTGTCAGGGACGAGTGATTCTTACTGACGGTGTCAAAGAGCCTGTAAGGAACTCTTTCAAAAAGAAGAGTCCGGCCGCTGTTGCTTCGGCCGATATCTGGTTTGTGCGCACTGACAATGGAGAGCCGCGCCTCGTTGCCGTGAAGAGGAAGTTCGATAGCGGACGTAAAGTGGAGGCGGCAGTTAAAGAACTTCTCAGCGGACCTCTCGAGGAGGAGCTCAAAGGCGGCTACGGCAGTGAGATTCCCCGTGGGACCATCCTTTTAGGCGTGCGCAATGACGGCGATGCCGTAGAGGTCGATTTGTCCAGGCGTTTCGCCATCGGAGGCGGGATCACTTCGCTGGAAACCCGCTTGGAACAGCTTTCTCGTACGCTCAAGGATGCGGAATCGAGTAAGGACGTGTATCTTAGTGTGGAAGGTAAGCGTCTGTCCGTGCTCGGCGGCGAGGGCATCGAGGTTAAGCAGCCTATTAACAGATAGGAACGAGGCTCTTGCGCTCGTGATAGAATCGCTTCTAACGCGCTTCGAGCGCCATTACTGTTTCCATATATATGCAGGTCTGAGATGAAGGAAGGTATTCATCCGAAGTATTACGAGGTTACCGCCGTCTGTGTTTGCGGTAATCAAGTAGAGCTCGGCTCCACCAAACAGCAAATTCGCGTTGAAATTTGCAGCAGCTGTCACCCGTTCTACACCGGTCAACAAAAGATTATTGACACGGAAGGTCGTGTTGATCGCTTCGTGAAACGGTACAGTCAGACCGCCAAGACCGCCAAATAGGCGCGCTTCGGCGTTCTGAACATCCGAGCTTCGACGTTCGAACTTGTCGCTTTTCTCTGCGCATTCACATGCCGCGGCGCGAGGCGGCATTTCCATTCGTAGGTATTCGTCCTGCCCGTGTCGGCTCGTGCTGCGGTCTCTTGAACAGGCTCGAATATCGTCCGGTTCAGACTTTCTCGGCCTCGGGACCCCGCTGCTCGCTGCGTTCCGGTCTATCTGCCGGTCGCTCCAGCTTATCCGGACCTCGGTCGCCAGCTTGTTTGTCGGGCTTGTCGAGGTTTGTCCTCTCAACCTTGTCAGCCTCAATGCACTGGTCGAGGCTCTCGTCTCGGGGGAAATCGGTTGCGCGCCGGCGCGGGTGAGGGGCGCTGTCCCCTGCTCGTCCGCGGCGACTGCGGGCAAACAGGCTCGAGACGGCACTCAGGGGACCGTCTGCCTTTTGCTCGGGAACCTGGTGATAAATGTAATTGAGGGCATCAGCCAGTTCATCGGCGGAACTGTACCGGACCAGCATTCCGCGATTTGCCGCTGAAATCGCGCCTGTTTCTTCCGATGCTACGATGCAAAGCCCGTCGTAGATTTCGGAAAGCCCAAGTGCCGCTCTGTGCCGGGTCCCGTAGCGTTGGCTTACTTTGGGATTGTCGGTGACCGGCAATATGACACCGGCGGCAATTATTTTGTTCTGGCGAACGACTACTGCGCCGTCGTGCAGCGGGGATGTCGGGTTGAAGATGCTTAGCATTAGATTTGCCGAAAGCTCTGCATTTAGGGTCGTTCCGGGACTGACGTAGTCTCTCTCTCCTTCGGGCGGCTCGACGACAATCAGTGCTCCGGTTCGGGTGCGCGAAAGTTCGCGCACCGCCGATATTATCTGGGAAATGACTTCTCGGGCCTGTTCATGGGGGGTGTCGCTCAACGAGAGTACGTCAAGTCTAAATCGAGTACGACCAAGATAGCCCAATCCGCGGCGTAGTTCAGGTTGAAAAACTATCACCAGGCAAATCAACAGCACCGGTACCAACTCGCGCAGAATGGTGGTGATCATGGTGAGTCCGAAATATTCGCACCCAATCCACACCGTCGCCATGAACAGCAGTCCTTTGACGATTCTTTCCGCTTGCGTGCCTTTGATTTTGCGCCATGTCCAAAACATGACGTAACCGATTATAAGAAACTGAACGAACATTTTGAAAACACCAAGCACCGACCATTGATGCCCGCTCAAGGACATCATCGTTTCGAGCTGGTGCCAGAGTTCATTCATGCGGGCGCCTCAGCAGCCGTTCCGGTACACGGTCCTTGCGAATCAAATCTTCGTTCGACTCGCGCTCAACTATCACCTCAGCCGATCCGTGCGCGACTAGGATGCAAGCCGGACGGGGACTGCGATTGTAGTTTGATGCCATACTATAATTGTAGGCACCGGTGCCGAAAATGGCTACAAGATCGCCAGCCTTCGCCGCCAGATTAGCATCCTTTACAATTATATCTCCTGATTCGCAGTATCTGCCCACCAGTGTCAGTGGTTTCTCCGGGGCGTTGTCCGACATTCTATTTGCGATGCACGCGGTGTACTTTGCTTGATAGGTTATAGGTCGAGGATTATCGGCCATTCCGCCATCGACTGGCAGATAGACTTTTCCTGACGGGAGTTCCTTCATGGCACCGGCGCGGTAGAGGGTAACGCCGGCCGTTCCCACAATGGATCGGCCGGGCTCAACAAGCAGTTTCGGGGTGCCCAGACCCAGCCTGGTGAATTCGCTTAGCGCCCTGGTTGCAACGGCATGAGCCCACTCGTAGATGGCCATCGGGCGATCTTGTTCAACGTAAGCAATGCCCAGCCCACCGCCAACATCAATTTCTTCCAGTTCGATGCCGAATTCCGATTTGATTGATGCTGCCGCTTCAGCCAGTACCGTGACGTTCTGGAGATAAGGCTCGATGTCGTGAGACTGACTGCCGATGTGTGCATGAATGCCTACGAGCTTGGCATTACCCATGGTGCGCAGGATTTTTATTGCTTCGGATAATTCTTCAAGCGGTATGCCAAACTTGCTGTCATAGTGTCCGGTCTTGATGTGATCGTGTGTGTCGGGCTCAATGCCGGGTATGAGTCTAAAGTGTAACTTCGCGGACTTGTTTAGTCGCGCTGCAAGAGCACCGATCACGTCTAACTCTGCCACGTTGTCGACAACAATTCTTGCACCGAGCGAAATGGCATTGGAAATTTCTGCTTCTGTTTTATTGTTGCCGTGCAGGTAAATTCGATTGGAAGGGAAGCCAGAGACTTCCGCTGTGTACAACTCGCCTTCGGATACGACATCTAAACCCAAACCGAGAGAGTCTAGTAAGTGACACAGTGCCAAAGTTAGAAACGCTTTGCCGGCGTAGAGAACGAGTGTATTGGGATAGACGGAGAGACCGGTTTTGTAGGCTTGAATGCAGTCCCTGATGGTTTGTTCGTCCATTACCCAAAGGGGCGTTCCGAATTTTGCGGCCAGCTCAGTGCTGTCGCAACCGCCAATTTCCAGGTGTCCTTGCGCGTTTACCTTTGCCGTTGACGGACGTACGAGTACATTTGGAGACTTCACCTGAATTTGCATGATTTTCCTTTCGCCCGTCGCGTCCGAAGTACCGGGGGATCTGCTGTGATTATTCAATTACGCCTGAACAGAATTATACAGACGTACGCGCCTTAGCGGGAGCTAACGCGCGTGCGGGTTTTTGAGTTCCTGGATGACTGGTGAAATCACGCCGGTGTGATATTGAATGTCGAACGCTCGTTGAATCGTCTGACTCGACTGCGAGAACGGGCTCGGCTGGAGTCGCCTTCGCCCATGGGGCCGCCCGGTGTCGAACGGGACTTTTCTGAGGAAAGGGCGATTGCGCCTTCTCCCAATGCATTTAGCGAAGCGATTTGAGCGTGATTTACCGAAGGTCGGTCGCCCAAGCCGCTCAGGCTGAAACCAATTTGTTCCGGGGCGGTTGCACGACAGGGGAGGACCGCGCCCATGATGCGAACCGGTCCGAGATCGCGAACGTATTGCCTGAGAAAGTCGGGTTTTGTGCTAGAGAGCCAACCGTCTTTCGCAGAGTGAACCCCAAGTACTTGTCCGTTGTAGATGTAAAAGAGGCACATGCTTTCATTGGCTTCCGAGGTGAGGACCACGCATCCGGGGTGTCCCGAACGCACCACTGTCGCCATTGCCTGTTCAAAAACCCGCTCAGGAGCCGGCGACTGATCCAGATGCACTGGCTGACCACAAAATAGTGATGCGGCTGCCAGAACAATCTCTTCCGGCAATTCATAGGCCTCAACAGAGTTTCCCGGTGAAGCCAAATCGGACATGGCGCATTTATGCGCATCTTCTGCTAGGTACTGGCAGACCATGTTTTTGCGTCCGTAAACGCAACCCACCACTCTGCCTTTGTAGAGCAGAACGGCCGATCGTGATTTCGTGCGTGGTGATTCTATCTTGAGGCAACCGGTGCGCTGGCTGCCTTCCAGACCGACGACCAGGTGGTGAAAGCGCACTGCAACTGTTTCTTTGATATCTTTGACATTGCTTCTGATGCACTCCGGGAACATCGTGGTTGTCCGGCGAAAACTTTCCGGCAGAAATGAAGCTGATCGTACTTTTGCCTTATTAAAATTGAGTTTTTTCATGCGAAACATAATTACCGCGCCCCTACTTAAACCGTCGCATTGAGAGATGCCGTGCCGTCAAAACCGGACGAAGTGCTTGCCAATTCTTCGCTGCTAAGCGCCCGATACTTGTGTTCGATTGCGTTCGAACTTTGCGATACAGCGATTTGTCCTCTGTATGCGTGCCCTACATTACCAACGAGGTTAGCAACCGCCAGAGGTGGAGTCACTGGGGAAACTACGCAAGGATAAGCCTTTTCGGCTGTTTTTCGCTTAATGATGACAATGTTTCAACTTCTTCATTGCTTCTATTTCATTCGGCCCTCAGCGTGGTTTCGCCGGGCCGATGAGTTAAATTTGCTTTGAGACCGCCGCGGGGCTACTTCGGATGGAACGCCCCTTCAACATAGACGATCTCGTCGATTACCACCTGGAAGTCTGTGCCCGTGCCGACGCTGTGTGTGGCGACGAGAGCAGCGTCGAAACGCGCCTCATCCTGGATCTTCATCATCGCCAGATAGCTTTTGGCCGCGCGAATTATTTTTCGCTGTTTGCCGGAAGTAATTGTCTCAAAGCCCGAAGTCGGAATGCCTGGCTCAAGAACATCCGTGCTGCGTGTCTTTACTTCGACGAAGATGTTTACCCCGTGTGGACCGCGGGCGATTAGGTCGAGCTCTCCGTGGCGACCGTTTCGCCAATTTCGCTCTAGAATCGTGTAGCCGCGCTCTTCCAGGTAATCGGCGACGCTGTCCTCTCCTGCTTTTGCGATTCGTCTCGATTTGAAGGCTGTCATGATGTGCTCCTTTTCAATTTGGATATAATGCTAGGTTCATCTATCAATACGTAAATTGCGTCGAAAAAGTTCAACGAGAGAAGCTCAAAATCATGCTGGATTTGAAAGTTATTCGCGAGAAGGCGGAAGACATCGAAAAGGCTCTGGCCCGCCGCAACGGGGACTGGACCATTGCTCCGATTCTGGAGCTTGACAAAGATTACCGAAAAGTTCTTTCCGACTGGGAAGCCTCGAACCGCAGAACCAATGAGATCTCCGAGCTTTTCAAGACCGGCAAGGTTCCGGCCGAACAAAAAGAACTGCTGAAGAAGGAAAGCAAAGAACTCAAAGAACAGCGCGAAGAAATGGACGTGCGCAAGCGTGAGTTGGAAGAGAAACTACTAGAATTGCAACTCTCGGTCCCTAATCCACCAGACCCTTCGGTCCCTGATGGAGCTGATGAGCACGCCAATGTGGAAGTTCATCGCCATGGAGATATTCCGAAAATTGAAAATCCCAAGCACCATTACGAGTTGGGCGACGAGTTGGGCGTGTTCGATTTTGAACGCGGAGTAAAGATTTCCGAATCGCGGTTTACTGTGCTAATGGGCATGGGCGCGCAGATGGAACGTGCGCTGATGAATTTCATGTTGGATTTGCACGGTGCTAAGAACTACATCGAAGTTTTTCCTCCGGTCATGGTCAATCGCGAGTGCATGATTGGAACAGGGCAGCTTCCTAAGTTCGAGGGCGATTTCTACCGCTGCGCGGATGATGAACTGTATTTGGTGCCGACCGCAGAAGTTCCGGTAACCAATTTGTACCGGGAAGAAATTTTGGAAGAGACAAGCTTGCCGTTGTACCATACTGCCTACACGCCTTGTTTCAGGCGTGAAGCCGGTTCAGCAGGTAAGGACACTCGGGGCTACATTCGCCAGCATCAATTCAACAAAGTTGAGCTGGTGAAATTCTGCACTCCTGAAACCTCAGAAGACGAGCATGAAAGACTGACTCAGGATGCCGAAGCCATCCTGGATGCATTGGAACTGCCCTGGCGCCGTGTTTTGTTGTGTGCTGGAGATATGGGGTTCTGTGCGCGAAAGTGCTACGACCTGGAAGTATGGTTCCCGGCCCAGAACAAGTATCGCGAGATTAGCTCGTGCAGTAATTTCGGTGATTTTCAGGCCCGACGCGCGAATATTCGCTATCGCCCCGCCGATGGTGGCAAGCCCCGTTTCTTACATACCATAAATGGCTCAGGACTGGCAATCGGTCGCGCCCTTGCCGCAATTTTGGAAAACAACCAACAACCCGATGGCAGCGTCAAGATCCCTAATGTCCTGGTACCTTACCTCGGCGGAAAGACGTTCATTCGAAAGCCGGGCGAGTTGGTCAAATCTAAGTAGCTCTCCAATCCGTCGCTGTTGTAGCATCAACGCCGGCAAGCTCCTCGGGCTCTCCTTCCGTCGGTGAGGAATCTACCGGAGCGCTTGTTTCGTTCGTTGATGCTTGTGCTTCTTGCAAAGGTGGAGACGCAGGTTCGGCGCCTGTCGTCACTTTGTTCAGCGAACCTGCGCTCTTGTCTGCGGCCCGAAGAGTGCAAACGGAACCAAACGTGGTGAACAAGGCAATGAGTAATGCCCTGCTACCGTAGTAGATCTTCACTGCGAGATCTGTTTGTCCACACGCTGCGGTAATGGTCGCGTTAATTGCAATCAGCCATATTATCAATCCCAACCAGGCCACTGCGCGTGGAAACTTCGGGGTCAGAAAGCCGCAGATGGACAAGATGATGCCGGCAATACATTCCAATGAATTGGACAAGAGCATCAGTCTCGTCAGAAACTGCGTGACTGTCACGGCCGATAACTGCATCGTTCCAAGCTGATTGACGCTGAAGTTGTAGTTTGCGTCGCGAGCCAGATCGCTAAACTGAGTCATCATCATCAGGTACGCGTCGATGGCTGCGTATGAGCTGATCGCGATGAGCAACGTTGAGAACTGTGCGGTTTCTCGAAATCGCCGTGCCACCAATTGCGACCAGTTCACCGCGATCAGAAGCAATCCGAGCGCACTAAGGCTATAGGCAACGCACCAGGCTCGCCACAGAAACTCGTGTGAGGGCACGAACCAGAGCAGTCGAGCTAAGCCGAACTGTTCATAGCGGAATGATGTGACGAGGGCGACAGTCAGCCCTACTGCAAGAGCTTGCAGCATCGCGCCGACAAAGCAGGTTACAGTCAGCGCGCTATACCGGTACACAATCCGCTGGCTAATGTTGCGGGGCGCCGGTGCTTTCATTTTATCCTCGGGGCTGTTCCTATGTTAGTGTACCAGTGAGGTACGTACAACTAAACCCCGGGGCTGGAACGAAATGAGGCTAGCTGACGATTGCCAGAGTGGGTTCCTTTTGGGCAGCGTCTCTGTTCGTGTGAAGGCAGGAGAGGCAGAGGATGGGACGATGCCCTTTTGGTTGAAACGGCACTCTGGTAGCATGACCGCAGGTCGCGCACGTTGCATTGGTGACGGTTCCCGTGTCGCCGCCGCTTCGTTCAATGCGCGCAACTAATCTGCAATCGGGGCAGCGTTTGGGTTCGTTTTTCAACCCTTTCATCGCGAAGAATTCTTGTTCTGCGCCGGAGAACAAGAATTCATTGCGGCAACCACAGCATTCCAGGTTTTTGTCATTGAACATTTTCTATGGTTCCTCCAGAGGATTGAACTTCGTTGCGGTTTCGCTCGAAGTAAACTTTCAATTTCCTATCGACAGATTATGCCTGATACCTTTATAGGGCTATCGCCAGGTATGTATGGCAATGCCCCCTAATGCTCCACCATTGTTTGAAAAGCTGTACGCGCAGTGCTGACCGCAGTCGGTGGGCCGCACGTACAACCGGCATTTAGGTAATGACTTAGTTGAACACATATTTGTGCCCGACCGGATTCGAGCACCGGTTTTAGTATCACCACTGCCTCCACGGGAAGATTAGGCACCTTGCGGATGAAGAGTCTCTCATTTCGTTCGAAAGTCTTTTCAACGAAGTCGCGGGGGATGGCAAGTGATGTTCGCGCAATGGCATAAAATCTTGAGCAGCTTAGTCCGGGCTTGTGATGCCCGCCGTTCCCGGCTTATCGCGTCAAGACCAAGTCGTTCTGTACATTCTTGATAGAATTGACTGTCCGTTTGGGAAGGGGGGAGTTATGTCCGCGACAGTCTATGTAGGAATGAGCGCAGACTTGATCCATCCCGGGCATCTGAACGTCATCAAACGCGCCAGCGAGCTTGGTCGAGTCATCGTGGGTCTGCTTACCGACAAGGCGATCGCCAGCTACAAGCGACTCCCGTACTTGAGCTACGATCAACGAGTACAGATCATCGGCAGCATCAAGGGCGTTGACGAAGTGGTCGAGCAAAATACTTTGGACTACACCGATAACCTGCGTAAGTATCGTCCCGACTATGTCGTGCACGGCGATGACTGGAAAGTCGGAGTGCAGAAAGCGACTCGCAGTCGAGTAATCGAGGTCTTGTCCGAATGGGGTGGAAAACTCGAGGAGGTGCCGTACACCAAGGATATTTCTTCGACCCAAGCTAATCAGTTCATGCGCGAAATCGGCACCACCCCGCAGTTGCGCATGAAACGCATGCTACGGTTACTCGAGTCGAAAGAGACTTTGATCTTTTTGGAGGCACACAACGGACTTAGTGCTCATATCGTCGAAAACACACAAGTAGAGGTGAACGGGCGGACTGTAGAGTTTGATGGTATCTGGCTTTCATCTCTAACTGATTCGACAGCAAAAGCGAAGCCGGATATCGAATATGTTGATAAGACATCGAGGCTGCAGACGCTGAACGATATTCTTGAGACAACCACCAAACCTATTATCTTTGACGGAGATACCGGTGGCATTGCCGAGCATTTCGCTTTTACCGTGCGTTCGTTGGAGCGGCTGGGCGTCTCTGCCGTCATTGTCGAAGATAAGGTCGGACTAAAGCGCAACTCGCTTTACGGAACTGATGTTGAGCAGACCCAGGATACTATTGAGAATTTCTGCTACAAGCTGTCCTACGGTAAGCGTGCCGCCGTCACCCGCGAATTTCTCATCATCGCTCGTATTGAAAGTTTGATACTGGGAAAAGGGATGGAGGATGCGCTTCTGCGGGCGCAAAAATATATAGATGCCGGAGCCGATGGCATTTTTATCCACAGCCGTCAGAAGGATGGAAAAGAGATTATCGAGTTCGCGGAGCGCTATCGACAGATGGGACTGAACAAACCTTTGGTGGTGGCACCGACCAGCTTCAACTCTCTGCACCAGGATGTTCTGCAGAAAGCAGGAATAAACGTTGTGATTCATGCAAACCATCTACTGCGAAGCGCTTACCCGGCCATGGTTTCCACCGCTGAGAGTATCTTGCGAAGCGGGCGCTCTGCAGAAGTTGATCAATCGCTCATTTCCGTTGCTGAACTTCTTCAGTTGTTTCCTGAGGAAAAGACAGTGGACAGGGCCCGCTGACCGGTTACCGAGAGTCGACTTTAATGCTTGATCCTGCTGAGTTTATCGCCATTTTGAAATCGAAGCAGGTAAGCTTCTTTGCTGGAGTGCCTGATTCACTTCTGAAAAACTTGCTTGCTCTGGCCAGCACCACTCTGGATTCTGCAGAGTTTCAAGTCTGTGCCAACGAAGGCTCGGCTGTCGCGCTTGCGTGTGGTTACCATCTTGCTACCGGCAAAATTGGCTGCGTTTACATGCAAAACTCCGGTTTGGGCAATGCGATTAATCCTCTTCTTTCACTTGCAGACCCTCTGGTATTCGGCATTCCGCTTCTGCTAGTCATTGGGTTTCGTGGTGAGCCCGGCGTGCAAGATGAGCCCCAGCACAAGAAGCAAGGTGCAATCATGGAGCGTCTCATGCTGGCTCTAGATATTCCCTTCGAATTACTAGGGACCGACTCTGATTTGGAAGCGACCATCGAGCGATGTCTGCGGTTCGCGAAAGAACGCAGCGGTCCGGCCGCCATTCTCGTTCGCAAGGGTGCTTTCGCCGGGGAAAACGGGTTGCCCGATGCTCCGCGGAGTTCTGAACTTATGACTCGTGAAGCTGCAATTGCCATGATTGCTCAACACGGTGGATCCCGAACGCGTTTTGTTGCAAGCACGGGGAAGATCGCCCGCGAGCTTTACGAGTATCGACATGCAAATCCCGGTGGCGTTGGGCAAGATTTCTATTGTGTCGGTGGGATGGGGCATGCTTCGCAGATTGCGTTGGGGATCTGTCTAACAGCGCCCGACACGCCAGTATACTGTCTCGACGGTGATGGCGCCGCCCTAATGCATATGGGGCATCTTGCCGCCATTGCAGCTGCCGCTCCGAAGAACCTTACGCATTTTATTTTGAATAATCGGGTGCACGAATCTGTTGGCGGCCAACCCACTGTTAATCCCGCGACGAACTTTTCGTTGGTTGGTGCAGCCCTTAACTATGCACGGTCTCTTCAGGTGGATTCTGAGGAATCACTCAAATCCGCGCTTCAGGCAATCCCGTCGGGGGGCGGACCGGCGCTGGTGGAGGTTATTGTTGCCGCTGGATCAAGGGAAGATCTCGCTCGTCCGGCGGAAACTCCGCAGCAATTGAAGAGCCGGTTTATGCAACTTTTTGTAGAAAGGCTTCCCCATGGAGACGGATAGCGCCATTGTCCGACCTGGCGGCTTAGTCGAAGTTGGGCAAATTATCGAAGGTCTTGGCGCGTCCAGAATCTTGCTCTTAACAGGTGATCGCTCCTTCGAAAAATCAGGCGCAGCGGCAGCGATTAGCAGTGTTCTGTCCGGGCGAAACTGTTGTCACATCCGGCAGTCTCCATTGGTAGTTTGTTTGGAAGAGTTGGACAAATTGGTCCCCGCTCTAAGAAAATTCAATCCTGATTTGATTCTGGCAATTGGAGGAGGGGCCGTAATAGACTCTGCTAAAGGGCTTTCCGCGTTGGCGACTAACCACTGCTCCGCAACGCAGTTGTTGGAAAACGATCTAAGCGCACTGAATGCGGTGCCAGTTGTTGCCGTGCCGACAACTGCGGGAACCGGCAGTGAAGCCACCTCTTTTGCCGCGGTCTACTTAGCCGGTCGTAAATTCTCGCTCGCTTCGCCGATACTGTTACCCTATGCTGCAATTGTTGATGCAAACTTGACCCGCAGCCTACCGCCTTACGAAACAGCTTGTTCCGGACTTGACGCCATGGCTCAAGCAATCGAATCCTTCTGGTCCAGGCGGGCGACGTCGGAATCGCGCGAGTATTCGCGAGAGTCGCTGCGCCTGTCATTTGGTAGTTTGATTGCCGCGGTGAAGGACGGCGATTTTGATGCACGTGTAAACATGGCGCGGGCTGCCCACCTCGCTGGAAAGGCAATTAACATCGCCGGCACGACGGCCGCGCACGCTTTCTCTTACGGCTTTACTTATGATTTTAAGATCCCTCACGGTCATGCCGTCGCGCTGACGTTGCCTGAGTTCTTTGATTACAATACAAGTAGACGCGACGTTGAGTTTGAAGGCAACCCGAACTGGAATCTTGCGGCAGTTGGAGAACTTTGCGGACTACTCAATGTCACGACAACGGCGGATGCCTGCGATCAGTTGCGACGCATGATTCGCGAATGTGGATTGGCCACTGCGCTTCAGGATCTGCAAATCACTGCCGATGATTTAAGATCGATTGCTGAGAAAGTGGATGCGGTGAGGCTTGCAAACAATCCTCGCTTGATTCCGCGAGAAGAGTTTGTAAGAATTTTGGAGCGCGCTTGCAGAGGGTAACTGTGTTCGACAAAATTGCTCAATTTACCAGAGACGTTAACGATGCAACTCGTTTTCTGATGCCTGAGAACAAAGTATCGCGGAAGCTGGTGTTCTACTCGGAGGGCGCCGGATACTTTCGCTACTTCGAAGGACTCTACAACTATTTGATCGAGCATTCCAACGTTGAGTTCTCATATGTATCATCCGACTTTAGAGATCCGATTCTGACCAGGTCCGACAGAGTTCAGAAGTACTATATAAATCACTCTCTGGCGACGACCTTTTCTCGATTGGACTCGGATCTGGTGGTGCTGACTATTCCGGATTTGGGAAAATCTTATCTTAAGCGTCCTGCGAGTAAGACTGAATTTGTGTATGTTTTCCATGCGTTGGTCAGCACCCACCTGCAATACAACCTTGGTGCTTTTGACAATTACGACACGATGTTGTTGGTCGGCCCGCACCATGAACGGGAGATTCGGGAATCGGAGTCCCTCTACGGCACCAGGGCCAAGCATCTGGTCGAGGCTGGTTACTACCTTACCGAAAAGTTGTATGCTGAAGCTGGCGATTTTGAAAAGTCGGCACCTGGAAGTGTTTCGTCCGAACAAAAGAAAGTCTTGATTGCACCGAGTTGGTCCAAGGGAGGGATCTTCGAGAGCTGCCTGGATGACCTTCTCGCCACCCTCTTATCTGCCGGCAGTACGTGCGTTTTGCGTCCTCACCCGGAGTTCGTAAAGCGCTATCCGGACCGCATGAAAGGGCTCAACGCTCTTTGCCAAAGAGATGCAAGGCTTACCATCGAAACTAACCACCTTTTGAGCACAAGTCTTCACGATTCCGACTTGCTTATCACCGATCGATCCGGCATTTGTTTTGAATACGCCTTTGCGCGCGAGAGGCCGGTGCTGTTCATCGACACTCCGTTGAAAGTGCACAATCCCGAATACGAGCGTATCTCCGTGGTTCCAGTAGAGATAAGCAGTCGCGAAAAAATGGGCGTCAGTGTGTCACCGGAACGAATCAAGCAGGATCTGATCAATCACATTGACGAACTTGAATCGCGCCGAGTGGAATTTCAACAGAACATTGTTGCGCTACGAGAAAGCATGCAATTCAACTGGATGAACTCATCGAAAGTGACGGCGCAGTACATACTGAGTAAACTTGTCTGAGCGTTATCTTCCGCCTTCGATCGTTACTTCCTTAAAGAATTGCAGGTCCAGCGGGTTGATTTCGATTCCTTTTACCCAGGGCTTGATCATTACATTTTGCGTGGACAAGTAGGTCGGAATAATTGGTGCCTCATCGCTGGAAATCATCTTGTCAGCGCGGCGATACATGTCTGCGCGTTTTGCGGGATCTTGCTCTGCTGCTGCAGTGGACACCAGCTTGTCGTAGTCTGCATTCTTCCACTTGGTGTCATTGTTGCCATTGTATGTGGTGAATATGTTCATGAATGTTTCGGGGTCGGGATAGTCGGCGCCCCATGAAGCTCGATACATCGGCGGCGAATCGCGCCTCAACGCTTGCAGATACACCTTCCATTCGTAGTTTGTCAGTTCGACTTTTACTCCCAGATTGCGCTTCAGCTGATCTTGCACGGCTTCCATGACTAGCCTTGTATCTTCGCGTGTGGGGTAGAGAACCGAAACTTTCGGAAACTCCCGTCCGCTTGTGTAACCCGCTTCCGCTAGTAGTGCTTTTGCTCGAACCGGGTCAAACGGTAGTCCTGAATCCTTCGAGTAACCGGCCATCTGCGAAGGTAGCCAGGTGCTGGTGGGCTTTTCTTTGCGCCGTAGAATTTCTGGAAAAACCGTGCGGTCTATAGCCATCGAGAAGGCCCTCCGTACTCGTTTATCGGTGAACGGCGGCTTCGTTACGTTGAATCCGATGTAGTTATTGCGTAACAATGCAAAATTGGAATACTCCGGCGATTCCCGATTGCGGTAAACCTCCGGGGTTGGAAAGCTTCTGTTGTCGATGAAGTCCAGTTGATCGTTTTCGTAAAGTGCGAATGCTGTGGCTTGCTCTGGAATCATGAACATCTTGATACGGTCGATGCTCGGTGGTCCTTCGAAGAAGTGGGGATTGGCCTCCACGTCAATTTTGTACTCGTGTTTCCAGTCTTTTAAGAGAAAGGGGCCATTGCTCACCATGTGCTCAGGCTCGGTCCACCGATTCCCCCCTTTCTCGACCACGTCCTTGCGCATCGGGTAAGAGGGGCAGATCGCCGTCAGATAGATGAAGTAGGACGCGGGCTTTTTCAGTCTGACCTCAAGAGTGCAGTCGTCAAGCGCGTGCACGCCGACCTTGCTGACGTCCTTGATTTTGCCCGTGTTGTATTCGAAGCCGTTTTCGACATCATAGAGAAAGAAGGCGTAGGGCCCGCCCGTCCGGGGATCGAGCAGCCTCAGCCATGCGTATTCGAAGTCGCCTGCAACCAGCTGCTTACCGTCGCTCCACTTGGCGTCCTTTCTCAAGTGGAATACGTAACGTTTTCCGTTATCTAAAATATCCCAACTTTCAGCACATGCCGGAGCGCAGGACAAGTCATTCCTATATTGAGTGAGACCAATCATGAGATTGGAAACGACGTCGAATGACGTAGAGTCTGTGCTGACGTGCCAATCCAGGCTAGGCGGCTCGTTCGCTATGTTGATACGTAACGTGCGGGCTTCCGGTCCGCTTGCCGAGCCGCAGCTTGTCAACGTAGCCAGGGAAATGAGAGCGGCGAGCAGCATTCCCGGCTGCTTGCGCCAGTCAGTTCGAAAACCGGTCGGCAGTGAAGTGGCTCTAGATATGGATTTCGTAAGGGTATTGAGGATTTGCCAAGACAACTTACTTCGTCCCTCTCTTTACAAAACGTCAGATGTTATCACTCTCTTCGACGCATAAGAGTATCGTAAGTTTTGCCACGACGGCGAGAAGAGGTGTGTTTATCAATCTTTTCGCGAGTTGACAGTCTTCGCGCTCCTTAGATATACTTCGTTATTGACACCTCGCAAGAGGTCTTTTTTGTCTGGAAAGCTTTCCAGCAAAATTGTCCGGCGGACCGGACAAAGAAAAGTTTAGCGGGAGAATAGGCCGTGGCTAAGAAAGACGATCGCCAAATCATTACCTTGGCGTGTGGTGAGTGCAAAGAACGCAACTACACCACAATGAAAAACAAGAAGAATGATCCGGACCGCTTGAACCTCAGCAAGTACTGCGGGAAGTGCCGGAAGCATACGGAACACAAAGAGACCAAGAAGTAATCGGAGCAAACCGCGACTTCGGACGTCTCTTGTTTGAATCGCGGTACTCCAACTTGCACCCTTAGTTTAATGGTAGAGCAGTGGTCTCCAAAACCACTAATGAGGGTTCGACTCCTTCAGGGTGCGAGTTTTTTTTACACGGAATTTCTTCTATAGAGATGAAACGTGAGCACAGAAGGCGCCGATCCGACCCAGCGTAAAGTTGAACTCTCCGCAGGGGGAGAAGGCAACGGCGACGACAAGCCTGGAGCAGATGCTTCAGAGGACGAGACGAGAGTGTCCAACACCACTGTCAAAAGCGAAAGACCCGAGGGCGGCGCCGCTGCAAGAGCGGCGCAGACGGAAAGCGCATCGAAAGGTGCGGGGCTTTTACGGTTCTTAGCCGAAACGGTGGTTGAGCTCAGAAAGATCTCGTGGCCAGACAGACAGCAAGTGATTCGAGAAACCGCAAGCGTAATCTTGCTGGTTTGTCTTATTACAGTAGCAGTGCTTTGTTTCGACTGGGCAGTGGCGAAAGCTGTATTTGAACCGCTTGATCACTTCGCTCGCTCCGTTGGCGGTGGCGTCGGTTCGCAACACTAAAGGGAGACAGCAACAGGCAATGCCTTTCATCAATAGCGATGGCAATCGACGCTGGTACGCTGTTCAAACGGCTTCCGGGCACGAGAACAAAGTAAAAGAGCACATCGAAAAGCGCATCATTACCATGGGCGCCCAGGACAAAATCTTCGGCGTGATTGTGCCGGAGAAGATGGTGACCAAGGTCAAAGACGGCAAGCGCGTTGAGAAGAAAGAGCGCGAGTATCCCGGATACGTGTTCGTTGAAATGATTCTGGATGACGATTCGTGGCGAGTGGTTCGGGAAGCACCCGGTGTTACTAAATATGTAGGGGCTGGCAAAAAGCCGATTCCAGTTCAAGATGATGAGATTCGCAAAATATTGCGCAGGCAAATGGCGGTTGTTGGTGTCAAAGGTAAGAAGCAACAAGTTATCGATGTTAAGGTTGGTGACTATGTTCGGATCACTGGCGGACCATTCGCAGACTTCACCGGTGAAGTCACCGAAGTTAACCTGGAGCGGGAGAGAATCAAGGCTTCGGTCATTATTTTCGGACGCGCTACGCCAGTTGAACTTGAGTTCAACCAGGTTATAAAAGTGTAAAAGTGGCAGTACAAGCGTACCGCAGCTTATATGATCAGTAGTTCCATTCTATTCGGGATATAAGGTCGTGAAAAAGGTAGTAGGCAAAATCAAATTGCAGATTCCGGCGGGCAAAGCTAACCCAGCGCCTCCGATCGGACCGGCTCTCGGTCAGCATGGTGTCAACATCATGGGCTTCTGCAAGGAATACAACGCAAGAACCGCTGACCAGGCAGGCATGATCGTGCCTGTTGAAATCACAGTTTTTGAAGATCGTTCGTTTGAGTTCATCCTCAAGACGCCTCCGACCGCTGTTCTATTAAAGAAAGCGGCGAACGTCGAAAAGGGCTCCGCACAGCCGAACAAGAACAAAATTGCAACTTTAACAAGAGCGCAAGTCAAAGAAATCGCCAAAACGAAGATGCCCGACCTCAATGCAACAACATTGGAAGCGGCAGAAAGCATGGTGATGGGCACTGCTCGCAACATGGGTATACTCGTCGCTGACTAGTTGTCCGCGCGAAACAAGGTAGCAAGCGCATTCGAGCAAGCAACTGCGAGCACGGCGCTTATGAAAGTGAACCAATAAGGACCGGACCAATGCCTAAGCTCAGTAAACGTCAACAAAAGCTCGTCGCTGTACGAGGAGCCAACAGAGCTCCGCTCCCCGCCGAAGATGCTTTGAAGCTTCTTAAGGATTCAAAGAACAGCAAGTTCGATGAAACCGTTGAAGTTCACTTCAAGCTCGGTGTGAACCCCAAGTTGAACGACCAACAAGTTCGTTCGACGGTTAATCTTCCCGGCGGCACCGGAAAAGAAGTTAGAGTAGCTGTAGTCGCCAAAGGCGACAAAGTGAAAGAAGCACAAGATGCCGGCGCTGATGTAGTTGGTTCGGATGAACTGGTTGCCAAAATTGGCGAAGGCTTCATGGAATTCGACAAATTGGTAGCAACACCGGATTGCATGGCGATGTTGTCCAAGCTCGGTAAGGTACTCGGCCCCCGTGGCTTGATGCCTAACCCGAAAGACGGCACCGTCACTCCCGACGTCGCTAAAGCCGTCAAGGAATTGAAAGCCGGTAAAGTTTCTTTCCGCGCTGAAAAAGACGGCGGCGTTGTTCAAATGGGTATCGGCAAGATGTCTTTCGATGACGCTCGCTTGCTCAAGAACCTCGCTGCAGTTGTTGACCAGGTCAACAAAGTAAAGCCGCCAAGCTGCAAAGGCGTCTACATCAAGTCGATCTACCTGAGCTCCACCATGGGCCCTGGTGTGAAAATTGATACCACCACATTGCAAGCTCTGCACAAGCATTTGGTCGCCTAGGCTGACTCATTAGTCGGTTAGTCCAAGACCATAAACCATCGCACGCGCCCGCCGATTTAGTTCGCGCGGGCGTCTTGCGTTCCGGGACTGTCACCGAACACCAAGAAAGCCTGTTGTATTCGTATTCGGACCTCATCTCGCCATCAAAACAGTGGCATCGCATTTGATACCACCAGCGATAACGCGGTCCTGATAAAGCGCAATCCGCAAACCGTAGACCCTGCAATAACGGATATCACAGCGTATTCTCCCCCACTACCGCGTTGACAAGAATCGTTTCCGATTTCATGATTGACGCGGTTGATGGGCGAAACAATGAATGAGGATTCGCATGCCTGATAACACCGCCGATTATAAGATTGCCGATAAGTTTGTAAGTAAGGTCGAAGAAAAGTTTGACCTCCTGGACGCTGACAAAGATGGCAAGCTGACCAGCGATGAGCTGCGGAGGCCCCGAACGGTCAAAACCGCCGAAGATCATTATTTGAAGCCGCCTGCCGCCTCATTGATGAGCACTTATCGCTTTGTGGTCACAAAGAAAAGCGAGTGACGAAGCTTCAGGAAGGTCCGGACAAAATGACTTCCCTCACTGAATATCTCACCGCCGACTTGACTCAGAAGGGTTGGACGGAACCTGTGACTACCCCCGGGGAATTGGCGGAATTCAGAAAGAACATCCAGAAACTTGCAGGAATCGACGATCAATCGAAGCGACCGTTGGATGAAAAAGAACTGATAGATATTGTGCAAGATCGTTTTACTGCTTTGGACAAGGATAAGAATAATGAGCTCAGCTCAGAAGAGATTATCGAAGGCTACCTCAAATACCGCTGGCATACCCAGTCACCGCGGGAACGATTGGATGAGGCGGCTCTAAGATACATGGCTCGGCGTACCCTCAGTGAGGGCGAGGTTCAAGACGTGACTCGTCAGGAAAAGATTTCGGACGCCAAAACCATTTCCGGATCGGTGACAATGATTCCGGGGATGTTTGGATTTATGTATTTTCGTCATGCAGGGCAGAACATTCCGGCGCAATTCCGCACGGTTAAGGAGAAGCAAAGCTACGTGACGCCGAGCATACTTGAGCAGTGGCAGAAAGAGGCTAAGTAATTCACTGCTTGGACGATGTCACTTTGCGCAAACCTTAACCCGTAGGCCTGAAACAAGTGCAAACGCCATTCCGGGAATAAACTGCATGTACCCCGTATTCAGGACTCGGCTTTGGAGCTTGCTGACAGTTATCTGCTGGACGAACGTCTGCGAATCAAGCGGCGGCTTGGCGAAGGCGGGTTTGGCGCCGTTTACGAGGCTCGGGACGAACACCTGCATCGTACAGTGGCTGTTAAAGTGCTCAAGGATTCGGTGCTTCACGATCCCTCGGTGCGCAAAAGATTTCTCAGGGAAGGAAAAATTCTTGCACAGGTTCAGTCCGAGTATCTTGTGCGATTGTTTTCCATCAATATCAGTAGCAAGGGCTTCCTCTACATGGTTATGGAGCTGGCCGAGGGAACCACTCTGCGCTCTGAGTTGAATGAGCACGACAGGCTTAGCGAGTCGGATACGTTGCAGGTTGCGCGAGGGATTGCACTGGGACTTAAGGCCCTGAGCTCTTACGGCGTGGTGCACCGCGACCTGAAACCCGACAATATTATGCTAATGCGCACCGCCAATGATATCACTATTAAAGTGCTGGATTTCGGACTGTCGGGATTGATCAACAAAGCCGATGTGAAAGACACCTACGTAACGGCGTCCGGCGCCATTCTCGGTAGCGTGCATTATATTGCTCCTGAAGCCTGCATGGGCGAAAAGGCAACTTTTCAGAGCGACTGCTACGCGCTTGGATGCGTGATCTATGAATGCCTTGTCGGAACGCCACCATTCATGGCAAATGATCCTGCTGCCGTGGTGTTTAAGCATGTAAGCGAAACTCCGATCGATCCTGTGGAAAGCTGCCCTAAGCTCGGAAAAGGGATTCGTCAGCTCCTAACTCAGCTACTGCAGAAAGATCCCTCGCTGCGATTTGAGAGCGCTGACGATTTGCTGGCTGCAATTGACCTTTGTATCGATGGTGAAGTTCCGACTATAAAGTCTGGTGGGGCCTTGCTTGTAGCTCCTGCGGCAGCAAGACTTTCTAGTCGTCTTAAGATGCTTGTGGTGGTCGGCGGCATCCTTGTGTTTTGTGGCAGTATCGCTGGATACTTTTATGTTCGACAACAACAGCAAAACAGAATTCCCGAAATTAACGCAGCTGAAATCGGCGGAAATCAAATTCTGAAGTTGTGTGATCAGATAAGAGCGGTGAAACCCGATGGAAGTTTGAGCTATCAGCAGTGCACTCAGTTGCTCAAGCGCCTGCTCTTGGCTAAAAACGTGCCTGCGGCAACGATCAACGATCTGCGAGGGCAAATTCGTGCTTGCGACGAAAGACTCACCGCTCTGTCCGCTACGCTGATAAAGGAAGTGGACCATAAAGCCAATGGACTTTCGCCCAATCAATTCGATGCAATTTTTAAAACCGGCGCCAAGCTTAAACTCATAGGACATACCAATCAGTCCCGGGCGATTTTCGGTGCTGCGTTGAGCTGTCTAGCCCGAAGTCTGGAGGAAAGGAATGCGGACCAAACGAAGGCGCAGCTCACGCTACTTGTCGATGTCTACTTGAGGGATGGTGCTCTCCAAAGGTCGGTGCTCGAGCAATTGGCTGATAGGATGCCCAGCTTTAGCGATATGGGATTGAATCTCAGGTTAGCGCATGCATTCAGAGAGACAGAGTGCGCAGCACCGCAGGCTCTGCGTGCGCGAATCGCGGCACAATTGGACGCGGCGCGTGCGGAGGTACTGGGTGCCAATGGCGGGTTGCTCGTGCAACAAATTCAAGATGCTGTTGCAGAGAAAAATTGTGATGCTGCAAAGCATTATGCATTTTCGAATCTTCGCGGGCTGAAGGCAACGAAGTCCCCGGGAGACAGTGCACCGCAATGCTTTGCCATGGGATGCCTGCTTAGTGAATGTGATACCGCTGCGGGTGCGGAGTTTTTTAAACGTGCGATGCTGTTCTGCGAACAAGGTCACCGCGTTGATGACCTTTACCTGAATTCAATGAATAACTATGCCCGCTACCTCAACGACGACGGGCAGTTTGACAAGGCGAGACCGCTTATTTGGAAAATCCATGACGTTATTGTCTCAGGAGCTTCTTTCCTCGATCAGCCGAAGGTTGGCTGGATGCAAGTGGCGCTGGGATTGCCGCGAAGGTCTGATCACCTCAAAACCAAGGATGCTATTGAAGGATTACTCCGTGGTGATTCAGCATATGGTGTAAAGGAGTTGAAGTGGCGAACGGAGGCTTTGAAAGCGTACGGTCGCGTTCTCGACTCTTTGGGACTGCATCGGGGAGCCTCCAGAGTTCTTGCACCTTCTTATGAGACCGCGAAAAAAGGAAATGTAAGGGCTGTCGGCCCCGGTGGCTAGAAGATGTCGAACTTCAAGGCGAAACTGCGACTCTGGCATTAGCCAGTAGTGTCGGCATTGTATCGAGCGCGGTTTGCGCTTTCGCGAGCGCGGTTTGCTGCTTGTCGGGCCAGACCGGCATAGTGTCTTGCTTGACTATCCCCCGAATAGGCCGCTGATTCAGCGCGTTCAGCTGCGTAGTTTGCGTTGTTTGCCGCATATTCAGCTTGGCTGGCAGCGTTTTTTCGGTTCCATTGGTCGCTGCCGTAGCGTGCGCGCTCTGCATAATTGCGAGCTTTATTAGCTTCATTCTCTGCTCTTTGATAGTTGGAATAAGCATTGCTTGTATTAGCGGACTGATTGCTACCCGGACCGGCTACGCCTGCGCCGCCAAAGCCACCCTCGAATCCGCCGCCTCCCGGGTCGGGCGAGCCCCCTTCAAGGAAGATGCGGAGCATCTCTTGCTTGGACACGCCGGGAAGGAGACCTTGACCCCCATTTGCGTTGTGGGCGGACTGAGATATGGATTTAACGTTACCGATTAACTGGTTGAGTGCTGCGGTACTGTACGGAGTTGGCGGGGTTGGCCGAGAACCCCGATACTGTGTTTGCCGGTATTGAGTGACTTGCTGCGTTGGTGGATACTGTTGCGCTGTTCCCGCATATTGGTTCGCGTTGTTGCTGATGCTAGCGAATCCGCTGTTAAAGGAATTGCTCTGAGCCATGCCACCAAATCCGGTGTTGTAATTTCTGGTGCTACCGCTGGCGTAGGAGCGAAATCCAAAATTCGGATAGCCCGGTGAGTTTTGTGCGTGGCAGTGCGACGCTGTTGCGTTCCACGCGACCAGCACTAAAATCGCAATCGCTAAGGTATGTCCCTCCAGGGCTTTCATTCTACTACCCCTGTGCTTTGAGACGTTGAACATTTAGCGCTTCCGTGTCGGCAACCGGTTCATCGTTTTGGCTTCGGTTTACTGATTGCCATGAAAATTCACTGGAACCCTTCAGTTGAAAAACATTGGTGGCTCTAGTGGTGCTTCCGTCTGCACCAACTCCAATAACGTCCACGCTCCATTCATTCTTGTCGGGACGTTTGCTCCAGGCTCCGGAGCCATAACCGCCATTGCTGTCGAAGTGCCAGGAAATGATGCGGTTATTCTGCGGGTCCCATCCGATTACTTGCGTATCAATCTGTTCTGTCTTGTCCGGTTTCGTAATTGTGGTTTTCGCCAGAATGAACTTCTTTCCTGCCGCCCATTCCACATTCATTTTTGCATCGACATCAGTTTTGTTTACACGCCATTCGCCTATCATCCAATCGAGTTCCGCAAGGCGATCTTCAAATTGTGCCGATTGGATAACGGTTTCGGTAATTTCGCTGATCTGCCAATTCGAATTCGTTTGAACCATCAACATTGTGAAACGTGTGGCCGGCAATTGCGATGTGCCTCGTTTTCGGCTGACCACCCCGACTACGGAAGCGACTCCGGGGGCGGGGAATCTCACGCTCTCGGGATGCAGACCGACTACCGGAATTGTCTCTTGCTGGAACAGGGGCGCGAAGCGATTGCGGAGAGGTTCTCGCCCTTGTGTCTGTTCGCCGCTTTGATCTATGAAAATTGCATTCTCGCTAAAAAGTTCAATTACCTTTGCTAGAGTCTTGCTAGCAAAGGCTTGCTCTAGCGAAATCAAAACAGCGCGCACATCATGCTCTCTGTCTTCGCCCGCTTTAGTTTCTGCAGCTGTTGATGATGATTTGCCGACTACGGTGCCTGCCGAGGATTTTTTTCGCGAATTCGGCGCTCCGTCTGCTGGAAAGTTCGACAGAGCGAATCCAAGAGTTAGTGCAATAAACGCAATCCAATTCTTTGTCATAACATCCTTTTCGCTAGCGCTGTCGAGCTTCGCCTGAAGACGCATACTATTATTACAGAAGCGCGAAGGAAGATACCACCGGAAATGGCAATTGCGGTTGTCATTTTAGCGAGATTCCGGAAGCACGGTTTCAATCGACTGCTTGCCAGTACTCTGACAATTGCGCTAAGGAGTTTCTGCGTTTCTGTTGTGCCTCGTGTTGTATCGGATTTGGGGTCAGCGGAGGCACCAAATTTGAGAGTGAATTAGTGAATGCGAAGCGTTCGTCGGAGACTTTTATGCGCTCTGTTTGAGATGTTCCGAACACTTCATCCAAAAGTTCTTCTTGCAATCGACTCGTCTGCAGCGGCCACTTGACGGGCTTGTTTGGCTGCGGACTGCTTTCTTTCCTGTTCTCGCTGCGGCGCTCTTCGATGGTTGGTTCAAAGGCTGTGGGCATGAACGCGGGTAGGTGACTGGGCCTTTCTGGTAGCAATTGCCCGGCGCAGAGACAATCTTCGCTTTTGCAGGTTGCCCGGGCAACCAGTTCGGTCAGCCAGGAAGGCAGGGCCGGTCCGATGCAAATCTTTAGCCATGTTGCTGCGATAGTTTTCACAACTACTCCTGAACAAATCGGTCTGCATGGTTGTGAAAAGGTGGACGGAATGCCTGGATGCCACTGAAACTGCATGGTGTCTTTCAATCGTCTTGCCCCGATTCCCTGACCCCTTGTGCAAACGATGATATGCATAATTTGCTAACAAGACGCTAAATCATGCAAGGTTACGTCTTCTATCTTTCTGCATCTCACAAGCTGAATAACAAACCACCAGCATCCATTAGGGGGCCGGTGGTTTGAGGGGAGTCGGGACGAAGAAAAATTGAAATGTGGACGTTGAGGCCAACTGCTCCCTATTTCTGCTTGAGCGGAGGCGTTTTGATTTTGAATGGCTCAATAGGACGGTCGTAAGGAATTTGATCCGTGTTTGAAGGAATAAAAAGGGGGTGGCGAACGTCGAACCTGTGCGTATCGATTATTTTGCCTTGATCTGCATTGACCACGAAAACGGTTCTTGTCTCACCTTTCAGTAGGCGATCCAACTCAACAATTTCGCTTGATTGCCGTTTGTCAACGACGATTCTAAAGGGCTTGTCGGCATTTTTGAGTTTCTCATTTATTGCCGCTACAAACTCGTCTTCGCAGCCTGTTTTGCGCGCGTATTCGAAGTCTTTCGCCAGTTGTTCTTTCTCATTGTCGGACATAGTGCCATCGAAGCCAACTGTCTTGGCGATTTCGCGGGACCTAGTCGTGAGAAGCTCTTTCTTAATCGCTCGTTCTGCAATCTTCTCAAAATTCTCTCGTGGCTGATTCGTATTCAGTAACTCGTGAAGAAACGGCAAATCTTTTGGTCTGTGCTCCATCGAGTGTTTCTGCTGCGGGGACATCTGTTCTCTTGGTCCATTGTTGAGGAGCGTGATGTCGGCTCCCATAACCGGGTTCGGCCCTGGTCCCGGTCCCTTGACCGGACCTGGCCTTCTGCCGCCCGATTCCTCCACTTTCGGTTGGGAGGGGAGCGAGCCTAGCTTATCGGCTAAGGGCTCCCCGCCCGGTGGTTTCTTTCCTGAGTCGTTTCCTCCCGCTGTTGGCCCGGAATCAACTGAAAGTTGCGGCAATGATGTCTTCCTGTTTTGGCAATTTGAAATCTAAGCCTTTTAACAGTTCAATTACTCCTCCTCCAATTCCGACCGAGTCTTGTTCTTCTTTCGAATTCTCTGCTCTTTCTAGTGACATGCGTATTCCTCCAACGCGAACTTTGTATGTGCAACACCTTATAGAAAGCTTGTTAAGGCGACGCAAAGATCAGATTCGTCAAGCTTTCGGCACTAGATTTCTAATTTCGATTTACTTTCCTGCAGACATCCGTGCTAGTTGATTTGTCGTTCGGGCGAAAAATCCGTCTTTTCGCAGAAGGCGGTTTTCGATTTCCAGTGCATAACTACGTAAACGATTGGCCGAGCCGGGGGCGCGATTAGCTTCCGCACGAAGGTCCTTTACGAACGTTTCTACGGATTGTTGTTGCTTTTGTACTTCGCCTAGCATCCGGGTGGCCGCTGCAATTTTTAGAGCCGGGGGCAGAATGCTTATGGAATGAAGGACTGCGTCTGTTTTGCCGAGATTTGACGGAGACAAATGTACTTCCAACGGTACGCCCACTGTCATAATGTTCAGGGGCGAACTGCGAAGGCCGGAGAAAATGTTTGCCATGTCAGATTCAACCAGAGCTTTTCGCGCAGCCGTCCATTCAAGGCTGCCGTGCTCAAAACCGTCAAGACGGGGATCTCGCGGATCGGACTGCAGAAGTTTGACCGTATCGGGCAAGTTTGCTTGCTTCTGTTTGATATCAATCGGTACGTAGCGACCGCTGTGAGTGTCGAGCAGTATGACGTCCATATGAACGTGGTCTGCCCCGCTGCCGGGTCTGCCTTCCAGCAAAATGTAGCGAGCTGGATCGGTGCCTTTGTTTTTGGCGGCGACCAAATCCCTGACCCATTTTGTCACCAAGCCTTGTGTCGCAAATCCTCCCCGGGATGTGACTTGGGTGTCTGCGGAGGTCTGCTGTTCGACGGACTTCAGTCTGGAGACTTCTTTAGCGACCCTGGACCGGTGCAGTCCGTTGAGGACGGCGTACACCGACATCACGTCTTGAACCTTGCTCGCCATTTCGATATCGGATGGACTGTTTTCCGCTTGCTCCGTCAGTTTGTCACGTGAGCGCTCGATGGATTCTTTGCGTTGATGGATTTCTGTGTTTGATAGTGCATTTACTCCGTCGAGCTGGCGTACAAAGTCGGCCAGGCGCGCCGGATCTTTTGCGATTGCGGACAAGTTCTGGAAGCGAGATACCGGCAAGTGTTGTAGCACCACTAGTAGTGCCGCGGGCGGGAGCACCTCCAGTTGGGGAAGGAGCTCGAACAGGGCCTTAGTGTCCAAAGGCGACCAGTCCTTCATGTTCTTCAATACAGCCTTTGCCGCTTTCGGCCCGCTTGCGGAATCCATGAGCACCAGGCGTTGTAGCTGAAGCAGTCTCTGCCCGTCGAGGCTTCCTTCCTCGAACAGAGGCAAGATGTCCGATCGTTTGAAAGTGAGAAAGGCATCCATTTCGCCAGGGCTGAGGCTGAGGAACTTAGCTTTGGTCTGCTCCGATGTTTTAGAGTCAGTCAACCAAGTTGTCACTGTATCTAAATCTCCGGGAGGCAAAGTCAGCAGCTTTTGAACATGTTCGGTGGTGAGCTTCTTGCTGTTGACCTGCTCGGTCAGCGCCTTGGTCATTGTTTGTGCCGTTTCGGGGTGCGAGTCGGCGCGCGCTGAATCGAGAGCTTTGCCCGGTTTTTGTGCCTCCTTGATCATCGCCAGGCTGGTTTCGATATTGTCCTCGATGCGTCGTAATTCAACCTTTTGTCTTGCCGGTCTTGCGGAGTTGTTTTGCATGAAGTTAAAAGGCGTGGCCCTGTTTATGCCAGCGCTGGTGTCGTAATTTAGCGCTTTCAAGAAAGCCTCCGGTCCATCAAAAACCAGAATTGGGATGGATTTGTTTTTCGGGTTGAGGGCCTCGGAACCAAAAACATGAACACGTCTGCATCCGTTAACTACGTAATATTTATCTCCGTGTGGACCGGGAACCCGCACCATTAGCGTTGCTGCCGGCCATGTCGCGGGATCGTATAAATCCGCATGCTGCAACGGCGTCTTCATGTCCTGACCTGCACCGGGCTTGTATGGTGCTGAGTTTACTTCTTTCCCGCCCTCCAAGGACAAAATGCGCTGGTCCTTTTCAAGCGCAACCAGTGCGCTGCGATCCAGAATCGTAAAACGAATCTTTCCGTTGGCAAGACCCTCGTTGAACACAGCAAGTTCCTCCGGCGACAAATCCAGTCTTTCGAGCGCTTTGTCCAACCATTTAGCAGAAGCAGGATCAGTCGGGCGCAGGGTTGTCGGATCGAGAGGTCTGACTTTCCACGGATCGGAGTCTGGCTTTGGCTCTTCGATGCGCCTTAAGTCAACTTTGGGATTTGGTTTAACTTCGCCGGGCTTTGCTACCACAGGTAGTGTCTCTCCGGGCTTATTCGCTGCTGGCTTCGTCGGGTCCACCGGTTTTGGTTCAACAGGTCGCTGTAGCTGTTCGGGAAGCTTGCCTGCTTCAGGAATCGAAATTTGTTTATTTGCGACCTTGTTGACAAAGTCCATCATCTCTGCGCGAGCGCCATACATTTTTGCAAATTGCGCGTCTAATACTTCCGGAACTATACCCGCCTCGTATGCGGCAACCAAAAACTCTCTTTCGTATGAATCTCGATTGCGTCCGAATATATCTGACGAGTTATTTCTTCCTGTGGTCTCTCCCGGTCTGCTGGCTGCAAATCCTTTGTACAAGTCAGATAATGGTATGCCACCTTCAACAAGTTGTCGTATGTGGAACATTTCTTCGAAAATTATGAATGCATGCTCGGCTAGTATTCTTTTCCCGTGCGGAGATTCCAGGCAGCGGTCGATTATCTGCTTCTGTGATGGAGTGAGTGACTTTGAATTGGCTCCGGCGGTGACCGTCGGATTCAACAGGTCAACGGTCACGCCGTCCGGCAGTTTGATGAGAGTGCGCGGTTCTGTTATCTGTAATTTGCCATTTTGATCGGCGCCTGCCCTGCCCGCACCGCGCATCGAACTTATGTGATCACCAACTTTGCCCGCCATAATGTCTGCTGCCGTAATTTCGACCACCTCAGGTACGATTTCGAGGTCCGGCGGTTTCATTTCATTATTGCGAGCAGCTTCATACGCTCCTTTGTAGTTTCCTTTGGACATTTCACCGGCCGATGCAGTCATCCATTTGCCGTCTTTCCCAAGCGAATCTGACTTTACGCCTGGCAATTTCTTTGCCGGTACTTCGTGCGGTAACTTTCCTGCGGTCTCTGGACTGAGGCGCATTATCAGCGGGGGGGCATCGCCACGGTTGTTGTAGGTTGTCACTTCCCATTCGCCCGGTTTTCCCGGAATCGCTTTGACGGTGTGCCCATCCTTTCTAAGCGCTGCGATTACCTCCTTCAATGCCGCAGGGTCGACGAAGACTTCGCTGCCGCGCCCCGGGCGAACGGGGCGGTGATGCTTGCCCTGCGAGAACGCCACTGCAAGAGTAGAGATGAATGCCAAATACTGGTTATGCGCGCCCACCCACTTGTGAGCTACTTCATCGCTAACGGCTGTCAGTGATTCGGCTTTTCCGACGAACACCAGCCCATTTTTACTCTCTTTCGCAACACCTTTCATTGACGAGACCACAAAGGAGTTGGCCCATTTTGACTTCGCTGCTGCGTCCGTGACCGCTTTGGTCGCCGCAGCAAAATCTTGCGTGACCCGGCTTCTGAAGAGGTTATTCAGGGTACTCTTTGTAAACAATGATCTGAATCCGTTGGCGCCGACTTGACCGGCACCGAAGCAACCGAACCCAAGCACCACGTTTGTTAGAAACTCTTCTCCTAAAGGTAACGCCATCTCCTTAGTGAAACTCGCAATTAAGTCATTTCGCAATTTTTCCATTTGGGGCGAGGATAATTGATCCTCGCTGACCAGAAGGGCAAAAAGAACCATTAACTTGGTTTCGTTTTCTCGAAACCACTTCATTGGAAGACTTCGTTCGCCGGGGTGTCCGAGAACAACTCCAAATACTTTATTGTCTACCTGAAAGAGAAGTTCTTTGGTTAACTGCGTACCGACGACACCGGAAGCGGCCATCGCAACCAGCGTCACTGCAACTGGAGTTCCGGAGCCTAGCGATACAACGGTGATAGCTGCTGCAACCGCGCCTGCTAAGATATTCGGACCATTTTCTCTAAACCATTTTCCAATGGTATCTTCGCTGAATTTCGTAGAATCCTGTATCTCTGCAAGTAGCTTTCGAAACTGTTTGCCCGATTGACTCTCGGAAGATGCGATGTCCATAAATGCTTTAAGAGAGGAAATTTTGTTTTCGAGGGCCTCGTATGCCTCCTTGTCTGCAATATGAGGCAGTGCCGCTTCTAGGCGATTGAGACTTGCGCGGCAGCGCGCAATTTTCTCAGGAGTAGCCGCCGCAAATTGATCAGCTAACTGTTTTGCATACTCGCGCATGGTTTTTACAAAGTTCGGACCTTTGCTTCCGACAGAACCAGCCTCGAATAAATCGTAAAAAACCTCCAAATCCGCGCCAACGGTGCGCGCGATATCCGCAATGTCATTTAGCCCGGGGTCACACTCTATAGCCTCCAGCGCGCTTCGACGAAAAGCTGCCGCTTCTACTTTTCCTCCGTCTTTCCATCCTCTTAACGCTTCTACACCTTGATCAAGTCTCTTGCTCATGTCAGATGAATATTCGGGAAATCGTCCTAAAGAATTGCGTCCGTTGAGCTTCAGTCTCTGAAAACCGGCTTGCTCGTTGCCGAAAAGCGAATTGTGTATTTCCGGTGCGAAAACGCGCAGTCGATCGACGCCGAAATCTCGAATTAAGTTAAGTGCTTCCGCATCGGCTTTTTTCAGGTCTCCACTGTTGGCGGCTTCGTGGTACTTCCCGATGCCTACCGCTAGTGCTAGGTCGTTCGCGAGCTTTTGCTTCTGGTTAAGAACTTTTTCTCGCGCGATGATGTCTGTTTCGATTGCATCGAGTTTCTCTAGAAGATGCTTCTGCTGAGTGTCCCACTTTGAGCGAAACTCCAACAGCACCTTGGTGCTGCGAGATCCAGGAATTAGAGCGGTTAGGTCTACGTTGCCGTTCAAATCGATGGGCGATCGAGGCAGGACTGCTCCAGCCAGCATCTTCAGGTGCGTAGGAACTGCGCCGAAGGAAAAGAATGCGCCTGTTTTTCCCTCGCTTGTTAGTTTGACCAGCTCCGCTAGAGTCTTGTCATAGTCTGCTTTCAGATTATTGATGAAGTATTGGTCGTTAGCAATACTTTTTCTGCCCACGGACTCCAGAGTTTCGACTGCGTTTCTTAGCGTGCGCCCCTGTAGCTGCCAGCCATGCTCGCCTTGCACATTTTTGTGGTAGAACTCATCTCTGAGAAATGGAAATTTCTCCTCAAGTGTACCCGCAACAAGGAGTCCTTCAACTTGTGCCGGGTCGACGAAGGCACTGCTTAGCTCCGGCGTGGATGCTAATAGCGCTTTGCGTATCTCAGGCGGCAAACTATTCCAGAGATGCATATTGGCGACGACAGCAGCCACATCGTACTTCCTTGCCGCTGATTCGGCGCGTTCGAAATATTCCGAGTCTTTGTATCCGGAGCGAAGGTCACGAAGCAGAGCCGCTGTGGGACGACGAATGCCGTACAAAATAGATGTTATGCGATCGAGGTCGTCGAGGCTGATTTCTTTTCCCTGTCCGAAATCGAGAATTTTACTTCTTAGCTGACTATCTTCAAGCGACCACGCAAAACTATGTGAGGCGATCGCGCGGGTTGCGAGATCTTTTGCGTCCGGATCTTTGGATGTGAGCACTGTGCTAACCAAGACTTTTGATGCTTCAACCTGTATTGCTTTTGCCTGGTCATCGGTGAAGCCTTTTTCGCGCAATCCGACCTTGCCAATGGCAGGCACGCTCTCTAGCTTTGCGGAGGCTCCTTCAAAGGCTTGCCCGGGTGAAAAACGATCTCCCAAAGCCGCAATGCTCGGGATATGATGTGGCTGTATGTGGCCAGAGAAAACGGTTAGTAGGCGCAATGCAGTAACACGATCCTGTGCGTCCTTACCGGACTTGTCGACCGGTTTACTGATGATTACTTCAAAGGCCGACGAGACCAGAGAGCGTTGATGCGAATCAGAAATACAGTAGCGATTCGACTCTAGCGCAGACAGCACCGCTGCGGACATGTTCGCATTCAGCGCTTCCACATCGGAATTGTCCCATAGTCTTGCCATCTTGCTCAAGCCGATGGCCGCACTGCTTCTGGTGTCATCGTTTCGCAAACCAGTGTGGAGTATGGCTCTGACTTCGGGCGTGGCGTTTCCACTTCTTGCGGTAACAGCACCAAGGGTGGCGAGCAGGACACCTCGGTCCTGGCTCGTTTTAAGACACTCAATGAGAATACTCTGAACAAGAGTACAGGCCTTACTATCCTGTGCAGCTGCGCGATCTAAGATTGCCGAAGCCGCGTCGGCTTTCTCGCCGTTTTCGGCATGCCCTGCGGCGATGCGGGCTAGAATCTTGATGCTAACGCTGTCGTTCTTAGCCGCTCCCGCTTGGAGTTGAGTAAGTAGGCTCTCAATGCCGAATTTTTTGGCGCCAACTATGACGGCGTCAATAAGAATCTCTCGCTCTTTCTTGTCCGATGAGCTGAGCAAAGAGCATAGTGCGCCGAAAGCGCGTGGACATTTTTCCACTTGTTCCTTTAGCGCATTATGAACATTCTCGATTAATTCACTGTCAAGTGTGTGAGTGCCTGATTGGTTTTTCTTACGGATGAGTGTCATTGCTAGCGCTGCGGTTTCCACTGCGCTGGCGTCTGTCTCTGTTGTCCGCGGAAGGGTCATTATGGTTCCGATTAACTGCTTAAAGCAGGCCTTAAAGGCTTCCGGATACTTGTCGGCGAGGTTGCTTAAGTCGGGGATCGCTACGGCTAATGATGTGGCACGGTTTCCGGAAGTCAGGTCGACAGTCCTTCGAAATTCATATTTGTCTGAGGCCTCAGCGTCGGAGACAAGCAATGAGGCCAGCGCTCGTCTTGCGTGATAATTGCCCGCATGCGCCATTTTTCCCAGCTCTGAAATCCCTTGAAGTAGTCCTAGAGTGGTGCCTGTCCGTTCGATGTTTTTCATTACGCGTGTTGCTTGAACCCACGGCAGCAATTCTCGTGCTGCGGTGTTTCCGAACTTTTCGGCTTCCTCTTTGAGCTCTTCTTCGGCTCTTGCGTAGTCGTGGTCGCTAGCCTCTCGGTTCAAAGAGTTGCCGATGGTCCCGACTCGCAACTGGTCGAGCTCTCTGTCTGTGCGAGGAAGAGCGTCAAGCAACTCTTTCAAGACGGCGCAAGTTCTTGCCGGATCGTCCAAGTCGGATAACTTCCGTTCGAAGTATTTGCGGTCCTTCCCGAAGATACTAGATTCTCCGCGAATCTCTGCTTCTCCAAGCAAAGCGCGTAATTCGTCCTTCACAATCTTCAGGTGCTCCTCCGTTGTCTTAGCAGAGCCGTCTACTTGGCGCAAAGCGTTTAACAAGTCTGCTTTGAGTTTGCGGCCTTGTTCGATTCTTTCAAGAGCTGATACGAGCGGCTCAACGTTGTCGGAGGCATGGTGGCGTATTCGTTTGCCCGATTCCGCCTTGAGATCTCCGAGTGCCTTCAACCTCTGATCGGTGGTGGCGCTTCGGTCTAGGTATTGCGCCATCGCTATTTCGACCTTCTGCTCTGCTTGAGTCAACTCGAGTTGCGCCTGCAGTCGAGCGCGAGATATTTCCTCAGGGCGGTCGGCAAAACTTTCTATCAGCTCGGCCGGGTTCTTCTGGCGAAGATTTGCAAACTCCTGTTGCTGGGGACCAAGAACCTGTTTCAGTTCGATCAGTGCTTTGGAACTCACATCCTTATCGGCAGAGGCCAGATCTTTCTTGATTCGATTGAGATCTCCTTGGGGAACCTTCTTCAAGAATGAATTCGAATAGATGTTTCCCTCTTTTGCCTCTGATTCGATCTTGTCAAAACTGGCCAAAGCTGTTTTTGCATCAGTTGTCTCTGTGATGTCCAACGCGCTATCGAAAAAACGCGCACGAAAAACTTCACTCCTTGTTTGACAAACAACGTCATTGTCTCCCAGAACACACGATTGAATCGCGCGTTCCTCAAGCACTGCAAGAGCCTTCTTTCGATCTTCCGGTATAGCATTGACGAAGTTCACAATAGAAGTGTCAAGGTCCTGATCGGCGTTTACTCGGCTGCTCAATGCAATGCGAGCGTTTAGCCGCGCCTCTCGTTGTGGCTTCGCTAGTGAAGCTTCGTTCTTCCGAAAGTCTTTCATTGTCTCCGGGAGTCCCGCAAGGAATGCGTTACGTCCACGACTTTCGAAAGAGGATAGCTCGATGGATGCGAGAGCTTTGAACGCATCGTTGCGCTGATCAGCAGTCTTCGCTTCTTTCAGCCTGCAGGCTGCATGAACTAGACTCAGTCGCTTTAAAACACTAATTGCATAATAGTTGTCTCCGGACAGAACCTCTTTTGCCAGTCCGTCCAAAGCTTTTTGCCGCATTGCGGGATCAATTGCTTTCATGAAGTCGCGAATATGTTTTGCGTTCCGACCTTCGGGGCTTCGGGGATTAACATCGATATCCGAGAAAAATTCTAATTGCGAAAAGGGATCAATCGGCTGTCCTTCGACAGCTGAGCCTAGCGTCGCGTGAAGAGCATCAATGGTCTCCTTCTTATACTCTTTACGAAAGCTAACATCATCTTCTATCTGTGCACTCGGTGGCGCCTCATTTGCTTCAGGGCGATCTTCTTCTCCCTCTTCCTTCTCTTCTGTCTCTTGTGGACCATTGGCAAAATCAAGTTCATTTTCTTTTTTTGCAATAGCGATCGTTCGTTGAATGGCACCCATGTAAATGCGGGACTGCTCGCTGTCGAGCACAGTGCCATTGCGCTCCAGCGACTGTAACGATCCTTTGGCATCAAAAGTGCACGTCATACGCTCACCGTTGTTGATTTCAAATTGAAGTTGCGTTACTCCTCCATTTGCAAACACGATTGTTTGCCGCTCTGTCGGAGTAATGGCCGTGATAGTCACGGTGTTTGACTTCTGGTCAATCTCTTTGAGTACAGTAGCAACTGGTGTCTTGGAATTAGCCTTAAAGAACGATCGAGTTTCGAGGCTGCGTGACTCCTCGCTTGTGCGTGTTATACAAACTCGCGCCTCGGCGGCGCGATCTCTGGCGGCTTGCCCGTTGGGGTAGATGTAGATTTCACTTTCATTTGAAGGGCGTTGATTGATCTGGACGATGGACCTTCTTTGCCCCACCAAGTTGCTAATTGGCGATCCGTCAAGAAGAAAAAATCTTGTATGTTCAGCTGTGTTCTCCGTTTGCTTATTGTCGCGAATTTGTGCTTCGCGCTCCAATTGCCAGGGGCGGTCTCCAAGTCCTGCGACTATGCCACCATTATCAGTGTTCTCAGGTTGTAATTCTTTTGTTTCATCCATCTTCTTGTTCTCCGCCATAAACAACGACGCTATGCGTGAACTTCTCCCCCCCCCCCGAGCTGAACGCTCAGGACGAACGGACGATAGATGAAAGTGGACCGTAGCCGGCGGTTCGGAGAGCGGCGGTGCACATGTTCGCTAAGACGTCGCTGCTTGTTTGCTCTGCGCTCAATGCTTTTGTTAGTTTTGCGATCTCCAACAAAGCTCCGGCTTTCACCGTGCCTGTCGGACAGGGCTTGTGTTCGCCTTGAAATAAAAGGGGGGCGGCGTGGTTGGCGGAAATTAAAATTAGTTCGGGCAATGGTAAGTTGTTCATGCTCGTTCCCCTGCGTTTTGATTAGACAAGGGTACTCATGAATTGCTAAGTGGTCGTTAAGTCGCCGCTTAGACTGATGGATGTATTCTCTTCGCGCGTCGGATTTTGGGACCCGCTAATAAATTTGGGGCTGCCCCTGTATCATTAGCAGCTCAAACCGGTCCGGTGACCAGAGGCATTCTTATGAGAAGGACATTTCTGAAGGGCGTTGTTGCTGTTGCGATGTTGGGAGGAGCTTTTCTTATGGGACTGAATCCATCGACTGCGGAGACCACTTCCGTTGAGCCGTTTCTTGACCCGTGGACCGGTGCCCGCGGCGGAACGCCCCGGTTTGATCTCGCCAAGACCACTGAACTCAAACCAGCCATTCTTAAAGGCATGGACCTCAAACGCAAGGAAATTCAGGCCATTGTGGATCAAAAGGAACCGCCAACCTTCCAGAACACCATCGCCGCGCTGGAAGACTGCGGGCGTCCGCTAAGCCGTGCGATGCGCTTTTTCGATATCTATACTTCCACCATGAGCGATAAAGCGATGCAAAGCATCGAAAGCGACCTCAGACCGCAATTGGCGAAGTTCGACTCCGAAATTATTCAGAATGATGGTTTGTTTCAGCGAATCAAGACTGTCTACGAGTCGCGAGAAAAGTCCGGGCTTAATTCTGAGCAAAAGCGTGTAACTGAGCTTTATTACACGATGTTCAAACGGCAGGGAGCAGGGCTTGATCAGAAGAAAAAGGCGCGACTGAGAGAGATAAATGAAAGGCTTGCAACGCTTTTTACGAACTTCGGACACAATCAGTTGGCCGATGAAGAGAAGTATTTTCTTGTGCTGGAGAATGAAAGTGATCTGGCCGGTTTGCCTGAGAGTCTTCGGCGTGATGCCTCTGCCCAAGCGGAGACGCGCAATTTAAAAGGCAAGTGGGTAATTACTAATACGCGATCGCTGATGGAGCCTTTCATTACAGTATCATCACGCCGCGATTTGCGTGAGAAGGGCTGGCGTATGTGGACCAGCCGTGGAGACCACAATGATGAACACGATAATAAAGCGACAATCAGCGAAATTTTGAAGTTGCGAGCCGAACGTGCGCAGCTGCTCGGTTTTGCCTCTCATGCCCATTGGATTTTGGCTGACAACATGGCCAAGACGCCCGATGCGGCGCTGGATCTGATGATGCGCATTTGGAAGTCTGCCACAGAGCGCGTTAAGGAAGAAGTTGCGGAAATGCAAGCAATTGCGGATAAGGAAACGGAAAAGATCAAGATTGAACCATGGGACTATCGCTACTATGCGGAGTTGGTGCGGAAGGCTAAGTACGACATTGATCAAGACGAAGTGAAGCAGTACCTGCCTCTCGATAAAGTAAGAGACGGCATGTTTTATGCCGCGAAGAAAGTCTACGGACTCGATATGAGGAAAATCGACGGCTTGCCGACTGTTCATCCCGATGTCGAAGTGTATGAGGTAAGCCGCGGCGATAAGCAAGTCGGGCTCTGGTATTTCGACCCCTACGCGCGTGACGGCAAACGTTCCGGCGCTTGGATGAATGAGTATCGCACTCAAGAGAATTTCCGTGAGCCGATTACTCCTATTGTTTCGAACAACTCGAATTTCAATAAAGGCAAACCCGGGGAGCCGGTCTTGATTTCGCTCGACGATGCCACCACTATGTTCCACGAGTTTGGTCACGCATTGCATGGCTTACAGTCCAGCGTCGCCTATCCGTCTCTGGCTGGAACCAACGTCAAACGCGACTTTGTTGAGTTGCCCAGTCAGGTCAACGAGCGGTGGGCGTTGACTGATGAAGTGCTTAACAAGTACGCATTGCATTACCAGACCGGAAAGCCGATTCCTCCGGAGCTTGTCGCTAAGCTTCGCAAGGCAAAAACCTTCAACATGGGCTTCCATACTACGGAGTACCTAGCGGCGGCGCTTTATGACATGAAGATTCACTTGGCCGCAACACCGGACAAATCAATCAATCCTGGCGATTTTGAGCGCGTAACCATGACGGAAATTGGCTGTCCAAAAGAGATCGTGATGCGGCACCGCCCGACCCAGTTCGGTCACATCTTTTCGGACGATGGTTATTCTGCAGGCTACTATTCCTACATATGGGCGGATACTTACTCTGCTGATGCTGCGGAGGCCTTTGAAGAGGTCGGCAGCTTTTATGACCGCGCTACCTGCGATCGCTTTCGGGACACGATTTTTTGCGTGGGTAACTCCGTTGCACCGGAAGTTGCGTTTCGTAATTTCCGCGGACGCGACGTTGATACCAATGCCTTGATGCGCGATCGCGGTTTTCCAGTGACGAAGTAACCACAATCCTCAGTTCGCTCACGGGTAGATCACGAGACCTTAAGTTGATCTGACAGTGTCTGTGTTCTATTCTCCAATCAACCGCACGACGCACGAGTTCGAGCGAAGCACAACGCAAGCGGGGCCGAGTGCATCGTAACGCACCAGGGACGGTGCACGAATCGGCGAACCTGCGGTAACCCTTAAGCGACCCCACCAAGAGCAGCGATCCCTCCCGGTCACTGCTCTTGTGCTTTGATTGCCGCAATTGCTCTGTACGTAAATGATTTGAGAAATTCCGCACGAGCCGCGCTGCACACAAAAAGAATCGAGACGATACGCTTCATGGAATCCTTCGCCGCTGCCGATTGAGATATTATCTACCAACGATTCATCTTAGGAGAACGGCTCGTGGAAAAAGTAGACTGGGATCAAAGATATGTTGACTCAAATACTCCGTGGGACAGTGGTACGCCATCGGAAGTTCTGTCCGCCTTTCTTGACGACGAAAATGTCCAACCGGGCCGAGCGCTGGAACTTGGATGCGGCACAGGCACGAATGCCATTTTTCTCGCTCAGCGCGGTTTTGAAGTGACGGCGGTGGATTTGTCCGCTACTGCGATCAAAATGGCTAAAGAGAAAGCCGAAAAAGCCGGTTGCAACGTCAACTTCGTTCAGGCGGATGTGACCGCCTTGCCTGACATAGGCGCACCTTTTCCATTCGTATTCGATCGCGGCACGTACCACGTAGTTCGCGGGATCAATTTAGAAGGTCTGCAATCAACCTTGTCGCATGTTGTTGCTCGCGGCGGCTTCTATCTTGTGTTAGCTGGTAGCGCTAATGAAAATGCGCCTCCGGATAACGGACCGCCTCGAGTTACCGCACATGATTTGTGCCGTGAGTTGGAGGGGACCGCTTTCGATTTGGTGCGCCTTGAGGAAAGCAATTTTCACGGTATCCGGATCGAAGGACAAGAGTATAAGCCTGTCGCGTGGAAGGCAATTCTTCGCCGCCGTGAGATAGACCGAGTGAGCCAGGTCACGCGTTAGAGACCGTGACAACTGCATCTCGGGATTGTGAGCGCATATCTCACGCTTCGCTCACGAGCTCTTAAGTTGACCCGGTGATGCTGTAGTCTTATTCTCTACCTAACCGCAAGAGCGTTGCCCGTAAGAGCAGTGTTGAGTCTCGGTTCTGCCACCATATACGGTGGGTAAGAAAGTGCGGTATCCATTTGAAAACCCCTGCAAGAGCAGCGACCTCGTCGCTGCTCTTGTCGGTTTTACCGATAGTAAACGTGGGCAAGCCGAGCGGCGGTTTATCGCCGGAACGGCATAGCAGCACTAAAGGAGCAAGAAGCTGGATGTCTGAGCTGATGTTCTATCCAGTTCCGCGTAGGGACAAAGCACTCGCTTGCGAGCTTTCGAGTTTAACACCATGCCTGCGTCTAAGTCTTGCCGTGCGATATCGCGCATTACTTTTGCCTTCGCTTGCAGCGCGTCGCGTTTTTTATACAGGTGCTGGAGACTTTCTTGTTGCTCTCGCGAAAGAACTTTGTATCTCAGCTCGAAATTCTCCCTCGTCCTGTTCGCCATAAAACCAATCTCTTTAAAGGTGCTGATTATCTCTTGCGTTTTGCCCTTCGAGTCGCGCAGCAATGTTTGTAGTTTGTTTTCCGGCGTCTTGTCCGCCGGTTGTTTGGCTTGTGCCAGCCATTCTTTCTCCAGGGAATCAATATCGCGTTTTTGAGTCTCAGTCAGACTTAACTGTTTCCAGTTGATCCCCAGAGAAGGGTCGTTTCCGATTGCAGGGAACCAATACTCGTCGAATGCTGTTTTGTCGGAAGACAATGCCGTGCATAAGTCGCAAGTGTAGCCGGGGGTTGCAAGCGTCAGGAGCAAGCCGCAAAGAAGGACCGTTTTTCCAATCATCAAAGGGCGCCTCCTATGGGCTGGTGGAAAGAAATGCTCTTGTTCTTTGGGACGTCAGCTCAAGCCCTACAGTTCCGCCCTCGGGCAGCGTCTGAAAAGAAGCGCGCCGCCGGCCCGGGTGAGGGAAGTTCGGTTCACAAATGGTTGTTCTTCCTTTTATATCGGGAATGCTGCGGCGCCTTCTTTCGTCTATTTCTCTTGGTTCGACAATATTTCTCGCTCCGGTTTTTGCGTCCAAACGAGGGCAAATAGTCGCTAAACCTATGGTTAGAGGGGGGTTAGAATCGGCATGGGCATCCGATGCTCGAGAAGCATTCCCACCCTGTGATTTGAGACTATCCATGAACAGTGCGGAGTCCCATAACTATTGCTAGCGTTGGGCTGCCGGTCCTTCGAAATTTTGGACAACAGGCATGGGAATTCTACGAATGACGTGGGAATCCCACCAATTGTTGACAAGCCTCTGTTTTTTTAAACTGTACTCACTAGGTCGGAAGTGAATTCTCCAGCAACGACAGGCGGACAAACGAATGAGTATGTTTCAAGACCCCAACGACGAAGAAAAACTTTGCCAAGTCCTCAAAGCATATGTAGAGGAATGGGGACCGGAAGCAGTAATCGTCTCTGTCCCGATGCACTGGAAAGAGTACGGCGGAACGAGCCTCGGCCGCGTACGTTTAGAGTTCACCACCGACAATACCGTGTCGATCAAAGTCGAGTACGAAACCATTCGTATCGCATACGACGTCCAGTTACAGACTGTGTAGCAAACCTTTTCTTGCGCCTTCCTCCTGTTAGAAAGCCTCCTCAAAAGGGAGGTTTTCTAACTTTTTGACATCGAACCAATTTGACCAAGAGCAGCTCGAGCGGCGGCTTACCGCCCGCAGGTTCGTGAGCGCCTACGCGCCGAGTTTCTAGAGCTTTTGTTCGAAGAGTTTGACGCCCGTATCTTTATCGAGCCAGATCAGTTTGTGTTTCAGTTTGGGAAACTCAATTTGAAAGGCGCAACGAACGCGGCGGCATGAAAGTGGATCGACGTGAAACAACGTTTCGCTTTCATCGACAAGATCCGGTGTCACCGGAAAGCGATGATCCAGCTCGTCTTCTACATAAAGGTGAAGCGAGTGAAGTGGCTTGCGGGTTCGATTTGTGATGTAGCCGTCGACGCGAAGCAGCCAGCCGCCAAGACCATCCTTCAACGGTTTTGCGGTCGTCAACTCGAATTCAAGTCCCGGTAGATTGGCCGGCGGCTTTTTCGGAGTTGGCGCAGTTGCTCCGGGCACAAGAAGGTCGGCGTCGATGGACATTTGAAATTCATCGCCGGGTTCAAGCACTGCGACCGGTCCGCGAGACCACAGCGCATAACCAATTCCGCCCATACATCCTAGTGCCGCGCCACCAGCGAGATTGTAGCCATCCATTGCCAAAGTACCGCGCATGCCAAAAAGTTGATAGGAGATAAGCGTGCCCAGTGCCGCACCGCCAGCTCCGTGAGCTGCCAATCTACCCAGTCCGCGTAATTTTGATTTTGGGGTCGAGGGCTTGAAGTTGTTCGCCTCGGCTTTGAACGCAAAAGTTCGTCCATCGGGGGTCTTGAATGAGTTGAATTTCAATTCCAGGTGACCGGGGCGACCGACTCGGCGTGGCGGAACGATTGTGGATACGACTCCCTTAAACTCTGTCCCTTCCGGAATTACTTTGTTGTCGTCAATGTAGATGTCTTCGGTGGTTTTCGCCGTAATCACCTGGCCGACTTGAGCGGGCTGAAGCTTACCCTCTTCATCGCGAATTTCCTGGCGCAACTGCGGGACAGGAATGGTAAGGAGCTTTAACTTGAACGGAGTGCCGCTAGGCACACAGTAAGTGACACCGCCCTTTAGTACCGGTCCGCCCGCGGCATTCGCTTTAGCTGCAGCTGGTTCACTCTTCGTTTTTCCCGATGGAGTCGAAGATGCCGGTAACGGTGCGGTTTGCGGTTGAAACGGTGATGGTCGCAACGTGCCGTGTGGAGTTGGAACGCCGGGTTCAACAACGGCGGTGGGGTACGGTATGCTTCGCGCCGCTATTTGTTTGCCCGCTGCCGTTGGTTGGGATGCTGATTCATGTGAGGACGGCTTTACTGATGGAACACCGTTGAGCACGGTCTCCCAATCTGAGCTACCCGAGTCCTTCTGCGAGTGCTCTGCTCGATCCCATTGTTCGGTTTCGTCAGCGAAGGCGAATTGGGCTAAGTGCGAGACGAGAGTCGCCGCCACCACCAGTGATACCGTTAATCGAGCTGTTCTTGAATGAATTGAGTTCAAAAGCCGCTTTGCAACCTCTCGGCATCGTATTGCTGGAGCCGCCAAGAGTATATACGAGCCGAATTGAATCGCAAAGAGCAAAGCTGTAATCAAGCTGCGCTAGGTCTGTAGGGCAAGGGATTCTGAGCATTTACGAATTTTTTTCGAAAGCGCCAGTTGACAACCGCTGGCGCCAATCAGCCCTTGCCGACTTCGAGATGGCTTACTCATCCGGTATCGTCCAGGCGATCGACGCATCTTTCCAAATTGGCACTTATCAGAAATTTCCTGAAATCCCGACAAGAATTTAGCGTCTTAGAGACGGGAGTAGCTCTGTGCCGACCGTCGGTTCTTTAGCGAGTGTACAAGTGTGTCAAACTGTTCAACGCTTCTATGACCGCTCTGGCGCTGGGGTAGCGCTCCGCCAGCTCTATTGCAGTGCATTGAGCTACTATTGCATTGAGTTCCGGTGATACCAGTGGTGCTACCGTACGCGGGAATGCCTGACAAATGGGTGTTGGCTCTTCGCCTGTGAGAACGAAGTACAAAGATGCACCCAACGCGTACAGGTCGCTTTGCACAGTGGGATGTCCCCTGAACTGTTCCGGCGAAATAAATGAATGTTTGCCCACAATCGTTCGGGTTCCGCTGCTCTCGAGCTTTTGTGCTACATCGAAATCAATAAGTTTGATCAGTCCGTCCGGCATCTGAATGATGTTCTCCGGTGTGAAATCGCGGTGAATCACTGCCGGCTCTTGCGTATGTAAATGGTCAAGCACCGCTGCCATCTGCAACGCTACTTCCACTGCATCTGCTTCCCTCATGGGCCCGCTTTCCTTCACCACTTGTCGCAGGCTGCGCCCGGGAACGTGCTCGAGCACTAGATACGCTCTGTGGTCATCGACAAAGAGGTCCAGCATCTGCACGATTTGTGGATGCTTTAACTGGCGCAGTAACGTGGATTCTCGCTCAATACGATCGAACGCGCGCTTGCTCACTTGCAGGCTAGCCTCGGCCGGCAGCACGAACTCCTTTAGCACCACGTGTAGTTGCGTAGTGGTCGTTGACGTGTTCAGGACTTCCGCCAAGTACGCGGTGCCCTGTCCGCCGGCTCCTAGCTGTTCTAATATTCGATACCGGCCATTGCCCACAAGGGATGTTGTAGAAAGTGCATCGTCGCGCAATCGTTTCGGTGAGGAAGAGAGAACCTGGAGCCAAAGAGAGGTGTGGCTGTCCGGGCGCACCGGATTTAGTGCATCCTGCAAACTGAGGTCAAGCCGTTCGACTGGCAGAAACTGTTTAATTGAACCGAGGAAGCGCCGTCGATGATCGCCCGGATTAAGTCCATCCAAGCGCAATTTCATGATTGTGTTTTCGCCGTTTGCGTCGAGAAGAACTACCCAGTCTTCGGAGAGCAGCGCACCCTTTGTTCTTGTCGTAGTCGCTACACCGACGTCGCTCCAGGAGGCTCCCTGCGTTACTTTGTCCCCGAACCAGTGAACGTGGTACATGCGGAAACCGCGAGGACTCAACGCAATGTGGGTTGGCTGCAGCCAGGAATAAATTACCAGAGAGAGCGGAACCAGCCCGGTCAGTGCTGTCAGTATCAGAAATGGAACGGGCGTGTGAAGTGTGCACATGCCTGCCAAAAATAGAAGCATCGTAGCGAACATTGCTCGGTTTCCCGCTGCGGTCATTAAGTCTTTGATCTTGCGAGAATAGCTGCGTGCCGGCGAGTAAGGCACTATGACTTCATCGAAACGTTGTCCGTCGAATAGGCGATACGACATGAAGTACTTGTATGCTAGAGATGTATCAAGCGGTGCTTTCATTTGGCACCTTTGCCGCTGAATTTGATCACGCTGGTTCTGTCCGTGTGTTCGAGTTCAGACAGTCGCGTCATGAGGGTGTTGCACGAGTTCAGCCTTACCGTATGATCGCCGGTTGTTAGATCTGCGACCAATTGATCCATTTCGATGGAAACGGTGGAATCTACTGCGCTCGGATGGGCTACAGTCAAGGCTTCCGGGTCAAGTCCGGTCAAGAGGAAGTGCAGCGTTGCACCAAGTGAATAGAGGTCGCTGGCGGGAATTGCTCGACCACGAAATTGTTCCGGAGCCATGTAGGCCTGCTTCCCGACCAGAGTGCCAGTGGCGGTACCAACGAACTCGTTGGCTGCGCCGAAGTCAATGATAAACAGTTTGCCGTCCGGACTGAGCACTATATTGTCCGGGGTAACGTCTCTGTGAATGATTGGTGGCTTTTGCCTATGCAAGTAATCCAAAATACCGGTCAATACTCCGGCCCACTCGATTACTGTTTTCTCGTCTCGTGGTCCCTCCAAAGCTATGTACTGCCGGAGGCTTTGACCGGGAATGTATTGCAGCACAAGATAATCTCGCGCATTCTCGACGAAGTGGTCGTAGATCTTCGCAATACGCGGATGCTGGAGTTTCACCAGAAATGCGCCTTCTTTGGCGAACATCATCTTCGCTTTTTCCAGTGTGTCTCTGTCCGCAGTTTGAGGCAAGACCATTTCCTTTAGCACCACTTGCTTGCCGTCGGCGGTTTTTGCCAGATAAATCGCCGACAATCCGCCCGCGGCAATCTGTGCCATGATGCGGAATTTGCCTCCCTGCAAGGTCGTTCCGGTTGATAGCGGCACGAAGTTCGTGGCGGTGAACTGCGTGCGGAGTTCGTCTTCCCAGGTTGCAGTAAGGGAAGCCCGTTCGGCAATTGTTGGACCTGAAAGCAACTTGCGACGGAGGTCTATCAGCTCGGGGGCCATAACGGCTGTACTGCCCCATCGTTTGCTTGCTTTGAACATAGTGTCGAGCGCACCGATTGATAAGTCGGATAGGCAAATACGAGCTTTTCCCCCCGTGCCGAAGTGAAAGACCATCCACCGCACTTCGCTTTGTCGATCTTGAATCGGGTCGGGCTCCTCCGACTCCAGTGCTATAGCGCCAATATCCGTCCATCGGCGCCAGATGCGCATGCGCATTGAGAAGAGCAAGTGAAGCGGAAACATAATTCCGCCTTTGCGCATAATTATCTTATCTTCCTTGAGCAAATAGGCAAGGTAGAAGAAGAGGAAGGGACCGAAAGAGAAAAAGAGCAGCGCTTCGAATATTGCAGACAGCTGAAATTGCATCAGCAGGAGAGTTGTCCTGACTACCAATGCAATCAGGCTGATAACTCCGACTACGCAAAAGAGAGTGACCAGCCAGGATGGCCCGGGTCGATAGCTTACGATAAGCTCGTTCTTGTCAGTCAATAGTAGCCTGCCGGCGGATTCCGATCGCCTACAATATGCCCGGCTGAGACTGTTTCCCCTCCAATTTGCAAAGACAAGTGCGATTGGTTGGCTGAATGTGAGCAAGAAGGAGCTAGAGAAGTGATGATCAGCGGCGACGTCCGCCTCTGATGAAGTTCAGCACGGGGCGATTGGGCACATAGCCGGAATTGCACGAGGAGCCAGGGGCGCTCCAGGAGGTTCCGTACGGGTTGCCCGAATAATATGGGGGGCCGACTTGACGAGGAGCGCATGAGCCGCCGGGCGTGCAAGAAGGTGTTGCCGGACGCATGGTCGGGCAGCTGGACGGGACCTCGACTTGAGAACGATATACCGTTCTGTTGTCGCAGACTCTGCCCTGGCACTGGGGGCCTACCGCTGCCGTTCGCTCGATTACTTGGGGCGTCGTTGTGACCAGCGGTGTGCGGTCTGTCATCACCGGGGCGGAAGTACGTGTTACTGGTTGTACTTCCGGCATTGTCATTCTTGCAATGCGCACTGCGGCATCGTTTGCATCACCCGGAAGCCGGTACTCATATTCGCCGTCGGCGCAAGCTGTTAGACCGCAACGCGTTGGCAGGTCTCGCCCGAATGAATCCTTCCCTTGGAAGTTGGCTCCAAGTGTGCCGTCCTCGTTGGCGGCTCTTGTCCAGGTTTCACAGTAGGTCGAAGAACCGTGCGCTCTGGTGTCCTTGACCTCGATCAGCGTTTTCTGTTCGCCTTCGCCGAGATATTTGAAATCTCTCGACAGGTCGCCCTGAACCACCTTCGTCGTATCGCCGGCTTGGTCCAGTTCAACGTGCAGCCCGTCTGTCCTTTCGATTACAGCGGTTCCGTCGGCGTTCTGCCAGGATAGTTCTCCTGTTTCCGACAATGCGACATGAGACCTGGTTTCCTCGCCTTCGGGCTTACGGTCGAAGAGAACCTTTTCTTGCTTCGTTCGAAGGTCTGTATCTTTTACTGATTGAATCTGACCGTTTTCACGTACAAACGTTCGTTGAAGGTCTCCCTTTCGCGAGCCGGTGAGTACGTTTTCCGCATTGTACTCCAGCGCTATTTTGTCGGCAATTTCGACGCGGCTTCTGTCGCTATGGACGGTGACGCGCACACCTTTTTCCGTTTCGTAAGACAAATCACCTGTTGCGGTGAACTTCATGTTTTTGCGGACTTCTGTTGAATCCTTTGTGTCTGAGCGCCATTGATTGTCCGCTCCTCGCGTCCAGGTTGTACTGCCGGCAGGAGTTCCATCGGAAATCTTGATCGTGGTGGCGCCCTCGGTGGTGCCGAGTTCGAGCTGTCTTCCGTTTCCGCTGAAAGCTATTACATCGTTTCCGTTCAGTGTGGCGCGACTATTGTCGGCGTTGAACTGTTGCTTGGTGGTTACGCCATCTGTAGATGTTACAGACCAGACGTCGTTTTGCGCTGGTCTGATTGGACGTCCGGCACTGTCGAGAGCGCAACTCCGCACCGAGTGAGTGCCATTGCTGTCGAGTTTTACTTCCCCGTGCCAGGTGCCGGTGGTTTTCCCCTTCTCATCCGTCACGACCCAGCTAAGCGAATCTTTGTCCGGTCGGGTATACGTGCGCTTTTCGCCGGTAGTCTTGTCTTCTAATGTCACTATCCTCAAATCGGAGGTATTCTCGAAGGTGTCGTAGACTCGTTCGTGCTTGCCATCGGCGGTGGTGGCGCCTTTAATGAACCCGGATTCGTCCAAGTGTAATGTCGCGTGTCCTTCCATGCTTACGGAATGAGCGCCGGCATCGTTAAGAACATGCTTCAGCCCTGCGGATTCGTAGCTGACTGAGCCATCGGCTTTGATTTGAAAGTTGGTGCGCGGTTCTTTGCCGTCGGCTTTCCACTGGTCGCCTTCTTTTCTCCAAGTCACAGTGGCCGATTGCTCGCCTGCACCTTCTTCAACTATCGTGCTGGAGTCTACTGCGCGAACGGCGCTTCCATCTTTTCGGGCGACGCTTTCGACGTTCTTCTGCTCGTCCGAAGCAACTCTTGCGCCATTGGCGGTGAGGTGCTCCAGTTTGACCGAACCGTCCGGCTTTTCCCTGCGCCAGGTGTCTTTGCCGGTTCCAAATATTACGTCGCCTGTTGAGTCATCGACTTCAACTCCGCCTTTTAGTTCAGTCTCCAATCCCTGCGTTTGTGCGTACCAATGTCCATCCCGCTGAACCAGCTTCAGCGTACCTTCTGAGTCCTTCGTCGTCAGCGATTTCAGTTCTTCATCTTGTCGTTCGACCTTTCGATGCCGACCGCCCGGGTATGTGATTTCGCTTACGTGACAGTTGTCATCGTAATCAATTGAGCCGTTAGATGCCTTTACTTCCTTGGGCAAAGGCGCTGCATCTACCGAACGCGGTGTTGCCTCTGCCGGACCTGTACCCGGTTTAGCTGTTGCTTCTTTCGGCGTGGTCGGTGAAAACAACTCTGGCACCAGGAAGTCCGGAAAGGAGGTTGTCTCCGGTACTATCGGTGTTGTCGAATCCTTGGGCTTGGGTGTAGTGGTTGCATCGGGGCGCGTGGCTGCCGGTGCTGATGCCGTCGGGTCTTCCACTATGTCAAAGTCAAAGTTGAATTGATCAACTTCGGCCAGGGGCGGCTTGCCCTTTGGTTCGGTACCCGGCAGATAGCATTTGTCGCCAATGCAAATGAGTCCTTCGGGCTTCTCAGATTTCGTCCCGCCCGCGGCTTCCTTTTCCGCTTTTGCAGGCGTCGCTGGAGTCGCCGGCTTGAAAGGGCTTGCAAAACTTAGTCCGCCGGAGTTATCGGTGGCGGGCACTGCCGGCTGGTCTCCCACTCGAGTCAATCGCTCTGAAATCGGCATTGTGTTCGCCAGATTCAGGATAGAGGAGGTTGATTCAGTGTTTTTCTTAGTAACGGATTCCAGACCAATTTCGGATGGGTTTGCCATCAATTGTCTCCCTGAAAGCAATGTCTGAATTGGCTGGAGAGCCGAATTCTCGCGGTATAGTCAGCAACATTAAACGTATTTGAGATTTGTGGAATTTTCGTGGGATCGTATTGGGAGGAGTACGAACGCCACCTTAAACTAAGCTCAAAAGGGCGAAAGCCAACCATCACTGGTTGACCCTCCCTTGTTTCCCCGGTCCCGCAACCGGTAACAAATTGCCTCCAACGCGAAACGAGTAGCGCTTTGGATGGTCTCAATCTAGCCATGAGTCGTGGAAAAAATGTGAAATGACCCGGTGCCACGCGGCAATCGTGTAAGCTTGTGCGCGATCATGGCGACGGCATGGAGACGAAGACTAATGGGGCGCAAAATCAGCGGCATCAAAGCACTCATTTTCGACATGGACGGTGTGATTGTCGACTCGGAGCCTCTTCACCTCCTGGCATACCAGGAATTGTTCGGCGCCAGGGACATTCCTTATACAGAAGAGGATAATCGCGAGTTCCTCGGTCGCAAGGACATGGAGATGGCTCATGTGCTTGTTGAACGGTTTCAGTTGACCATGACGCCGGCGGAGCTTGTGCAGGCGAAGGAACGAATTCTTGCCAGATTACTTACCGAACAAGCTGTCGCCCGACCGGGGCTCTACAAGACGTTGGAGTCGGCGCGCGCAAAAAATCTGCATATGGCTGTGGCGTCATCGGCTACACTTCCCACCATTGAACTGGTTACGACCACCCTCAAAGTCAGGGATTACTTTCACAATTTAAGTTCCGGAGACGAAGTGCCCAACGGAAAACCGGCACCGGATGTCTTTCTGCTCGCGGCGAAGCGACTTGGCGTCGATCCATCTTGCTGTTTGGTTGTTGAAGATACTCTCAACGGGCTGCGCGCTGCGCTGGCCGGTGGAATGTATTGCGTTGCGATTCCTTGCGACGCTACTCGTCACCAAGATCATTCCGAAGCAGATCTACGTTTGCAGAGTCTGGACGAATTGGATTTAGCATCAATGCTTGCTATATCGTCTGCCGGATGTTCCTGAGCAGACTCGGTCTTACTGCTGATTTTCGGCGACACTCCTGTAATAAGTTTGTCTAAGGAAATGGACACGACTGAGAGTGGCAGGGAATAGATAATTAGGGCCCGCACTTACCCGAGGAAGATTGATGAAAACTACTCCAGTGTTGTTAGCAGTGGCGATGTGCGGTGCATTGTTTGTCGGTCTTGTTCCCGTCAATGCGAAAGGCAATGGCAATGGTAATGGTAATGGCCACAGCGGTAACGCTGAAGGTCTCGGGCACGGATACGATGCCGGACCGGGAGCGGGACCGGGCAATGGCAATGGTTACGGCCACAATGGGATGAACAAGTCCGGTGGAAACGGCGTAACGCAGTATGGTGGACGCGGCAGGGGCCGCGGCGGATATGGCGGCGGGCGAGGCCGCGGGCTCGGAAATGGTTTCGGAAACGGTAGAGGTCCCGGCTGTACACCCGGCGACGGACTCGGCAGTGGCTTCGGTAACGGGGCTGGCGGGCCCGGAAATGGACGCGGTGGATTTGGCCGTAATGGACAAGGCTTCGGTAACGGGTCTGGCGGACTAGGCGGGGGATTCGGCAACGGGTCCGGCGGTTTTGGAAATGGCAACGGCTTCGGTGGCGGTAACGGATTTGGCGGACGACGCCAAGGTCGGCGGGGTGGTTTTGGCGGTGGCAACGGAGACTGCGGTCCCGGACCCGGAGGCGACGGCGGACAGGGTTACGGTCCGAGGAATCAGGGCGGACCTGGACGATTCGGCGATGGCGGACCGGGGCAAGGTTTCGGACAAGGCGGCGGACCTGACGGACGAGGACAGGGTGGGCGCGGCTTTCGAAACGGTGGTAACGGTGACGGCTTTGTCCCCGGCGGTCCGGGTAATGATACCGGATTCGGTGGCGGATTCGGTGGACGGAACGGGCGCGGACCTGGCGGACCAGGGTTCCAAAATAATGATGGCGGCGGTGGCTTCGGTCCCGGCGGGCCTGGAGGACGAGGACCAGGCGGACCCGGTTTTAGAAATGGTGCCAATGGTGGCGGCTTTGACGGCGGAGGCCCGGATGGCGGTACCGGATTCGGTGGCGGACCAGGCGGACCGAATGGTCCCGGACCGGGTGGATCGGGATTCGGAAACAATCAGGGGAACGGTCCAAACAATTAATGCACTTACTGCGGCAGGTGATCCAGCAATCGATGGACAAGGCCATTCAGCAGCCCATACTCGCGCATGGTCGGTCTGGCTCTTTGGTAGACACTGCGCAGTTCTCTTAGGATTTGCGCGTGATTAAAGTTGCGGCTAAACTTTACTCTCTTGATCAAATCGTCAACAAGAGAAAATAGTGATTCCTCATCTGTGCCAACGGGCATGGCCTGTGGCGTTTCGTCGCTCTGACCTGACTTGGTGCTGGAGGCTCTGGTACATTCGTATGCTACCAATGCCACGCTTTGCGCTACATTTAGAACAGGAAACTCAGGATTAGTCTCAATACAGCTGGTGCTGTGGCAGCGCTCCAATTCATCGAAAGTAAGTCCATTACGCTCGTTGCCAAAAACGAAGGCGACTTTTGAATTAGGGGCGCGGTAAACCGCCTCCCGACAAACCGATTCGAACGGGCTTGGTTTAACCGCACGCAGTCTGGCTGATGTGGTTCCAATCACAAGTGAAACATCATGAACGGCATCAGTCAAAGAAGAAAACTCTTGACACTTTTCGATTAAATCATAGGCACCCACGGCCATCCATCTGTCTTCCATTTCGCGAAAATCAACTTGCGGACTGACGACTCGCAATTCTGAAAAACCGAAGTTTTTCATGACGCGCACAGCGGCTCCGACATTTCCCGCTTCAGAAGGTCGAACAAGTATAAAGACAATGCCGCCGGGGCTTATGGGATGTGGGGACAAAATAGCAATTCCCTTGATTGATTGCCAGATTATGGCATGGCCGGGGCGGGCGGCGGGTAATTTCGCCAAATTTTGACTGCGGGCGCTATTATCCCTAAAATAGGAAGTGGCACGCACGAACAAAACATAGCGAAACACAACGCAACCGGAAGCACGGCGGGTGGAGAACTTCCAGGAAGCCTCGGGGGAGAACTTCTAAGCTGCGACTGGAGATAGCTCATGAGTAAGTTACTAGTTGTCGAAGACGATATTGTTCAGGCCGAAGGTCTTCGATACATTCTGGAAGATGGAAGGCACGACGTAACCATTGCCGGCAGTGGTGAGATTGCTTTGAGTTTGCTCAAAACAGACAGTTTTGAACTCGTGCTCTCGGATGTCGTGATGCCGGGCATCTCGGGCTACGACTTATGCAAGCAGATAAAGGCTGAGTACAAGGAAACCCCGGTCATTCTGGTTACCGCGCTCGGGGAACTAAAAGACCTGATTGGTGGACTTTTGTGTGGCGCCGATAACTTTCTCACCAAGCCGTACGAGCCGGAAGAGTTGCTGGCGCAAATCGAGAAGGTTGTGAGCAGTCAGGGCAAACCAGGTGGACCGATTTGCGATCCGAACACCGGTGTGTGCTTGATCGACAACAAGTTCATGATGAACATGGATCGCCGTCGCATTTTAGACTGGCTCGTATCTACTTTTGATGAGTTTCTAAAGGCGCGGCAGAAGCATGGCGAAGAGCGCTTAGAGGAAGAGCGCCGACGTATTTTGGAGCGTGAGCGTCGCCTTAACACTTTGATGAGCGGTGTGATTTCCAAGCTCGAATGCAGTGATGAAGCTATTTCCAGTGTCATAGAGACGAACCATTTGGAGAAGGCGCAGCAGGTTGAATTGGAAAATGCAAGAAAAATGTTTCGCGATGCTCTCGAATCCGTGCGCAAGGAAAAAGATGCTGCTTTGGTGTAAGAAGTCTCGACCGCTTCTTTTACTTACGGGGACCGCTTTCCGGACGGATTCGTCCGTTAGGCGAGCGCAGCCGGGTGTTTGCGTTGTACTTGCAGCCTTCTTCTGGTTTGTCGCTTGCGTTGCGCCTGCAGTTGGACAGCAGCAGGTGATGATGTCCGGCGATCCTGTTCAGATGCAGGCCTATCAATTGATGCAGCAGGGCATGATTAAGCTGCAGTCGAAAGATGCACGCGGCGCGCGTGCCGTGCTGGAACAAGCCGTCGCGCAGTGGCCCTCCATGCCGCACATCCACTACTATTTGGGGTTCTGTTACAACGATTTGGGCGAATATGCTCGCGCTATTCCAGAGTTTGAGCAGGCCATACAGGCCGATCCCGCGCGAATCGATTGCATGATAAACATTGCAACCTGCTATCAATTGACAGGGCAGCCGGCTGAGGCCGCAAACTGGTTTGAGCGGTACTTGCGACAAAAGCCTAACTCACCGAAAGCAGCGCAGATAAAGAGTATGATTCCGGCGCTTCGGGGGCAGGCTTCGAAGAAATCGCCCGCCGCTCAGAGCGAAGAGGATTACTACGCCGCCATTCAAATTGGTGGAAAGCACCGCCGCTGGGCTGCGCGCAGAATGCCGATTCGGTTCTTTATCGCCAACGGTACCAACGATAAGCAACAACCGGTCCCCGGGTTTCGCCCCGATTACAACGCTATTCTTGCGGAAGCAATAAACACTTGGATGCGTGTCGGCGGAGGCAAGCTGGCGGCAATATTCGTGCCTGATGCCAATTCGGCTGATGTTGTTTGTTCCTGGACCGGTGATCCAAATTTCCATGGCGGAAGCGGTCAGGTGGAGCAAGGAACTGCCATGCGGCAAGAGCAGGAGATGCCGGACGGTTCCGTGGAGATCAACCGAGCGTTTATCACCATTCTCGTTAGCGCGCGTGATTCAGGGTTGCCTTTGGACAACACGCAGATGGCGCGCGCCTGCATGCATGAAGTGGGGCACGCACTGGGCATTGCTGGACATTCCATGAATGGCTCCGACATAATGTTCTATAGTGAGGTACCGACCGGACAGCCGGTGCTCAGCTCTCGCGATCAGCGCACGTTCAATCGCCTTTACCAAAACTATCCGGTGCGCGCTCAACCACAATGAGCTACGCAGTTGCAAGTGAGCGGCACTACTTTAAATGCAAACTAGCGCCATTTTCTTCGAGCCTGCAGCATGCCGCGTACGAGCGCTTTGAGCTCTTCCGGTTCAACTGAGCTGGCCAGCTTTTTCCATAGAACCTTTCTTGGCTTTTTCCAAAGTCCGAAGCACAAATGTTTCTGGCGAAGTAGAGCGAGAGCCTCATCGCGCCACAGCAGCTGGCATACAGTGTAAGGATCTACGTCGAAATTCAGGCGTGCCGGCCAGATCTCATCAATGTACGGAGTGCCGCTTCGTAGCCCGGCCACCATCAGCCCCCAACACGGGGGCACCATCTTAACAGCGTGTTCAACGTGTCGTTCATCCACCACCAGCGTCAGTTTGTCGAAAACTTTGTTGTAAGCGGATTGTTGTGAGGGAAGCCGATCAAGATTGTCTGCCGCGCTCTTGATCTCATAGCCGTGCAGCTTGTTATTCACGACTGCCACATCCATGCGAAAGGCACCTTCCATGATGCCGAGTTCGTCGATCACCCTGCTTTCCGGATCGCTCTCGCACAGCTTCGGGATCTCAAGGAGATGCAGTATGGACCTGATGTCTGCGTCTTTCACGATCACCAACTAGCACTACATGCAGTATTATATCCGCCGGTCAAAAGTTGGCAAGCACTTTTCTGCTTTCGGCGCGATACTAAATTTGGTGCAGCACTCCGTGTTTTTGTTTCGGCTTGCCGAAAAACTTGCGACGGTATTCGGGTCGGCAACACCATCAGTCTGTAACAAGAGTGTGAACGGACCCGGCCGTCTTGCTTAACGATTCAGCGAGGAGTTTCGAGCCTGTGTTATGATCAAAAATCTCGAAATTGTGGCAGGTGTCGCCAAGCGGTTAAGGCCCTGGATTGTGGTTCCGGTACGCGCGGGTTCGAATCCCGTCATCTGCCCTAGTTCTTGTTTTAGTATCTTGAAAGGACCCTAGTCGCTAAGTCTCAGGAGTTAGCCCTGTTTCAGCTTGGGCAGATTTTCCACTTTTGGTTTGCCCGACATTCCCAGCTTAAGTTTCTCCCACTGGGGCTGATCTTCTGCTACGTAACTCTGTTGTACCGCGGACACTAAACGCGAGCCAAGCGAATGTGTGCCTTAGTTGATGGACGGCGGTGCTTTGCTCTCGCCCTGTCCCCGCGAACGCTTTGCCTTCCACCTCCGTAATACCGAAAGGCGGAATTGCGATGGGAGAGGCTGTTAAGGGGCTCCTGGAAGTCGCAGTAATGGTTGGTTGAGCTAGGCGGAGTGTTAGCATTTGCTCGCGCGCCCCTCCCCCCACACTTAGAAGTGGCAGATGACGGCGTCAATTCCACAATATTAAATCGCCGCTGTGAGTAACTTGTGAGTACCTCGCACTTCTGACTCATCAACTAATTTCTCGAGAGTCATCTAAAATCGCTTGTAGCGAACGACGATCACGTCAATGTTGTCGTAGTGAAGCGAACTGAATGTATCGAGCATTATGCCAAACGCGCCATCTTCTTTGAAGCTACCTGCGCCTGCTCCGATGATCGGGAACGCTACAGACCTGAGACTTAGTTGCGCCGCTAACTTCATAGCGTTGCGCACCGAGTTTGCAATTGAATACTCGCTGGCTGACCATTTCATGTCAATTCCAGCCACATGGATGATCGCCTTGTAATTCAGCCTTCCCGCCGACGTGTGCACCGCATGTCCAAGCGGAATCGGGCCGAAAGCGCCCACTTCAATGAATGGCTTCAGCCCGCCTCGTTTTTTGATCGCACCGGAAACCCCGTGCGGAATCAGAAGCCACCAGGGAATGATATTGCGATTCCAGGCGTTAACTATGGCGTCTACTTTTTGATCAAGTAGATCGCCTTCGACTACCGTGACTTGCACTATTTCGAACTCCGGTGAAGTTCAAAATATTAGCATGCGTTCAAAGATCGGGGCTCTTGCCGTTCTTCTTGCCATTGTCCATCTGACCGAGCAAGCTTGCCATATCTTCTGCGTGTTCTTCTTCCACGGCCAGAATATCTTCGAGCATCCGTCTTGTTGTTGGATCATCTTCGCCAACGAATGCAATTATCTCGCGATATGTATCGATTGCAACTCGTTCGGCAACAAGGTCCTCTTTGATCATGTCACGCAAATCTTCGCCCTCCACGTATTGGCTGGAGCTGCGCTCTGCCAGTCCAACGGGACTGAAGTTCGGCGCTCCGCCCAGTTGTACTATCCGCGCGGCGATTCTATCTGCGTGGGCGGCTTCTTCGGCCGCGTGGTTAAGGAATTCTTGCGCAACTCCTTCGGCTGCAATTCCCTGTGCCATGAAATAGTGTCGCTTGTAACGTAAAACGCACACTAATTCTGTTGCCAGTGTTTCTTGCAAGACTTCTACGACCGCCTTGCTATCACCCTTGTAACCGGCTGTTACGGCACCGGTTTCGATGTGTTCGCGCGCACGCTTTCTAATTGCTTCGAGATCTGCGACGAAATGTTGTTGCATGGGAACCTCCAGAGGGATTACTCGACGACGATCAGATGAATGCGTCCGGTCGAGTGAGATAGACGTTGATCGCGGGCGAAGGTTCGTGCAGCAGTTAAGTTTGCTGGTCCGGCTCATACTCTGCAGCGTCAATTCCGAAAGTCCACGCCACGCCTTCCCGAGCAGTTTGTGTTTCGGGTGGAACGCGTAAAAAATATTCTCGAAACGTGCCGTCCGGCTCAGCCGTCGAATTGATCACTTTCACCATGACGAGCGCTTCGTCCCACTCGAGCTGGCGGCGATACAATACGCCGCATTCGTCTTCTTGAATCAGCTCTGCGCCTGATTCCTGGAGATAACGAGCTTGTCCGAAACGTTCAATGAGTACGCGTCTGATTTCCAGATTGCCGGTACTCTCAATCTCGTGCAATGTGATCGATTCCGGTTGATCAATAATCCGCTGGTCCACATTGACACCATGCCAAATGAAGTATTGCGAGCCATCAGCGAATTTCAGCGCCGGACCGTTCTCGCTGTGCAGACGTCCGCCGCTATCAATGGAAAGTGTTTGTGGTTGCTCGCATGCGAAGACTACATCATCCAGACAAACCATTCCCAATATGGATTCGGAAAGTTGCGACCACAATTTCAGATCGGTCGCATACCGTTCGAAGGCATCGCCGTTTACTCGGTTCCGCCACATATCGCACAGCGCAACCGGTGGAATAGAAGACGGCAACCATAGTGCTCTGGTCGTCTGCGTTACGGGCTCCGCGCCCATAGTTGCAATCAATCCTTTTAACGATCGCGTCAGCATGTCGTAACTTGCGCGCAACTGCTGAAAGTAAGGCGCCGACTGTTCCATTTGGTGGGCAAATGAATGCCCGTCGCGAAGCAACTCGTACTCAAGATTGTCTATCAGGCTTCTTAAATGTCGCTGCGCGAAATCGTTGTCGCACAGATGTCTGGTCCACAAGCGCCGATACATTTGGCGATCCAGCTTGTCTTCGAACCTGGTCAATTGCCCCGACCGTGCCCAGGCAAGCATTTGTCCTCTGCACTGGATTACTGCGGAAGTTTCGACATCTAATCCATGATTACCAATGCGACTGGACCGCGTCATCCCTCTAAGCAGCAAACATCCCGTACGCGACCAGACCTCCGCCCAGGCATCATTCAGGGCCTCCTGGTACGCCTGGCTGTCGTCGTCCGGGTAGAAAAAAGCGCCGGATAGAAACTGCCAAATATCACTGTGCAAAATGCCAATCAATAACGATGGCAGTGTCACTAGCTGATAGATGCTGCGACACCAGACCACGCCCGGGCGAGGTCTGCCCAGGCTTGCATAGAGCGATTCCAGGGCGATTTCGGCTTTCGCGCGCGCCCCTGTCGTCACATTCTTGCCGAACGTGCACTTGTTGGCGGCATCTAACTCTAACGTACTGGCGATTGCCATTTGCAGTTATTTAATCCGCGACAAAACGAGCACTGTTGGGCAGATACTCCCGCTGTCTTACCACACGATAGACGCCCGGAGCCAAAGCTATGGTAGCGTGTTCTTCGTGAACCAGGTCGGCGCCGTTTTCGCCTACTTCCAGGAAGCGTGCTTCGCGGTCTGCGAAGATTCTTGCCATGGCCGCATCGACCGCGTGCGCGTGGCCGGTTACCTCACCGTGCGCAAGAATAATACGACCGCCTTCCAGTTCGCTTTCTTCTGCAGATGCCGGCATTGCCTCTATCTGCATAAGAAGGACATCGCCTTGTCGGTACATTTTCGGCTTCAACTTTGGCTCCTCCTGCTAGCGGTGGCATGCTCAGGGGACTGAGCTAGTTCCAGCTTACTACGGACGTTGGAATTAAGCCAACGATGATTCTAGCCGCTGCGTATGGACTTTTGCTGGAGCCGGAGGCGGAAAAACGCGACTTAATGCGACTCTGCCGCACAAACCTTGTTCGGGGCAACATAGCCGACTTTTCTTGCCGCCTTGAAGACCGTGTCATAACCGTCCTTCTCACCGTGTACCCACCGAGTCAATCCTTCCATGTCGAGAATAACCTTGTGCGCAGGATTGTTGTAGTCCATTTTCATCAAGGTCTCTACAAAGTGAGCGGTTAACTCGCTGTCAAACTGTGGAAGCGCGGTGAAGCAACAGTGAGAGTAAGGCGGCGACGTCCAAATTGCCATCAATTCCGCCGCACTGCCGGTTGTCTGCAGGTGGTCCCAAGCGCTTTTGCCTAATGCTCCTGCTGCGGCCTCGCCGGATAGGACTGCATGTACAACTTCACGTTCACTGGTTCCTGTGTCGCCGTGCTTTCCGACATCCGAATTGAAACGGAGAGCCGTGTAGTCTTTGTCGGCCTGCAGTCCTGCCTCAATCAGAAAGTATTCCGGAATCACCGCGGCCTGAGCTGAATCCTTGCTGCCGAACGCGACGGTCTGGCCTCTCAGGTCGCCCAGCGTTGTAAGCTGTGCGTCCTTCTTCGCAATGATCACGGTGGTGAAGCCCAAATCTGTATCCCGCATTGCTATCAGTTTCGCTTTACCCCCCAGTTGCGAATCGCAACTGACATAGGCAAGATTTGTGTTCCAGGCGATATCAATTTTGTTGCTCAGCAGCGCCTTTACCTGCGCTTCGTAATTGGAGAAGAGGACAAAGTCCATGTCACATTGATGATCGACGAAAAACTGTTTGATCCCTTCCCAGATAGTTACGACTTTGGGATCGTAGGCGACGGCACCAACCACGATTATGCGAGATGTCATAAATGCTCCTTGGGTATTTATTTAGCGGGCGCGAGTATGGCGCTACCTATGAGATCCAGCAGCATATCGCTTGTCGGCGCCATCACGGTGCCGGCCAGAGCGTCTCTCATGTGCCGTTCTATAGGTAGAGAACCTGTGTAGGCGATGCCACCGCAAACATGCATGGCTTCTTTCGCGATCTCATTTGCGGTTTCCGTTGCTTTGAATTTTGCCTCCATTAGCTGTAGTGCCGCGTCGGCAGCACCTGCGTCTCTGGCTTCAGCTGCGCGTTCCAGCATCGCTCTAGAGCTGTCGAGCTTTACCTTCATTTCAGCGATTGAACGGCGCACATGGGGAAGGTTGCTTAATGCTTCGGAGTTGTGCGTATATGTTCGCGACTTAATATGGTTGCAGCATGCTTCAAAAGCGGCAAGAGCGATGCCGTGGTAGACGCTGGCCGAGCCGAGGAGGAATAACGGCAAGACGGTCGACATCGCTAACATCAGTCCTTCGCCGGGGGGGCTCAGAGCTGCGGCACCATCTACGGTGCAATCCGATAACTTCATGCCGACGCTGCTGTTGCCGCGAAGACCAACTCCGTCCCATGTACCGTGAAAAGCGATGCCTGCGTTGTCTTTCGATATGATGAATATAGTGCTTGCTGTTACTTCGGTAGCCCCGGGCGCGCGGGCGCTTATTACATAGCTGTCAGCCTGCCCACCGCTAGTGACGAAGCATTTTTCGCCGTTCAACTTGTATCCGGTTCCGTCCTGCTCAGACATTGTGAAGGTGGCGCCGAAGTTTGCTCCGGTTCCGCGCTCGCTAAATGCCAATGTAGAAAGATGTTGTCCGCTTGCCGCTTTTGTAAGGATCTCAGCCCGCCCCGGACCTTTCATGTGATCGCGAATGGCAATGACTCCGCAGCAATGCATTACCAGAATCATTGCGGTAGAAGCGCATCCGGCGGCTATTTCAACGACTGTCCCGACCAGGACCTTCGAGCTGGCGTCAAGACCACCGAATTCAGTCGGAACGACAAGTCCCAATAACCCCTCTTTGCTTAGGGCGTCAAGATTGTCCCGCGGAAATGATGCCGTGGCATCGATTGCGGGCGCTGCAGGAGCAAGTTTCTCTGTCGACAACCTTGCTGCGGTGTCCACTAAATCGCCAGTGGTTTGTAAGAGCATTGCGACCTCTCCCTGAAGTTTCCGTATTTTAGATCAAGCGCTGCTATTTCACGTTTATTTCATTCGGGGAGAAACAATTGGTGACCAGGTTAAACATTTACATCGTTGTTGAGGATCTCTGTTTTCATGCAACAAGTCTGCCCGCGAAACTGTCCAACTACCAGAAGCTCACAAGGCTGATGCGAAGTTTCACCGAGAAGTTTAGAAGCGACAAGTGCATTCGCAGTGCGAATCATTAGTAGAAGTCTAAGCGGCTGCACGGCTAACTGCGCGCAGTCAAAGTGGCTTCATGGCAGCATGGCGACCGAGCGGTATCAGCAGTTACTTCTAATTGTTGTTCTCAAAGTCACATGGAGAGTATGCCGTGGATTTCATAGCTCACCTTGCAATAGCGACCATCTTGCTCTCTGGTAGTGTGGAGCAGTCTGTTTATATAGATCGCGCCCGGAAGGATGGACGCGTCGGCGTTCGCGTAGCTTACTCGTCCGGCAAAATTCAGCATGTCTACAAAGACTCTCCGGCGATGTATGCCGGAATTCGAAAGGGCGATACGGTTCTGACAGTTGACGGCGCGGAGAAGTCCTGCCGCAAGATTCACGGCACGGCACGGCTGGTACTTCTGTCCATTTGCAGTTGGCGCGTGAGAACGGGGAACCATACGAGCTGGACGTTATGCGAGCCGAAAGTAGGTCTTTCGGCCAGTTCTAGAAGTTGTCCACGCGCAAGCCGTAACTTCTTGAGTGCTCGACCAACAGCTTCAAGAATCTTGATCCAAATTCTTGCAGTTTCGTTTGACCAATGCCGTGAACTCTGACCATGTTTTCCAGCTTGGAAGGGCGTATCCTTGCGAGTTCCCTGAGCGTGGCATCGTTGAAGACTAGATAGGGCTGACAGCGGCGTTCTTGCGCTATTAATCGACGCAGCGCTCGTAACTCTTCGAACAGGTCCTTTTCGTCATCACTCAGCGGCAATGAATAAGTCTCTCGTGGTGCTTTCTCGTTCTTGCCTCGGCGCATCGGACGGAGCAGACGAATAGAAGTTTCCTTTCTCATCACCTTCCATGATTCGGCGTTAAGCCGAACCACCGGCACCCGTATGCCTGAATCAAGAATCTTCTCTTCGTGAGTTAGCGCTCCTTGTCCCACCAGTTGGTCGATCCAGTCGCGAATGTCCGACTTGTCGCATTGTTTCAGCAATCCGTATGTACTGAGTTCCTCGTGTTTCCATTTGCGGACGCCTTCGGTATTCTCGCCTCGCAGGACGGAAACAATGTGACCAGCACCGAACGGGGCTTTGACTCGTGCCACGCAAGATAGAATCTTCTGCGCAATGGTGTCTGCGTCCTCTACATTGACCGTTTCGCCCAGACAGATGTCGCAAGCACCGCACTCGCCGTCTTTGAACTTTTGACCGAAGTACTCCACCAAGCCTCGGTGGCGACAAGTTGCGCCTCGGCAGTATTTGCTCATTTCGTTGAGATGTTGCAGTGCGTGTTCTAGAAAGGCCGGGTCCGCGTTTTGGTCCTGCGAAGACTTATCCATAATCGATTTCCAGAGCAAAACGTCACTGCCGGAATAGAGGAGTGTACACTCGGCTTCCAGTCCGTCTCGCCCCGCTCGGCCAGTTTCTTGCTGATAGTGTTCTAGTGATTTCGGCATGCCTGTATGCAACACGAAACGCACGTTGGAGCGATCGATGCCCATGCCGAATGCCACTGTGGCGACAATTAGATCGCACTGCTCGGAAGAAAAGGCTTCTTGTGCCGAACGCCTCTGGTCCTGTGTCATGCCGGCATGGTATCCGAGCGCATGGACGCCGTTCTTGCGCAACAGAGCTGAAAGCTCGTCAACTTCTTTTCGTCGAATGCAATAGACTATTCCGGCTTCGTTTTTGTGACGAGCAATCACTTCCTGAACCTGTTTCAGGAGATCTCTTCTGGAGTGAACTCTGTAAGTCAAATTAGGACGGTCGAAGTTGCCTACAAGTACTTCGGGGTTCTGTAATCCCAGCTGATTGATAATGTCTTCGCGTACTTGTTCTGTGGCGGTCGCTGTATAAGCGTGTACGGAAATGCCCGGGAAAAACTCGCGCAACCGGCGAAGTTGGCGATACTCCGGCCGAAAGTCGTGGCCCCAATGGCTTATGCAGTGAGCTTCATCAATGGCTATGGCGCTAACTTTGACTTGCTGAAGCAATCGATGAAAGTCCGTGCCGACCAATCTCTCCGGCGAGACAAAGACTAATCTTACACGACCGCTGATAATTTCAGCTTCCGCAGCGGCTCTCTCTTCAGGCTTCTGCGAGCTATCCAACTGCACCGCGGCGATGCCGCAAGTTCTCAAACCGTCAACCTGGTCTTTCATTAGTGATATTAAAGGTGATACCACAATGGTTGTTGCGGTGTCATTCAGGACTGCCGGCGCTTGATAGCAGAGTGACTTTCCTCCGCCAGTGGGCAAAACCACCAGTGAGTCTTTCTTACTCAAAACGCATTTGATCGCTTGATCCTGCAAGGGGCGAAGTTGGCTGAAACCCCAATAACGGGATATTGTTTCTTTTAGCTCATCGATGACCTTAACGGTCTTCATCTTCGGCATTTGCGCTTCCCGAACGTCTCCTGTCGATAATAGTGGAGGGCGTAGATTTCGATCAAGCGGGCACAATTCAATTTGGTAGCTCGTTAGCAGGCGTAACGCATATACCCGCTGCCGGCGCAAATTGAGTTAGACGCTTTAGTGACCGACTACGGCAGCCGTTTGGAGCCTGTGACATATGGACAAGAAAATCTTTCAATTTCCTGAAAATCCATGTGGATATTTGTTTCCGCTGAATCTTGACACGAAGATACGTGAAAAGGCGTTGCCAAAAATAGCCGAAGAAGACGAGTCTGAAGAGACGGCCTTTACGGCTGCCGGACAAGTGACTTTGCCGGAAGGTAAGTGGACTTTGCTCATTAGCGAAGTTTCTGATGAACTCTTCGAGTTAATGATGACTTGGCCTGCCGGAGTTGTGGTCGGCATCGAGTCATTTTCGCCGCCTCCGAATATGTCTCTGGCGATTCAGGCGCTCAATCATTTGCAGATTGAGCATCTTACCTGCGCCGCGGGCTCGCAGAATCTACTTTCTCTGCTCGTTGAGTTGCCGAGTTTGCATAGTCTTGACCTCTCATTCACGACATTGTCGGCTGAGGAAGCCACTCTGGTGGCAAATACTTTCGGGAAGCTTGAATGGCTTGATCTCAGCTTTGCCACGCTTGAGGAAGGCGCATTGGCTCGTTTTGCCTCTTTGACCGCTTTGCGGTTCTTAGATCTTGAACAAGCGTCGTTCGCGGGCGGGGAGTTGCCGGTGATTTCTTCGTTCATGTCCTTGGAGTATCTCTGCCTCAACGGTTGCGACCTTGGCCGCGGACTTCCATTCCTTGGCAATCTGCTCAAGTTGAAGTATTTGAAATTGTCCGGCTGCTCATTGGAGAGCAAATCCCTCTTCGTGTTGTCACCGTTGAAGCAACTGCAAGTACTGGACTTGTCTAATAATGCGCTTACCGACCCGGCGCTGAATGACCTCTCGAAATTGCCCGGGCTCGAGCACCTGAATCTTTCCTGGAACGATTTTCAGGCGGCGGAGCTGGAGCTGAGCGCGAAATCGCGTTTGATTTCGCTGGATGTTGCGGGAAATGCAATTGCCGATGGTGCATTGATTACGCTCATGCAGAATGCCCCTATCGAAAATTTGAGTATCTCTCAAACTGCGGTTACGGAGCGCTTCTTCGCGGGTGCGCAATTGAAGAATCTACGCTATCTCGACATTTCGGATAATGATCTTGATCAGACAATCTTGTCGGGGCTGTCTGCGTGTCGGAATCTTGAAATGCTGGTCCTTGCGAACACAAAAGTTCGTTTGAATGACTTGCTTGAGTCTACGACCTTGCCGAGATTGCGCACATTGGTGATTTCTCGCAATCAGGAATCCGGCAGTGCGGGACCGGACTACAGCAGCAATGAACACGGATTTTCAATAACGTTTCCTGTGCACTGGCGTATTGAAAATCATCAGATTCTGGCCGTGTCGGCGCAACACCCGCTAACGAAGAGCAAACGGTTGCGGCGTTATGTTCCCGTCGTTGCATCGATGCTGACGCAGATGAGACGCTGTTCAGCGCGTGTGATTCGGGTGCTGAAGCAGAGCCGAACGAAAATCGGCGGCAAGGGCTCTTCGACCAAGCTTCAAGCGCCTCGGCAGCGGTCAGTTGCATCGACGGCACTGGCACCGATGATGGTTGATGTCAAAAGGCTCAAGGGCAAACTGTATCCCTCGTGGCGTCTTCGCGGCGTTCGTGCAATGGTCTCTCGGGTGAAGTATCACTGTGGTCGCGTGTCTCAGGAGAAAGCCAATTTCTTGCGGACGAAACGCGAGGCGCTTAACTGCAAAATTCAGATTGTTGCTGCCGCTAAACATGAAGGCATTAGCTTGCATCAATATGTACAAAACTCAGTCGCCTTGTACTGCGCACCAAATCCTGTTCGTTGGACAGTGCTCGAGCCGCCCGGAGAACTGACTCTTAGTGCGCTTCCCTCAGTGCGCATGCTAATTGATCAGCACATGCGATTCACGCTGGACCTGCCGGGGGTAACTGTGAGAGTTCTGAAGTATTTTATGATGTCCGAGCATCGAGTTTTCGTCATTAGTTCCTCCTGTGCACCCGAAGCGTTTGAGCGTCGCAAGCAGTTATTCGAAAGCACCATGTCGAGTTTTCGACTGAGTCGATTGCCTGCATCCTTTAGAGTCGTAAAGCTCTAAAACAGCTCTTCTTGTGTGTTGTGAACTGAGTAGGGAGTACGGGATTCGAACCCGTGATTGCCGACGTGAAAGGCCGGTGCCTTGAACCTGCTTGGCTAACTCCCCGCATTGAAACTCGCCGCGAATAGTGCGTGCGACGTGATACTACCGATGGTGCAGCTTCTGGTGCTGTGGTTGTCTATGCTATTCTTTGCTGACGTTGACGAACGATGGCTCAAAAAACCGAAACCCGTGACTCTGTAGGAATCACGGGTTTCAAATGATTGATGATTATCGACCGATCAATCGCCCGTGAGAATAGAAGAGAAGTTCTCATTCTCTCTTGTTTCGTTATTCTCGGTGATGATTAAGGCGAACACGGCTTTAATTCCTGCTCTGCAGATACGATGCATTTAGTATAGCACAAGTAGTCGGCTTGCCAACAGGGGACGCACTGCGGTTGTCAGGTCGCACGCGCCGGTTTTAAGAGCACCTGATTGTTCGAACTCATTGAATCGGTGTTGATTAGGAAGGCATTGAGGTGGAATAATCAGTTGGATAAGCCCTTTTGGTTCTACCTGTAATCAGGCATGGCAAAAATTCTTGTCGTAGATGATGCACCGGACCTCCGCGACAATGTGGTTGTCCTTTTGAAGTTGGACAAGCACGTCGTCGATGAGGCGGAACGGGCTACCGATGCCCTGGCCTTTTTGGGACAGGGTGAGTACGACTTGCTGGTCCTGGACTGGGAATTGCCGGACATGAGCGGTGTCGACCTTTGCCGGCAGTATAGGGCCGACGGCGGGACCGGCGGCGTGCTGATTGTCTCCGGCAGGTCCAGCGCGGTAGACAAGTCCGATGCGTTGGATGCCGGCGCCGACGATTATGTTACCAAGCCCTATAGTGTTCGTGAGCTGCGTTCTCGTGTGAATGCATTGCTTCGGCGAACCAGTGGCGCTGCCACATCGCGTCGGACCGAGCAGACACTTCAGAAGCTTCCTGTCGCCAGTTACTCAGGCCAAACGCTATCAGACCGCTACTTGATTCATGAGATGCTTGGAAAGGGTGGAATGGGTGTCGTGTATCGCGCCGAGCATGTTCACCTGAAGCGAGTCGTCGCCGTCAAAGTGTTGAACAAGAACAATGTCATCGACGACCGCGATGTTCGGAGATTCAAGTCCGAAGCGCAAATCACTTCCAGGCTGAGTCACCCGGCTCTTGTTCAGGTGTACGATTTTGGCTTCACGGATGACGATTCGCCGTTCATTGTGATGGAGTATCTTCAAGGAAAAACTCTCGCGGAGATTTTGCGAGATGCCGGTCGTGTCTACTATCCGACGGCAATAAGCATTTGCATCACCTTGTGTGAAGCCCTTGCTCATGCTCATGAGAACAAGCTTGTACACCGAGACATCAAGCCTTCCAATGTGATGATTTCCGGCAGCCCGCAGCAGCCGACAGTAAAGCTGCTGGATTTGGGATTGTCGAAACTATTGATGCCCTCTCCTGAGACGGAAGAGTTGACCATTCGCGGTGAGATTTTTGGCAGTCCTCTATATATGAGTCCGGAGCAGTGGCTGACTCGTCCTGTCGATGAGCGTTCCGACATGTATTCCATGGGGTGTCTTTTGTACGAAATTTTGACGGGAGAAGTTCCCTTCAAGGGGTCCGGCTTTATGGACACCGGCTTCAAGCATATGAACGAGTTTCCGCGGTTGCTTCGCGAAATTTGTCCGGAGGCGAACATACCCGGACCGCTGGAAGAGTTGACACTTAAGCTATTGGCCAAGAATCCGGATCATCGCGTTCAGACCATGACTGAACTCAAGAATTTGCTGCTCTACATTCCTCTGCCTAAGGACAGCCGCGCCTGATTTCTCGCGTTACTCGTCCAGCCAATCTTCAAGTCTGTCCAGAAATACTTCCTGGTCGGGGTGAATAACGTCTCGAGCTTCTTCCATGCTGAAGAAATCCGCCCCATCAATTTCCCACGACGCGCACACCGGCCGCTTACGTTTCGGCGCCGGCCCGACGAAGCAGAAAATTCGCTTCTTGCTTTTTTTATAATCGACATATCCCAACGGAGACAGGTCACCACATACGATACCGGTTTCTTCCAGTGTCTCTCTTCGGGCCGCTTCCTCTAACTCTTCGCCGGGGTCAGGTTGCCCTTTGGGGATGCCCCAAGGAGATTTCTTGTTGTAGTTGCCCGATGCATGTACAAGGAGTACGTGAAGCTCATCTCTCACGTATTTATATAGCAGCGTGCCGGAAGTATGTTTCATCTGCAGTCCATATAACGGGATTGTTGCAGCCACCTGGCGGGTGCATCAATTTTATCATCGCAGCGCCCCATTAACCATGCGCTGCTTGCGCCATTTGAGCAAGTCTTCTGCTGAAAATAAAAAACTTGCACGCATTACCCCCCGGCAACAGCGTGCAAGTCTTTGAGAACTTTCTCGTTTTAGCGGCTGCGCAATTGTGATTGCATTGATGCTACTTTTGATAGCAACGTCGTAAGCAACTCGTCGTAGTCCGAGTTGTCTCTAAAGTAGGCGACCTTGTAGAGGTCTATCGGCGTTGATTTTTGCTGTAGTTGGTCGACTACGGGCGGGGCGATAACGTACTGCGCCGTATTAGCTGTTCCAAACATCTGCATACTCCCCGTGCCGTCCACTGCTGGGTTTTTCATGTCCGTTTCCTTGTTGGTAAACCGCGAGTCTTGCTTTTCAAACCTAGTTCACCTGACTTTCAAGAGTAACATTGGTTCCATCCGGATGTAATGGGGTAATTACGCTTGATGCCCTTCTGATTACTAATTGCCTCATCGTACGGGCGTTTCGCCTGTTGACTACCGGCGCGCAATATTTGTTTATAACCGCTTAATCTAATTGGTTCCGATGCGCGCAAGTTGGATGTCAGGCTCTGTGAATTGGTTCGCGAAGTGTCTTTTCACTTGAATTTAACAATGTCTGTTAACGTTGTTGCCGTTGCAAATCTGAGTTTATCCGACAGTGGTCTGTGCAAAATTTATCTTGCAGACCTCCGAAAGGCGCCTTCGAAAGCCTCTTGGTAACGCTTGCGATGGCCGAGCCAGCGTCCATCAAATCGCATTTTGCGCTAAGTTCGACAGAGTCGTCAAAACGAAACTGCCTGGAACAAACTCGGAAGCACTCGGGCCAACGCACCGCCGACCAGAAACGCGAACAGCCATGAGCCTGCCCAAATAGACATTGCGATCGCAAAACCTCGTTCCTTTATCATTACGCCGACCGTCGCAATGCAAGGTACAAACAGCGTTATGACGATCATTGCTACGACCGCCTGTGTTTGTGATAGTGCAACGTCAGTCAATCCGAATGCGGCGAAGTCGCGGCGCACGATACCCAAAATGAACGTTGTGGCAATTCGTTCATCGTTCGGCAACTGCAGCAACCCGACGGTCATAGGCTGCAGGCTGCGAACAAACCAATCAAGCATGCCGGTCATTTGTCCGACCGAGACGACCAGTCCTGCCAGGCAAAACATTGGTATTGACTCAAGCATGAAATTGAACGACTTACTCCAGGTTTTTTTTAGGACATTGTCCGGTCGTGGAAATCGCATTGGTGGCAAATCGATCATCAAGGCTCCGGACTTACCAGGCATCAATTTATTGAGGACCAGTCCGGTTACGGCCAGAATCAAACCAACCAGCGAGCAGTAGAGAATCCAGGGGAGCAAGCCGCCTGCCTTTGCTAGTGTTCCGGAGACAATTCCGAGTTGTGCCGAGCAGGGAATGGCTATTCCGAGTAACGCAGTGGCAATGATTTTTTCACGGTTTGTTGAAAGCAGGCGGGTTGTTACTGTCGCCATAGTGACGCATCCCAGACCGAGAATCAGTGGAATGATTGCCCTTCCGGTCAGTCCAATTTTATTGAGCAACCTGTCTACCAGCACTGCCAGTCGAGGAAGGTAGCCGGAGTCTTCCATGAGCGAGAGCCCGAAGTAAAATGCAATAACCAGGGGCATCAGCAGTCCCAGCAGATAAGTGACCGTTAGAGTGAGGACACCGTACTCACCACAAAGCAAGTTGCCGACGACGGAAGCAAGATTGCGCCAGTTCCAGAAATCGAATTTGATTTGCGCCGGGTTTACTCCTCTTGCGGCTCGCTCCAGCTTTGCCACTAATGCCGGTGCGGCGTTCATGCCACCGGGAAACTCGAATGCTTGACCGGATACTGTAATCTTGCAAGGGAAAACTGAGGCACAGGCACGTCTTACGGTTGGTTCGTAATACACTCGCATGCATTGTTTTTCAGTGATGTCGACAACGCTTCCGGCAACGATCACTCCCAACAGTTGATAGAAAATCAGATAGCAGACTGTCAGTGAGACTATGCTGCCGTAGACGGGATGCAGAAGAAGGCGTCCGATGCGAGCCGAGATTCTCTTTCTGCGCGCTTCCTGGACAACGACTTTTTCCGTGATCTCGTTAACACGTTGACGGCGCATCTTGTAGATTTCGGCACGTTTACTTTCTACCGCAATTTCGAAACTCTGAGCGCATTCGGCATCGCCTTCCATGCTCAACAACGCAGTTTGTGCCGGTACGTTCTTCTTCACCAAATCGCCAATCAGAACCTGCAAGACTTGTGATTGATTACCTATTGCGGCTTTGTCCACGGATTCTTTAATCTCGCTCAAGCCTTTTTTCTCGACTGCCACGGCGGTCATTACCGGGACGCCTAATATTTTTGAAAGTTCGACTGTATCGATTCGAACGCCTCGCTGCTCAGCCTCATCCCACTGATTCAGCACGACGATTAGCGGTTTTTGCATGTCGATTAACTGCAGGGTTAAGAATAGATCTCGGTCGAGACTGAGCGCGGAAACAACGTTGATGACCGCTTCGGCCTCGAGGATCATTCTTTTGGCGATGCGTTCCTCGTCGTTGAAACTAGACACGCCGTAGACGCCGGGGGTGTCGGAGAGCAAATCGTCGCCCAGTTTGCCCCGGGCAATGTCGATCGTGGTCCCGGGATAGTTCGATACGTCGGCGTTTAGTCCTGTCAGTGCGTTGAACAATGCCGACTTGCCGACATTCGGGTTCCCCGCGAGCACAAGTTTTCGAGGCGTTTGCGCCGTGGTTGCTGTCGGTCGTTGCTGTGCGTCTGACGCCACTTATAGGCTCCTGACATGCGTGTTGTTGAGAAATATATCAACTCGGCTCAGTTCTCTTCAAACAAAAGCGGCGGGGCGGCACCAATTCGTTACCCTCAACCTGAGAATCTATTCTTTAGATCCCCTTAGCAGCCTGTGCTATAAGGCATGAGATCCGGCGCGCGAATCATTCTGGGGGTTTCTGATGAGGAAACACGGCTTAACTTCTTTCAGTCTGTCGCGGCGGACTGTGCGGATCGCTCTGTTGAGAGTTCTTTGTCTGACTCTCTCATGTTCAATCAGTTTGTCGCTTCCGGCGCTTTCTCAGGATTCATCCGCTGCGGATACTGTGGAGCCGCCTGTTTCGGGCTTTGCGTTGCCGGCGGCCGGCAGCCTGCAGGAGCGGCGTACGTCTGAGTCAAGTTCCGCCGGACCGGTTCGCACACCCCCGCCGACGCTTCCAGCGGCAGTCGGTTCATCCGAGCCCGTGAAGAAGAGCGAGTCGCTGGCTGCGGTAGCGCCCGGCGGTCAGGCTCAGAGTGGTCGAAACAATCCCGTGCAAGAGACTATTTTGCCCAACGGATTGCGAGTGTTGGTTCTGGAGCAAAAAGAGTTTCCTGTTGTCTCCACTTTGATGTGGTATCGCACCGGCTCCCGCTGCGAAGAGCCCGGTGGAACCGGGATCAGTCACCTTGTCGAACACCTGTTGTTTCAGAACGTCGGCAGCTTTAAGGAAGGTGAAATCGGCGCCGCCATTGCTCGCTCGGGTGGACAGTTCAACGGTTATACCAGCGACGACTTCATTACCTTCTTTGAGACCCTGCCGGCCGGGCGACTCGAGCTTGCGTTGAAGATTGAATCTGAGAGGATGAAGCAAGCGCGCTTCGACGAACAATCTGTTTCGCGAGAAGTTGCAAACATTCAAAAAGAATTCGAAAACGAAGAGCGCGATCCTGTAGCGCTTGTATCACGCGAAGTTCGCGCACTGCTATTCATGCAGCATCCCTATCATAATCCGGTCTCCGGCTGGCGCAGTGATGTTGAGAATTTGACGGCAAAGCATGCGAAGGAATTTTACGACAAACACTTCCATCCTAATAACGCTACGTTGGTGATTTGCGGCGACACAAATTTGAAGGCAGCCTTGCCGTTGGTGCAGAAATATTTTGGTCCGATAGCGGCAGGACCGGTAGTGACGTCGCGTAATCCGACTGAGACGCCTTCGCGAAGTGAGCGCCGCGTGTCGGTGAAGTATCCCGGAAAATCAGAAGTGTTGCAAGTTGCGTGGTCGGCCCCGGCCTTGGAGAGTGGTGACGCAGCGGCACTTGTTGTGTTGGAGAAGGTCCTCAATGGCGGGATCAACGGGCGGTTAAAGCAGCGACTGGTGGATGCCAAGCTTTGTGCGACCGCCGGTGCTAGCTATGAGATCAAGAAGGAGCCCGGTTTTTTCACCATTACCAGCAGTGCTATTCCGTCAACGCTTAATGCGCAGCAGAAGATGATCGAAGGCATCGACTCGGTCTTGTCTCAGTTGAGAGATAAACCGATAAGTGACGGCGAGCTGCGCCGCGCAAAGAATTTGGCAACCTATGCGTTTCACTCCGAGTGCGACGGTCCTTACCGCGCCGGCTTCCATCTGGGCTATTTTGATTCGCTGGACAAATGGCAGTCTTCCTACACCTGGCCCGAGCGATTGCGCGCCGTCAATTCAGCCGACATAATGCGCGTGGCGAAACGTTATCTGGGGCAAGACGGTCGCGTTGTCGGTTGGGTTCAGGGCTTAGCAGCACCGAAACCCGCGGCTCCGCCGTCTCCGGGTAAAACCGGCTCTGAAGGCACGAAGGAACACGACAAGCCATTCTCCAATAAAATGGAGCACGTACGCATGTCGGGCTATAAGACCGACGATTCTGCGACTTCACCGGAAACTTCCGGGAAGTCGACGGCGCAGAAGACGACTGCAAGTAAACCTGCGGCGAAAGAACCATTGAAAGAACCGGACAAGGCGACCGCCTCCTGCGCGGTCGACGTGCACCGCGCTGACCGCGGTGCCGTGCGAAGCATTCCTAAAGTCATCGAAAACATTCCCGGTGCCCTGGGGCGGGCTGTGACAGGCGACATACCGGGCGCCGTCGGTAATGTGGGTTCTGCCATCAAGAACGTCCCGGGGGCTATCGGTGAACTTTCAGCGGCAGTAGCGAACACTGCGTCCGCCATAGGCAAGCAAATCGCACAACTGGCACCGAGACCCGAGCCGGTCAATGGACGGATTAGCAAGCGCGTGCTGCGTAATGGCGTTAACCTGCTGGTTTTTGAGAGTCATATTAGCCCGGTTGTGCAAATTGCGGGAGCGATTGAAGCCGGTGACGTCTACAATCCTGCCGACAAGCCGGGGATGTCGCTTGTTGCCGCTGCCGTTCTTAACCAGGGCGGTGCAAAGCATTCGCGCACGCAAGCTGCGTCCTTGCAGGACGACCTGGGCGTGCCTGCTTCACACATGCTCAAATTCGACAGTCGGATGGAGTCGATCGACTTTCAAGCATCTTGTTTGTCTCGTGATTTAGCGACGGAACTTGATTTAGTCGCAGAGTGTTTGAGTAGTCCTTCCCTGGATGATGCCACGTTGGAAAAGGCCAGGCAGGATGCGGCATCGGTCTTGAAGAAATCCGAAGACAGCATGAGTCAGAAAGTAGATCGTGTCTTGATGCAGTGCTTGCTTGCGGAAAAATCCACTTACTGTCCCGCCGATCCCAGCGATAAGTTGAAGTCCATATCTACTATCTCCGCAGCCGATTTGCAGAAGTTCTTCGCGGCGCACATGGTGCCGGGGGCCGCCACTATAATGATTGCCGGCGACGTTCAGCCGGATCAGGCTGCCAGCATGGTAGAACGGGCATTTGGTAGTTGGATCGGCAAACAAGGGCATCAACGGCTGCATGCGAAAGAATCGCAAAAACGAGTACTTCGAACAGCCATTCCAGCGAGAGATCTTAAGAAGAGCACTCTTTGTTTCGGCCAGCTTGTGCCTCTGTCTCCGGGGCATCCGGACTATGGTAGTTTGCTGATTGCCGACGGGATTTTGATAAACCATCCGATGGTGTCTCGCTTTGAACAACAATTGGCCAAGTCTCCGGCTCTGGAGAACGCCATCAACAACTCGGAGTTGCAGGTCGGACTTGACCCCGTCTCCAATCTAGCTAAATGGTCGCTGACTTTTTCAGTAGAACCATCGGCGGTGCCTTCTTCCGTGCAAACAATAAAACAGGAGCTGCGACAGCTCGCGCGCAACGGTGTTACGCCTGCGGAAACTGCCGAGGTTCGTCGCTATCTGATGGGGTCGATTGGTGTGCGGGATCAGTCGACCTTGTCGCGTGTTGCACGCAACGAGTTGGATCTGGCGCAACACGGCGGTACTGTTGATGGATACGCTAGTGTGATGGCCAGCCTTAAAGCCGCCACTGTCGATTCTGTTAATCGAGTGATCCGAACGGCCTTTAAGCCGGAACAGTGCACCCTAGTCGTGACAGGATCCGCCCAATCAATCAGGGCTGTGCGCACTAAGTCGGCCGATACCGCAGGTAGTGCAGAAGGTCGTGCGCCAGGCAACACCGGGGGGCATGGTGCGACCGGTGTCGAGTGAGCGGTTACTCGCATCACCCGTCAATAGTGATTCGCCGCTTCCAAAAAACTTTCTTTTTCTATTTAGCGAACCCAAAAGTAGATTAACTCTTTGGATCTGCCGGTAGTCAAAGGGCTGTTTGCCTAATGTTATTATTCGCTCAGAAAGAGATGCGCACTTCCGTAAAGACAATCAGCGCAGGCACTGCGAGGCATATCAAAAAGTAACCTCTTGGGGTGCAAAATGATGGTGTCACGAGAATGCAGCAGATGTATCGGACGAGAATTGACTGATTTTCTGTTGAAAATTGAGTGTTAAGCGATCGCGCTAAGCAAGCAACTGCAAGCGTTCTCGGCATTGACTCGGCGTCGCGATGTTGTCATTTAATGAACATTTGATGCTTCAGTTGGGGCATTCGACGGAGCAACTATGTAGAAAATGGTCGGAGCTGGTAGCTGAAATCATGGCTGTGTAAGGGTATGCGGGTGCAACCGGGCCTGTTTGACTTTACGCAATTAAAGTCGATAATATGCCAAGACGGATTATTCCCTTAAGGAGCAAGATACCAAGAGGACACCGGCACTATGGCAATTTTAGGTTCAAACGGGAGCGCAGTCTTGATTAGTGAAACTGAAAAACTAGATTTCGAGTCTGTGCCCGAATATGTACGTGAACCGCGGTCTCATTCGCGCGACTCGTACGTCTCAAAGGCTTGCTATATGGACGACGAAGATCTTCCTCGCACAAAGTCGGCCGAGATTGAAACGCTCTGGCCGGGCATTAGCGCGGATTTCTTGCACGGGGGGCATAACAAAAAGGCTCCTACTTTCTATTGGGGCGTGGGTTTTGCTTCCGGCATCGCCGCAACGCTTGCTGTTATCGGCATGGTCTACACATGCATCCACTGTTTCGCGGGCTCAGGTGAACACGCTGCCCCCAGCATAGTAGTTGCAAGTGGCTCATCCACCACCACCACCCGACTGCGCAGTGGCGTCACGACGGAGAATGGCTCCGCTGCCCCCGTCGCAGTCGTCACGACCAAGCAGTCGACGGCCGGCGATGCAGAACTGATCGTTCCGTTGTACACTTCGTACACCGTTCGCACCGGTGATACGCTGGCGGGCATCGCATTGCAGGCCTACAAGCGCGCTACGCCTCGTTTGCTCGACGAGATTTGCCGTGCAAACGGCATGCGCAATGCAAACGTGCTCAGCTTGGGACAAACCATTACGCTTCCTGAATACCGTCCGCAGCCAAGACAAGTGGCAAGCGGCGCTGGATCCGTTCAGTAGACGAACGAATCGAAAATCCAAGTAGTTCGACTCCGCCTTCGCAAGAGGGCGGAGTTTTCCTTTCGAAAGGTCTGTTTAAGGACGCCTGCTAAAGCGGATTTTGCAGAGATAATTGACGGGTCGAATAGAGAACGGGACGGGGTGCAAAATGACGTCGACACAAGTAAAAGACAGCGTGAATGCTGCGGACCGGCTTATGCAATTTGCTTCGGGATTCGTGATCTCGTCTGCGCTAAATGCAGTCACTCGCCTGCGAGTCGCCGATTTGCTGGCCAACGGTCCTTTGACCGCAGCCGAGTTGGCCGGGGCGACATCTACCAGCCCTGACGCTCTTAATCGCGTAATGCGCGTATTGGCCGGGGTTGGAGTTTTCGCTCAGCCCTCCAGCGAAAAGTACGCGCTCAACAGTGTTAGCACATTGCTTCGCAGCGACGCTCCGCAGTCGCTCCGCGACACTGTCGAATTCTTTTGTGATTCGCTACATTTTGAATGCTACAAAGACATGCTGCCGTCCATCACTGATGGCCGCACTGCCTCAGAGCACATTTGGAATGAGAATGTCTTTGAGGTCTTTGCGCGGAATCCGGAAGCGCAGACGCGCTTCGACAATGCGATGACAAACATGACCGGCAGTGCCGCCGCTGCTGTTGCCGAAGCTTACGACTTTTCCGGAGTCGGCACCCTGGTGGATGTTGCGGGTGGCCACGGACTTCTGTTGTCCACTTTGCTGCAGCGCAACCCGAATATGAAAGGGATCTTGTTCGACCGTCCGCACGTAGTAACCGGTGCTCAGAAGCGAATCAACGCTCTGCAACTTTCCGAAAGGTGCCGCACCGTCGGTGGTGACTTCTTCAAGAGTGTTCCTTCCGGCGACGCAATTATTATGAAGCACATCATTCACGATTGGTCCGATGAGCAGGCATTGGCAATCTTGAAGAACTGCCGCGCCTCCCTCAAAGCGGACGAAGGTACGTTGCTACTTGTTGAAATGTTATTGCCAACCGATGATCAGCCGCATTTTAGCAAAGTGCTCGATATTGAAATGCTGATACTTCCTGGCGGGCGCGAGAGAACCAGTGATCAATACCGAGATCTGCTGCATAAAGCAGGCTTCAAACTCTACCGTCTGATTCCGACAGAATCACCGTATGTGGTGATTGAGGCTAGATAGTCGATAAAGAATCGACCGGAGCAGGACTGTCTACTCCGGTCGAATTTGCGATGTCAAGCCTGCATCGTCGCTGCAAGACTGATAAAGATCTGATAGAAAGCCGTAGAATAGACGGTTGTATAAAGGTTCAACCGAGGATCGTCTTGATCAAGCATTCGGGCGAGACCGTAGAAACCATTTTCGCTCGGCTGGAGGACCTTCTGCCGGGATATGAGTATCGTCCTCAGCAGCTTGAGTTTGCCAAAGCGATTGAGCGTTCTATTGAATCGAGCGTTCCCGGCATCTTCGAAGCAGGAACCGGTACGGGCAAGAGTCTGGCGGCACTTATTCCTGCAGCTCTTTCAGGAAAAACAGTGGTTGTGAGCACAGCTACCATTGCTCTGCAAGAACAGTATATACACAAGGATATCCCGACACTACAGCGCGTCCTTCCGTTTCAGATTGAAGCGGCCTTGGCGAAGGGGCGTAATAACTATGTCAGCTTGAGGCGCCTGGAAGACTTCAAAGTGCAGTCGGAAATCGACAGCCGCATTCTCACGTGGATCGGCGACAGCGAAGATGGCGACCGCTCGGAGTTGGACTTTATGCCTTTGACGGAGCAGTGGAGTGAAATTAACTCCGACTCCGATGATTGCATGCGCAGCAAATGTCCGAGCTACCAGAAGTGCTTTTACTTTAAGGCGCGGAAGCGGGCGGAAGATGCCGACATAATCGTGGTCAACCATTCGTTGCTGTTGATTGATGCTGCAACCGGCGGCAATATCCTGCCGAAATACAATATTCTGATTGTTGATGAGGCGCATCAACTACCGGATGTGGCAACCAGTTCATTCAGTCTTGCCATTACATTGCGCGGCGTGAAGTACATGGCTGGCCGCTGCACCAAGCATCTTGGTACGCCGGGCTATCTGGTTCATGGTATGGAAGAAACCGCCGCCGAGTTTTTTCATCGCCTGGCGATGTGGATGACGTATGGCAAAGCTCGCCTGCGGAAGGCTCCCGATGGAACGGATGACGTTATCCAAGCGTTGGTCGAGCTTCGCGATTGGCTCACATCACAGGAATTTGAGCAAATACTGGACATCGACAATAAGCGCGAAAAAATGAAGCTCAAGGCTAAGGCCCTGGCTACTACCTGCAGTAGCTATATTAAATGTCTTGATTTGCTGGTGGATCAACCGTCCGACTGGGTCTTCTGGGCGGAGAAATCTGAAGGAACTCGCGCCGAGAGTCGAGTTGAAATCACTGCGGCCCCGTTGAACGTTAGTCAAATGCTCTCCGATCACATCTTCAACAAAGAAGAACTCGAGACTTCTATTTGGATGTCGGCAACATTGGCGACTAACGGTGATGATCCGTTTGCGTTTTTCAAGAAAGAGATTGGTGCGCCTTACAGGACAATTCAGGAGCGCGTATCAAGCCCGTTCGATTACCGGCGCCAGGCCGTGTTGTACTTGCCGTCGCGCATACCGGACCCCAACAGTCGTGATTTCGGTCCGGCCATAGTCGAACACATTGAGGAAATTCTTTATGTGAGTCAGGGCAGAGCGTTTGTGCTGTTCACCAGTTACAGTGGCATGAATGCCGCATTTCAGTCTCTGGTTGAGCGTCTTCCCTTTCCCTGCCAGAAGCAAGGTGACATGCCGCGAAAGCGGTTAATAGAATGGTTTAGGGAAACGCCACAGGCGGTGTTGTTCGCTACTAATTCTTTTTGGGAAGGAGTTTCGATCGATGGCGAGCAACTTAGCTGTGTGATCATTGATCGAATTCCGTTTCAAGCGCCGGACGATCCTGTTTACGAAGCGCGCTGCGAAATGATGAAACAGGAAGAAGATGCCGGATGGTTCGGCAGCCTTGCGCTTCCCAGGGCGATCATGCGGCTGAAACAGGGCACTGGACGGCTCATTCGCACCCGCTCCGATCGCGGCATCGTAGCCATTCTCGATCCACGCATGACGCAGAAGGTCTATGGAAGATCAATAATTGCATGCTTGCCGCCAATGAAGACGGTTAAGTCGCTCGGCGATTCAAACTCGATCGACGACTTGATTTACGACTGACGAAGAGCCTATGAGTGAGCGTTTATATAGAAGCGAAGGACAAAATACCTAATATGCCGCCGACCGCCCCGCCCCAGCTTAAGAGGCGTCTGAGCGAACGGTGGGTGCGATGCAAGTCGTACATCAGATAAACCGACCACAAACCAAAACTCAGAGCCGCAGTCTGCGAAACTGCAGAGAAGCATTGAATCTCGCTACTTAGAGCATAAGCATCGATAGTGTGGGTCGCATAAATGAAACCGAGTGCAAAACAAGGTACGAACGAGAGGAGAGCCAGGGCAATGCCGCTGAAACCCTTTTGCAGGGCGGCGGAATTACCGGCGTGACAAAGTATTTCTGCGCTCATGCGTAACTATCTCCTAATCCCCGCCGCTCCAATAATTACTTCGGCACTGTTCGCAGTGCTATCGAAGACATCGGAATCGCTGTCGAAGATGGAGCAATGCAGCGATGAATCACCTGGCGCTTGTCCGATGTATTTCCATTCTAGTCAAAGTTTTTCCAACAGGTACATTGGAAAATGCTCGAATGTGGCTTTCCCGGGGGATTATCGGGTTTACCCCATACCGGGAGGTATAAATGTCACGGATGATCTATGCCTGTTCGCTTTCGGAGTCTACATCGGCATCGGTGTTTGCCTGATATACATATAGGGGCGGGCTATCGAGCGCATCGTCGGGACGTACCAGGCACAAGCTTATCGGGCAGTTCTCCACCAGATAGTGCACTATCGGATCTTTTGCCATATAGAACCGAGGGCGATGTTCGAAACTAACGGTTCCGATGTAGACCATGGTCGCTTTGATTTCCTGTGCTACTTTCACCAGTCCGGGACCGACTTCGCCCAAGCGCGTAAATCCACTGGCCTTGACCCCTTTAGCCTTCAACGCATTAACGACCATCTCGATATGTTGATTTGCTGTTTCTTGTGGCTTATCGGTAGCAATCAGTTGCGCCACGATTCCTACTTTTTCCGCATCGGGAATAATGCGACAAAGTACAAGCTCAGCGTTGTGAGCCAGCGCGTTTCTAGCGGCGACGTTCACCACTGTGCTTGAACGTTTCGGGCTGGCGAATGCCACCATAAATTTCAGTTCGCTATCCACGTTGTCTCTCCAATCAGCTAGTGCCATACCAGCTTGAGAACGGTATAACTGAGAGCCGCTAGACCTGCAGCAACGGGCAAAGTGAGCACCCATGCAAGGACTATTAGTTTCATTGTTTTGGCGTTGAGCTTTCCGGCGCCATACACCGGAATGGTACCACCAGCGACGGCCGAGCTCAATGTGTGAGTCGTGCTGATCGGTGCTCCGAAATGCGATGCTGTCAGAATTATCAGCGCCGTCGCCATCGAGGCTCCGAAGCCTTGAGAGTGACTTAGCTTTTCGCGGCTGATCTTTGTACCGACGGTTCTGATTACGCGCCAGCCACCAATTACGGTTCCCAGTGCGATAGCAGTTGCCGCTGCAATCATTACCCATAGAGGAACTTCATGTGATTTTTGACCGAAATGGGTAACCAGAATCAGCGTGATGATTCCCATTGTCTTTTGACCGTCGTTGCTTCCATGCGAGAAGCTTACGGACGCGCTGGACAAAACGTGCAGCCAGCGCATTAGTTTTGCATTGGGCAATGTATTGCTTCCGGGATTTTCCTTTTCGCCGGAAATCAGCAAAGCAAGCCATGTTAGCAGCGCTCCTGCGGCGAAGCCGATCAAAGGCGATATCAAAAGTCCAAGTCCGACTTTTTCAAGTTCGTGCCAGCTGATGCCTTTTGTGCCTGCTGCGCATACCCCGGCGCCTGTTAATGCGCCGATAAGACAATGTGAAGAACTTACCGGCAGCCCAAACCACCAGGTGATCAAATTCCAGAAAACCGCTGCCAGGAGCACGCTTACCACAATTGGCAAGGTGACTTCCGATTCCGGAATTATTTTCGTGATGACCATTGCAACGGCTGTGCCGACCATCACGCAGCCAAGGAAATTAAGAATGCCGCTCATCACAATGGCAACACCGGGCTTGAGAGCCTTTGTGTAGATTACTGTTGCAACAGCGTTTGCGGTGTCGTGGAATCCGTTGACAAAATCAAATGCGAGCGCGAGTGCTATGGCAATAAATGCCACTATTGTGTCTGCGTTCATTTGCAGATTTGGAACTCCGGGAAACTTCTTTCTTTAGGCCTGACTATATCTCGCCAGGGGTTAAGAAGTCCCTAACGGACTGCTATTGTAAAAAGTTAGCAACGCCTTGAGCTTCTACCGCTTCTAGCAGTTGCGTGTCGGTGTAAACCCACAAGTCGCCCTGGCGCCAAGGTAGAGGCTTGCGTGGTAAGTACTTGTAGACCAGTAATTGTCTGATGATGCGACGAGCATTGGGATTCTCTTCGCCGCGTCTGTCGTTGGCTAATCGGGTGCGTAAGTGAATTGCTTCACGCTTTGTCCAGCAATAAGCAGGACCGGGATTGGTTCCCTTGGACCTGCACAGGACGGCTACTTTTCCTGACGATTGTGGCCAGCCTAATACGAAGTATGTTTCATCTGCCATGTTTAGTTATAGAATTCGCTTCTGTTAACAGCCAGGTAGCCGGAATTGATTGGAGCCGGAACCAACGGGACAATTATCATATGCCTGAGCGCTAATGGCAAATAAATCAGCGACAGCTTTTGTATATGAGACATATCGCACATGGCTCTCCAAGCTTGTGCTCGAAGGCTATACAAGATCGGCCCGGACGTGGGATTTATCATTATTAGGACTTCAAATTAGAAAGTGGAAAATATCCGGTCAATTCTGATCTTTCATGCTGCCGCCATCGGAGACACCGTACTGGCCACGCCTGTCAGCCTCAAGCTCAAAGCTGCTTGCCCGCAAGCCACTGTCAGGTACCTTACACATGAGAGTTTGTTCCCTCTTCTGAGATTGTGTTCAGCAATAGATTTTTTTCATCCCTACTCCAAATCTCAATCGATATTCGAAGTACGCCAATTGATATCCTCGCTGAAACCGGATTTGATAGTCGACCTGTCCGGGTCGGTGAAAAGTATTGTAAGGACTGCATTTCTGGCGCCAAGAGTATTGCACTATCGCAAACAGGGCGAAAAATCCAGGCGAATGCTACATGCGGTAGACAATTATCTCGATACATTGTCGCCGCTGGGGATCTCGACCCCTTCTCTCTTGTTTCCCTCTTTGAGTGCTGGCGATGAGTTACTGGAAACGGTCAAGGAAGCTGTTGGTATCACAGGTGATGCGGCCGCATCGGTAGTGGCACTAGTGCCCGGTGTCGGTACGCTTCGTCCGCACCGAGCCTGGGGCGAAGAAAACTGGATCGCATTGTCGCTGCGCTTGCTGGCGGATGGCCTGGAAGTATTGCTAATAGGTGGTCCGGAGGATCGGGCTCTGTGCGATCGCATCCAAGTGGCCGCCGGCGACGGATGCAAGAACTTGGCCGGGAAATTTTCGTTACCTGAAACTGCTGCATTGCTGTCTCTAGCGGTAGCCACCGTATCTGGTGACACCGGTCCCGCGCATATTTCTGTTGCCACGGGTACTCCGGTCGTTGGAATCTACGGTCCGACGTATGCGGCCAGAAGCGGACCTTATGGCATGGAAAAATACGTGCTGGATGTTTCGTCACGCTGTCGGTGTCTGTTGAGCAAGCAATGCACGATTGCCGGGGCGGACCGGTCCGGCTCATGCCTTGCGGAGGTCTCGGTTGCGATGGTGTATGCGAAGCTAGAGAGTTTGCTTAGGGTTAGCGACCGTAGCTAGAGACATAAGACTCCCAATTGCGAATGAGGTCCTGGCTGGCCATGTTGCGAATGACAGTGGGCGGAAGTCGTAATGTGAATGTATCGACAGTGCCATTGCCTTTGTTCAGGTAACGAACAGCGTGCTTTTCGCTGCATTCGTACGATGCGACTGTGGACCAGTCTGTTGCATTGTTGCTGATTTGCAAACGTGTGCTGAATGATTTTGCTTCCGGATTTTCGACTGTGACTACTCTACAAATACAGTTTGCTCGTTGAACGCTCATCAGAATGGTTCCGGGCGCATTTTGATTGTCGTTGGTGTTGCGAAGCGCGCCGGGTAAGAACGACGCCGCGTTTCCCGGCTTCGCGGTGCAGTCGGCAATGACTGTCGCCATCCTCTCTATGAGCATTTGTTGCTGAATAGTCTCGGCGACGTTGGTGGTGCGTGTGTCCCGCACTACTGCTACGGCGTCTGCAATTTTGTTCGACAACAGGTTCCAGTTGCGCTCGGCCAACGCCAGGTCGTTTTCACTATCGGTCTTGTTGAAGTCCGGCGATGAAACCCTCAAACTTGGACGTCCTCCAATCTTGGCCGGAACGCACGAGATGCCCTGCAGGGGCGGGGGCACGGGTGGAAGGGGGCTATTAGTCGCCGGAGCCAGATTCACTGTATCAAGTGCCGATTGAACTTTTGTAATGGTATCGCTATCGGTGAGTTGCAGTTCCGGCAAGTTCACTTCTTCCAACTCGACAGTTTCGTCGCCAGGTGCTTGTTGTTCTTCGGAGTTTGCTCCGAGATTGCCTGCACCGGCAGGTTCTGCATTTTTGAAAAACATAGCGCGATGCACTTGCATCTCTGCCGGTGAGGGCAGCCAAATGATTTGACCAACTCGCAACTTTGCGGTGCTCTTTGCGCCTTCCCAGTCGAATCGAATGACGGCGCGGTTAATGATGCAAATCAAAACGGAGTAACGTTGATCGCCTAGTTGGGAGGATGCCACCGATTCCACCGTATCGCCGGTGCGAACCAGATACTTGCGCCTTTGCTGCAAAGGCTGTTGCTTGGTGGTTTTATCGTCTGTCTTTACATCGTCTTTCTGCTCAGGCTTGCGTTCTTTTTTCTTCGCGATGAGGGCTGCGAGTTCTTTCTCTTTGTCCTCTTCTTCCTTCTCTTTGTCGGATTTCTTGTCGATAACATCCTTTCTGTCGCCTGTTTTCTCCGATCCCGGCGCCAGTTTTTGGTCAACCGGGACCATGATCGTTTCGCCAGAAGCAGTTACGACAATGCGAACTGGTCCGAGTACCGGATCCATTACGATGTTCTTGCTGCCTCTGTCTGCGGATTGGGTCTCTACTGTTGAGGGGCGTCCGTCGACTGCCTTCGGGTCGAGTGTCAAACCGGGTTGATTTCCGGGAGCGGTCTTTCCATCCGGTCCTACTATTTTGCCGTCAGGCATTAGAATGCGACCGTCGCTCATGACAGCGCGTCCATCAGGTAACACTGTTTGAACCTGCCGCCCGTCAGCTGACCTCACTTCCGATGAAACCACAATTCGCCCGTCCGCAAGGACGACACGTCCATCGGCTATTGCACTCGGGATAACGCGGCCATCGGTGGTGACTCCGGGACTTGCCTTACCATCGCCGGTGATTCCTCCGACCGCTAGATTACCGATTCGATCCGCCGGGAAATTCGAGGCGACTACTTGGGTGATTCGTCCGGCATCGTTGGCGGGAATAATCGATAGGCGAGAGTCGATGGTTTTGTCAGCCGGAACGCGTATTGATTGCGCTTCAACTGCGGTTCTGCCGAGCACTTCACTAGATCTTGCGGCAGAGTCAATTGCCGTTGCTTTGGCAACTGTCGTGCTGGAACGAGCCAGTTCAAGCGCCGGTCGCAGGGGTGAGCTTGCAAACGGCAAAGTCTCAAGCTGCACTCGCGACGCGATGTCGGAGGCAATGCGGTCCGATACACGGTCGCCCACTCGTTCTGTCTCGCGCGGCGCTATCCATTGTGCCAGGTCTGCCGGTCGTACTCTAATCAAATCCGGATCTTGTTTGACCGTGTCCCTTGCTAAGAACGGCTCTTTCGAGTTGAGCAAGTCGTGCAAGCGGGCCACAAACTCAACGGCCCGCTCAGCGGCCGGTTTGATTTCTTCTTTGCGTACAGGCGGCACCACCGGGCAGACATCACCGCAGTCGGGGTGCCTATCATTGCGAGAGACTACTGGCGGAGAGACTTCATTGCTGAGCAGTCTTCGCAGGTCCGATTGTAGTTCCTGCGAGGGTTTCGAAGCCGGAGGCAACTGGATTGCTTCGGTGTTTTTACTGATGTTGTTGATGAGTGTGGTCAGTGACTGAGCGTGATCCGAAAACGCGATGCGCGGTGCGCTTTGAGGGGCGGGCTCCGGCTGCGGAATGCGGCGCGCGATCTCCTGTTCTGTTCGTAGCACTGTCGCAAGATTGAGTGGCTGCCCCGTTGTGGAGGAGACAAGGCAAACTTCGGCCAGTGGCTCTTTTCCCGGTTTCGGACTTCCACTAAAATTTATGCTGTGGTGGAGCACATCTCCGGCGGAAGGTATGTTGTATCTCGGTGATGCTGCCGACAGCGCTAAGTCGCTGCCAGGACCGGGCAGCGGCTTGTAGATGTTGGACACGATACAGATCTGATCGTTCGGCACCGTTACGCCTGGTTGTACAGGATGTCCGCCGTTTTCGCCGGTCCGCGGCCCGGTCCCTTGTTGCAGTGAGACCAACCCGGGAATCGCCAGACGAGCTTCGTTGCGTTCTCCCTGGCCAAGGGGTGTGTATGGCGAGTCGGACTGGTGAAGTCGGCCTGATCCGCTGGTATAGATCGGTTCCACCGGAGTGGGGACAGCGGGGCGGTTGGGGATGGACCCGAATGGCGCGCCCATCCCCGGTTTGAATTCAGCCTCTCCGGAGACCCCCTGTATGGACGGGTTGCCGGCAGGGATTATTCTAATCCCAGCCTCACCTGCGCGTGAGGCTGCCTGTCCGCCGGGATGTCCACCAATCGACTGACCGGGCGTGGCTCCCGCGATATTCGTAACTGCTGTTGGATTAGGATTGTCCAGAGGGGAGCACTTATGATCTTTCGGGGGCGTGTCACCAGCGTTCGGGGCGGAGACTGGATGATGGTCTGACGGGATGACGTTTGCTTCCAGGGGAGAACTACCTGCGGTGCCACCCGACTGTTTGACATCGCCTGTGCCGGAGGAAACCGGTGGCACGTGATGAGGCGTGGCTCCGGCTAGTTGGAATTCGTTGGAAGGCATTGCGGGGCGAGACGCCGACGCGGGAACATCGCGTTGCTGCGGCCTCGGCACCGGTGGCAGGCTGAACTCTTCGCCCGGTGCCGAGACGCGGGAGAGAGGTCTGCCGGGTGAGGGAGGCAGCTGGAAGTCAGCCGGCGGTTTTGCTCCCGGTAGCTGGAATTCACCATCCGGCGCATTCCCGCTTGGTTTTCCCTGCGCAGGCAAGGCGACGCGATCCACTGGTGTACCGCCTTCAGGGCGGCTGCCGTCCAGGGGGTTGGCCGCTCCGTTCAGGACGGATGAGCCTTCGGGAGCTGCTGAGCGATTTGTAGATGACGTGTGTGCGTTTGCTTGTGCGAGGACTCCGGCTTCGCTGCCGCCGGCCGGACGTGCGGTCGGCGTGATGCCTATGCCGCCTTCGCCCTCCCGGTCGTTGGTCACGGGGGGGCGGTGCGCCATTGGCAATTGACCTTCGACCGGGCCCGCATCGGGAGCTGCTGTCGGGCGAGTGACGGGGGCGGCTTCTCCGATGTTCGTTGCGGGATAGGGCGTAGAGGGAAACAATGCCGGAAGCGGCGTTACTTCAATTGATTCGGGCGTAGTAGGATTCGGGCGGAGGGGGCTGACCGATTCGACCGCAGGTCTGGCTTCCATTGCCATTTTTAGTGCGGCGGCTTCACAAGCCAGGCTTAGAGAGCCTGGCTCTGGATTTGTTATTACGTCTGGTCTGACTTCCGACAACGCCCCGGTCCCTCTCTCGCTATGAAGGTCTACACGTTGCGTTGAATTTATGGACTATTAGTTAGATTAAATGTGGAATCCCGTTAAGAGCGAGATTTGAGGACCCTAAATAGTCGCGTGGAAGCTGTGTAGACTTTACCTGAACCTTTTCAAGTACAGATTAGGGGGCGTTCGTTACGGTCGGGTAACTATGCGGGCTGTTGGGGGGTGTTTGAGTAAACTATCGCATCATCGTTGAGAGATCGTTGAACTGTTGGACTGCTATACTGGGAAGACCTGTACTCCGACAGTCGGAGCTTACAAACATCTACCAAATGTCAAAACCGCCCCGGCGACTAGTACAGGTCTAATTCTCTTCCAGAAATAAGCGCTCCACCGTGTGGGCAAAGACCTGCCTCTCCGCGCAGACAGCCATGCTTGGCTTTGCGCTGCGGTTCGGTTCTATTCCATCCAAACAGGCGGAGTGGAATACCGTGTGTTACGCTGAAAAGCGAAGCGTTTAATCCTCGCGCTTTTTTGCACTGGTGCGAACTTGCAATTCCGAAAATTGTAATTCTCATTATCATATAAGGCTGGTTCTCTCATGACGGGAAACGCAGATTCATCGAACCCGGAAAACGATTTCAGGCTGAGCATTCTCAACACTTTTCTGCGTACGCCTCATGGCGAACTTGAAAGCGTACTGCCTCTTTTTGAAAGGGTTCACTCGCAGGACCCACTGTTCTTTGGACGGCTTGCATGTTGGTATGCGGGCAACGGCAATGTGCGCGATCTGCGTGAGCTTTTCATTGCTTTTATGTGTGCTTCCGATTTCGACTCGTCCTACAGGGAGGCAGGGCTGGCTCTGCTTGTGACTTTGCCACCGTATCAGGTCGCGAACGTTCTTCAAATTTTGAAGGGAAAGAACGTTGGCGATAAGTTTTCTCCCGGCATTGCAAATTCGGTTCCTCGATCTTTTCGCAAAGCGGTAGAGGGCTACCTGCGAGAGCGCGAGCAGAATCACGAGCAGTTCGATAATGCAGCATTGCATGCACGTAAGTCGCTGAAAACACTTTATGCTTCGCTGCGCATAAAACCCGGCCCTTATGCGCAAGCAATTCTGTTTGATGACAATCCTCCCGCAGAGTCTAAATTAGGAGCGCTCAAGCGCATTGCCAATATTCAGAATCCCAGCGAGCAAGCTGCGCTTATTGTTGAGCACAAGATACCTTTTAGAGTTGCGTCATCGTTGCTAAAGCACCTGACTCCGGCCGCGGTGGCAGCGCTTGTCTCTTCCATGTCGCCGCAGGAGGTCATCAACAATCTCGGTTCCCTGAAACGTAGAGGGGCTCTGGATAATCCGGATCTACTCGCGCTAATTGAATCGAAGGTGGAAGCGGCCAAAACCGATAAGCGTGTGTCGGCGCTAAAGTCAAAGCGTGCTCTGCAGGCTGTGAACTTGGGCGAAGACCTGATGCGGAAGGTCGAATCCGTTGCTGACACCCAGATCAAGACCAAGGGTGTTATTCGCAAATCAACGGCCGTCCTTGTCGACAAGAGCGGTTCCATGGAAGTTGCCATCGCCGTCGGCAAGCAAGTTGCCGCGATAGTTGCACCTGTTTGTCAGGGCGACTTGTATGTCTACGCATTCGATACTGCTGCATATCCTATCGTCGCCAAAGGCAAAGAGTTGTCCGACTGGGATAGAGCCTTCAAGGGCATCAACGCCGTCGGTGGGACGTCTTGCGGAGTGGCAATCAAGACGATGGAAAGACGCAATCAATACGTGGATCAGATCGTGCTCATTACGGATCAGGGCGAAAACACTGCGCCGCGGATGGCGATGGCGCTAAACGACTATGCTGCCGTAATTAACGCCAAGCCGAATGTTGTCATCGTTAATGTAGGCAAGTACACCGATCAAGTCGAGCGTGAATTGAAAGAGAAGGATTTTGAAGTAGACAGTTATGTTTTCGATGGAGACTATTACAGTCTGCCGAACTTGATCCCTCTGCTTGCCGGCGGTTCTCGTTTCGAACTTTTGCTTTCGATAATGGAGATGGAGTTGCCTGTGCGCCAGCGCAAACAGACTAGCCCGGTTTAACTGAGCGGCGCTTTACCGCCGCAAGACCGGATACGTTCTGTGTCTAGCCGATGAATCAGCGCTAAAAAGAAGAAAGACCGCAAGGTAACTTGCGGTCTTTCTCGGGTTTTTCGTGGATCGCTTAGCGATTATTACTCGATGATCGAAGCAACAACGCCTGCGCCGACGGTCTTGCCGCCTTCGCGGATAGCGAAACGCATTTGTTCTTCAACTGCTACCGGTGAGATCAACTCAACTTCCATGCTGATGTTGTCGCCGGGCATAACCATTTCAACGCCGGCAGGCAAGGTGATCGAGCCGGTAACGTCGGTGGTGCGGATGTAGAACTGCGGTCTGTAGCCGGGGAAGAACGGAGTGTGACGTCCGCCTTCTTCTTTGCTCAGAACGTAGACTTCAGCCTTGAACTTGGTGTGCGGTTTGATCGAACCGGGCTTAGCCAATACTTGACCGCGCTCGATTTGTTCCTTGGTGACACCGCGGAGGAGGATACCGACGTTGTCGCCAGCCATACCTTCGTCGAGGGTCTTTTGGTACATTTCAACACCGGTAACGGTGGTTTTGCGGGTCTCTTGCAAGCCAACGATTTCGATTTCTTCGCCAACTTTGATCTTGCCGCGCTCGATACGTCCTGTCGCAACGGTGCCACGGCCGGTGATGCTGAATACGTCTTCAACAGCCAGTAGGAACGGTTTGTCTACTTCGCGCTCGGGAGTCGGGATGTACGAATCTACTTGCTTGATCAGTTCGATGATTTGCGCTTTTGCCGCAGCATCGCCTTCAAGAGCCTTTACTGCGGAACCGCGAGTGATCGGGATGTCATCACCGGGGAAGTTGAACTTGTTGAGCAGGTCTCGAACTTCCATTTCTACCAGTTCAAGCAGTTCCGGATCGTCAACCATGTCGCACTTGTTCAGCCATACTACGATGTGCGGAACACCTACCTGACGAGCAAGCAGAACGTGCTCTTTGGTTTGGGGCATCGGGCCGTCTGCAGCAGATACCACGAGGATTGCGCCGTCCATTTGGGCTGCGCCGGTAATCATGTTCTTAATGTAGTCGGCGTGTCCCGGGCAATCTACGTGGCTGTAGTGACGGGTTTCAGTTTCATATTCTACGTGGGCGGTATTGATGGTGATACCACGTGCTTTTTCTTCAGGCGCAGCGTCGATTTCGTCGTATGCCTTGAATTTAGCTTTCCCTGTTTCCGCCAGCACCTTGGTGATTGCGGCGGTCAAGGACGTCTTGCCGTGGTCCACGTGTCCGATCGTTCCGACGTTCACGTTAGGTTTGTTTCTTTCGAACTTCTGGCGGGCCATTCCTTCAACTCTCCTTCGGTTGTCAGCTTATCTAGCTTCTTTTTCGGTGCTTTGCACAGGCTGTGCTGTCATTTCATTTTCGGGTTGGTGGTACTGCCGAAAGGGTCCTTTGTACTGGACTGGACTGAAGTCGACACCAGTAACTTTAAAAATGGAGCCCACGACGAGGATTGAACTCGTGACCTCCCCCTTACCAAGGGGGTGCTCTACCGCTAAGCTACATGGGCGGACGATTCAGCAGGTGCACCTCCAGATCGCAAAAGCTATACGAAAGGAACATTCTAAGCTCCTTGTCAGCCATTAGTGCGAACTCTTTAGTTTGTTTGCAGAATCTGTTCATACACAGACACCTTTGTCCGTTGCGCTCGCACGAACGGACAACTGATGGTGGCCGGTAGTGCCATCATCTTTAAACAAACTGCTCCCGTGAAGGGAATTGGGTGGAGCTGGATTCGAACCAGCGTAAGCTTACGCTAACGAGTTTACAGCCCGTCTCCTTTAGCCACTCGGACATCCACCCATACATTAGCTGGTGATGGGATTCGAACCCGCAACCTACGGTTTACAAAACCGTTGCTCTACCGTTGAGCTACACCAGCGTATTCAGGCTGAGAAGGGTAATTCTACAAGTGGCGTTGAAGGCGTGTCAAACTGCCGCCTTCTTTCGGTGCGGGAATAAGCATCAGTTCTTCATGCATCGCCGCACCGAGAGCCTGTTTTTGCATAAATCGCTTGCGTTGCGAACTGCTTAAAATTGTAGAATCACCGCTTGCGCGGTCTAGGCGTGGAAGTAAGGGGGCTTGGCGGAGCGCTCACAAATTGGTTAGTTTGCAAGGGCTACTCATAGCATTCAATAACTGCTATTTGCGCTTTTCCTGTGCAATGAGAACTTGTCTGACAACTTCGTAGAACATTATTCCGGCTGCTACTGAGGCATTGAGCGATTCTGTTTTGCCGAGCATCGGAATCTTTACGAGAAAATCGCAATGTTCTTTCACTAAGCGGCTCACGCCTGCGCCTTCACTACCAATTACCACAACTAATGGACGCACTAGATTTACTTTGGTGTAGAAGTCCGGCGCGTCCAGATCAAGAGCCGCAACCCAGAAGCCATACTTCTTCAGGGTCTCCAGGCACTGAACCAGGTTTCCCACACGGACGACCGGTAAGTTTGCAAGTGCGCCCGCGCTTGTCTTCGCAACAGTGCCTGTCAGTCCAGCGGCTCGGCGCTGAGGAATGAAGATTGCCTTGGCCCCGGCTGCTTCCGCAACCCGAATGATGGCACCGAGATTGTGAGGGTCTTCTATGCCATCAACTAGCGCAACCATGTAGCCGTCCATGTTTTCGCCGTTCATTTCTCGAAGGATCTTGTCTAAGACCAACTTCTGCAGAAAAGTGTCGAGCTTCCACATCTCGGCTGCGCTGACCATGGCGACTACGCCCTGGTGTCGTCTTGCCGGGCCGGCGATTTGATCGAGTTTGTTGCGGTCGCAATTCTGAACAGGAATCTGCTGATTACGCGCAAGTGATTTGATTTGGCGAATGCGACCATCGCGCTCTTGACCGTTGGCCAGCAAAATTTTGTTTACGCGCACGGCCGGAGTGTTGTCGAAAAGCGGCCTTACCGGCAGTTGGAGATTGCCGTCGGGGCGGCTGGCTTTCAATTTTTTGACGGCTTCTCGTAACCGTGCTTCCATGTCTTCGATGTCTTCTAGCGACAGACTACCTCTTGTCAGGCTGTCGCTCATCAGGGCCTGATGCAAAACAGAATATTCGCCGGTGTCAGTGTTTTGTTCGGCCTGTTCCAGAAATGACAAGACCGCGTTCTTCCCGAACACAAGCTCGTCACGAGGCGAATCGCTATCCGATTCCTTATTCATTCGATCCGCTCCCGGTGTTGCAAATAGCGGTGGGCAAACTACCATGGACAGTTTTTCGCCACGGTGTTAATTAAAGTAGGAAAGCCAGCTAAAAGGCAAGAACGAGCGTGCTAATTGACTTATTTTTTCTTGGTTTCCCGATTTTCGCCGCGGTCTGTTTAGCTGTTGTGGCCGTTCGTGAGAGCAGCCCGAAATTTTGGCACTGTTCTTTCTCTTTTATTGCCTACTGCGCTTTCTATCTGGCCGGCGGGCGCGAAATCATTCTTTTTATACTGGCCGGCATGGTAATCGGCGGGGGGTATCTCTGCTCCGGCGGCACGGCGGGAAGCCTCTAAACCAGGGGACCTCTCACGCAACGTACTTACTATACGATAGAGTAAGTCGCCTTCAAGAGCGTGATTAATTACTCAGTGAGGGGCGTAGTCAGTGGAACTCGTCCGACTAAGCAAACAGCATCATAAACCGCGAGACGCGGCAGAGGCATTTATTCGATGAAAGGGGAGCACCCCCGTTTCGACAACCCGAATTGCTACGAAAGATTTTCCCGGGAAAATCTGGCAGAGCATTTTTGGTTCAGCGGAGGGGAGGGAGGGGCGAAAATTTTCCGTCCTAATTGAACCCTTGGCATGGTTTTTTCGTATACACCTGAAAGCCCCGATTGGAGGCGATGATCATGGATTCGCAATCAACTCCATCTTCTAAGCCAAGCACTTCAACACTGCGCTGGGTGACTGCTGCTATTCGGCGGTTCCTCACGACTATTGTCGAAGGCGCGATATTCTCAACGCGCGACCTTCTGTCTCTAGGGTCTCGCGCTGCAATTGATAGCGCTCTTTCAAGAATGGTTGCTTCCGGCATTATTGTCCGTCTGGCGTCCGGTTTGTTCTTGAAA
>JAIELX010000066.1 GCA_019752635.1 Candidatus Obscuribacterales bacterium | reverse complement strand
CGCCCGCGGGGCGTGTTTTTTTATTAAAATTTCAAATTTTGTCACCCACGACTCCGGCGGTTTGACTGGACAGAGCAAAACCGCCAAGATGTCAACAAACAAAACCCGTTGTCAGCAAGCTCGTTTTTTTGAACTTTTTTCTCCTTTTCTTCGTATCTAATTTAGCCGATGAAGGAGGTGATGACCGTGATGAGCTCCAAGACTAGTACTAGCGAAAAGAAGAGAAAGGTAGGCGGCACTACATCCGCCATCCGGCGCATCGTAAATCTTCTTCCCGAAGGAACCATCATCTCCAGCACGGAAGTTCTCTCCTTGGGCCCGCGCAAGTCCGTATACAAAGCACTGTCTAGAATGTCGTCCGCTGGAGGAGATCTCTTTAGGTTGGCGAGAGGATTGTACTTTAAGAAGAAGCAAAACCAACAAGATTGGCGCCCGGAAACAGAAGAGATCGTAGGGGCAAAGCTTCGCGCATTTCAGAGAGATGCCGTCCCTTCCCCCGTCAGCGACAAGCTATCACAGAAGATTTCACAGCGCCGTAGCCCTCAAGACAAGGAGAGCGCCTGGAGCAAATCAGAAATTCACCTTGATACCAATGGCAACACCAGTTCATTCCGGCTTTACAACGGGCTGGTCGTAAAGCTCAAACGCATCGCACAGAGGAAGTTCGACCTGGCGAAGACAGAAGCGGGAAGAAAAGCACGCGTCCTGTGGGAAGCAGCTGAAGCCCTCAATCCGAAGCATTTAATGGAGTTCTCAAAATCGATCGGAAGAGAGGAACGACAGGATCTGAAGGTATTACTCCCACTACTGCCACATTGGCTGTCCGACACGCTGGGCGCACCTTGGTCGCACAAACGGGAGCTTCACAGGTTTCCGCGCAGTTTACCCTCCGGACAGCCGGCGCAATGGTTCAGCACGTCTTCCACAAGCCATAGCCGGGCCTATCGTTCAACATATCGCCCACCGCCCCTTGATTGCGATGCAATTCCCCATGATCTTGCGAACCGAACCGAAAACATCACCACAGAACTCGCAGCAGGGGAACAGGGTCCCCACGCAGGAGATCGAAACCCACAAGAACGAGAGGACATCCGCTGGATATACAGCTCGACGCCGGACTACTCTCGAGACGGACCGGAGAAGGGACTCGACATCATGGCCCACTGGCATGAAAGGCGCTATCCAAGCTTATGGAACAACTAAGGCAAGGTGCCATCTGAAGGTGCTATATTCCTGTTCTTATGAAAAAATCGTTTCCACTACTCTTGACTGGAAGTCTCATTGCTGCTTGCACAAGCGCTCATTTGAACGCTATAGCTCAAGCTCCCGATTGGGATGCGCTGACAAAAGATGGCACGAGCGCCTGGCAGATTGGCGAGTTTGATGTTGCCGAGAAGAAGTTCGCGGAGGCGGCCAAACTTGCTGAAACATTCGCAGTGGACGATGCCAGGCGAGCCACAGCGCTCAACAACTTGGGGCTGGCTTATGACGGACTAAACAAGAATAGCGATGCAGAAAACGCATTTAAGCAAGCGCTGTCCCTGAAGTTAAAAGCGGATAAGCCGGACTATAAATCGATCAACACCACGCTGAGCAACCTCGCCCAACTTTATCGAAAGACAAAGCGCTACGCCGACGCCGAAACAACCTATCGGCAAGCCGTAGCGAACGCAGAGAAAGATGGCGGCCCCGACAGCGCTTCTGTGGCCGTTTGCCTCAACAACCTCGTGGTCGCGCTAAACGATCAAAAGAAGTTTTCCGAAGCAGAGGAAACTCTAAAGCGTGTGCTTTCAATCGCAAAAAAAACAATGCCGGAGGACAGTCCCGAGTTAACCGTCGCCATGGAAAATCTTGCCGTGGTTTACAGGAAACAGCAGAAGTTTGCGCTGGCTGAACCACTCTACGAACAATCGCTTGCGATTCGCCAAAAAGCACTCGGTCCTAAGCACCAAAGCGTTGGCGTAACGCTAACGAACCTGGCGCGTCTTTATCGAGAAATGGGTAAATTTGAAGACGCAGAACCGCTGCTGAAGCAAGCATTAACGATACTGCAAAATCAAGACCCCAAAGACGAGCGCAGCATTACTGTCGCAATGAGCAACCTCGCCACTCTCTACAGAGAAGAAGCTAAATTTACTGATGCAGAAGCATTGCTTCACCAGCTTCTCGAATTACGCAAGAAAGTGTTCGGAGACAGTAGCACCGAAGTAGGCGATACCTTATCCGATCTCGCTGCGGTTGCAATAGATCAGGGAAAGTATGATGAAGCAGAGCCCTTGCTTGCCCAAGTCGTGAAAATTACTGCGAGCAATGCCGGCGAAGGTTCGCCTGAAGCCGCCTCGGCAATGAACAACCTTGAGGAGTTGTACCGACTCCAGGGTCGTTTCGAAGACGCAGAAAAGTTACTGCAACAAGTGCTGGATATTCGCACGAAAGCACTCGGCGCCAGCAACCCAGTCACGACAGAAACAATGAACGACATGGGCATAATCTACCGCCAACAAGGAAAGAGCGCCCAAGCCGAAGATACTTTCAAGAAAACACTTGCTGCGCGGCAGGCCTCTCCTGAAGCCGATTCCGCTGAAGTGGCCAACAGCATGCAAAATCTGGCACGACAATTAATGAACGAAGGCAAATTCGCAGAAGCAGAAGACCTGTTCAAGAAAACAATCGACATGCGCGAAAAGCTGTTCGGACCATATGATTTGCGACTCGACGCCAGCTTACGAAACTACGCAGTTTTGCTGCGCGAGATGGGACGAATTAAAGATGCAGAAGCAATTGAGGCGCGATCACGCGCAATCGAAGACAAGGCAATGCCACCAGAGAGCTCACCTCCGGATGGTTCTCAAAAACGCCCTGACCGCCCGCCATCACAATAGCCCGATCACAAAAGTCCCGTCAACAACGGCCGTCTAGTCAAACCGCAATAATCGTAATTCCTGGAAGGGAAATCGCCAACGCCGCAGGAGATATAGCAAAGCATGAAAGTAGTTCTTGCTGAAAAGCCATCGGTTGCTCGCGATATCGCAGCGGTAGTTGGAGCCAACACAAAACGCGATGGATACTTTGAGGGAAACGGCTACGCTGTAACTTACGCTTTCGGCCACCTTGTGACACTGGCCGAACCGGAAGAGATGAATCCGCAGTGGGGGAAACCATGGCGCATCGCGCAACTTCCAATGATACCCACTGAGTGGAAGTATCGAATCACTGACAAAGCGTCGGCGCAATTCAGCGTAATCAAAAAACTTTTTTCGGACGCGAATACCAGCGAAATTATCTGCGCGACAGACGCGGGGCGAGAAGGCGAACACATCTTTCGGCTGATCTATAAGTTGAGCGGAAGCAAGAAGCCAGTAGAACGACTGTGGATTAGTTCGCTAACGGCGGAGGCTATCAAAGACGGGCTGAGTAAATTGAAGCCATCGCACGAATTCGACAACTTGGCGGCGGCCGCAACTGCACGATCACAGGCCGACTGGGTGGTGGGACTCAATTTCACTCGCGCCTATACCACTATGAACCGCCAACTTTGCACAATCGGGCGCGTGCAAACACCGACGTTGGCATTGATTGTTGAGCGCCAAAACACGATCGACAATTTCAAGTCAACTCCATTTTACGAAATTCTGGTAACTTTCGAACCCGGTTTTATAGCGCGATACATAACACCAGGAGCCGAACCTCAGACCAAGCTGAATGATAAGGCGATCGCAAAAGACATCGTCAAAGCCATTACTCCCGTCAAAGCAGGGACAGTAGCATCCGTAACAACTTCGGAAAAGAAAACGAAAGCACCAGCTCTGTACGACTTGCTTACATTGCAGAAGGAAGCAAACAAACGCTTCGGCTATACAGCGCAAGAAACTCTCGATATCGCCCAAAAGCTCTACGAAGAGTTCAAACTAATTTCCTATCCGCGGACAGAATCGCGTCACCTTTCCAACGACATGGTCGATCAATTGCCCGGGGTGCTGACGGCGGTCCTAAAATCGCCCACCACCAGCCAAAAGGCTAAGGATGCTTTCCTGAAGGAGAACATCAAGCCGGGAAGTATCACAGCAGCCCAGTTGAAGCCGCGCCTGAGCAAGTCTTACGTGGACGACACCAAGCTCACTGACCACCACGCCATAATTCCCACTCCGAAATTACCTCCGACAGACCTGCCGGAAAAACAAAAGAACATATATCAGTTGGTTGCGACGCGCTTTATGAGCATTTTTCTGCCACCGGAAATCCGGGATGAAACGACGGCAATTATCAAAATACTTGAGCATAGCTTTCGCGCACGCGGCGTCGTCATTAAAGATCCGGGCTGGACTGTCATCGAACCGAAAGCCGCAGAATCGGATAAGAAGGAAAAAGAGAAAGACAAGGAAAGTGCAGAAGAATCGCAACAGCTTCCCGTTCTCACCCAGAATCAACAAGTGGAGAAGCGGAAGGAAGATCTGAAAGAACGCAAAACCAATCCACCAAAACCCTACGATGACTCATCGCTTCTCACCGCCATGAAAAACGCAGGACAAGAATTAGATGATGAAGACCTGGCCAGTTACATGAAACAGCGTGGACTGGGAACACCGGCCACCAGAGCAGCCATAATCGAACGCCTTCTACAAACCGGCTACGTGGAACGCAGCAAGAAATCGCTGCTACCGACAGAAAAGGGCAAATCGCTCATCAATCAGGTTCACAGCGATCTCAAAGACATTGCATTGACCGCATCGTGGGAGCAGCGACTAGCCGATATGCAAGATGGCAAGCTTGCGCTGAATATCTTCGAAGATGATATCGGGACATTCGTGCGACGGATTCTACCGGACGTGACCTCAAGCCCGGCAAGACTGCCGGCCTCTGCTGGCGGCGCAAAACAAGGCGCCCAGGGCGATCCGTCGACTATCGAGGGCGGAATCGCTGCGTGCCCACAATGCAAGTCCGGTGTCGTCCGCGAAACACCAAAAGGTGCTGGTTGCAATCGTTGGCGCGAAGGATGCACGTTCTCCGTGTGGCGAGAGGTCGCGGGAAAAGCGCTTTCAGACGCCCAGCTCAAAGAATTGATAGTGAAGGGGCGCACAAAAGTCATCAAAGGCTTCAAGAAAAAATCCGGAACCGGCACCTTCGAAGCAAAACTTGTTCTGAACGAAGAGTTCAAGGTCAAGCTTGAGTTCGACAGTCCGCCTCCGGGAGCCTCAGACGAAGAGGCATTGGGACCATGTCCTCAGTGCAAGGAAGGCACCGTCAAACTCGGCGCCAAGGTCGCAGGATGCTCCCGATGGAGAGAAGGCTGTAAATTTGCCATTTGGCGTGAACAGTACGGCAAGGAACTCACGCTAGACAACATCAAAGAACTGATGGAAAAAAAACGAACAGAATTGATTAAAGGATTCAAGAAGAAGTCCGGTACGGGCACCTACGATGCCAGACTGGTCCTGAATGAGGAATTCAAAGTGCGCCTCGATTTCGACAGAATGGCGACCACCGGCGAACGAGAAGACACGCGCTAAAATTAGGACAAACATGAACCGATTATTCAAACGTCATTCCAGACGGTTAGCATCTATCGACGAAGTACTCTTCTCAGCCGCGATGTTCTGCGTGCTTCTTCTCGGTGGATACGCCCCCGAATCGGTAAACGCTGAATCGCTTCGCGCCGACAAGCCCGCGCAAAAAGAAACGAAAGTATTTTCGCCGGATCGCAAGATGTATGCCTTTGTGCGATCCAGTAAAGACATGGCGCCCAATGGTGCAGGAGAAGCATCGATCGATGTTATCTACCTTGCCACGGGTTCGGCGCCTGCACGCCCGCTGTTCAAGAAGGGCACTACCTTTGACACAAAACAGCCACTGGGTAAAATCACGCTAAGCGGCATCACGGATCTGGTTTTCTCGCCGACAAAACCGGAACTGTACTTCCTGAATGCGGGATACGCGGTTTCTGGAATAGTGCTGGCAATTGACTTAGACACCGGCGGCATTCGCCAAGTAATCGACGGCAACTCCATCAATTGGATTAGCACCGGTAAGTGGAGAGGGAATCTGCTGGTTGAACGCCATAAGTACAACGACAACGGCGCATACAACGTGCAATGCGCCGTCTCGCCCGCAGGTAAAGAGCTCGCCGAGCTAAAACGCGTCGACTAGCTTCGCCCCCCCCCCGAGCGGAGTCTACAATTCTCCAGATTTGTAGACTCCGTTTTTCGATAGTCAAACTGTGTCCACTGCGGTTATTCCACCCCCACCGGAAGCGGGCGTTCCGGACCGCGCGGCAGGGCACGGCTCTCACGCCATTCGATGAATGGTACCGCTCCGTGGAAAGCCGGTCGCGAAACAAAGAATCTACCCGAAAGAAATCCCCTTGGGGCTTCATCCGTGAGCAAAGTCTTCGCAAGCGCGCCCGACTTACTTGCCCAACACGGTCGCTTCGATGTAATATACGCCGCGTGCCATGGTGCCGAGTTTGCGAGCGGCCTCACGCGAGAGATCCATCACCCTGGTCTTAACAAACGGCCCGCGATCATTTACTCGCACCAAAACGGTGTTTCCCGTGCGCGGATCTTCCACGAGTACCCGTGACACCATAGGCAATGACTTATGTGCGGCACTGCATTTATACATATCGAAAATCTCACCGGACGCGGTCTTGCGTCCGTGAAACGGAACACCATACCAGGAAGCGTTCCCGGCAAACTGCTGGAACCCCGGTTTTACAAAAGCCTTCGCAGCGGGTTTTGAAGCCGGCTTGGTCTGCGTGGCGACGGGCTTTGCCGTGTCACCATCCACATCGGTCTTTCCCGAGCCACTCTTGGCAGAAGAGTCGTTCTTAGCTGCATCGTCCTTGTCCGTGCCAGTTCCTGAGGCAGTCGAAGAGGGACTGGAATCGTCGGCGTTCGCCCCCTCTCCATCAGCGTCCTTGCTGGTGTCGGAATTTTTTGTTCGATCCTTTTTCTTGCTCGTTTTTTTCTCCTTAGGCTTCTTCGGTTCAGCGACCTTCACCTTCGTAACTTTTTCCGCGACAAGCAAAGGCTTCGGATCCAATCTAATGTCGCTTAGCTGCGTTTCTAATGCCATGCCGGGCGCTGCGGCCGCCAACTCTTGCGAATAGCTCGACTGCATCCCGCAAAGCCAAAAGAGGGCCATAACCACAAAGTGCATCACACTCTTCATAGCTCAGTTGGACTCCATCTTGTAGCCTACGCCGTGAACAGTTTTGATAATTGAAGGGTGCCCTTCACTATCCATCTTCTTGCGAATTCGTTTCACGCACGTCGTTATCGCATCCACCGTCGCTTCGGAATCTGAAGACCAAACGCGATTCAATAGCGTGTCCGCGCTAAACACTTGATCCGGGTGTCTCATCAAGAACTCCAGCAACGCGAATTCCCGAGGGAGGAGCTGAATCTCCCTGCCCCCGCGCGTTACTTTAAACGCCCCCGGATCGAGAGAGATGTCGCGAAGCTGCAATACGTTGCTAACGGTCCCGCCAGCACGACGAATCAAGGCACGCAATCTTGCAGAAAGTTCCTTCATATGAAAAGGCTTGGTCAAATAATCGTCAGCGCCAGCGTCAAAGCCCGCCTCCTTGTCAACGATGCCACCCTTGCCTGTCAACATCAAAACAGGCGCTTTACCACCGCTGGAGCGATATTCCTTCAAGACTTCAATTCCGGACTTTCCTGGCATTTCCCAATCGAGCACGATCACATCAAAGTCTGAGCAAAGCAATTTATCCAGGCCATCGCTGCCATTTTCTGCATATTCGACTGTATGACGCTCGGAAAATACCAACCACTCTCTTATCATGCGGTTGAGCCCGGCGTCGTCTTCAATGACTAAAACTTTCGGCATTTCATCGCTCGATTAACTCCGACGCTGATTATAGCGCCAGTGGCACGCCAAATGGCATTTATCCTGTCAAGAACACCACCGGAGTTCACTATGGGACACGCTTTCGAGCACGCAGAAGCTCCTCCTCTGCTTGTCCATATTTTTTCGAGCTAAATGCTTTGGCAAACTGCTCCAGTTGCTCCCAATTCTGCACGCGATAGACATCGAAGCCAAGCGAATGTGCCCGCACGCAAAAGGGATTCTCTTGCCACTCTTCAAACAGATTCAACACCAAAGTGCCGCCACCGCGCGCGTTCTCCAGCGCCATCCTGGATATTTCAACGCCGTCATGGTCCTCTTCGTCCGTGCAAAACATAGTGTCGCAGCCGTTATCGGATATCACCAAAATATGAGCCGCTCGATCCCTTGGCGTTCGCCTCAAATGCGTGTCTCTTAAGAGATGAATCGGAAATGCAGTAGAACCGCCAATGTATCCCGCAACCACGCCCAGAATCGCGTTTTCATCGGAAACGAAACCGTTGGTCGTCTGGAACTGTTGCGGTCCGCTCCACAGCGTTGCCTGAACGCGGGCGCCAGCTCTTAGAGCCGATAATGCAACAATAGCACCAGCTAAAGCCAGATAGGAAACATTGTTCCGTGGATCCGGCATCGACCCCGAACAATCGACGTAGAGGTCAAGGTCCATAGGGCGTTTGTCAGGCTCGTGCCCCTCGCATGTGCCCCGGGTACGCTGTACCGTTGTCATGCCGGGAATGATATGAGGGCTGAGTAGCACAGACTGAAACCAATCGATGTCTTCTAGTGGCGCTCCAACATCCCAGGGTTCCAAGCCCTCCGGCTGAGGATCTGTCGACTCAGGCAAAATCACGGTGGGGAAAGGCACCAAATGCGGCATCGCTCTTTCTCTGTAGTACCGAATTGCCGCCTCCTCGTCGGTCAATTTCAGCCCCAGGGATTTGAGAATCTCTCCGTACTCGAATGGTTCGCGATACTGCCCGGCAGCACCGTTACTGCCGTTACCGCCGGTAGGAGCGGCGCGAGGCTTAACCCTTCCGTCGTCTTCGTTAGCTTTCAATTTTTTCGCATCCGTATCGCTTGATTCGCCATCTTCTGCGGGATTGGTTTCGACGTCATCCCCCAGCCCTGCTCGCTCATCAGCTCCAGACAAAAGAGGATCTATCGACGGGTGTAGCGCCCCGCCCCACTCATCGCTTTCAATTTCGGTCAGCCCGTGGGCCTGTGCCTGAGAACCGGCAGCAGGATTGATTCCATCCAAAAGAGGAGCAAAGTTCTTCATGTACGCTTTTTCGTCTTTTTTGAGCATGTATGGCAAGCACAACGCGGCAAAGCGACCCGAGCCATCCAACCAGTTGCGCGCATACGAGCGAATCAATCTGGCTCCCAATTGCGCGTCAGCTTCCATGACTTTGTCTACTTTGCCCGTGGCTAGAGTCCGCGGCGAGAGCTTCCAAAGCAACTCATATATACGCATGTAGAATGTCCAGAGCTCATCCGCTCCCGGCTGATTGATTCGTCGGTAAATATCCGAAATTCGCAAGGAACCGTGCCGCTGCAAGCGGTCGTTAATGAGAAGATCGGCATACAGATTAGCAACAAATGGCGCTGAATTTTCCTTGGTCGGCAAAGACTTGCGAATGCGCGCCAGCATTCTTCCCTGATCAGCAAGGTCGGATGGGCAGAGAACGTGATGTCCAATTTCATGAGAAAGGATCTCTAGCGGATAATCTTCCAAGCCGTGTTCCCGAATCTGACTAAGACTGATCACAATGGCATGATCGGGAAATCGAATCATCGCGAACGATCCGGACAGCCCTTCTCTACTTTCCTCTGCGGGCGCACTGCACCAGCGTGGCTCGGACAGCCTGGTAAACTTCCCCCACAACGATAGCGCCGAAGGCCACGTACGCATCCAATCGGCTCTAATTTCTTCTAACACCTTGTCTTTGGGCATGATCTTAAATCAGCATGGAAGGACGTGCTATCACCATGATTTTGTGGGACGTCGTCGTAGTCGCTAACAATGTTCTCTTTGCCGATGCAAAACTGGTAATCTTATCCGCCTTCGGCACCGAAATTTTATCCTCACCGGACCTTATCACCCCGTCCGCCGAAACAGTGAAATCATCTTCCCTGCGCTCAGTTTGAGCAGAAACAGCGGACTTACCGAAGGCTTCGGCTATAAATCCACGAGCATTCTGCAGAACAGCTTCAGCACCCGCCTGCAGCACACACAGGTCGTTCGGACGGCGAACTTCTATGTTTGATGGCTCCGGACACCGAGTGAAAGTGTTACCGAAGATATCTACACAAAGCAACCACCAACCTTCACCATCAGTGGCGTAAAAGTCTTCATCGCTGGCCACTACCTCCGGCGGACGGAGAAACTGACCTCCATAACCGCGAAACGCGCCTACCTGTTTGGCAATACGCATACTCGTCGAGGGAAGACCAGCAGCGGCAGAGAACGGATGCATCCACGGGTCGTCTCTAAGTCTTTGCTGGAAGTCAGGCAAAGTCATGTTCGGCACTTCGCTAAAACCCATCGCCGCCCCGACGAAATCCCACCCCAAGCCCGTGCACGCATCTAACGCACCGTCACGATAATGCGCAAGGCCGCACCGCCACGCTAAGATTTTGCCGGCATCGCGCAACGTCTTTAGATCCGGACAAACTGCCGCCAGCCGCGCCAGTTCATACACAAAGAGGGATCGCTTGGCACCGGGCACACGCGAGACGTTGTAGACCGAATTAGTAACAGTTGAAGCAAAACCGGCACAATCGCTTTTCACCAAATGCGGGGCGGAGGGGAGCACTATGCGCCAGGCATCATCTAACGACTCAGGCTTGCCGATCTGACCGAGGAGACCGGCGCCCGTAAGTTCCAACGCAATATCGTAAAGCGTTCCTGCAGCCTCATCTTTATCCACCTGCGGATAACGCGACCATGCCTCTACCACAGGACAAATAACCGTCGCAAGAACCTGTTTGAACGTGGTTGGATCTAAAGTAGGTTTAGCGTGTCGGGCATGCAGAAACCGCTCATTGAACTCTTGGCGCCGCGCGCGCAGAACAGCTGCCAGCGCACAATTCGCGTCGATCGAATCTGTCTTCAACTCTTCCACGTTAGCCATGCCAGATAGTTCGTGTATCTCTGATGCAAGTACTTGAGATAAACAAGGTCATCGTAAATGTGACCATAGAGTTTCCGTCCTTTCGACCAATCGCTTAATAGCCGTTCGATGCGTACCAATCGCGAACGCGCCTCTACTTCGGAGACGGAATCGAGTCCACGATTGAAATCGTGCATCAGCTCAGACACAGGATCATCATGGTCCAGATCCAAACGATCATATTCCATGCAGGACTGAACAAACAGATAGCGAATCCAGCTCAAGCGATCAAGCCGAAATGTCTCCATTCCGGGCTGCTGGAAGCAGGGCGACTCGGGGTCTTGCACCAGTTTGTCGTGCATGACGAACGGAATGATTTGCACCACGTCATCCAAATGCGCAGTTTTGTTTCCGCGAAAGTAGGCCAAGGCCTTGGCGAAGGTAAGTAGGGTTAGCAAACAACGAACCGATAATCCATTCTTGGTCTGCACGCCCAGATCCTTCAGCTTGTCTCTTCCAGTATCCTTCGCGGCAATGAGATGGTAATCGTGCCCGGCCAACTTGATAGTGTCTTTGGTTTTATATTCAAATTGCACGCCGGCTTGTTCGCAGAACTCAAACTGACTGGCAAAGAATTCAATTCTTCTGCGAAGCTCAAGCGGTATTTCCACTTGCATCACTTCCTGATGCAACCGGTCAAGCTCATCGTCCTTGAAGATCAATTGAGGCGGCACGGCCTCTTCGGGGCGAATGCCTTCTTCCAATCGCGCCAGCAACTGGTGAAGAAATCGAGTATTGAAATGCAAGCAGCGAACCACCACATCAATGCGATCCTTTAACGCTTCAATTACCTGGTAAGTGCCACCACCGGCATCATCATTAGCAGTGAGGTACCAGGCGGCTTCCGGGCACTCGTAAATCTGATCTAAGATTTCAGCGTAGTTATCGCCAAGCACAGTCAACAGTGCAGATTGTGTTCGCGTAGGAATGCGATTGTACTCGTCAATTATCTTGACCTTCATGGAAAGCCATCGTCGCCACGAAATGGCAATGCTGTCCATGTTCCTCGCTGATACTAAATCCGCTGGCAATGGATTACCCAGCAAATCCGAAATAGTCATCTGCGGTTGTCCGTGCTGGATGGCACGCCGAACTTCTTTTATTGAATAGCCGGCCAAAATCCCCATTAAAGTGGCGCTGGACGTTTTACCTCGCCCTGGTCCGCCTAACAGTAAACAACGCCGCCGCACCGCAAGATTGAGCAGCGGAACCAGAATGAAACTGGAGTAGCTCTGGCCGGTCGGCAAAGTAAGCGTGCTTTTCTGATCACCAAAGACATAGCTCTGAGGTTGAGTTTCATTGAACTCTACATCGTAATGCGGACTGATAACAGCCTGGTTCACTATCCAAAAATAAGCCTGCCTCAACTTTTCATCGAGAGGCGTCTGCACTCCGTCGCCGGATTTTACCTGCACCGGTCCACGGTACAAGTCCTCAACGTCAAAAGTGACTTTGCCCTTGCCCGTAGCAGGATTTGTCGGCGCCTCACTTACGTGCTGAAAAAGTTTCTGCTTCATGCCATTCATCCCGGACAACACTTTTACACATTCTACTCGGTTGAAGTGAGTACACGGACGCTTCGCCAAGGTATGATCTTCGCCGCGAAAGCAAAACGGATGTCAGGGGTCAAACAAACGCCGGTGAAAGAAGAAGGACCGCTTCTGGAACAACTTACACACCGGCTCGCGGAAACCCCCCGCGAATTTCTGGCGCAGCCTGTTGTCGCAGGCAAAGGGCAGATTGACGTACGCGCTGTAGCTTGTGATTTGCTTCGAGACCTGGGGATCAAGATTCCTGCCGGTGATTGGATCAAGAAGTTTGGCGCTGAAAACTTGAAAGCGACGCCCAAGGAGGTAAACAGACTTCGCCTAGTGCTCCTTGCGTGCTGGCTGCTGGCAGACCCGTGGTTCCGCGACAAGGCACCGGTAAACGCCGCCGCACCCAAACTGTTAATGGATGGATTGGACGAGTTAGCTCTTATCATCAAAGCAGAATCATTCGTCTCGTCAGCAGAGCGCCGCGAAGAATTCTGTCGCCTCTGCCTCGCCCTTATGTCATATCGTCCTGCGGGCGAAAGCGAGGAAAGAGCGCTCGACCAACTGGCGGCACTGAGCAGCACGGAACGCAGCAAGGTTGTAGAGGATGCGCGTAAAGCACACTTGCGAGCCGAAGCCGTGAGACAAGCAATGGTGAAGAAGGCAGCGGAAGAAGCGGCAGCTAAAGCATCGAGGGAGTAGCGTGTCAAACAGTAATATTCCCGCCGAAATACGTGAGAGAAACCCACAGATAACAGAAGGTGGGTTCGCTTTGCTCAACGCCATGAGAGAGAGCAAAAACGCACCGAAGTGGAATCACGTTGCCGGCGACAGATTGACGACCGCGGATCTTGAAGCACTGTCCCGATACAACGAAGCACTACAAACCAACGGTCCGTGCCCAACCGCGGAATTACCCGATAATATTGTTGAATGGGTGCGCGATCGCAAGCGGGTTGTGCCCGGGTTCCGAAACAGGATTGTGGGTACCGATGATGTTCGCGCGATCTGGAACGACATTCCGACAATGAGTCGAGAAGATATTGCCGTGTCGCCGGAACTCTTTGTTCCCGATGACGCCGACTTGTCCGAACTGATTGTCTACCGCACGGCCGGCACCACCGGGCACAGCCTCCTTGTACCTCATTCAGCACGAGCAGCCGCAGCTTACCAACCGCTTCTTGAAGCCGGGCTTTCAAAGCATGGCGTTCGACTCTCATTCTCCAGCGCCGGCGTGGCCTGTTTTCTGGTGTGCGCGCAAGCTCGAACCGTGACATATCCGACAGTGCTATCGGCCTGGAACAACGCCGGTTTCGCAAAAATCAATTTGCGAACGGAAGAGTGGCATTCAGCCGACAGCGCCAACAAATACTTCAACGAATTTGCTCCGGCGTTTCTCACCGGCGACCCGATTTCCTTCGCCGAGATGCTCCGACAGAACATTCAATCCAATCCGTCCGCAATGGTTTCAACAGCGGTGGCAATGAGCGCCGCACTCAAAGCGAAATTGCAAGCAAAGTTCAATTGTCCCGTCATCGAATGGTATTCATTGACCGAAACAGGCCCGATTGGATACGGCTGTCCAAAAGGTGCAGGCTATCATATTTTGCCTCACGATATTTTCGTCGAAAGCCTCGACCGCGAGGGTCATCCGGTCGCGGCAGGGGAACGAGGTGAAATCACCGTAACCGGTGGACGGAACCCGTTCTTCCCCCTGTTACGCTACCGCACCGGAGATTGGGGAAGGCTGCGCTACAACCGCTGTATGTGCGGCTCCGAAGTTCCGAGACTGGAAGAACTGGAAGGCCGCGAACCAGTCATTTTCAGAGGTGCGTCAGCCCAATTGGTTAACCCCGTGGATATCTCTTCCGTGCTGCGGGAATTTCCCATTGTGCAACACGAGTTTGTGCAATATAAGGACAGGTCATTAGAACTAATTCTGCGCCCCATTCCTGGCTCAACGGTAGACAGAACCGATTTGAAGGACAAGCTGGCCGCCTTGTTCGGCAAGGCTGTCAGTGTCGCGATTCACATCGATCCCTCGCTAGGGGATCGAGCCGCAGGAGGCAAGTCTCTTCCCTATCGCAGCGAGTTGCCGCTATTGGAGGACTAACCGTGAATCAGGAAAAGCCGCTAGACCATCCCGATTCGCGGCAGGTGCAAAGGCTGTACTTTGCCCTCACCAATAACTGCAACCGAGCATGCCCCTGGTGCAGCACATGCTCATCCCCCGCAGGAGCTACGTTCCTTAGCTTGGAGCAATATCAGGAAGCATTTCCCAAAAGCGGTAGATTCGAAGTTCAGCTGGAAGGTGGTGAGCCAACGGTTCATCCTCAGTTCCGAGAATTCATCCGCATTGCGCGACAGCACCCGCGAGTCGATCGCCTCGTGTTATGCACCAACGGTGCAACGTTGCCGCGTGGCGAAGAATCCCTTCGGACGTGGCTGGGCATTTTCGGACCGAATTTCACACTAAAACTTTCAGTTAATCACTACCTTCTGGATCGCGATGCCGGATTGATTACCCTAGCGCAAACTCTGCATCGAATCATCACTCAGTCCGGCGATTCACGAATGCTGGTGGTAAACGTTCGACTTCGTAAAGGTTACGAGAACGACGACGAGCAAATCAGACTAGCAGTTGAGCGTGCGGGACTGCTCAGCGTCTCAAACGTGTTCTTCTTGCAAAAGTATGGTTTTGCCTCAAATGAGGAAAACTGGGACGAGCCTTTTCTCGCAGGTCAGAACTTCAGCATGATCAACCCTGACGGACGCAATATGGGTACGGATCTAGTCGCGCGGTCGGAAGCGATGAGGCAATTGCCATGACGCGTTTCTCACCGCCTTCGCCTCCTCTGCGCGGTACAACCTTCAATGAATCTTGGCGAAGACGCAAAAGCGAAGCATTTGAACTGGTCGGCAATAGTACTACCGGCACCACCAAGCTTATTAACCTCTGGAACAGGCCGACGAAAGTTTATTCCAACGCAAATCTTTCCGTCTACAGCGCCCAAACCTGCAACGCACGCTGTACGTTCTGTGTCGAGGAGTTGCGTCCCGCATCGCGCGGAACAGACCTGTGGTTTCAAAAGAAAATCGAGCGCGATGACGAGATCTACTTTGCCGCATTGGAGGCAACCCTTACAGAACTTCGCGCCCTGAACCCCAGCGTTTCAGTAACCGGAGGAGAGGCGAGCAAAGACCCTCGGCTACCGCGCATTCTCAGAACACTTGCCACACATGATGCAAGAAAAAGAACACTCACCACCAACGGCTCGGGACTGTTGGATGTGCGAGAAGGCAAACGGGTCATCGACTGGCTTGTCGATACAGGATTGCAACATCTGAACATCAGCAAGGCCCATCCTGACTATGCTCGCAATGCTCAGCTAATGAAATTCACAGAAGGTCTGAGCGACCAGCACTTGCAGAGAGTCGTCCATACAGCTACCACCAGTGGTGTGCGCATCCGTCTATCATGCGTGCTCCTCAAAGAAGCTATTAACGACTTTACCGCTGTTTTTGACTATCTCGATTACGCAGCAAGTCTCGGTGTCGACAATGTGATCTTCCGCCAGCTAATGGAAACAGATCCGCAAACTCATTCGCGCAACCGCGTCGTTGAGTATTGCGATCAACAGCGCGTCCGCCTCGAGCCTATACTGGACGAGATTAGCTCCAGCAGCAGGTTTACGTTTCAACGGCAAATCGTCGGCTATTACTATTACGTTGAAGTCTGGCGCTACAAAAATATCGACGTCGTCTTTGAAGAAGCAGATCTTGCAAGGCTCGAACAAGTCAAGCAAGCAGATCCTGAAACAATACACGAACTTGTTTTCCATCCCAACGGGCGCCTGGCCTCGACCTGGCAACCTTGGGACGGCATACTGGGACCACAGCGCTAAGCACAGGTCTACAGGACTAGTCCCACTTCAATAACGCGTTGCACTTATCGCAACGGCTTCTTCCCGCTTCCGGATCATACGGATCGCCTATGTAGACATTGCACCGGGGGCAACGCATGATGCGGCTACCCAGATAGAATAACAAACACCCCGGAATGGCCATTATCCCAAAGAGGGTGTAAGCCAAAGGTCCCGGACAGAACAAACAAAGACAGAGTCCGCCACCGAAGATGATGGTGCACAAAGACCAATACCCGGAAGCGTCCTTGCGCATTTGATCAACTCGCGCTACAGAGTTAATGTCATCCCTATATTGCTTTTCTTTCTCACCTTCGCCCATACATGCAACTAGCGCCTAGTGGCTGTGCGAGTGACTATGCGAGTGGCTATGTTTTGAGTGATCGTGATCTTCCGTGCAAGCCGGAGCGGCTTCTTGCGGTTGAAGCGAGCGAATGCTGATCTGTGCTGCTAGTTGCTTGGCGATATCTCTGAAAGCTTGCGAAATTGGTGCATCGGGCTGAGCAATCGTAATCGGCACCCCCTTGTCTCCACCTTCGCGTACATGCTGGTCAAGTGCGATTTCGCCCAAGAATGGAATCTCCATTTCCTGAGCAAGCGATTTACCGCCCCCATGTCCGAAGATTTCGATTCTCTGTCCACCAGGAGCTTCAAAGTAACTCATGTTTTCGATCAACCCAAGTACCGGGACGTTCATCTGAGTGAACATTGCCGTGCCTTTGCGCGCATCGAGACAGGCCACCGCTTGAGGCGTCGTCACGATCACGCCGCCAGCCAGATTAGTGGCCTGACACATAGTCAATTGAGCATCACCAGTGCCAGGAGGCATGTCCACGATCAGATAATCAAGTTCGCCCCATTCCACATCTGTGAGGAACTGCCGAATCGCTTTGTCTAGCATAGGTCCACGCCAGATGACCGGCGTGTCGCTGGCCACGAAGAATGCCATGGAAATACACTTGATACCATGATTCTCAGCCGGAATAATGCGGTTGTCTTTCGCCGTCGGTTGATAATCGCCCACCCCGAGCATGATTGGCGAATTCGGTCCGGTGATGTCAGCGTCGAGCAAACCGACCTTTGCACCCAACTGAGTAAGCGCCACACTCAAGTTGATTGAAACGGTTGTTTTGCCAACGCCACCCTTGCCGGAGGTTATGGCAATAATCTGTTTGATGCCGGGCACGCTAGTTTTGCCGGCAACGTTGCCCCGCGAAGAAACTTGCGCAGTCGACACCATCTCAACGTCAGTAACCCCTGGAACGGATAGAACTGCCTCACGAGCCTCTTGCTCAAGCTTTTCCTTGACCGGGCAGGCAGGCGTGGTCAGCGTCAACGTGAAGGAAACCTTGCCGCCGTCAATCTTGACCTCGGAAATCATGCCCAAAGTGACAATGTCCATGTTCAAGTCCGGGTCCATCACTCGCGACAGAGCCGCCAGTATTTGTTCGGAGCTAATCTTCTGCGTATTCTTTTTGCCAAACATGGACATTGGCCTCCGATGATCTATCTAAGCTCTAAAATATAGCCTGTTTGACGGAATCTCCGCTTCGTCTAAGCAAAATTTCGCATTCGGCGACACAATCCGGACATTCCTTTCCGCTGGCAACTATCCCTATTGCTCTGTGCTGGCACAGATCCGAGCCCGGGAAGGACTTTCCCGGCAAAAACGTCCGTTACATGACGATTGCCTGACAGCTAGCAGAAAGGTCGCAAACCGCCTAACTCGCCATCAACGCCGCGCAGTACCGAGCACGAAGGCTCATGCTCGTGTCTACAATTCTGGAGAATTGTAGACAATGCCGACAGCGCTCAGAGGTCCACATTCAACAGCGAACCGCTAATGAACGTGCGGTCCGTCGTGCGCAATAGGTGAACGGATGAGCTCTCAGTGGCGGACTGAAAATAACTAACGAGTTTGTCAGGACAATTGTGACCCGGCTCAGGAAGCGCCTAAGCCTGAAGATCGCTTTAGGGCATAGTCTGCAACACCTTAAACGCGCTGCAATACTCGGGAAAGGTCATAGGCACCTTCCAGACAAGCTTCGATCGCAGCGAGTTTCTCGGCTTTAGACGCGGCACGAGAAAGCAATGCCCATCGATCTCCCTTGTGAGACTTCTTCTTGCCGACTTCCTGTCTCGTCATCTGGCGAACCATGTCGGAGCGATACTCTTGCAGTGAATCGATTGAACCACGGCAAAGCGAAACGGCTTCACTAACTCGTCCTTGCTCCTGATAGATAGCGGCTAGCTCCAGATTTGCGACGCCTTCAATCCCCCGGAACCGCTGGTCGAAAACCTGGTTAAGTTGCTCCGCCAGAACGCTGTCAGAGCCCACGACCCACAGAGCGGACTGCTTGATGTGACGGATCATGTCGACTGCTTCTGTCAGGACACTGCGAGCGGCAACCTGGTCTCCCGACGCTAGATGGCATCCGCCAAGTAAGACCAACAAACGAGCCCGGTCGGGGGCAGTTGGTCGCAATACGCTGTAAAAGACCATTACGTTTTGAATGATCCTGCGGGCATCGGTATAGCGGCCTTCAATAATATGCTTTTCAGCGCGGTACAAAATCCAGTCCAGCGCTGTACAGAGTTGCACGGCAACCGCACCGACACAAAGAAGAATGGTCACTTTCGCCGAACTAGTCAAGCTAGCTTGCGTTCCCAGAGCTTTACACAACATAAACGCGCATGAGAGTCCCAGCACGCAACCCAGGAACAAACACAGCCATTTACCATACTTACTGAACCAGGTTTCGTTTTCGTTCATGTGTACACGCAGGCAAAAGGGGAGCTCTTTTTTGTATTCCCCGGCGCTCATTGGTTTAAGCGCGGGGGCGCGCAATAGTGCAACGCGCCTTGATTTCATATTCGACCAAGCACAGCTTGATCGCCGGTGTACCGCCGCCATAGGTAAACGTTTTCAACGCGCGGAGCCAACGAGGCTTGCGGAGAAGCCGGAGCGCCTAAAAGAATTTGGTCCAGCCCCGACTATTTGAAAGTCTAACCTGCCAACGGGAACATTTCAGGAACACCGAATCAGTTTGATACACTCTTACGACTGTGTGCACCGTTCTGACGTAAGCCCGTGTGTACGCAGTAGCAATACTTTTGGGCTATGCAAAAACAAAATTCGGGCAACCGGATTCGGCTAAACAGCGACGCGCTCGGCACCGTATATAGTGCACACAATCCTCCGGCGAGAGACAATCACAACCGGCCCTGGACACGCGTCCCCAGAGCTAGTGGCGTCTTTCCAGCGACTGTAGCGATTGCAACGCTTGCTCGCTGGCTATCAATGCCGGGTGCCGATCACCTAAAGTCCGCTTCTGACTAGCTATTGCAGCCTGATACAATACTTCGGCTTCTTTCGGTTTGCCTGTCGCACGATCAAGCTCCGCCTGATTGAACAGCGTCAGCGCCAAGTCCGGATGATCGGCCGTCAATCGCAATTTGCGAATCTTCAAGCATCGATCCAGACAGACTTGAGCCTCTTTATATTGCCCACTCACCCGATAGGCAGTGGCAAGCGCATTTAATGCGGTTGCTGTATCCGGATGATCGGCCTTGCGGTACACACGGTCGTAAATGGCAACAGCTTCCTTCAAAAGCGGAATTGCGGCTTCGACCCGCTTGGTTTCACGGTACTGTTCACCGATGCCGATGAAGCTACGAGCCGTATGCGGATGATTGACGCCTAGCAAGAGTTTGCGAGTGGTCAACGCGCTCATGTACAACTTTTCGGCTTCATCGTAGCGCTTCATCGAGCGAAGCAAACCGGCAAGGCTGTTTTCATCGGTGGCAGTATCAGGATGCTGGTGTCCGAAGTTCTTAATGTCGATAGCCAATGCGCGGCGAAAAAGCGGTTCGGCTTCCTCGTAACGTGCTTGCTCGCGATAGAGTCCGGCAAGATTGTCCGCAACGCTAGCGACTTCGGGATGATGAGCCCCGTTTGCCTTCTCCTTGATCGCCAGAGCCTGCTTGTACAGTGGCTCAGCTTCGCGATAGCGCCCCATGTCACGATAAAGGCGAGCTTTACCATTGAGAAGCGAGCCGTACATGGAATCTTCGGGCTTCTTCACTTCCGTTTGCCATATAGAAAGTGACTGTTCGTAGAGCTTCTCTGCTGCCGCGTAGTCACCTTTATCTCTGTTGTAGGCGGCAACGTTGTTTAATAGTAAGGCCGCTTCCATCGGCTTCTTCGCCAGATTTCGGTCCACAATCGCTTTCAGTTTCGCGTACACCGGTTCGGCTTCGACGTAGCGCGCCTCGACTCGGTACACTTCGCCCAGATTGTTCAAAGCATTCGCCAACCGGGGATCGGCGGCATCATACCGCTGCGATTCTTTGATGGACTGGCTGAATAGCTCTTCTGCTTCGCTGAATCGTCCGGACTGAAATGCTTCTTTTCCTTGACCGATGTATATGTAGTAAGGAATGCTTTGAACCACGATCACGCCTGCCCATACAACGCAGCCGACGAACACGATTCGTTTGTAGAGTTTGAATTTGGGATTCTCAACGATGTTGTCGCGGACGAATGCACGCGCTACAAGAAGGCGATCTTTGAGGCTGCTCTTCTCATCTGAATTGGGCGAATGCACGGAACGACTCTTTAACAAGATTCTTCTCCACAGTATGCCACGGCCGATCGACTACGCCCCGCAGTAGACAAAGTCAATCTCAAAATTTCAACTAGAAGATACTTCGTGAAACCAGATTAACTTTCGGAGAGCATGGATGTCAATCTGACTTTTGTCACAAAATCGCAGAATTCTCGTATGATCAGGCAACTTGAGACAGTCGTAAATGAGCCGATACCGGGCAAATGGGAGCAAACGCGTGAAGTCATCATTTTTGAGCAGGTCTATTCGAGTTACCGCGATGACACTGGCGTGCGCGACGCTAACGACGATACTAAATACGATACCGCACTCCCAAGCCTGCCCTTGCGCGGAACTAAAGGTTCCGGCAGGTCTGAGCGAAAGCGAGTACTCCGGCAAAATCGGGCTAGCCTTTGCAAAGACTGCTGAATACAGAAAAGAGTTCGACGAAGCTATTGCAAGTGCAGCCAGCGTAATTAGCAAACACAACGGCGAGAAGTATCTCGCAGTTGTCTCCGATATTGATGAGACAATTCTGGATAATCGTCCCTTCTTCGAACAGCACGACGAATTTAAGTGGGACGATTTTTTTGCCTGGGTCGAACAAGCGCAGGCTCCATCATTGAAGAAGTCCACAGACTTGCTTGCCCGTGCGCGAAAGGACGGCATCGCAGTTTTTCTTATTACAGGGCGTATGGAAAAATTGAGAAAAGGAACAATTCGAAACTTGGTGCGCAATAACATCGCCTACGATGGGCTCTACATGCGTCCCGACGGTGACAAATCATCGGCGTCCGAGTTCAAATCCGGCATTCGCAAACAAATAGAAGACATGGGTTTCACCGTAGTCGTCAACATCGGCGATCAGTTTTCAGATCTAGAAGGCGGGTTTGCAAAAGAATGCGCTAAGCTGCCAAACAAGATGTACTTCATCAAGTAACCAGCATCAGCAGTTTGTCGAGGGCTCCGCAGTGTGGTCTGCCGGCGGAACGTCCCCGGGGGATTACACACCCTTGCCCGCTATTTGACCCGAAGGATCTCCAAAACTAGATTCTCGAATTTCTCTACGTCGACTGACGACGCCACGCGAATCTTCTTTCCGCCGAATAGCGGCGTTTGAACACGGCCGGCGCTGCGTCCGCTTGTGGCAATGTCTACGCGCTGATCTTTGTATGTCATCAACTCAGGACGCACGACAAGCGCAGCAGTCAAAGTGTCCCAGAAGAAATAGTTGAACCCTTTAACCAGCGAAAATAGTTTCGCCGCCAGCTGAGATGCACGGTATTTTTCGGCCTGTTCGTCGAGGCGTAAAATGAATTCACGAGTAACCGGCACTTTGTTGGTAACGTCCAGTGGTATCAGTGTAATCGGTACGCCAGTATCCAAGAGCCGCTTTGCGGACGAAGGATCGGCATAGAAATTCCATTCAGCGCTGCCGTCATGGTCGGGCATTTCCACATTTCCGGGAACACCAATAGCACCACCCATGATGACGCAGCTTTCGACTTTGTCACGCAGCTCCGGACGTTCTTCGAACACGGGGGCAACATTTGTAAGCGGTCCGGTGCAAACCAGGGTCATGGGTGACTTCGAATTGGCCAAGCAGTCGCTTATCAAGGTTTGGGACTTGCGCGGCCGAGTCGACTGATAAGTATGCTTCAACTCGTTGTCACTAAAGATTGGCAGCTCGTTGATAATGTAACTTTCGCGGCGCCAATTATCCGGAAACGGATTCTGAACAGGGTCCTCGCTATAGCCAATTTCAGCGCCTTCCATATTCAGGAAAGTGGCAATTTTGATGTACGCCTCAAAAGACTGTTGCACGAAACAATCACCGTCAGTAACCGTAATCGCTTGCAACGAAACAGTTGGAGCTAACCACAGGAGCACTGTGCTCAGGAAGTCGTCGACGTGACCGTCGTTGTCATGAATTACCGGTTTGGTCATTTTGAAAATGAACCTGAGGTACCACAGCCGGAGCTTAGCCTAAAACAGCTTGTGTTTACTCCTGCTAATTTATCAGCTTGGCAGCATAGCCGCGCGTCGGGCTAAGAATTATGCTGATAGATCTATAAAATACCAAGTTCCATCTTGGCGTCCTCAGAGGCCATTGTCTTAGGATCCCAACGAGGAGACCAGACAAGTTCGACTTTCACTTCTTTGGCCCAGGGCAGTTTCTTGACGGTCTGATGCACCTGAGCCTGAATTACGCCTCCCAGAGGACAAGCAGGGCTGGTCAGTGTCATGCGCACAACCACGTCGCCATCTTTAACTTCCACGCCGTAGACTAGCCCAAGCTCAACAATGCTGATGCCGATTTCCGGATCTATTACTGTTCTGACTGTTTCCAGAACCAGGTCTTCTTGCAGCGTGGACATTTACGCCTCCAGTGAAAATTGACTATTCGTGTTCGGTAGAAACTACGGCCTTCGCGACATCTCCGGTTTGAGCACATCGAAGACCTTCAATTAATGTGTTCCAGGGCAGCAATGCGCATTTGATGCGAACAGGATATTTTTTCACCCCCTGCAGCGCTTCAAGATCTTCAAACTCTTCAGGCAGCTCTGGCGTGTCCTCGGACTTATTCAGCATCATATCTTTGAAGACGCTGATCATGTCATTTACGCGCTCTAGCGGCTGCCCCTTCACCGCTTCCGTCATCATGGAGCCTGATGCCGTGTTTATCGAACAACCGCGCGACTTAATGGTGATACCGTCAACAATTCCGTCCTTTACCTCAAGGTAGAGAACCAGTTCATCGCCGCACAGCGGATTGACGCCTTCGACAGACAGGATTTTTTCTCCCTCCAGAATCCCTTGATTGCGGGGATTGTGGTAGTGATCCAATATTGTTTCTCTGTAGAGTTCATCTGCAAGCGACATGGCCGAGAACCTTTCTTGCTCTTTCCAAAGCGGTAATCAACAAATCGATTTCCGATTTAGTGGTGTAAACGTAGAAACTGGCACGCGCAGTGCCCGGTAAATCAAGATCGCGCATTAGCGGTTGGCAGCAGTGATGTCCCACTCTAATTGCAATGCCTTCCTCGTTAACAATTTGTCCCAAATCATGAGCATGCACCCCGTTCAGATTGAACGAAAAAACCCCGGCACGATGCGCGGCGCTATGAGGTCCGTAGATGGTCATACCGTCTATGGCACTGAATTTCTCGAGCGCGTAATTGCAGAGTTCAATCTCATGCTCACGAACATTGTCCATACCCAGTTTGACAAGGTAATCGAGAGCTACGCCTGAACCCACAACGTCAGCGATGTTCGGTGTGCCCGCCTCGAACTTCCACGGAATCTGGTTATAGATCACGCGATCGCGCCAAACAGAGCTAATCATGTTGCCACCATACATATATGGCGGCATCGCCTCAAGAAGTTTTGCTCGTCCCCAAAGCACTCCCACTCCGGTTGGTCCGAGCATTTTGTGCATGGAGAATGCGAAGAAATCGCAGTCCAAATCCTGAACAGACACCGGCATGTGGGGAAGCCCCTGTGCGCCGTCAACAAAAACCACAGCTCCGACTTCGTGCGCGAGTGCGCTGAGCGCCTTGATTGGAACAATGGTGCCAAGAACATTCGAGGTTAAAGTCATAGCTACAATTTTGGTGCGCTTTGAGAGCTTCTTAGCGACCGATTCCAGGCAAACTCGACCATCTTCAGTCAAATCGCAGTAGACCAGCTTAGCGTCTCTCTCCTGCGCCAGAATTTGCCAGGGAATCAGATTTGAGTGATGCTCCAGCGGCGACAACAAAATCTCGTCGCCAGCAAGCACGTGCTGTCGCCCGTAAGTCGTAGCAACAAGGTTCACCGCTTCCGTCGTATTGCGCGTAAACACTACTTCATGAGCGTCGGAAGCGTTGATGAAGCGTTTGATTTTTACCCGAACGCCTTCATATTCATTGGTCGCTTCCTCACCAAGACTGTGGATGCCGCGGTGAATATTCGCGTTATAGCGAGAGTAATAATCGACCAACGAATCGATGACGGCTTGAGGCTTTTGCGAAGTGGCAGCACTATCGAGGTAAACCAGCGGACGTCCGTTAATTTCGCGCCCAAGAATTGGAAAATCTCTTCGAACACTGTCTACATCAAACATTAGAGAGGCAATCCTACATAGACAGTGTCATCACGAACATCGACCGAGTAAGCGTTCACTTCGCCAACGGCAGGCAAGCATAACGCCTTGCCGGTCTTGATGTCGAAACGCGCTCCGTGGCGAGGGCATTCGATTTCCCCATCCGCGAGCAACTCACCTTCCCCCAACGGTCCATCGTCGTGCGTGCAACGATCATCGATGGCGTAGAAAGTCTCGTTCAGATTACAAATCAGAAAACGTCGATTGCCTACTTCAAATACTTTGGTGGTGTTGATCGGGACATCACTAACGCTGCAAAGCTTTATGAATCGTCTCGTCGCATCCAATGTCATTGTTCGAAATCCTCGAAGAAATCAACTTCAGGAGCAGCGCCGTGAATCTTGGCGGCAACAAGATCGCTCAACCAGCGACGAGCTTCTTCTATAGCGAACTGCTCAACGACCTGACGGAAGAATCCAAGTACCACTAACTCTTCAGCCTGCTTCTCAGTGAGTCCGCGGCTAGTTAGATAGAAGATCTGTTCACGATCTACCGGGCCAACAGTGGCTCCGTGCGAACACTTAACGTCGTCAGCCAGAATCTCAAGCTTCGGTATCGAATCTGCCTTGGCGTTGCCATCTAGCAGCAAATTTTTGTTGGATTGAAATGCGTTGGTGCGTTGAGCAATCTTGTCTACTCGAACAATTCCCTGATATACCGAACTTGACTGGTCTTTCAATGCTACGCGGAAGTTGATATTAGATGTGGTATCAGGTGCGTCATGGCCCTGAATGGTGTTGAAGCTGTATTTCTCGTTACCGGCACCAAGGACGATACCGAGAACATCGCTGGAAGCACCGGCTGCTTGCAACTGGGTCTCAAGATCGGACTTAATTTGATGTCCACCCAAAGCCAGCGCTAGTGTCTCATAACGAGCATCGCGACTGACTTGGCAGTTCGAGCGCCCAACCATAAATACATTGGTCGGATACTCATGCACTTCCAAGAGCCGGACCAGACTGTTCGCACCGATTCTTGTGCTGACGTACTGAGCCAGCAAATTGAGCGGTCGTGCATCAACCTGCGCTTCAGCAGTTGTAGCGCCTGGCGCATAGACGAGATTGAAACTGGTGTTTTCCTCAGCCACTACCAACAAATACGGGAATAAAGCCGAAGCACCACTTTGAGCGCAACCGAACTCGACTCCGTAGAAGAAGGGATGATCTACATGAACACCTTTCGGGACATAGAGGAACATGCCGCAGTTGAACAGCGCGCGGGTAAGCAGAGCAAACTTGCCTTCACCGGAGATATCCACGTCTGGTGTCATCGCTCTGCGCAGTTTGTCTTCGTGCGTCTTAGCCGCAGTCAACAAATCACAGAAGATGACCCCTTTTGCGGCCAGCTCCGGATTGAGTTGCTGAAAACCACCGGTTTCAGTGCTTTGCACCACTACACCGGCAAGCTTCTTGAATTGATTCAAGCCGTTTTGCAAGCGAACCGGTACGTCGGAGGGAACTGTCGATACTACCCCGGGAGTGGCCAAACTGACGATGCGCATGCCCGTCAGGTCCAAGGCACCGATGTCGGTGCGGCGCCAGTCTTCATCACGCTCGGTGGGATTAGGCGTTTGCAAGTAAATCTCGCGCGCTGCCAATCTCAAATCAACCAACCACGCCGGCTCGTCCAGTCGAGAAGCTAGCTCCTCAATGGTTTCCCGGGCAATCGTATCCCCCATTGTCAATTCCGCCATTTCCTGTGTCTCAACCTGTATAAAAAATGGGAATGCCCCGCGGTCTAGCCGACAGAGCCTTCCATATTCAATGCGATTAAACGATTCAGTTCGACCGCGTATTCTAAAGGCAACTCTTTCGTGAACGGCTCAAAGAAACCATTGACGATCATGGTTGTTGCTTGTTCTTGTGTGAGCCCACGGCTCATCAAGTAAAACAGCTGGTCTTCACCGACTTTCGACACGGTAGCCTCGTGCTCGATCGTGGCGTGCTTTTCGTCAATTTCCATCGTCGGATACGTATCTGAGCGCGAATTTTCGTCCATCAACAGTGCGTCGCAACGCACCGACGATTTGACGTTCGTGGCGCCGGGATAAGCTTTGATCAATCCTCTATATGAGGTTCGTCCGCCATCCTTCGATATTGATTTCGAAACGATGATTGAGCTAGTGTTCGGAGCGAAGTGCACCATCTTGGCGCCGGCATCCTGGTGCTGACCTGCGCCTGCAAAAGCGATTGACAGCACTTCTCCGTGAGCACCTTCGCCCATCAGATAGATTGCCGGATACTTCATGGTCAATTTCGAACCAAGGTTTCCATCAACCCATTCGACTTTCGAATTTGCGTATGCAACGGCGCGCTTAGTGACGAGGTTGTACACATTGTTCGACCAGTTTTGAATGGTCGTATAACGAATGTGCGCCCCCGGTTGCGCGATCAGTTCAACTACTGCGGAGTGCAGTGAATCGCTGGAATAAGTCGGAGCGGTGCATCCTTCAATGTAATGCACATAACTTCCTTCTTCAGCAATAATGAGCGTGCGCTCGAACTGTCCCATATTTTCAGTGTTGATGCGGAAATAAGCTTGCAAAGGAATTTCGACTTTGACGCCTTTCGGCACCAGCACAAAGCTTCCACCAGACCAAACAGCTGTGTTCAGCGCAGCGAACTTATTGTCTGCCGAAGGAATGACGGTCCCGAAATACTTGCGCACAACTTCTTCATGTTCGCGCAAAGCCGTATCCATATCCAAAAAGATAACGCCTTGCTTTTCCAGGTCTTCGCGAATTGAGTGATAGACCACTTCCGATTCGTATTGTGCGGTCACACCAGCAAGGAACTTACGTTCGGCTTCGGGAATACCAAGCCGATCGAATGTTGTTTTGATGTTTTCCGGCACATCGTCCCAATCACGCTCTTGTTTGTCAGTGGCGCGAACGAAATAGTGAATGTTTTGGAAATCGATTTCGTCCAACATGGCGGAGTTGCCCCAGCGCGGCATCGGCTTCTTGTGGAAGATCTCCAACGCACGCAAGCGGACTTTCAGCATCCACTCGGGTTCGTTTTTCATGGCGGAAATGCGCACGACAATCTCTTTCGTCAAACCCTTACCCGATTTGAACGTGTAATCATCTTCGCCCATGTGAAAGCCATACTTAGAATAGTCGGCCTTTGCTGTGCGCAAGAAGTCGTTTGAGCTTAGTTCGGCTACCATTTCTTCCTCCTTGGCGCTCACTTGGCGCTTCCCGTAAGTTCAGGGGAAATCCAATCATATCCGCGAGCCTCAAGCTCTTTGGCTAGTTCGCCGCTGCCGGACTTCACTATGCGACCACCTTGCATTACGTGTACGAAATGCGGAGCAACATAGTCCAACATTCTTTGATAGTGGGTGATCAGCAAAATGGCATTCTGAGGCGTCTGCAGAGCATTGATGCCTTCTGCAACCGTGCGCAACGCGTCAATGTCCAATCCTGAGTCTGTTTCGTCCAACAGAGCCAATTCTGGTTTCAACAGCGCCATCTGCAAAATTTCCAACCGCTTCTTTTCTCCGCCGGAGAAACCATCGTTGACGTAGCGGGAAAGGAACTCATCCTTAACGCCCAACTTTGCCATGCATTGTTTAAGTTCTTTGCGAAACTCTTTGACCGGCACATCGGTACCTCGGCGAGCTTTGACTGTGGCTCGGAGGAAGTTGGATACCGAGACTCCCGGAATCGCCACCGGATACTGGAACGCCAGGTACATGCCGCCGCGAGAGCGCTCGTCGGTGGGCATCTCCAGCAGGTTCTCGCCGTTGTACAGCACTTCGCCTTTGGTGACCGTATAGCGCGGATGCCCCATCAAAGTATAAGAGAGGGTGGATTTTCCGGAGCCATTTCGGCCCATCAGTGCGTGGACTTCACCAGCGTTGACAGTGAGGTCAACCCCTTTAAGAATTTCCTTGCCGTCCACTTCTACGTGGAGGTTTTTGATTTCCAGTATCGCCGTCTTCGCCATTACTTCGTTTTCAACCTTACTTAACAGCTACTCATCCAATTTCTGTAGCCGGAGAGTCCGTCTTACAGCTATTTTGTGCCTTGCAGGACTCAACTACAATGTGGAATCATACAGACAGTGTTTGTCACAAACCAAGCCAGCTGGCTTTTATAGATATAATAGTATCAAAAGTATCTCTAATCTCCAATTACCTTAAGGATGATTTCCACGGGTTGTGGAGTGGGATAATGGAGAAAGGTTAGCATCTGCGAACCGCTACAATATAGAGAATGAGTTCAGATGATCACTTCTCAGCTTAACGATAATCCCGAAAATACTCACCAGGCTGTACTTTTCCATCTCAAGCGCAGCAATGAGATGACTGTTTCCGATCTTTGCGAATTGCTCGGAATCACGTCGATGGCGGTCCGCCGACACCTTGTCGGGCTCCAAAAAGAAGGGCTAGTGGACTGCCGCCTTGAGCGTCAATCCCGCGGACGCCCTACCCACAAATATCGCCTGACGGCAAAGGCGGAATCGCTCTTCCCCTCAGCACTCAACAACCTGGCGTTCGAGCTGCTCGATGCCGTGTTCGAAGCGCGCGGGCACGCAGGGGTCATGGAGCTGCTCAAGCTCAGGCATGAAGCCTTGCTGCGCAAGTATTCCCCGCAAGTGCTTAAGCTCAGCCTCGGCGAGCGCGTTGCCCAAGTCTGTAAAATATTTTCAGATAACGGTTATATGACTGATTGGTCACAATTGCCGGATGGCAATTTCCTCATTTATCAACAGCACTGCGCCGTTCATACCCTGGCGTCTCAATACCGCCAGATTTGTGGACTGGAGACACAGCTGATCGAGCAGCTTCTTGGTGTCAAGGTTTCCCGTCAGCAATATATTTTGAACAACGATCCGGTTTGCGGCTATCTCGTTCGACCGGAAGACCTAATCATGACAGACTCCATCGAAGCGGCCGCCGGGGAGTAGCCCCGCGCCGGTCCTCGCCCTGACGGTCTCCAATTCCCGAGATTTGGAGACAGCGAATTTTTAACCGTCGAAAGCCCGACGGGGCAATTGTCCCGATAGTGCTGCGCTTCAGCGAAAAGCACCGCAGATCCAAACGAGCCCGATCGGCTCAGTTCTCCTAGCGGAAGTGATAAATCGGACGACGAGGCTCCTCAACTAGTAACGGTCGCCAGGTACGCCATGGTCCCCTGCAACGCTCAGGCAGCAATAGCCGGGCTTCCTGTTCAAGCTCCTTAACCCTGGTACTTCGTTTCAAAAGTCGACACGTTTCCGCGTAAGCATCTAAAACTTCTATTTTTTCCTGCAGCCCGATAATCGGCTTGTTGCAAATGATTTTATGCAGCTTCTCAAAAATCGCGGCGGACTCTGGCAATCGTCCGCGGGCTAGAGCAAGTTTTGCTTGCAATCGCAGTACGTGTCTACCGATCTCATCCTTCAACTCGCCGTCATCAAATACATCGCTGGTTACCAGCGAAAGTTGATACTCTGCATCATCAAAGCACCTTAGAACCAGCAGAGATTCTACAAGCACAATACGCAACCATACGGCTTCCTGCTTTTCGACAGAGCCCGCCAGAACTTTGGTTAACAGCTCGCGAGTCTCTGCCGAGCGATTGGCTGCAATAAGAGCCCCGCCAGCAAGAGTGCACCATTGCGGATCGGATGGTGAATGCTGCCGATTGATCGCTATGAGCTGAAGGGCACGAGCGAGCAAGCGATCTGCCAATTGCTGATTAGAGCTTCTGCAAGTCGATTCAACGCGAAGGATCCAGCCGACATCAGCGATTGTAGCTTCTTTCAGGGCGAGATCCAGCACAGGCGAGACATCCAGATGTCCTTGCTCCGCGGTCCTAACGGCCAGCGGCAACAACTCCTGTCGATATGATAGTCGCTGACTAGGCGGGGCGCCCGCCAGCGCGCTGACGAGGCGATGATTGGCTCCGCGATAGTCCTTCCGCAAATAGAGGATGAGCGCTTCTGTGCGAGCATGAACGCTTGGATGCGTACACACCGTCCTCTCCCCCAGGACCCTCATCATTGCTGGCGACGTAGCAACCCGTCGAGGCAGACAGAAGTCTAGGTAAGTGGAAGCTTCCGGCACCATGTCCATTTCGAGCAGAATTTGAGCGATGTGATGCTGAGGATCCTCTGAGTAAAATGCGTATGCATCACGCGAGAAGGTGCCGACGGTCCGTCTGCCCTCAGCAAATTTCCCTTGCCGATACAAACAGTATCCACACTGAATCTGATCTTGTAGACCCGGGTGTAGCACCTTCCGGCGAACGGCCAACTCCTCACTGTATAAGCCACACGAGCTGAAGATGCCAGCAATCGCAGAATTTACGGAATCCTTCAGGCGATCGGGCACCAACTTTCCAAAATCGCGCAGTAGAGTCTGCCTACCGGCCAGCGAGCCATGCTCGTTACAAAGGACTACACGAACAAGCTCCATCGTAGTCTCCATGTCTCGGCTCTTTAAGCCCCCGATTACGGTCTCATCTCGCATCAAAAGCGCCAGGGCGTCAGTCATCTGGCGACCGTAGTAAGACGCCTGTTTCCTATCTTCGGCGCCCCCTTCAAAATAAATACTGCTGAGCATGGCCAGCGTGGTGACCCTGCCCTGAAGGTCAATGCCGCCATACTTCTTCAACCACTCCTTAATTTTGAGAATTCTCTCCTCTCGAACCATCGTGGGGTCGTAGTAAAAATTATAGGGATCAAGATGACGCAGCACCACGCGGCCGGCGTCACCAGATTTGTTGATCGCAAAAGGCGGACCTACCGGCGCTCTGGATCTAAGCAAAATAGCAAGCCCCAGTCCCGAGAGCACTATTATGCCCAGGACGGTGAGCAAGGAGACCGATCGTCCCTTGCCGTTCACTTTGACTTTGCGAGGCGCCGAGATGGTCACCTCGGCACCTCGCCCGGAGGCAACGAGATCAAGGTCCACTTCAAACTGTTCCATGCTCTGGAAACGTCGCGCCGGATCTTTCTCGAGAGAGCGGGCAAGAACGGCATCCAGCCCCGCCGGCAGATCCGCTTGCGGAAGTTTCCGGCTGATCAATTCCGGGATCGAGTTGGCATGAAGATACATCAGTCCAACAGGAGTATCTGCCATCAGAGGTGGTGAACCAGTCAATGCCTCATACAACAAGCACCCCAGCGAGTAAACATCGGAAACAGCGTTACAAGGCTTCCCAAGACACTGCTCGGGACTCATGTAGTATACGCTGCCGATAAGGTCGCCGGTGTTCGTCAAATGCTGGCTAGCACGCCCCGCTTCCGCAACCACTTTGGCCAAACCGAAGTCCAGAACTCTAATGCTTTCGTTGCCCGAAGCATCTTGCAGAACCATAATGTTCGCCGGCTTTAGATCGCGGTGAACAATTTTGTGCCGATGAGCATGCTCCATCGCACGGCAGATCTGTTTGCCCAAAGCTATCGCACGTTCTGAATCTAGTCGACCGTTCTCGGCTATGAGCGAACTCAAAGACTTGCCCTGAACGTACTCCATCGCGATGTAGGGAAACATGCCATTCCACACACCAAAGCGAAAACATTGCAGTATATGGGGATGTTCCAATTTGGACAGAACAGCACCTTCGCGCTTAAATCTCTCCTGGTGCTCTTTGTCGCCGATTAAACTCGGATGCAGCATCTTTACCGCTACGAAACGTTCCAACCCGAGCTCCCGGGCTTTGAACACACTGCCCATGCCACCATCGCCTATGTGCGCAACGATCTCATAACGAGAATCGAGAACTGTTCCAGCTTTTAGCGCGCTCAACACTTACAGCAACTCTCACCGGGCCTGAAAGCTATATACCCTGAACGCAAATGGGCGCAGATACTAGGGGACCTCAAGTTAATGTCACTTGATCCGTTGGCTATTGGTGCAAAATCAGAAGGAACGAACATATCTCAAAGACAAGCTCAATGGCGCAACAAGTCCCATTTGCCTGTTCGCGTTGAACGCCGCTGGACCGCCGCGCACGGGCAAACCGGGCAATAGAGTTGCCCCGGGATTGATGTGCCGATTAAACACGATCGGCATTTCGGCAATGAGAGTGTCCCTGCCATAACTGTACGTGATACCCGGACCAGCCGCTAGTGCATATCCTGGCTGGCGAAAGCCGTCATTTTCCTCAAGCCAATACAAATTGCCACATTTACTTAGGCCCATTTTCAATGCACGGTACCGGCCATACTGGGGGTCAATCAAGATAAGCCCTACAGATTCTTCGGGAACGCGCCCGATTACAATTTAGCCTCAGGAATCTTCAGAGTCTCGAGAACCGAAGCAGCGCGCTTGCGTTGCGCTAGTTCAGGTGTCTGCATCACGTGAGCTTTTCGGAGAATCAGAGCGCAATACAATTTTGCTTTCTGCCCCACCAAAGACAAATCGCCTTGCACCTCCAAATAAGCTGCCATTGGCGCAATGATTTCGCATAGGGTCAGGGCTTCCTCCCGATTTCTCCATGCGGGCTTTGCCTGCAAGAGATATCCTACTGACTGCTCAACCATTCCCTTGCACCAACCTGACATACAATGGGGAGCTGCTTCTCGTGTGGAGCAAGACTCAACTGGCGGAGGCCAGGCAGAGAGGAAGGCAACTTTCGCGTTTGCGAATCGACGCTTTCGGATACAGCCGACAGTATTTATCTGGCACCGCGCAAACATTGCATACGGATTCACCTTCTCCAGTTCCATAAGCTCCCGATAAGCGCCATTTGCGCGTTCGTTCCACAGATCTTTGACTGCACTCGTTCCCGATTGTCGACCAATCTGATAGCATCTTTGAAAAGTGTTGGCGAGAACTTCTACCTGCAGTCTCTCCCCATCGGCAATAACCATATTGCACTCGGCCTTTCGCCTATTCAAGGCGTACCAATCATCAAAACGGTCCGAGAACCAATATGCATTCTGCAGCGCATTGAGATCTTTGAGCAATGCAAGCGCAGCTTTCTCTTTCCGTTCAGAATCCTTCATGTGGGCGAAGCCTCCCGCATGAGCAACAGCCTGCTCAAGTTTTGCAAGCTCACGTGGCTCAACATGAACACGCGTTTCGACGGACGGATCGAGATTTTCGGATGGTTCGCCACCGGTGCCTGAGGACACCTTCGCCAAAGATGCAAGGACCTTCGAAGAGTCCCCTTCGGACAACTGCAAGTATCGGACGATGGCGGTAGCAAAAACAAGCAACAAGGACACACGCGCTAACACAGTCACCAATTGCTTTCTTGACGACTTAAGTGCGGCCCCCGCTGGGACCGGTAAGATTTCTGAACCGCGCCCTTGCTGCACCAGACTGAGAGCTGCGCGAAAATCTTCCATCGACTGGTACCGATCTGCCGGGTCTTTTGCAAGAGATCTCATAAGCGCATCGTTCAGCCCATCACGCAATTCAGATTTCAGAAAATGATTCGCCAGAGATTCCGGCGTTGAGTTCACGTGCAAGTAAATAAGGCCGACAGGTGTATCTGCCATCAAGGGCGGTGCGCCAGTAAGAGCTTCGTACAATAAGCATCCAAGAGAATAAATATCAGAACGCAGGTCCGCTTTCTTTCCCAAACACTGCTCGGGACTCATGTAATAAACGCTACCAACAAGACTACCCGTTTGAGTTAAGTGCTGACTTACGGCACCATCATCCCTCAAAATCTTCGCCAGTCCGAAGTCTAGAACTTTAACAACATCTCCGCGCTCGCCTTGTATGACCATGATGTTCGCAGGTTTGAGATCTCGATGCACAACCTTGTGCTGGTGTGCATGCTCCATTGCGGCACAGATCTGTTGCCCCAGAGTCAAAACTCTTTCCAGGGGAACTTTCCCTGCGTCCGCAATTACAGAACTGAGCGAACGGCCCACGATGTATTCCATGGAGATGTAAGGCAACATTCCTTGCCACACTCCAAATCGATAGCATTGCAAGATATGAGGATGCTCCAATGTCGCAAGCACCGCACCCTCCCTCCTGAAGCGGTCCAGGTGCTCCTGATCGCCAACCAGGCTACGATGCAACATCTTCAACGCGATGAACCGCTCGAGTCCCCTTTCGCGAGCCTTGTACACACTTCCCATCCCACCATCGCCCAAGTGTTCGACAATCTCATAGCGATCGTCGACAACCGTACCAGGCTTTAGTTCGCTCGACATCAGCTTTCCCGAGACAACCTCTCATGAACATACCCAAAACTCCAGGGAATGCTCGCTATACCAACACTCCCAACTCTCTACTTAGTTGCCCCGCTGACATCCCGGACTCTGCCAAGTTTCTAAAATCAGTACTAGAACAGTCGCCCGTCGCCCGGCTCAAGTTCGAGTGGAAAGTTGTTGTGATCCTGCACTAAGCAAACACTCTTCAAAGTGTTCAGCCGATGGACGGCACGACCGTCAGGCTTCCTATAATTCAAATCGGGAAGTATAGTCAGCCGGCAAACTAAAAGAACTTGTGGAGGACCGATGCGGTTTAAGAAATCGCTGAGTACGTTTCTAGTGGGAATGTACGCCAGTTGCGGCTTAGTTTATGCCGCGGGTGAAGATAGCAGCAGGAACGCTGATGATGCACTAATAGCCGTGCAGGGCAGGTCAACAATGCAACAACACAAGAAGAAACTTTCAGCAGAAGACTATCTGCTGAAGGGATCTTTGCAAGAAGGCGAAAAGAGACTGGCGGCTGAAATCAGTGAGCACAAGGGCGACGATCAACTGCGGTTCGGACTAGCCATCATTCAAGTCTTGAGGGCCTTTGAACAAATCGTGCAGGATTTGCACCGCTATGGATTACGCCAGCTCTCGTTGCGAGAGATTGGAGGACCACTATCGCGCGTTCCGATTCCGAAAAACGCGGCTCCTGAAACGTTGAGTTACCAAAAGACCAGGAAGATTCTGGAAACTTTCGTCGCAAATCTGACAAAGGCGGAAGCAACTCTCGCAGCGATGCACGACGAAAACGTCAAACTGCCGCTACGCTTTGGGTTGCTGCGCTTCGATGTAACGGGCGACGGACACGTCGGCGAACAAGAGACCCTCTGGCGGGGCTATGCAGCCATGACGGGCAACGCTGAGATCACGGCAGAGAAAGCCAAATCATTCTCGATCACTTTTGACAGAGGTGACGTTCATTGGCTAAGAGGTTACTGTCACTTGCTGATGGCACCATTCGAGATTGTTCTGGCGCACGACTTTCAAGAATCTTTTGAACGAACGGGACATCTATTCTTCCCGAAAACCGATTCGCCCTATGATTACCTGAATAAAGGAAAACACGTCCGCAGCATCGGCTCAGACAAAATGGACATAACAGATCTCATCGCATTCATTCACCTGATCAATTGGGAAGTGAAAGAGCCTCAACGAATGTCTGCCGCCCTCAATCACCTGGAACAAGTCATAGCGCTGAGCAGAGTCTCGTGGAAAAGCATAATGGCTGAAACCGACGACGATAACGAATGGCTTCCGAACCCGAAACAAACGGGCGTCATTCCGAACGTACGCGTCACGGAAGCGATGGTCACTGCGTGGGCCGAGGTCATGAATGAACTGGAAAGACTCTTAAAAGGCGAGCTACTCCTTCCTTTCTGGCGCGGTGACGACACAAGGGGCGTCAATTTGCGAAGAGTCTTTCTTGAACCTCGCCGCATGGATTTGGTACTTTGGGTTCAGGGCTCGGCAGCCGCGCCTTATCTTGAGGAAGGAAAGAAGTCTAAGGGAGAAACCTGGCGACTTTTACGCGGCGAATTCGGTGGACACTTCCCCGGCTTTGCGCTGTGGTTTAACTAAGCCGGATGGACGATACCGTAACTCCAGTGAGGCAGCCAGGACCAGTAGATACCATTTCCTTCAAATCGCTACGCCACATACTGTTTTAACAAACCTGCCGGGATGGCTTTTGTCTAATGAAGTCCAAAGCTGCAGATCACGCACCGGTCCGATCCTGCGGCGGTGAACAGCAGGGGTTAAAGCTTGCGAAAGCCGGGGCGGAAGGTAGGGGAGGTTTCGGCAGCAGCACCATGCTCTAGCATTCCCAGAAACAAAACACGCAGCGAAGCACTGATCGAATAGAGAAGCATGGCATCAGTCACCACCAGTGGTGCAGAGAAAGCGAGCAACCTTTCTTTTGAGGAAGCCCCCTTAAAGTCGTAAGTTTGCAGGAGACCTTTTCGCTCGGTCCACAATCTTCCTTCCGGGATGTTTCGGACAATACGCTCGATTTCGTAAGCGCGCAAGACCGACTCTGCTACGGTTAGATTCGTTGTCACCAGCTTTAGTCCGTACTGCGTCGTCGCATAGCGATGCCCAAGCAAAAGTGCTTCGGCTGCGGATTTCACCGCCCCGGAACCGAACGAAAATCCGAAGTCACTCCCCGAAACATACGGCAACGCAGCCAATGTCACCCAATCAGCATGATCCGCGTAATCGGCATTGCGAGCGCCAGGGCGCGGTCTTGCCAGGGCAGAAACGAAGATAGATCTATCACCGCAAGGCGCCGCCATAGTGATTCTCAGATCGCTTTTTACACTCTCGAAAGTCCAGCCGGCATCGCAGGCGAACTCTTCCCATATCTCTTCCACCGCGCGAAAGGCAGGTCTTCGTACAGACCGAGCCGCCATGCGCTAAATCCCTTTGAGCTGTCGATATCCAGAACGAGGCTTTTGCGGCAGGACTGACAGTTTAACGAAATTAGCCGGTCCGCGGGCCGCAATAGGCAAACCGCCAGTGATAACCAGAGAATCGCCTCCGCTGACAAATTTCTTACGCATCAACGTTTCTTCTACCAGCGCCAGAGTACCTTCCGAATCTGTTACTTCGGTAAGCATTACCGGTATCACGCCCCAACAAAGAGCGATCTGCCGAAATATATGAACCTGTTGTGTCAGTGCAATTACCGGCATGGGCGGGCGGAATTGAGAAATAAGACGCGCGGTTGATCCAGATTTTGTGAAACAAGCGATCGCTTTTGCTTTCATATCGACAGCCATCGCGCATGCTGCGTGCGCAATGGCATGCGCTGATGTATGAGCAATGTGTTTCTTCAGTTCGCCATAATCAACACTGCCCTCTGCGGCTTCTGCGATGCGTCCCATCATCTTAACGGCTTCAAACGGATACTTGCCGGAAGCGGTTTCCCCGGAAAGCATGACAGCATCAGTACCGTCAAAAATCGCGTTCGCGACATCAGACGCTTCAGCGCGTGTCGGACGTGGATTTTCGATCATTGATTCGAGCATCTGCGTTGCTGTTATTACTGGCTTACCGGCGGCATTAGCTTTGCGCGTAATTAGTTTTTGCGCTGCGGGGACTTTCTCCGGCGGCAGTTCAACGCCGAGGTCGCCACGAGCAATCATGACACCATCGGCGGCATCAAGAATCTCGTCTACGTGCTCAAGAGCTTCAGGCTTTTCGAGCTTTGCAATTACGAAAACCGGCGGCCAGTGATCACCGATAAGTTGACGCAGATAGTGAACATCATCAGGATCGCGCACAAACGACAGTGCTACAAAATCAACTTCTTGCTCAAGCCCGAACTTCAAATCTACTTTGTCTTTCTCCGTAATAGCGGGAATCGACAAACGAACGCCCGGCAAGTTGATGCCCTTTTTGTTCTTCAGCAAACCACCGTTGAGAACTTCACACACAACATCGGTTTCGTTGGTATCAAGCACTATCAGCTCGATCAAACCGTCGTCCAATAAGATGGTGTCCTGAACTCGCACTTCCAGCGCCAGGCGCGTGTAGTTGGTGCTAACAATTTGCGAGTTGCCTTCAACCTTTCGGCTAGTGAGAATGAATTTCTGGCCGGCATGCAGCTTCACCGGCACGCCATCTTTCATCATACCGGTGCGAATCTTCGGACCGGAAAGGTCGAGCAAAACCCCAACAGGTCGATCCATTTCCACCGAAATGGATCGCAGATCTGCAATTACTCTTTTGACGACTGCATGATCGGCGTGACTGCAATTGATCCGTGCAATGTCCATGCCTGCTTCAACTAAAGCCTCCAGCTGTTCTCGCTCGCTGGAAGCCGGCCCCACGGTCGCCACAATTTTTGTTCGTCGCATTTTGCGGGTTACTTAACGGCCGTTTGCTTTTCACGATCTTCGTACAATAGCCAATCCGGATTTATTTCCGGGAAGCAATTGTCGGTTCCCTCAATCTGAACCAATACAGTTTCATCAATTGAATTCTTGCCAATCATCTCGACCAGCTCCTGGAACCGCTTGTGGTGCTCGTTGAATCGCTGAACAGCGTATTGCTTGGCTTGCCCTGTTGTTATCAGGAAGGGCCAGTCGCTGGACTGCAACAACACCAACTCGCGTGCGGCTTGCTTCAATGCGCGTTGCATCGAACCGGTTGCGCCCTCATGTTGATGAGCCAGTGCATCCATTGTTTTTTCCGCTTCGTGAATGATAGGCCACATCCACTCAGTTTGATTGTTGTACCAAACTTGATAATGTCCGCCTGCGCCCCAGGAAGACTCGGGCAATTCAATTGCACGCGACGGTGCTTTCAAATCAAGATATTCACTACCTGTGCGCATACTCACGGCGGTGTATTGCTTCATCTTCTTGATCACGTCTTTGATGAACGTAATCCCTTCAAACCACCAGTGACCGAAAAGCTCGGTGTCAAAGCTAGCCATCAATAGCCCTGGCTCGCCAGTTTTCTTAAGGTGATCAGTCAACGCTTGCTGAATCAGTCCGACATAGTGATCCGCATTTTGCCTGACACGTTCAGACGCAACGTCTGGATTGTAGAGCTGCTTGAAGCCCAGGTCCGTATCATGCGACGTCAACCGCCAGTAGTGCAACCCGGAGCGATCGTCTTTCTTGTGAAACTCTCTGTAGTTTCCATCGCCTGGATAACCCTGATCAGCGGACCAAACTTGGTATCCTGCTTCGTGATGACGCCCCATAACGGCTACCGGGTACTCTTTCAACCAATAGGCCTCAAAAGTATCCAAACCTGTTTCGGGTCTGCGAGCGGCAGGTAAGTATTCGATGTTGCCGTACGCTCCGAACACGCGACGCATTTCTGCGGTCTGTCCGCCCTTGATCACATCGGATTCGGTGAAGAAGTATTTGAGACCATTGGCATGTAGCCATTTCTCAACGCCGGGTCGGCCATTTTGCCCTGGACGATACGCGCATTCCGGCAGCCAGCAACCTTTAGGATCGCGTCCGAAGTGTCGCTTGTAACTTTCAACGCCAGTTTTGTATTGCAGATAAAGCGACGAGTCTGTCGCTAGCAGGGGCGAGAAGCAGTGCGTCGCAGCGGATGTTGTGATCTCGATCGCGCCCAAATCTTGATACTTGCGAAATCCACCGATGAGGTCCCGATTCCACTTGTTGCGAAAATCGTTCAGGACGCCTTGGTACCAGTTCAGATAAAACTTAGCTAGATGCAATCGATTGAGGTCGGGCAGTTCGCCCAGTGAGCTAAAGCGCTCCTCATCTTTTCGACCAGCTTCGATGCGCGCCTCAATGAACTTTTCAAATCCTGCAATCAGGTAAGGATCTGCAATTTGTTCGGACAAAATCGGCGTAATGCCGATGGTCAACTTAGCCGGAACGCCTTCGTCGTAGAGCTCAGCGATCATATTGAGCAAAGGCACATAGGTCTCAGCCATGCACTCGTAGAGGCTTTCCTCTCCGAATGGCCACATCCCCGCTTTACGGTAGAACGGTAAGTGGCTGTGAAGCATTAGAACAAAGGAACCTACGCTCACCCGAACTCTCCCGGATAGTTTTCAGTAGACCGATAGTTGCCAAACAGATGGGAATATTATGTGTGAGCCCTTCTGCTCGCAGTGGAATGCTAGTAACCAGGGGGGACCCACCCCGAACTAGGAAAAACTGCTTCCAGCAACAACAACGAGCACTATATCAAGTGGATCACTCATTTACCACCGCTATAGAGCCAATCCGTAACCTTTCTTTGAACGCGAATGTAACCCCCGAAACACGAGGATGGTATGTCCGAACAAGATAGCGAACCACTTGCACAACCCATTACGTCGCAGCCTCCCGCAGCCAGTGGGAAACCAAAGAAAGAGAAGGAAAAACCGTCAGAGAATAAAGTCGTAAGGCTGCTGGAAAAAAATCCGCTTGGAATGACCCTACCGGAAATGGCGGGCGGACCGAGACAGGTCAAGAAGATCAAGACACTGCGTCCAATGCTGGCCGAGGCGATCAAGCTAGGGCTGGTGATGCCAATTAGCCAACGCGCCGGCAGCACGGTTTATCAGCTGGTGAAGTTCAAGAGTTACGGATTACGCTAGCTCGGCTCCATCCGTCGAGCCAAGTTGAATTGAGTTGAAGCGATCGACAAGAGCAACGGGATCGCCCTCGATAAAAACCGTTTTCTTTCGAGAAGTGGCCCCGCGCTTGATGGTTACACAAGTTTTAGATACGGCAAAAAACCGGGACAGAAAAGCACACACCGACTTGTTGGCCTCGCCATCTACGGCCCGCGCCGAAACGCGCAATTTCAGGGCATCATCATGCAATCCGGCGAACTCGCTTCGCGCGGCACCCGGCTGAACATGAAGAAGCAACGAGATGCCGTTCGCTTCAGCTTTACAGGGCGCATTCAAGGTAATCATCTCCGAAAAAAGCTAAGTCTGAGTTGCCCGAGGCTGAGTTCTTACAGGGATTTCAGCGCCCCGATCCGACAAACTTTGCGAACCGAAAGCCTGCTCAATGATTGTACATCCGCACTGCAACCTGAAACACTTCTGGTCCTGCGTTGCAAAGGCTACTGCTAGAATGGGCTATCTTCTGCATTGAGGTAAGGATAGTGACAGTTCGCATCGGTGAATTTGAAGTAGGAAGGCGCAACCCTCTTTTGTTGATCGCTGGACCTTGCGTTATAGAATCGGAAGAGCAACTCGCAAAAACAGCCGGCGGGCTGAAAGACATTTGCGCTAAGCTCGGCATTAACTTCGTTTTCAAAGCATCGTTCGACAAGGCAAACAGAACATCGTTCAACTCGTTTCGCGGTCCCGGCATGGAAAAGGGCTTGCAAATGTTGTCCGATATTAAAAGGAAATTTGAAGTACCGATTCTTAGCGATGTGCACGAAGTCTCGCAGTGCGCTGCTGCGGGCAGCGTTTTAGACATCGTGCAGATACCTGCGTTTTTGTGTCGTCAAACAGACTTGGTGGCAGAAGCAGCGCGAACAGGGAAACCGGTAAACATTAAGAAGGGTCAGTTCGTTGCGCCGCTAGACATGCTACACAGCATCAGAAAGGTTACCGAACAGGGTAACGAAAACGTTCTGGTGACGGAAAGAGGCACCAGTTTCGGGTACAACAATCTCGTAGTGGACTTCCGTTCTATTCCCATGATTCAATCCATCGGCTATCCGATAATCTTCGACGCCACACATAGTGTGCAACTTCCCAGCGCCGGCGGCGGCGTTTCAGGCGGCGACCGACGGTTCATTCCGAACCTGACTAGAGCCGCTTTAGCTGCGGGCTGCGACGGTCTATTCATGGAAGTCCATCCAAACCCAGACGAAGCAATGAGTGACGCTGCAACGCAAATTCCATTGCAGATGGTCGGAGAATTGTTGGAACAATGCGTCAAGATTCACGCGTTAACCCGAACTTTGCCCGACATCCACTTACCCGACCGCGGTCAATGCAGCCCCGCTCTATCTGTCAAATGAACCACAGGTCTTTTGTAGTCTGCATAATCCTCATGCTCGCAGCAGGCGTGCCGGCTCAAACGACCTCACCCGCATCAGCAGAAGACATGGCTCCGGCCGGCGCTACCACTGGCATCGCCGGCGCAGCGGAGTTGTCACTGGAGCAAGTGATTTCAAAAGTTTTCCTGGCGTATGGCGGCAAGGATGCGCTAGCAAAGCTCGGCACCAACTGCATGATTTTGGGCGAACAAAAAACAGTTACGCCGGAAGGAGTCAAATCGGTTCGCATCCGCCAGATTCGAAAAGGCGACGGCTTGCGCGTCGATATTGAGGACGAAGGCGGGTGGACCAGCACCGTCTACGACGGGCTGCGAGCCTGGAGAGTGATTGGCAAGGCCGTACAGGATCTCTCGCCCGACGAAGTACAGCTGCTTTCGCTGGAGAAGCTCAGAGAGCCCTCGGTATTATGCAACTTCAGCGATGACCATTTTAAGTTCAAGCTACTTGGTCCCACTGTTCACCGCGCCATACCCTGCTACGCAGTTGAGGTCGCACGCGGAAACGGCGAACCGACGACCATCTTCATAGATCAGAAGAATTACCTTGTTACAGCAGTAGGTTACACGGGAACCGACCTGGTCACCAAAACAAAAGCACAGATTTCGGTTGATTACTCGGAGTACCGTCCGAGCGGCGGAACGTTGCTGCCTTTCAAGCACAGTCAGTACGTAAACGATCAGCTCGCAATGGAACTGCTCATTCAGAATATTGACCTCTCAACGATAAACGAAGACGAGGTGTTTCGGCGTCCGGACAAGACAGGCGAAGTGAGGCTCGAGAAAACAGTCACCGTTCCATTCCTTTACTCGCACAAAGAAATCCTTGTCAAAGCCCGAATCAACGATGGCGAACCCCAAGATTTCCTGTTCGATACCGGCTCTTCACAAACGGTGATTGACCGGCGCACCGCCGCCGAAAATCTGCTGGATCGACAGGCCGGCTTTAACATGACCGGTGCCGGTGGTATGTTCTCCGCCCCGGCTGTCGATTTGTCCAAGTTCACGATCGGCGACGTCAATCTTTCCGGAGTTCAAGCCGTTGTCCTGGACTTGTCTGCTCATGAACGACAACTGGGAAAACGCATCGCCGGTATCATCGGAACCAATGTGCTCAGCCGCTTTGCCATCACACTCGATTACGGCAAAAACCAAGTTCTTCTGCAAGACGCCACTCTCTATCGCGCCCCGCCCCAAGCAAACATACTGCCATTTGTCGACAAGAAATCTCCAACAGTCAAAGCGATAATCAACGGCAAAGACGAAGTCACAATGCTAATGGACACTGGCGCAGCGTTCAATAATTTGCCGGCGCCGGTTGCAAAAAAATATTTGCATGGACAGACCGTAAGATACACTGAAGGGTTCGGCGCCGATGGAAAGGCTGTTAGACTCGGTAATTTGCAAATTGACACCGTGAAGGCCGGGTCATCGATTGTGCGTGACGTTCCATTCACTTATTCAGTTGATGCAGACCTCAAGAGCCCAACAGCGAAGGGCTTTCTCGCAGGCGCGAAGTCTGGAATCTTTGGTAACCCTTTCTGGCAAAACTTCACAGTAACGGTCGATTTTCGCATGCGACAAGTGATCCTCCAACCTAATGCAATGCTTTCTTCGCGACAACAATTGGAATCACTGGTAACCACAGGCGACAATAAACTAAATATCTACCGAGATTATCGCGCAGCGGAAACAGCGTACCAGTCTGCGTTGAACAAAGTACAGTTCTTGGGCGACCCGAAACAACAGGCACGCATTTGGGGAAGGCTGGGCAACTTGCGTCGAATAATGGCAAAGGATCTTAATCGTCCCGAACAAGCAAGAGTGGCATACGAATATTTTTCGAAAGCGCGAGACCTCGCCCACAAGATGGAAGACCGCGAAATAGAAGGGCGAGTACTCGCGGATTGGGCTTTGTTATACATGGACAACGGTCAAATACCGGAAGCCAGGCAAGCGCTCGACGGCGGCATGGCATACGCAGCACAAGACCCGCAAGTAATGGTGGATTTCGCAGTCTATCTCAACAAGATGCAAATGTATGGCGACATGCGCGCTTACATCGACAAAGCACTGTTTCTGGAGCCCTCAAACTGGCAAGCACTGTGGTACCGATTAAAACTGTGCGAAAAGTTCAACGACGTTGCTCAAACCAAAGATACGTTGAAAGAGATTTTGAAATACTATCCCTGGTCTAAAATTGCACGAGACAAGCTCACAGCCTTGACCGCACCACCAGGTATGGTCCCTCCCGACGCCAGCACACCAAATCGACCGGCACAAACGCAGCCCCGTTAGAAACGCATATCTGTCAAAACGCCAGACGAGTTCGCCTGGTGCATTCGCGGCCGATTACCCTTTGAGCAACAGTGAGCAGCGTCCGCAATGATGCGGCCCCGCGGTGTTACCGCGCTTGTACGGATCGTCGATTTTGATGCCGCATCTTGGACATTTCAAAAGCTGCGTTCCCTGATACAAACTGAAACCGCCGACCAGAAAAAACACGGAGAACAAGAACATTGCCAGCATCAGCGACGATTGCATTATGAAAAAACCGCCGGCAGCGCATGCTATCACCATCATGAAACAACCAGCGCCGAAATACATAATCGACTGCTTGTGTAGTTCCTGAACGGCGGCTAGCGCGGATTCATCGTCATGTTGTTCATAGCTCATGGATTTGGGCACTTTCGCGAAGAATACTTCAGCATCATACCGCGAAATTAGGCAGCCCCGACGCGCAGAAATCATCGTAAAACTGGTAGACCACAAAGAAGAAGAAGGAGAAGAAGAAGAAGAGGCGGGAGCCCGAATCAAGCATCAAACCGCCTTGGCATCTCACATCTCACCCTATCGTTTACTGAAGTCCGCACTTACTCCCTCGAACACCTCTCTGGCTGTCGCCTTGATGCGTCGCCCTCCATTCTTGATATCAGCTGTACCCGATGAACCTAACGATAGTTTGGACCAATTGGACCATCCAGTGTTGCCAATTACCAGCGAACACCCTTTCTCATTAACTTCAAATGTTGAGTTGTAGCCAACTTCTTCCAAGATACCGGACAAGAGCGGCAATACAGCGTTCGCCTCCGCAGGTTTTCCATGAAGCTTCTTCATTGTCACCAGGAACTCATCAAAGTCTCGTTTGTCGAAAGCCTTTGTCAATTCGTCCGCGATTGCGCGTTCGTTTCCTTCCAACTTTGTTATCTTGTATGTGCTTGAATTGAAGAAAGCAGTCAGATCTGCTTTCGATAAATTTTTCTCGCTCCCCCAGTCGTCATTACTTAGATTTGCTACGCGCTGAAATCTTGATGCAATAGTTCGAGAATCAGTTTTGAGGTAATCCGGTGCCAAGTCTAGTTCGCCGCTATCTATTTTGCCGTCTTTGTTCTTGTCCAAAGCAGAGACAAAAACGGCGGCTCGATCTGCGGCGGTCAGCTCAGTTGGACTTGACTTGAGAGTAAGTCTAGGAAAAAGACTTTCGGACTGAAGCACTTTACGAGCACTCTCTGCTGCTTGATCACTTTCGCTCGGTCTCAAATCTCTGTCATTTTCCCACATGGTTCGTTCTCCTCGTAAGTCGTACCTAAAGCTATACGAGTGAGTCCAAAACTAGACGCGAGATCTACCACCAGACCAAAACTCCTTTCTGACAGGGACTTCGAGGCAAAGGCAGACTTCTCTTTGCCTTCCCTATGCAGTCCAACGAGCCCAACACTCACAGCGAAGAAACCACGAGGCAACGAGGAGACGCCTTCCTCCAAGAGGCTTTCGAGGCACAGCAAACGGACAAAGATACTGGTATCACAAGTCCAACTGCGCGATATCACAAAAAAGGCGTTAGCAAATTATTGAGCGGAACTATCCGTGATCGAGTCAATTTGCCTTCTGCTGCCGAACTGCTGTTTCATTTGTCGGCGCAGTTCGCGACGCTCTTGCGCAATACCCGAGTCAATTGATGACTGTGACTCATTCACTCTTGCCCCTGCTGTACGTTCAAAGCCGCCCCGTCCGTTAGCTGCAGCACCACCAGCTCCCCACTGCGTACCAATTCTAGAATTTCTTCCTGGCGTGCATTCGGGTAAATGCTTTTTCTGTTCAGCTGTGAGCAATGAACGGATACCCAGCAGATCATTCAAGTTGGTTTCATCAACCTGATTTTGAATAGCACGCAACTCTTCTCTAGCAGATCGAATCTGTGCTTCACTAGCGTCGGGACTGAACATCAAATTACGCATTTGAGCCTGCTTCTGCATCATTCCTCGCCGTAACTCTTTCACTTTGGTTCGCGTCTGCTGACGCATACCTTCGATTTTCGTTTTTTGCTCTTCGGTGAGATTTAGCGGTGTAAGATCGATAGCGGGACGACGCTGCATACCACCGGGCATTCCTTGTCTGCCCGGACCACGAAATCCGCCTCTGCCACCTTGTCCGCCGGGAAACCCGCCCTGCCCACGTCCACCAAATCCACCAGGGCGACCGCTACCTTCGACTCCGGGTCCGCCGCCTTCATCGGAATTGCCGCCACCACGGAATCGACGACCTGGCATTCCTTCGCCTGGTCCGCCATCGGGACCTCGGAACTCGCCATTTGGAAACCGGCGTTGACGTCGAGGGAACTGCCCGTCCAGCGGCGGTCCGGCTGGTTGAAACTCACCCTCAGGAGCTCCGGGTCCGCCGCCGGGAGGAGGGAGCCGTCCACCCTCTTCCTCAGGATCGTACGCTACTACAAGTTTATTTGAAGCTCTGTTCGTCGTTCTGCTCTGTGATGCTCCGGAATAATCGGACGCAAACGCACCGGTACAAACAAAAATGGCAGCCATTAACGCGCCGACATATGCAGACTTACTTGTACGCACCCGACTAGATCTTGATTTCATACAAGCCGTCCTCATCCGTAGCGACTCCTAACGAGTCTGTCATATCGTCTCCTTCGCTAAGTGCTGCTATTTCAATTGATGATTGAGCATCATTGTACGCGGTTGCGAATTGTGTATTGCCACCGATTACAGTAGCACTTCCAACCACAGGCGCCGTGTCGGAGTCAACGGCGGAACTTGCAATTAAAGATCTTTCGGCACTGGTACCCGCTGGATTTTTCGTCGGTCTGACGGCTGCCGACTCAGCGGAATTACCATTACCAACAGCCGAATTTTCGGAGGGCGACTTAACTATCGAGGGGGGTTGCGGTACTGGCGGTATCTTAGCAACGACAGCCAGTCCGGTTTCAAAAGGGGCAACCGGAGCGGGCGATTGCGCCACTGCTGCCGGTCTCGAGGCCGGAGCCAGGGCGACTCGTGCGGGCTCGGGATTCGATTTGTTCAATACCACCGCAAAAGCCAATGCAGCTACAGCCACAGCTCCAACAAGCGCTCCGTCGAAAAAGCGCGAGCGCAGCTGAACAACTTTGCCGGAAGCCGGGACCGTGGCGCGCCTATCAGACTGCCCCTCAGACGAAGTCGTCACAGCAGGTTGCGTCGGTTTCGCCGAAGGCGTCACCTGTGACAGAACCTCTGAGGACGACTTCGTCGAGTGAGCGATCAACTTGTCAAAGTCGATGCTATCAACAATATCTCGTGCGGGCACCAACCGAGGCATAGTCCTCAAATCAAGAACAAGGCGCGCAATGTCTGCAAGCTTTGAATCGCACGCAGCGCAATTGCTTACATGTTGCTCGACAAGACGTCGTTCGTCATCTGCCAATTCATGGTCATGATAGGCATCGAGCAATTCTGACATCTGATCGCAATTAGAGTAGTTATCCATAGGTCTTACCTTGGAGCAGGAGATACGACTTGCGAGGCATAATATGGTTCGAGCAATTCCTTTAGTTTCATTCGTCCGTAGTGCAATCTTGAACGAATGGTACCAATATTGGTTCCGACCATATCGGCGATTTCTTGATAAGAGAAACCTTCGATGTCGTGCAGAACCACAACGGTTCTTTGTACTTCAGGAAGTAAGCTCAGCTTTTCCGCAATCATGGCCTCTTGTTCGCTTAGTGACAGGCGTTCTTCGGGATTGGGGCATGGATCCGCAGCCTGGTTTACTACGCGGCTGTCAGAATTCACATCGTCTGACTGAACAGATTGGGGGTCAAAGGATATAGTCTGGATATTCCGCTTTCTCTGTCGGAGACGAAGAGCATCTAGACAACTGTTGTGCGCTATACGGAGAATCCACGCGCCAAACGATGCCTGTCTGTTGAAACCGTCTATGCCCTGATGGATCTTCAAGCAAGTATCTTGCACAACATCCTCTGCTTCCTCTGCACTGCCCAGTATTCGGTATGCCGCATTGTAGATGCGGTTCTGATAGCGCCGAACCAAGGACTTAAATGTCTGGGAATCCCTGGTTTGCCGGAATCTTTCCAAAAGGGCCTCATCTGTAAGGTCCACTTGTCTCCATCCCCCTCAAACCATCTTTCGGTTCGGCATAACCTTTAAACGTAAAAGGGCAGAAAAAAGTTCAAAGCAAAACGGCTTTTTTTACAGATTTAATCTAGCCCGACCTGATCCATTTTATATCCTGAATCGTCCAAGCATGTCATAGCTATCGCGGAGATCCGCACTGTATGTGAAGCGAGCGGAACTCGCGCTAATTACAAACCGTTGTACGGCAGCGCATACCGGATTGACGGCCGATCCGACGTCAATCCGGTATGCGCTGTATCGCCCGCCAAGCCTGCACTCACGATCTAGCCGCCGACAGAAAACCTCGCGCGCTAGAATCTGTTTCAAAGCCCTGGAACATAAGGGGAATCCACGCTGACCCGATTAGACGTTAGGTCTGAAGTCGATCCAGCTTTCCCTGTTCGCTATTGGACAGCCCCGAATCCGATACGACACAGGTGCAAACCTGCGCCACGACAGCTGGATTTAGCACTCACCCGACATGATTGATTGCATGGTGTGCATCGCAATTGCGGCACCGCCACAATACCGAATGAATTGACGAGCAATCTCTCGTGCCGACTGCTGGTCCTGGAAGTTTGGCAAGAAGCCGAAACGAGCGCACTTGGAAATCGAGAGCAGGTAGCGAATGAAACGAAGACCACCGTCGGTCATTTCTCGTTGTTCCAGTCCGCCGCTACCGTCGAGAATTGTGTGAACAATTCTTTGCTCGGCAAGAGCGGAAATTGATACTTCAGCGAAATTGAATCCCGGTTCGTTCATATCGTTTTGATTCCCTGTAGTGACTGCCGGCACAAAAATAAAGACTTTGTTGAGGTCCGGCTTCAATCTAAAGGAGCTATATGCACTTGGCAACTAAACAAACGCTAAGCAGACGAGACTTTCCGCACCGAACAGGTCGCAAACTCCATGAGAGACGCACCGTTGAACAATGTTCAAGCTATGAAGTAAATTGTGCACTTGTAACAAACCCGGTTAAGTTGCCGGAATGAGGGAGTCTAGAGATGGGCACAGACGTTCTTCCCGGTGCAAATGCGTCCACGGAGCACCAAAGCGGCACTATGAAATGTCTTGTAAAAGAAGATTTGAAAACTGATGGTCTGGCTTTTCAAACCAACTATAAGGAACCTGAACCCGGCTTCGGTGAAGTGAAGATCCGCGTTCTTGCGACATCAGTTTGCGGAACGGACAAAAGCATCTACAACAGTTCGAAAAGCGAAGGCATCAGGCGCGAAATGCAGCGCTATCTACCGTCGCAAGAATCCTATAAACCCATTGTCGTCGGGCACGAATTCTGTGGCATAGTCGAAGAAATCGGACCGGGAAACTACGACATCGCCGGCATGGTACCGGAGCATTTGCTGATAGAGAAGGGCGATTATGTTACCGCAGAGATGCACCTGTCTTGCGGTCACTGCTATTTGTGCCGTACAGGCAGCGAACACATCTGTACCGCAGTAAAAGTCAAAGGCGTGCACCTGGACGGCTGCTTCGCGCAATATGTTGTTGTGCCGTACAAGAACGTTATGTTACTGGGTAAAAATGGCGACACTTCTGACATTCCGCCGCGCATCGGAGCCCTGCTCGACGCATTCGGCAACGCGGTACACACTGTACAAGAAGCAGACGTCGCCGGAAAATCGGTCGCTATTCTAGGCGCAGGACCGCTCGGCCTGATGTCGACCTTTTTGTGCCGAGCATTCGGAGCAACGCGCATCTATATGAGCGAAGCAGCGGATCTCGATCGCCGCTCTAAACTTTCTACCGAGTTTGGCGTCGATCACTTCGTCGATGTTTCAAAAGGTTCGAGCGAACTCCACAAAATGGTATCGAAGCTCGAACACAACGCCAACGGCGTTGACGTTGTATTGGAAATGTCCGGCTCCCTGCCCGCTTACGAAGATGCCTTCAAGATAGTTCGCAATGGCGGTCAAGTTATCCTGCTTGGAATTGCACGCGAACCGCTGCCGAAGTTTGACATCGCCAATGGTGTCATCTGGAAAGGCGTTACCGTAAAGGGAATCTTCGGAAGAAAAATGTTCGGTACGTGGGAAACCATGCTGAGCCTTATCCGTTCCGACAGACTGGATCTGAAGAGCAAGTTGGAGCGGGTTGTCGCGCAACGCACTTATAAGCTCGAAGAATACAAGGAAGCCTTTGATGTTCTTGGATCAGGAGAAGAGCTCAAACTCATCTTCAGCCCGGAATCCACTCACTAACAGGAAGAATAAAATGGCTGTAAAGGCAGATACTACTCATTTGAACGATCTATATTCAGCACTTAATCGCGAGCTCGATCGCGCAAAAGAAGAGAAAACTTTCAAGTATGAAGTGCCTTTGGACGGGCATCAAGGCGGTGTCGTCACCGTCGATGGCAAACAGTGCGTCATGCTCGCTTCGAACAACTATCTCGGATTGGCCAACCATCCAGTTGTGGTTGCAGCAGCCAGGAAAGGACTTGACCAATACGGCTTCGGCCTGGCGTCAGTAAGATTCATCTGCGGAACACAGCCGCTTCATCGTCAACTGGAAGAAAAAATCGCCTCGTTCCTTGGAACCGAAGATAGCATCTTGTTCACGTCTTGCTGGGCAGCGAATGAAGGATTCTTCAACGCAATGCTCGGCACTGACCTCGGCTACAAAGACTATCGCGATATGATTTACAGCGATCAACTCAACCACGCCAGCATCATCGACGGAGTAAGATTGGCGCGCATAGCTGTCAAAACCACCGATGCTCGCGCTTACAAGCACAACAACGTTTCCGAGTTATCGGCATGGATGGACGAAGACGCCGCCAAGAATCACCGTTTCAAGATAGTCGCCACTGACGGTGTTTTCAGTATGGAAGGCGACGTAGGACCGTTACCACAACTCGTTGAGCTGACACAGAAACACAATGCCATGCTCTTCGTAGACGAGTCGCATTCAACAGGCGTTCTTGGGAAAACTGGTCGCGGCACGCCGGAAGAGTTAGGTGTGCACGGAAAAATCGACGTCATCTCCGGCACCCTCGGGAAAGCTCTTGGTGGCGCCGCCGGTGGCTTCGTAACCGGACGCCGCTCAGTTGTCGACTTCCTCCGTCAAAAGTGCCGCCCCTATACCTTCTCAAACTCACTGCCGCCATTCATTGCCTCAGCGGCGTTAGCGGCATTCGATCTTTTGGAGAAAGACACGTCGCTGGTTGAGAAACTGCACGACAACACGGCATATTTCCGTAAGCAAATAGTTTCGCTAGGATTCAAGATTCTGGAAGGCGTGCATCCGATCGTTCCCGTGATGCTGGGTGAAGCACCAGTTGCTATGGACATGAGCAAGGAATTGCTAGAACTCGGCGTTTACGTGCGAGGGCTCTGGTACCCGGTCGTGCCCAGGGGCGAAGCGCGCCTACGTGTGCAAATCTCCGCTGCACATTCACGCGAGGATCTAGATCGAGCACTAGATGCGTTTGAGAAAGCCGGAAAGAAACTCAAAGTTATCTAACTAAATTCCTGCGACAGAAAAGCCGGCTCCTTGAGGGGGAGAGACTCTCCCTCACCTGTCCGTAAGACTTCAAAGCCGCCCCGAAACGATGAGCAGTTCGCCCGCGCGCGCTGCCAGAGCATGATACTGGCCGGCTTTAAGTCTCTATGACTACACCATGCTCATGCGCCATTCTCACGGCAGCACAAATTCTTTCCGTAACTTCAATGAAAAGACTCTCCCCTCACCCCATTCCATTATGAGGTAGAATCCGCCATCAGTTGTCTGGTCGTGGGAGTAAATCTTGCAGACACTCTCATGATCGAGAAGTTTCGAAAGCTTAGGGTACCGTGTAGTCGAACTGAAGCAGACTCGCAATCGATGGCTGAGAGAAGCGGAATTATGTTATCTCTTTAATTGAACAAAGTTGCGGTCTCAATTGCTTCAAGTTTCGGGCAGCCCCGAACCGAGTCCGCGAACTGTTGTCGGCAGTAGCTTACGAGCGATGTATCGCCCCGAAGAAAACCCGAAAGACTCGTGAAAGATTCTTTAACCGACCTAGACAAAAGTTTTGAGTATGACTTATGCTCCACGATCACTGCGCTACTTCCGCGCGGCGACCGGGCATCACGACAGCATCTCTCAACTGGCAAACGATGAAGACAACCACGAACTGGCTGCCTCAAAACTCTGAGCCGGCAATGTGTGCCAGCCCGAACATGTTTGCGGCACCGCCAACATGCGAATTCAAAGAAGGCGTCCTGATAGTTCGCGGCTATCAGGACTTCGTGCTGTCTGAAACCACTACGGAACCGGTGTCATTCGGATTGGTGCAAAAAACGCGTGTCCTCCATGAGTTCCTCCAGGAAAAGCACTTCAGTCAGAGAACGGTGCTGGATCTCGGAGCTAACGCCGGTTACTTCAGCCTAAAAGCGTTGCAAGCCGGAGCGAGCAATGTAGTAGCTCTGGATATAGATGACGCCTCAATGGCTCCTTTGAGGCAAGCCATCTCTACATTCGGTCTCAATAAACTGCGCACCGTCAATCGCAGCGTCTCAGACTGGTCCGAACCCGCAGACATTGTCTTCGCTCTTGCATTGGTTCACTGGGTTTACTCCTGCACCTCAGGCTATGGCACCGTTGACGGTATCATCCACAAACTCGCTTCTTTAACCAAGTACATGTGCATAGTAGAGTGGGTTGACCCGGAAGATCCACTGATTCGAGACTACGAACACACCAGCTGGAACACTCAGCTGCAGAGCGAACCGTACACAACGGCCGCCTTCGAAAAAGCGATGACCAAGTACTTTGCTCGCTGGCATTACGTAGGCAGCACCACTAGCACGCGCAAGTTGTACGTGGGTTTCGTGACCACGAAGAAACGGGAGATGGGCGGACCGCTTCCTCTACTGATGGATTCGCGTCAAGTTATCTCCAGCTCAAGGCTGTGCAGCATTGGCGGCATCGACTACTGGAGTCGCGTCTATGAAACCGAAGACGGAAAAATCTTAAAGCAAACAACAATGGATCTTGCCGCCAGAGAGGCCAAGTTCCTCAAGACGCTTGATTCGCAGTTCGTGCCCAAAGTAGTGAGCGTCAGCGAACTAGAGACATATTCCACGGTCGAAATGGAACGAGTGAACGGCGTGGTGGCTTCTGAGGGTTATGGTCTACTTGATTCACCCGCTGCCTGGTACAAGTTTGCAGACGCACTACTGGACTTCCTCGGCAAGCTTCAGACCTCCGGTATTCAGCACCGGGACCTTCACGCTGATAATATCTTGATTCGCCATGGCTTACCTGTGATTATCGATTTTTCGTGGAGCACATTCCCCGGAAACTCCAGTCCAATGCCTCACGGACTTAGCGAAACGTTGCCGGATCAAACAGAACCTTGCGACATTTTTTCCGCAGGCAAAGTATTGCAGAAACTGAATCGGGGCCGCTTTCCCAAGTTCAATGTCGTTCACGAGTTAATGACAGCGGAAGACCCACTGCTTCGGATAACCGACACAAACTTCTTGCGAAAGCTTTGTCGCTCTGCATTTGATAGCGAGAAGGTCCTTACCGCCGACAGCGAAGATCACCTGTCCACGGACTATACGAGTCGAGACATCGCTGTATTAGCCGAAACCCTGCAACGCTATCAACAAGTCAACAAAGTCCTGGCGGAAAGGATAGCTAGTGTCACAAATGAAAGAGACGCAGCCCGCAGAGACTTGCTAGACGCGGAGAGATCGCCTAAAGCGCTGTACGCGCAGACCTTACAAGAACAGGTCGCCAGGCTGGAGAACGAGCTGAACGCCACGCGAAGCAGCATTTCATACAAGTTAGCTACGCGCTTGTCGATCTTAAAACGCAAGTTGGCCCCCCCGGCAGGAAGAGAGGCAAATTGATATCACTTGTCTTTAACTTCCTTTCGGCTGTTCGTCAATCTATTCGGAGATAGGGTGGGAAGTGTCGCAGGTTCTGTCAGTTGGCACGGTTACATACAACAATAGCCCCGAGCAGATAGAGCATTTACTAATTTCTCTAGACGCTGCCGCTGAGCAACTAAATAAAGATCTCGGCTACAAAACACGTCTCCACACTATCGACAACGGTAATGACAGCGCCATCGACGTGCAATGCGCCGCTCATCGCTTTCACAGCTTCACCCTTCACAAAAATCCTCCGCAAGGCAATACAGGCTTCGCCTCGTCAACAAACTTGCTCATGACGGCAGCATTCAAGTCCTTCGATTGCCATGCGTTCGTCACAATAAATCCTGACGGTGTTCTGGCTCGCGACTGTTTAAGCCGCATGTTGGCGCGTCAGCTTGCCGAAGGCAACGCCATCGTTGAAGGGCGACAATTTCCCGAAGAACACCCGAAAGAGTATGAGCCTTCAACGGGCAAAACCAGTTGGACTTCCGGCGCATGCCTGTTGCTGCCGCGCAACGTCTATGAGTCACTGCACGGATTCGACCCCGGATTCTTCATGTACATGGAAGACGTCGACCTTGCGTGGAGAGCACGCGCTCGCGGCGTCAAGACACTCCTCTGCGATGACGCTCTGTTCGGCCACCCGGTAGTGGGTCGAACAAACACACGAACAGCGCTTGAACAACAGTTCCGATCGGCTCTCTATCTCGGTCAGAAATGGCAATCCAAAACATTCGTCGAATGGGTGAAGGCGGAAATGTTGAAGCAAGGCCTGACGACACCAGGCGAACTTGCCGCATTGACCGTAGCAAACGAAACGAAGCTAACTGCTCCGGAATGGCAGAAATGGATGCCGTCGGAACCTGGCACGGAAGAAACCAGCACCGACTTCGAACATTTTTTTGCTTTCGCTGTCACACGTTGGACTTGATTATGGAGAGGGAGCAAGATCCACCTATATCGGTGATACTACTGCTGGAGCCAAAGTCCAGCGCGGTGCTGTTGGCACATAGTCTATTTTCCTTAAGCCTTGTAGAGTGGCCGAGGCTGGAAATACTCATTCTTAACGGTACTAGCGAATGTGCTGCAAAGGCGGAAAAACTAATTGAGAATCAACCGTTTCGCAAGCAACCAGAGAGAAAAAGCATCCCGAGTGCATGTCGGCGACTGCCCGACCTGATGCGGTACGTGTCCTGCAAATACGTCGCATTCCTTAAGGCGGACGAGGCTCTCTACCATACCGGTTATCGCAACCTTAGCGATGCCCTGAAGCGCACCGGTGCACCGCTTGCAATCGGTTCCTACCGCACTGCCAGCGTTCAGATTCAACCCGGCGAACAAACACCTTTCATTTGTTCGAAAGAAAGCAAGCCTCATCCCGACATCGAACTGAACGGGGAAAATCACCTGGAAGTACCGCTCGCGGCATTTCTCTATGAATCGGGCTGCGTTGCACAGCTGGAGACATTTGATCTTGAGCTCGGCGACAGGCTTACCCAAGAACTGGTCACAGCAACCCTCTCGTACCCCCAACCGGCTTACGATATGAGCGGGATACCGGTCTGCGAGAAGCGGATTCCTGCCCGCTCTTGAGCTTGCATGGTAGACTGGATTTAACCATCCAGGAAATGCCACCATTGCAAAAAGACGATCCTTTGAGAACGATCTTAGTGTTCAGCTTAATAGGCGGTCTCTGCGGCTTCATTTTGTTACTATTGCATGTTTATGTGGCGGCCTACGGGTTCGGAGACGCTTACTGCGTCCAAGTTCATTATTTTCCCGACAGGGCCAAAGAGCTGGGAATTAATGCTGCGGAGTTATACAAGACCGGCATGAAGCTTGCAGTTCAACAAGCCTATCTGCAACATACCTGGCCGTGCTTGGGTCCCCCAACAATTGGAGGGGCGGTAATCGGCTGGATTATCACTATTTGGAATGCGTCGCTGGCCACTTCGCCCGCGTCAGATTCATCTTGCGCCAAAATCATTCGGACTGAGGACAAAGAAGTGCCGATGAACAAGGAAGAGCGCAGCGAGTTCATCAGCACCAAACAACCGATTCAAGAAAAAACTTGAACTTCGCCGAATCTTGGCTCTGTAATAAACAGATTAGTCCCAGGGCGTGATCAAAAATCGCTGCGGACCAGAGGGCGCAGGCGGCACATCTTCCGGGAAACGCACAGAATCATAATCAACTACGACAAGCCCTCGGCGTCCCCCGGGAAGCTTTGAATAGCCGGCTTGCGACTGCCCGTGCGGGGAGGTAAAGTCGATATCCCAGAATTGATAACGACTATGACTGTCTATTCGATCGACCAGAAAACGCAAATGCGCAGGAGAAATTGGCATTTGCACCTTCTCTTGCAGGTAAATCGTAATCTGCTTTCCGTTCACTTCAATAGTCTTAGGTTCTGAAAGCAGTTTTGCGTCGAATCGGCGAGGATTGCCGGATATAGGGTCGATAAAAGTCCTCGTTCCCCATAGCGGATCGAAAGGTTTTTCGGTCATTTTCAACACACGACCAGTAACCAGTTCAATAGCCATGGAATCAACGCCGCCCCCTAAGATGCGCTTGCCTGGAACAGGATAGCCTCGCACTGCCGTGGCAAAATCTTCCAGATTGTGCAGGTCTCGATAACGTGCGTGTTCTGGCACTGCACCCAACAGCTCGGCAACAGAACGGTTGAGTAGAATCATTCGTGTTGAGCCTGGCAACACCGGCCCCGCAGGCAATTCCGTCAGCAGCGCGCTCGATCGAGTAGCAATATGCGGGGCGAATGAAATCAGCGAACCACGCTGAGAAAGCACAACTCTACCAGAGGCGTCCGGCAAAACATGCCGCCCTTGCAATCCGGATCCTGCTAACAATTCCGGATGGCACGACGCGATCAAGTCAGCTTTTCCGGCCGCTTGAGTCGGCTTAAGGGTCGCATCCAAGTGCTGTACCACCATCGACTTACTGTCGCCGGTGCTGCCGGTATGAACCTCTCTAACCTGCAACAGTGCCGAAGATTTGCCCCCGAGGACAAAAGCATTAAGATGCTCGTGCCCTGCCACCACCAGGAATTGCCGTGGCAATCCGCCCGAGAGATCCGATATTGGAGGTAGCCGCGCTACACTAGCGGTTATTGCCTCATGACGTTTCGGAACCGCTTGCGCCGGAGCTTCGATAGAAACCCGAAGATCCGCGGGCCCCGAGAATGTTTCGGTATTAGCAGGCTGCCGAGTCATCGGCTCGGACTTCAGAGCTACGTTCAATGCGGCATCGCGCCGAGCAAGACTTTGCGCTCTCAGCCCGCCGGGCAACGCGGCAACACTGTCCAAGGCCCCTTGCATGAGCGCACGACTGTAGTCGAAAGGGACCAATTGCTCTTGCGATCTCTTCAACTCATTGAACGTTCCGGACGACAAACCAAACATCGCACCGGAAACAACGGTTGCAGAAACGCGACTTCTCATCAGGTCAAAACCGTAAGTCTTGACGTGCCCCATGGCCAGATGCGCGCCACCGAAGACAACCAGGTCATGCGCAGCAGCTCGAGGATCGCCGGCCGCCCCGAGCGTACGCCCGACCGCGGCAAGGGGATCGACGGCGCCGGTTTCCTTATCCAACCAGGTTTTCCCCGAGAATACGGTCTCACTGGCGCGGAACGTCATGCCTGTTAAAAACGCTTTGGCGGCGAAGTTTGTTTCGAGCTTGCCAATTCGTTCCATGGCAACTTTTTGAGCGACGAGCTTGGTTCCACCGGCCAATCCACCAAGACTTCCGGACAAGAAACTATCGGATTCTCTAGCGCCGTCCAATGCGCCAACGACACCGGCAGCAACACGGCCTGTCATCCCCGGATAGAACAGCGCCGTGGTCTTCAGAAAATTGGTGCCATAACCGGTGACTTCTTCGTCACGCCCTCGCGCTTTGCGCGATTTCTCGGTTTCGCTTTCGATCTCGGCGCGCATCTTGCCGGCAGCATCGGTGGCTCCCGCCATGCGCAATACATTGGCTCGACCGGACAATTCTTCCAGCTTTGCCTGCTGCGCGGAGCTTCCATGAATGAACTCGGTGAGTGACGACACAGCTTGGGCTAGATAGCTCTTGGAGGCTTGCTGCTTTTGATACGCGTCCTTCTCAACAAGAAGCGCCGCGTTATCTAAACCGGGTTGTGTAATATTCGCGTCCACATCCCCTCTTATTCGAACTAAAACTCTTCGCCTCAGGCGCACAATACACCTTGGCAGCCCTCGCTCTCAATGGGGGAATTCCCACAGCGGCCACTTAGCAGGCAGACCGCTCCACCGCCGCGAGGCCGGTGTGGTAGCATGGTCTTGAGGAATCCGAGGTGCAGGCGCACACTCGCGCCATACCACTAGTCATGCACCAATACATTCACCGTATTACTCAAATAGTTCAGGACTACCGAAGCCGCTTTCCTTCGGACGACGAATACTTGCGTTACCTTCCACAGCAGCTGGCACGCAAAGACCTGCACATCTGCAATCGAAAAAATTTCTCGGGACACCTAACCGCCAGCGCCCTGCTTGTCGATGACGCGAGAAAATCCGCCTTCTTGATTTACCACAAGTTCCTGCAACGATGGCTTCAACCAGGCGGACATCTAGACAACATGGAAGATCCCGTTGCCGGTGCAGTTAGAGAATGTGAGGAAGAAACGGGTCTAAAGAATTTGCTGCTGCATCCCTGGCACACAGACAATGAAAACGTACCGCTAGACATTGATTCCCATTTCATTCCCAATAACCCTGAGAAGATGGAATTCTCACACTTCCATCATGACTTTCTGTATGTATTTAAGCTTGCCGACGACACCGAAACTGCCACTGAAGAAGCAGAGAAGAACGCGTTGCAAATCGAGGAAGTTACCGACTGCAAGTGGTATCACTACGACGACCTTATCAATGAGCAGTGCGGCAAGCGCCTGGCACGAGCCATTAAGAAGCTCACTGATTAGTAAATTCGGACAAGCGTAACTCGAGCGACGACGGCCGATGCGCTGCAAGAAACAAAAGCAGCCTTAAAAGCTAGTGAGCAAGAAGTAAGCAGTGTCCCGCAAAAGAGGCGGGAACTCGAATCCAGCTGACCTCGGTCCATTTCGACTGTTGAATACCGCAGAGAGCCATGCGCGAATTCCCATTGACAACACTTTCGCTCCGAAGCTAGGATGCATTCACTGAAACGGTGCAAGGGGAGAGTTCATTTCTATGTTGAAGCCACAACAAGTATCAATTGAAACAGGTGTGTTGAAAAATCGTCTTACAGCGGCGTACGAAAATTTACGCATGAGTGGTCAGTCAATGGCGGCAGTAAGGCATTTCGAAGATCTTTGGGACATCAAAGAACGAGCGCTGCTGGAAAGACAGCAAAGTGTCGTAGTCCCGTCCGGCTGGTTAAGTCAACTCGAGCAAGCAGCAGAGAAAGTAGAGAAGTTGCACTAGCAACAACGAAGAAGATCGCGTAACTAAGTCTCAGCACGATGATTTCATCATTGTTTCTCCTCGCATGCGAGCCGGGCGGATCTGGTTCGATGCCGGTGGCACGCCTGCGAGGAGAGTGCATTCGAACAAATATACCGATTACTGAAGCAATGCGCCCCGGAAGTGCCCTGCCCGCCTCCGGATCGATAGTTGTTGCCGGGGGCACCACCCCCGAGACCATTCTGGATGAACTGAGAGAACTCCGTCGCCAGGGTCATCGAGTAATATTTGCGTTAGACACAACCGATTTAGACGAACCCAAAACACGTGCGCTTGCAGATTGTCTCGAGCGTGAGCGATTTCATTTCAAACAATCCGAAGCAATACTCTATCTACTTCAATCCGCGGATCATTTCGTTTACGCCTTTCCAAAGGCAGACGTTGCCGCTTCGGTAGCAGTTGTTTTTGCACGAAGCTATTCTATCCTTCTGGTGCAACGCAAGAGCGAACCGTTCAAAGGAATGCTCAGCTTGCCCGGTGGTTTTTTGCGACCATTGGTGGAGAGTTTACCGGAGTGCGCAGCACGCGAATTGCAGGAAGAAACCGGTCTTCAGATCTCGGCGCGCGACCTGGTGCCGTTATCGATCCGCTCGAATCCGAACAGAGACACTCGCGGTCATGTCATTGATCAGAGTTACTTGGCGGTGCTTAACGGCGAACAAGAAGATTATTGGCTTAGCCGATTGCACGCAAATGACGACGCGGAAGCAGTAGTTGTGTTGTCCCTGAAAGAAGCGCTCCGCACCGAACTTGCGGCGGATCACAAGTTGATTGTGCAAGAAGCAGCGCGCTTGGTTCAGTCGAAAGATAGTATCTATGCGCGTGTTGTTTACTGGATCAGCAGCCTCAGGCAGCCTCGCTCCATCGGCCGCACGGTTGAAGTGGCCTGATCTAAGTACTGTCGTCATCTTCCGGTTCGCACGGGATTTCGAAAAAGAATGTCGAGCCTTTGTCAGGCTCGCTCTTCACGCCAATACGTCCACCATGCTCTTCCACAATTGCTTTGCAGATTGCTAGACCAAGCCCGGTACCACCCATTTTGCGAGTGTCGGATTGGTCTAGTTGCTGGAACTTCTGGAACAACTTTCGCAGTTGATCCGCGGCTATGCCGGGTCCATTGTCTGTAACCTGGAACCGAATCCAGTTATCCGACACAAGCTCGCTGGAAGCGGTAACAACTCCGCCCCGGGGAGAAAATTTGATTGCATTCGATATTAGATTGGTAAGCACCTGAATGATGCGATCCGGGTCGGCGACGATCAGCATATCGACGTGGCCGCCATCTATCAGTGATACCGAACTTTCCTCAGCAAAGGCTTTCATCGCCTCCATACTGGCGCGGACGAGATCCGAGGGAGAAAGTTCATTGCGATGCAATTCAAACTTGCCTGCTTCAATTTTGCGAATATCAAGAATATTGTTGATCAAGCGAATAAGCCGATCACATTCCTCTCGGCCGATATCAATGAGCTCCAGGGCCGTATCGGGAAGCTCGCCCGCAACGCCACCTTGCATCAACCCGAGAGAGGCACGAATTGACGTAAGCGGCGTGCGCAACTCATGAGAAACCATGGAGTAAAACTCGCTGACTCTTCTTTCTGCTTCCTTTCGCTCACTGATATCCCGCAGCACCATCACGCCACCGAGCAGGTCACCCTGTCCGTCCCTGACGGGGCGAGCAGTGGCACTCACCCAGATCCCGCGCGGATGAACCTGACTGCTGATCAGAAGCTCTTCCTCATCGACAGACTCTTCCCTGACCGCACGCATTAAAGGAAGTTCTTCCGTCGGATTGCCATCGTCTTCCGCTCGATGAACCGTGCGCTCATCCCATTCTTGCACCGGTTTGGACAATAGGTCATCGCCAAGCATATCCACCGCGGCAGGGTTATGCTGAATGATGGTCCCCCCTTTGTCAGCGACCACCACGGCTTCGGCCATGTTGCCGAGAATAGCGTTCAATCTAGCCTGATTTACTTGCAACTCCCACTCGGAGCCTTTGCGTTGCATGAACTGCCCAAGCTGATTACCGATTGAATTGAACGTTTCCAAAATACTTTCGTCGGCCAGCCGCGGCGACCGGGAAAAAAACTCGATGACACCGCGAGTAGTACCGCCAGCTACAATAGGCACAACAAATGCAGCGTGCAATCCCTGCTTAGTAGTCAGATCCTTGCGTTGAAACTGCTCGTCGAATGCCATGTCAGGGACCCAAATTGAATGCCCTTCTCGCCACGCCTTTCCGACCAAACTACTTTCCTTGCCAACGATGCGTCCTGGAGTTTCCGCCGCAAGCTGCTCCAAACTGGTGCTCGGGCGGTGACAAAAGACTAAACAGCGCAACGAGTTATCGGGAAGAACTTCCCAGAAACCACCGGCATCCCAACCAAGCCGATCGCAGGTAATCTGCACTATGCGGGCTATCGACCGGGTCAGTTCGCCTGATTCAGCCAGACATTGCGAGATCTCATGCTGTGCGCTGGTAAGATTTTCACTGCGTCTTCGCTCAGTGACGTACAGATTCGAAGCAATCAACAACATGAGCAAAAAGCCGAGAGCTAATACACCCAACAACGCAACGGTCACAGTCATGCCTGAGCTCAGCTCGTTGATCGCAGCAGTACGATTGACAAGCACGGACTTCTCTCGCTCACGCAGTGCTTGAATGGTCGCCCGCATTTTTTCGATAAAGCGGTTACCTCTGCCTTCCTCGATCTCTTCCAATGCTTCGTTGATGCGGTTAGAAGAACGCGCCTCGATCAGATTTCGGGAGAACTGCATCTGAGAATCCGTGTCGGTAATGAGTTGCTCAAGCAGTTGCCTGTAGTCTGGATTCTTCCTGGCCAAAGCATCAACGGTTTGCATTTGCACTTTCACTTTCGCAACTGCAGCCTTGTACTTATCCAGCATTTCGGCAGTGCCTATAACAAAACCGCGTTGAAAGCCCTCAATCTCGCGAATTTCGGTCTCCATAAGGTCCAACGCAGAAATAAGTTTGTGTGAAGTGGCCAGGCGACTGCCGGAGTCCACCAGACGAATAGCTTGCTGATAGGAAACAAACCCGGCAATCAACACCAACAAGATCGCCACCATGCCGAGGGCGAGCAAACTATTTTGCATTTGTAAGCCGTTGAACGACCTGTTCAGCACGAAGCGTAGTCCCGTCGAGACTTTATATAGATTCTATATGATGCCAGGAAGATTTGCTGTCCGGAACGCGGACAACACGCAAATCAATCGGCAAAGGACAACGCTGCATCACCACGAGCAGTATTACAGAGATACCTTTGTCGACTATTAGCTTCGAAAGGCACCCGGGCAAGGTTGCAATTTACATTGAAGTCGCTTTGGTACCAGCGGCAACCTGTTGGTTTTGTCGCTCATTTTCATAGAAAATTCTCGTACCGAAAACATCCTGCACGGTGTCGACGCCGCCCATTTCCTCAACCAGCGATTCTGACATGGCGAGCAACAGCGGGTTCTTAGTCAGGATTCCAACTTGATAATTCTCCAGTGCCATATGCGACTCTTCGTTGAGCACGCGCCAGCGACTTTCCAGCCGCTTGTCCAGATAGAGGGCCTTGAGAATCTTGCATTGCTCAGGTCCACCGGTAGCCATGATGTAGGCCAGCAATGCAAGCTTGGCACCGGGCCCGATAAAAGTCGGGGTCAATGATGCAGCACCCAACGTAGTTTGGATTACTTGCGACGAAACGCGAGAGAATTTAGTCTTGTTGTTGTACTTGTGCAATCGATCAGTGATCTGCTTTATCACCGCATCGTTTTCCAAACTATTCTCGCGAACCTTAGTCAGTTTAGCTTGATGAAGCGTCGGGTCCCAAGCGCCCTGTTCATAGACCTTCTCAGGAATGATCAGTTCTTTGCGCCACTCGGACAACATAGCCATGGTCTTGTTCGCTTCTTCGTCTCCAACAATTCCTTTCAATTCGGACAGCCCGTTGGAGGTCAACTCGAATCCCTTGCCCTGGTCATCCATACCCATACCTGCGGCCATTTGCATCATGCATGAGACCAGCTTCAAATGCTTCTCGTCGAGCTGCTTCTGATAAGCAAGCTCGGCAGAGGCTTTGCTTCCGACCTTGAGCTTCTCGCCCAGAGCTATATCGGCGGCATCAATAGACGGACCGAACCCACGGTAGGGGATCAGATAATTGGTTGCATCTTTTGTCTCAGCGAAGACTTTCTGCGTCCTCGTATTGTAGTGCTGCAATGCTTTCGAAATCACCGGCACCTTATCATCTCGTTCCAGCGCCGCGCCTAGCAAATCGTCCAATCGCCCTGCAATTCGACTGCCGCGTGCAAGTGATATACCGGTATCAAATTTTTGTGGTTGGTCCGGTTTGACTTTCAGAGAGATTTTCTTGGACGCAATTTGACCAGCGATGGGCAAAGACCAGCTGTGATGCGGCTCCGCTGCATCGCAGGCGGCGTTGTCGGCCAGAGGTTGGTTAATGGGACACTTGAAAGCACAGTCGCTGTTTGGCGTATCGCTATCTTGTGCCAATGCCGACGGAACGGCCAGCGCATTGGCCACAACTATTTGCGCGCAGAGAATAGTGTATAGAAATCCGTTTCGACCCATTAACATCATGGCAACCCTTTGCTCAAAGTTGTCATGAGACAACCTTTTCAAGCTGTTGAGAACCCGCACAAATTATCAGATCTCAAGCGACCGGCACAAGGTTGAAAGCATTAAGTACATAAAAGCTGACTTATCTAACGCAGGCGCGCAAGTTTCGCGTCCCACTGTCCGCCGAATTGCGTCTCGCCCTTCATAATTATCATGTGCCCGTCGGAAGAGATACGCGCTCGAAACACGACTTTTCGTGACACTTTTGCGCCGCCCTTTCCCTTGACATAGGAGCGCACGAAACTAATTTCCGGATACTTATATTTACCGCCTTCCAGCGTGTAGGACTCACCAGTGGTGGTGTCGGCACCATGTCCGCCGAGCTTACCGCCGTCGTGCTCCAGCCACATGTGTCCCATGACCTTTTTGAAATTGTATTGGTAGCTCACATGATACTTTCCAGACAAATCCGTGGGCTTGTCACTGCCGATGTTGTCCGGTGTCGCTGATTCGGGCGCCGGCGGCGCGGCGACAGGCTGCTGCGGTTGCCCCAGCTGAAGCGGCGGTGGTTGCTCCGCTTCCTGCGGTGCCCCGGCGACGGGATTCGAGACCCACTTGCCACTCAGGGTCGACCCGTCCGGTCGCTTGACCGAGTACGTTCCTTCCATTAACCAGCCGGTAAACTCGGGCGATTGTTCAAACTTGAGCTGCCCGACGTAATTAATAGGCGGACGAGGCGGATCCACGCCGTCATATACTTTTGAAAATGTGACATTGGTACCGTTGACCACACCGTCCTGGATTCTCCACACGGTACCGCTCTGGTCGGCGCCCTCGCCGGCAAGAGCCTTATCAGTCTGTGCGAACGTTACGTTGGAAATCTGCGGCTCACCGCCCGGAACGGTAAAGTCGATTTCCCATTCACCTTCAAGCGGTGGCGGCGCGCCGCCCGAGACCTGCAGTTGCCCCCCGGACGGCTGTGGTCCGCCAGCGGGATTGGGCTGTCCGGGCGGTCCTTTTGCGCCGCCAGACAGGTTTATCTTCGTGCATCCCGAGCAGCCGATTATCAAACTTAAAGTAAGAAGACCAGTAGTAAAACGGGCGCCGGTATATCTCATCGCAACTCCTTGGTGCCTGCCCCCGATCATGATATCAGATTCGATACTAGGCGCGCTTGGCATCCAGGGCGGGGGGGAGTTTTCGGCAGCTTGAGATACGAGTAAAATAGCGGTACTGAAAGTGGGACCAGGAGGTTTTAAGTGGCTATCCCCATCAATACTCATGTAGTGGTGCTCCTCATCGGCGGTGAAATCGTTGAGGGAGACGTGGCGATGGCCGACCAGGCGCAGTATCTCTGCCTCAAACGAGAGGGCGAAACCTGGTATCTGCCGTGGACCGCTGTAAAGTGCGTCAAGGGACCGGCATTACCGGAACGCGGCACGGGCATTACTTACACCCGTCCGCAACCCTAGCTTCACCGACACTTTGTAATGGCGATTCCCTGCGCTTCCAGCCAGCGTAGCGCACGCTGTCGGGCGCCCTGCTTGCGCCATTCTTGCCACTTTTCCGACTGCCCGGGAAATTGTCCGAGCAGCGCCCGGCAGGCGGCAAATTTGTCGCGCGCCTCCATGGCCACTGGCAGAAGTGATTTAAGCTTTTCGTCCGAGATCGCCATCAAGAAATCCGTCAAATCCAGGTCGACCTGGTTTGGCGCAGGCTTCGGCACATAGAGGTACCGATTGTTTTCAGTTTCTACCTGCTCTCTCAGTTCGCTCAAATCATCCAGGTCGGGTCTTATGAGAATCAGGCTCCCAGTCTCCAGATCCAGATAATAGTGAGAATCGGAACTCGGATCCTCAAAAGCGAAACTGAGTTCAGCGATGTCGATATCCAGCTTGTGTACGGACACGGTTTACTCCTTATGGCTAGGCACCTGGAACGACACCGCGTCGCTGAACATGCCAACAAAACCGCCACCAGCAGCGGTACCAATGACTCGGACATTGTAAATACCCGGTCCGTTCAGCTCTGAAAGAGGAATGCTTAACTCGCCACTGCGCCCCGTGAAGGGAAAAGTTTTCCAGGTTACCGATGAAAGGTGGTCCGAGTTGGCATCATCAAAGTTCTTGTTTGGTTGAGACACTTCGACCGACACCCCGCTGGCGCCGTCCAAATTCTCAACCGAATAGCTCGCCTTGAGCGCATCTGCATTAGGTGCAAGCGCAACGAGTCCAAGGTCGGTGTCGTTCGGATAGTTGATGAATGGAGGAGAGAATGTCGGCGAGGCTTGAGCTGCGCCGACATTTCCGGTCTCAGGTACTTTCAGCTTTGCAATGTTCTCGGTTCCGCGTTGCAAGCCAATTGTTTTCAACCAAACTTTGGCACCGGAGGGAAAACCGAGTGCGATAAACTGCGGCGAGCCGCCTGTGGTCCAGCCGCTACGTCTCAACGAGAGATAATAACGATGGTACTGTTTATCATTGACCGTCGCCTTCGTATAGCAAAATCGCTCCTTGCGCTCATAGTTCTGATGCAGATTCGTTTGCCAGTGCAATTCAATCGACGGCGCCACTACCGTTTGAGGGCACTCGATGCGTGCGTCGACGTATAGATAGTCTCCGTCAACAGGACTCAACTCGCAAGACGTCAGTGTGATCATCGGACCATTTTCGGAGTTTGTTTCCAGGACTAGGCACTGTTCGGCTTCATCCATGCTCACGGTTTTGTAGAACGCTAAGCCCGGCGACAGACGATAAGATATGTCGATAGGCTTCATGTTCTCCAGCCATGTAGCTTTTGTCGGAGTCAATTCTACCGGTATAAAGCTGGCGAGATTTTCCTCCCACCGCAGGGTAATGTCCGCCATCTTTCCGTCGCGAAGCAAGTCTTTGAGTCTTCCGTCAGGAACGGCATTCGAACGCAATAGCCCGGTGTTCGTGTCGTAACAAGCGGGCTCAGCCGATCGAAATGATGGCGCCAAACTGAGTTTGGAGGGCAAGTCTCGCAAAAGCAAGTAAGGGCGATTCAACTTCGCATTTGCAATCTGGATTGACTTGGCAATCGAAGCAAGCTTGCGTCCGCCGTTTCTGTAGGTAGAGTTACTGTTCCAAAGATGGCGGAAGTAAGTGCCCGAGAGCAGCAGCGTCAAGACAATGCTGACGACTTGCAGCGCGCGCGGATGCTTAAAGTTCGAAGCAGACATTGCACTACATGCGATACCGACAATTAATGAAACCGGCAGCGCAGCAAGATACAGCCAGCGCTGTCCGTAGAATCCCGGCTCGGTTAGGACAATTCCGCAGAATGGCAAAGAGGAGAGAGCCAACCAGCCGACAGCGACAAGAAGTCCGAACCGAGCCTCCCTGGAACGCCACAGACCGACGGCAAGCGCAGGGGCAAGCAAACCCATCAGCATAAAACCGAGCCGATACTCTTTCGAATAATGAGACCAGGTAATCTGGTTGATCGGCAGCGCCAGATCACGAACGAGGGTACCGAGAAGACCTATCTTAAGCTCCGGTAGAGAGATGGAGTCTATGCCCGAGGCGGCGATGAAGACTGCCGCAACCATAGAAAACATAAGCGAGGGCAGAACGAACTGCGTAAAATCGCGCTTTACCGTTTCATCCTTGCGGAACGGCAGCGCGGATAGCTCCAGCCAAAGCACCATAAGCGGCACAAACCAGTAATTGGTACTGCTTCCCATCGCAAGCGCATAGCTGAATAGCGATCCGCCCAACAAAGCCCATTTAAGACCGTTTTGGCGCATCTTAGTGTAAAGCGCCAACGAGATCATCGTAAACATACAACCAAGCTGTGCGCCAAATCCACCGGACCAGGCAACAGCTTCCACCGAAAGAGGATAAAGAGCGAACAGCGTAGCGGTAGAGAGGGCGACAATTCGATTAAGCCGTAGTCCTCGTACGATTGCATAGACACAACCAGTTGTAAGGCAATGCATAATCACTTCAATGATGCGAAACAGAGCTGTCTGTTTCGCAATGAACCCGCCAACAACAGCGAGCGTACCGTGCGCCACCGGTCCCCAATGATCATAAGTCTCGAATCCAGACCAGCTGAAAAATGCCGACGCGTTGCCATGGGTCGCCCCCTTCGCCAAGGCGGACAGAAACTGCTCGTCGAGGAGCGGCTTATGCGAGGGCAAAGTGACATACCCGATAATGGCAGCTACCACCGGTATCGCAACAGTCAGGACAGTCAACCGGAGCGACGCCCGCGAAGCACCAACAGTAGTGGCACCAGGTTCGTCCATTTTCCCGCCGTTCAGATTTTGAGTTTCGCCAGTGATCATGGGAGATCTCCAATTTTGACGTCAACGCGGCGAACAATGAGCATCAGTGTTAAACTCATAATCATGCCTAATTGACTGGGGACATCATTATAGATGATGGTTGATGAGAGGACGGTAAGGTGCCAAGCAGTCCGGACGTAGCCACGGTCGTCATCAAAACACCTCGCGGCATTCGTTTCGACTGTTCCGGTTGTGGCAACTGTTGTCTGCAATGGCCCGTTCCCCTTACGCCTCGGGATGTCGAAGCGATCGAGACCCATCAGCCGGCCGGGCAGCCATCGCCCACCAGGCGACTGGCGGCCGGTCGATTAAACATGCAAACGTTTACACATTCACTTGAGAAAAAATCTGATGGCCGCTGCATCTTTTTGACAGATGAGAATCGCTGCCAGTTGCACGCTCGACACGGTGCTCCCGGCAAACCCTCGATGTGCCGCCTGTTTCCATACACATTCTCTGAAACACCTGTCGGCATTTGCGCATCGGTAAGTTTTGCCAGCAGTGCGGTGCTCTTCAATTCGGGAAAACTACTTTCCGAACAAACAGACTTCTTAAAAGAAAAATATGATTTGTTTCAAGAACTTTTCCCCACCCTGCAATTGGACTGGAAAACCGCACAGCTACTGGATGGAACGGCGCTGAGTCTTGAATCACTGCAAAGTTTGCATTATGAATACAGCGAAACAATAACACCGAACGCGGACGAAACGGAGCTTCCACCGACGGACATGTACGCGAAACTGCGACAAATGTCGGCGCGGGCGGCGAACCTCTTACCTTCGCGCTCCGCCGCAGAGCGTATGCCGCCGGTTGAAGCGCGCCCGAAGATAATCGACCAGATAGTATTGAAGTATCTCGCCAAGCTCTACTTTCCGACCGACGTGTTCAGCAATGACGTTTTCGATCTGGACATCGGCGGACTAATGAAAGATTTGGTATCCGCACCGGATCTAGTGCTATTCGACGCGAACCAAATACCATATCGCTTCAAAGATCTAATTCAGCTCAAGCTCGGAAAGTTAGAGCCGGCATTGCAAGATTTGCTTGACCGTTTTCTCTATTGCCGAGTTTTCTCGTGGTTGTATTTCGGCCCGGGCTTCCATCATCTGAGTTTACTTGCAGGCATACATCATTTGATGCATTTGGCGGTATTGATTCGCCTCAAAATCAAATGTTTCATGCTTGACCATAATTCGCAGTCCATTGAGATCGCGGACATGGCTGAGATTGTTCGCACGATGGAACGACGGCTAACTCAATTGCAACTGTCTTCCAACTCCATAGCGGGACTGGAAGTTTTGCTGCCAAGCCTGGAGCGAGCGGATCGTATAGGATTCCTGGCAGAATGAAGATAGAAGAATCCTCCGAGACTCCGAAGAGCGACGAAGCCGACGCCGGGCGTAACGACAGCTTGGCGGCAACTTTCGGCTCATTCGGTCAGCGAAATTTTCGCCTCTACTTCTTCGGGCAACTGGTATCACTCTCCGGTACATGGATGCAGAGCCTGGCGTTAAGCTGGCTGGTTTACCGCTTAACCAACTCGCCCATGGCGCTGGGAATCGTCGAATCTTGTACATTCCTGCCAATACTGTTGTTCGCACTTGCCGGCGGCTGGCTGGCGGACCGGGTCGATAGACGATTTATAATGCTTGCCTCACAAGCACTAATGATGGTGCAGGCCGGTACACTGGCCTATCTCACCTACACAAAGCAGATTCAGCTCTGGCACATAGTTTGTCTTGCACTTGTAGCGGGTACGGTCACGGCATTCGAAATGCCTGCGCGTCAGGCTCTGCTGGCGCAACTGGTCGAACGAAAATATCTGGTCAACGCGATCAGCCTGAACTCATCAGTATTCAATGCCAGCCGCATCGTTGGTCCGGCACTAGCAGCAGTAATGGTGGCACAGACCGGCGAAGCGCTCTGTTTCGGACTAAACGCCTTGAGTTTTCTCGCCACGCTAACCGTCTACTGCTTGATTCGCCCCATAAAGGACGACGAGAAAACGAACAAGAAATCCAAAGGCGGCATTCGAGAGGGCCTTAAATTTGCATTCGGTACGCCCGAAATAGCCCGCGTGCTGCGGCAGTGTCTGACATTGAGTTTGTTTGGAATCCAATTCGCGGTGCTGATGCCGGTCATGGCGCGAGACGTGCTTCACTTGGGGGTCGAGGGCTTCGGAGCTCTGCGCGTCGCCGCGGGAATCGGTTCATTGTGCGCGGCGCTGTCGCTTGCCACAAAAGGTTCGCACGACACACTCCTGCGCATCATCGGTGTTTCCAGCATCGGTTTTGCCATGGCGTTGTGCGCCTTTTCAATAAGCAGAAGTTTCCAAATGTCGCTGTTCATAGCACTGCTGGTTGGTCTAACTCTCACGTCCCAACTTAGCGGCGGGCATTCGCTTATCCAACTAAAAGCACCGGATGAATTGCGCGGACGAATCATGTCAATCTGGACGATAACGCTGCTCGGCGTGAATCCTGTAGGCAGTCTGATGAGCGGATGGTTGGCAACAAACTTCGGCGCCCCGCCCGTCTTATTCTTCTGCTCGGTGTGCTGCATGTTATCGGCCCTGATTGTGCGCCCGTGGCGGCGATAATCCCGTACCGATCGGGGCACAATACTAGAAGAATCCTGGCGGTCAGAAACATGCCATCCGAGCCCAAGCAAGCACGTACATCTACCGGCGTATTGCCGGTATCCGTGTGGCTGACTTTAATAGCCGCAGCCGGTCTTAGTGGCTATCTGGCCGGACGCCCGAGCCCGAAGTTCCTGATGGAACCAACGCTGCACAATCCATCGCCGCAGTTGCAGGCGGTCAGCACACTGGGTTCGGCTGTACCGGCTGCCGGGTTCGGTATGCCTTCTCAGAACCGCCAATCCGAAGTCATTGCCGACATCGTCGAGCGGGCAGGACAATTCGTCGTTCACATTGAAGTTGGCGCAAAACCGACAATGGAAAAGCCAATGGACCACTACTTCTTCGGTCCCCCATCACACATAAACCCCGATACACCTCTGCCGCAGGGACGCTACGGATCGGCCGCCGGGGTGATTATACGCCCGGATGGATGGATCTTGACCAACGCACATGTGGTACGCGGCGCGGACGAAGTAAAAGTAACGCTGGCCGACGGACGCGAATTCATGGCAGAACCTGTAGGAAAGGACAACACAGCGGATCTTGCTGTTTTACGCATCAAAGCAAGCGATTTGCCCACAGCTCATTTCGCCGATTCGGCCAAAGTAAGATCCGGACAATGGGCAATTGCCATCGGAAGCCCCTATCACTTAGACCACTCAGTCAGCCTGGGAGTAGTATCGGCGCTGAAAAGGAGCATCGGCGATCCTTTTACCGGCGTAACTCTCATTCAAACCGATGCCGCAATAAACCCCGGCAGCTCAGGCGGTCCACTGTTGAATCTCAAAGGAGAAGTGATCGGAATCAATTGCGTAATGCGTTCCGACGCGCAAAACATAGCATTCGCCATTCCAGCCGCGGTTGCACGGGAAGTCTCAGACTGCATCATAGGCGGCAAGCCGGTGATTCACAACTACATAGGAATCCGCATGCAGGAGCTTCGCCCGCAAAGCCTCCAGGACAAATCGGCGCGAGTACTTGTAACTTTCTCGCAGCCCGACAGCCCTGCATGGAATGCCGGCATACGAGATCTAGACCACGTAAAATGCGTCGACGGCAAATTCATCAAATCCATCGCCGAAATGAAGAGAGTGATCAATGACACCGCGCATGATGGCACCCTAGTAGTAACGCTAGTGCGTGATGGAAAGGAACGAAACGTGGCAGTGAAGGTCAAAGCCATGCCACGAAACCTTCTGCCCTAGCAACTAAAAATTGGCGCGACTGGCGTTGGACGAAACAGCGCAGGCCCCGGGAACGCTCAAAACTGCAAATAGCAGCTTTCACATTGACAGAAACGAGTCGATTGCTTGCAAGAGCAGCGCGTTCTCATTTTCCGTTCCTACGGCTACGCGCACGCAGCCATACAAGCAATGGTCTTCTGCTCGCTCGCCGCGAGAGATGTTACGCACCAGTATTCGCCGCTCGCGCAGATGCGAACAGAATGCCGCCGCGCGACTGCCCATCCGAAGCAAATAAAAGTTGGCGCCGCCTTCAACTAGATCCATCTTTCGCGATCGCAAAGCCGATATCATCGACACCTTGCGCTTCATAGTTTCGGCAGCGGCACTGTGCACGTCTTTCTGCAAGTTAGTGGTAGCCTGCAAGACCAACTCAGCGGATACTGCGCTTACCGGAAATGGCAATCGAGTCTTCTTCAAGAGCGCAACAAGCGGAATTGGACCAATGGTAGCGCCAACACGCAAAGCAGCCAGCCCCCAGGCTTTCGAAAACGTGCGCATAACCAGGAGGTTGGACCGCTTGTTCACCATATGCAGTACCGTATTTCCAGCGTATTCGTAGTAAGCTTCATCAATAACAAATACCGTATCCGAAAACTGCTCAGTCCATCGCATCACCGCTTCCGGAGCTAACACCGCGCCGGTTGGATTGTCTGGAGTTGGCAAAATAACCAATTTCGGCCGCTTGCCAATCGCCTGTTCCAGCGCCGGCATGTCGAACTCCATCGAGGGCAACACCGGAACTTCGTCCAACTGCGCCCCTGCCAGCACCAGCGACTGCCTGATTACAGCAAACGTCGGAGAGGCGATAACGGCCGTATCCTTACCCGGCTCGATGAAAGTTGAGCTGATTGCAGGAAACGCCTCGTCGCTACCAGTACTGAGCATGATCTGATTGGGTTCCACACCAAACATCTCAGAAAGACGCGTCAGCAACGGCCCGTAATGCGGATAGGTGCTCAACTTCGCAATGTCGGGGAACTCGACGCGCAGCCCTGGTAATCCGCTGGTGTTCTCGTTGTAATCCAAACGAATGCAGGAATTGCGATCCACTATCGAATCAGGGAATGCCTCGACTTCATTAAGCGCCTTGCGCGGCGGAATGACCACAGTTTTCTCCACTTGTCCCTATCCGGTGCAGCCACACCAGCACTGCTCAGGCAACCGATGCCAGATTACGTTGGACAAAGCAGATCAATCTTTGCCGCCAATACAAAATCAGCCTCAGTCAATCCGTCTACTTTGTGCGTCCAGATATCAATCTTTAATTCGCCCCAACGCACCAGCAGATCCGGATGGTGCTGCTCTTCCTCGGCCAAAGCCCCGATCTTGTTAGCCAACTCCAGCGCCTTCACAAAATTCTTTGTCTTGATGGTGCGGTGCAGCTTTTGATCATCGACAACTGTCCAGGCCGTTACCTGCGCCGAGAACGGTTCAAATTCTTCACGCGTTAACGGCCGCGTTGCGTTAAAACAAACGTCGCATCTCTTTCCTGCCAGCGTTGACATTGTCTATGCTCCTTGGCAATTTCTGCAAGCGGCTCAAGTCAATGATGATTAAAGCATGCTCCCGCACAGGAGGCGCCAGGCTTAAGCAAACGACAACAAGCAGGCGAACTACTTACCACGACTGAGTTCGTATCGAGCTCGTTCATATTCGACGAATCGTTTGTTTCCGTGTTCCAATACCCAATTCAACAATTCATTCGCCTCAGCACTCTTTCCAGCGACTTTCAAGTCGAGCGCAGCGTAAACTTTCGCTTCGGTGAGCTGACCGTTGTTCTTAGCCGCTCTCAAAAGTTGATCCAAGGTTAGACTACCGTCAAAGTAAGCAAGGACGGGAACCGGCCATTTCCCGGGATTCTCCTTCAAGAGTGCCTCGTTCAACTTCTCACCCCCTGCTGCCTCGCCGCGCTCTTTGTCAGCCAGCATTATCCAGACGACACAGTAAAGTAAGCGGTCGGGCTCATGGCTAAGCTCGATGAACTTTCTGCCATAAGAACCAGCTTCAGCATTGCGACCCAGACAGAAATTTGCAGCAGCCAGAGAATAGTACACGTTAGCCAACACGGATTTATCTTTCGACAGCAGGGCAGCGTTCTTAGCTCTGCTAAGCTCCGCCAGAGCCTTTCTAGCGTCGCCTTGCCGCCGGTAAACCTGCCCCCTCTCGAGCATCACCGTTACGTCTTCATTCTTCGCCGTAGAAAGGTTAGCGGCGGCATCCACGTCTTGCAGAGCCAGGTCGAACTTACCGGCATCGGAAAAGAGATCGGCGCGAGCAATCAATGCATCTTTGCTGGCACCATGATAAGCCATCAACTGGTTCAAGTCGTTAATGCCGCTCTCGAAGTCATCCTGCATCCCGTACGCAGTAGCACGAAGCAAGTAGAAGTACGGGGGCATCGGCCGTCCGGTCTTCTTCACGAGTTCCAATTTTTCCATCAGCTCCAGGTTCCTGAGTGCTTCCGTCGCGTTCCCGTTAAGCAATGCAATCTTGCACCGCAGTCCGTAAATCTCTGTGCTATCAGCTCCTGAATCAACGGCATTAGTAGCAGCAACGCCAGCCTCATCATAACGCCCGGATTGAAACAGCAGTTCGGCCTGCAAGGTGTGCGCCGACGCCTTGTGCGCATCGGGCACTGTGTTGAGAGCCCTTTCAACATCAGCCAATGCCTCTCTGTCAGCCCCTTCCGAATGCAGGAGATATGCTCGCATCAGACGCTTGGCACCGTCTTCCGGATAGCGGTTGCATAACTCATCCAATATTGCCTTTGCCTGCGCAAACTGGTGACGCGGAAGAAGCCTGAGCGCCTTTTGGTAGCGATAGTCTCCTGAGAAATCGAGAGGGGCGGAAGTCGACAACGCAAAGCACCCGACGATTGCAGCGGTCATGCTGACAAAACCGACAATCACTGCCCTTGTAGATCTTGATGGCAGTGCGATAAAGCCGCACGCTACTCCGGCAAGCAGACCGACAATATGCGCCGCGATATCGAAATTGAACACCACTCCGAGCACCAGGTTAAAGATGATAAACGCAGTCGCAGCCTTGCCGCCCTTGAGGAGTAAGCCCTTATCCAACTGATCCTTGTGAGCAAAAAAGAATGCCAACGACGAGCCGTAGACTCCGAAAATTGCTCCTGATGCACCAGCACTAATAACCGCCGGGTGAAACAAGAGACTACCGACACTGCCCGCGATGCCAGACAAGATGTACAGCGTCAAAAACCGCCCGGACCCGAATAGCCGTTCGGAGCTTCTGCCAAGGGCTGCCAACGCCGCCATGTTCACCAAAAGATGCACAATACCAATGTGAAGGAACACGCAAGAAAGAAGTCTCCCGTACTCGCCGTCGAATGTCGCGGCTCCCAGGTTCCCTCCCCACGTTTCCAATACGGCGTTCGACGGTTCCCAAAATCCCTGCCCGGCACTCATAACGACCATCGCTACGAACAGGACGATGTTGATTGCGATGATGGACTTCGTAACCCCAAACGACTCTTGTTTGAAGAATGGAGCTAGCGCAAGCGTTAGCAAATCCGGACCTTGCCTAGCGTCGGGAGAAACACTATCTTCAACCGCTTCGCCGTCCTTGCCGGGAAAAGCCTTGCCGGCTAACACTTCCTGTTCTTGGCCAGAGACTGCGTCTTCAGCTTGATGGTCCGGTTGCCCCGTGGCGACTTTTACGTCTTCATCGCCGTTCTGTTCCAGATTGTCTGCCACGCCGTCCGCCTCGAGTAACGCACTACCAACTTCCGGAATTCCGCCCCCAAAACCAAGCAGCATCCAAGATTATCGCAGAAAATCCCGGGCAGGTGCGCAAGCAAGCACCGGCCCGTCGAAGTCACCCTGAACTTGAACGGAGAAACTCACATCGCGTTTGCGAAGCGAGCCTCGATTCGTTTGGCTTTCGCTTTGAGCATACTTGCTCGGATCTGTTTGAAGGGAGGAATCTGTCCCCAGGTCATTACATACGCGCCGTAGAGGGTCGGGCGAAAGTTATTTGTCACCGAATCGAGCTCAAGGAGTCCCGTTTTTTGTGCGACTCTGTGAAATTGTTTGTTTATCTGCATTTGCAGATATAGCGGCCAATCTTGTATCTGCTGAAACTCCGAGACCTTGTTCGCACTGAATTCCTTTACACCGGCCCGATGCAAAGACAGCAAACGAGCTTCATCCTTTATCTGTGGCACCTGCAAGACAGTCGAGCCTTTCATCACGGGAAATGCGCCTAGCTCATCCGAATTCATGGTTGACACATACTCTTCATTGGCAAATCGGTTAGTGAATTCGACATAGAACGCATGGTCGCCATCTTTCCCCTCAACCACTGCGGCTATAACGGTGACAACGGCAAGAGTCTGAGATGAGTCCTCTGTCATGATTGCCACGTAGTTTCTTATATTGTTGCCGGCTGATGGACAGGCCAGTACTGTGCGCAGTTCAAATCCGAGCGCCTCAAGCGGTGGTATGCGACTCTGGATGAAGTCTCGCGTGGTCGGAGGGAGCGCAGATATCTCCATCTCTTGAAATACGGGTTCCGCCGCCATTGTCAGCGTCGACTTGATCAGGAGGGGCAGTGTCGCGTAAGGAAGCGCAACAAGCGCCGCAATTCCACAAGCGATGTACTCAATCATGGGCAACCTCTCCTTCCCCCCAGGGGTATATGCCCTCGGGCGTAGTGAGAACTAACGAAGTTGCCGCACAGTAGACAAAGTGTTTTACCCGACCGCTTATCGGCCGAATATGCGCCAGAATAGAAACATCAACAAAACTGAGCCAAACGAACCGAGCAAGTTTCGAGAAACTTGAGAGGGCGGCTCGACCTTGTCGCGCATTGAAAGAGAGAAACATGAACAAAGCATTCTGCCGAACCGATACGTTCACCTGCGAACCGACAAGCTGGCAGGTAGTCAACGATACGCACTCTAAGTTGAATCGAACGCTGATGCGCTCAATCGATGCCCCCGAGACCGAAGCCGAGTTGTTAGCAGTTGTCCGACGCGCTATCAGCGATAAGGAGTCCGTTAGCATCGCGGGCGGGAGGCACGCGATGGGCGGTCAACAGTTCTTGCAAAACGCTTCGCTGATCGACACCACAAGATTGAATCGCGTCATGAAATTTGATGCAGAAAACGGGCTGCTTAAAGTTCAAGCCGGAGCCAACTGGCCGGAGATCATTGCATGGTTGCAAAGCAATCAAAGCGCAAGGCAAACACCGTGGACCATTGCGCAGAAGCAAACCGGGTGCGATCACCTCAGCATAGGAGGAGCACTCAGCGCGAATGTGCACGGCAGAGGACTGAGCATGCGTCCGGTGATTGGCGACATAGAACAGTTCTCGTTGATCACCGCAGACGGTTCCAAACTTCAATGCAGCAGAACCGAGAACAAAGATCTCTTCAACCTTGCAATAGGGGGCTACGGAATGTTCGGAGTGATCGCAGACGCAACACTTCGGCTCTCACCGCGGACGGTGCTACAAAGATCAGTCAAGCTAATCAATGCGGCGGAAGCCGTCAAGACCCTGGAAATGAGACGAGACGAAGGCGCGCTCTACGGCGACTTCCAATTTGCCATAGACAACAACTCGGATGATTTCTTGAACAAGGGCATCGTCAGCACTTACAAACCTGTCGAAGATGCCCCTCCTCCAGGAGAGGACAAGCGCCTGCTTTCGATCAAAGCGTGGAAGGAACTTGTATATCTGGCGCACACCGACAAGAACTCCGCATTCAAGCGCTATGCAGACCACTACCTGTCTACAGACGGTCAAACTTACTGGTCGGACACATTTCAACTGAGCACCTACCTCGATGACTATCACACGGAGATTGACAGCCGAGCGCCCAAGCATTGTCACGGAACCGAGATGATCAGCGAGCTCTATGTACCAAGACATTGTCTGGCCAGCTTCCTTGCCGACGCAGCAGTCACACTGAGAGAAAGGAACGCCAGCGTAATCTACGGCACAGTGCGACTGATCGAAAGAGACTCAGAAACATTTCTCCCCTGGGCTTCCGAGAGCTGGGCTTGCACGGTGATCAATCTGCACGTCGAGCACACTGCAACAGGTCTGCAGCACGCGCGTGATTGTTTCAGAGCGCTGATTGACATTGCGCGTAAATACGGCGGCTCCTATTACCTGACCTATCACAAGTTCGCGACCAAAGAGCAGATGCTCGACTGCTATCCGCAAATGCCTCGGTTCATCGCGTTGAAACAGCACTATGACCCGCGCGCAACTTTCAGCAGCGACTGGATCAACTATTGCCGTCAGATCACTTCCTGACGCGGCTCACTCTCTCCACCGGAGCCCAAGGAGAAAACATCAAGCCGAGACTGCGGCTCGCTGTCGTTTGGACTGATTTCCTTAAGCACCAGATCCAGATTGTAGGTCATGTTGAAACTAATGTTGGACATGTGCCAAATCACGGTGGCTTCGTATAGTGCCAGTAGAAAAGGAATAAAAGTCCAACACCACAGCACGTAGATCCAACCGAGAACGCGATCACCAAGATAAAACTTGTGCACGCCAACAAACCCTAATGTCATCGCCAACAGAACAGCCGTTTCTCTTTTCTTGCCTGTCGGAAACTCCCTGTTAGCAACCTCGATCGCCTTGGAGCGTTGCCCCTGCCCGCGTGCTTGCTCAAGCGAACGATGATGATGATGATCTACTTTTGCCAACGGTCGATCTACAATTCCGCACCAGCACTGCACCGTTTCTGCAAAGCCGCGACGAAACGCATAGACTTCCGCCTCGGACATTAGACGCTTACAGCCACCACAGTAGAGCGGAACGAACCGAACCTCATCCTCGATCAATTCGCGGAAGTCCTCTCTTCTGAAAAGGCGATCGAACGTAAGATTCGAACTGGCAACCAGATCCTGCGACTTCTTCAGCCAAACCTCGCGCAAAATCTCATCTGAAGTTATCTGCGAAATAATGCGATATTGATCCGCAGCCTCGGCAGTTTTGCCTTGCGCTTCAAGGGCCTGCCCCAACAGCTTTCGCGCGTCCATTTCGCGCAACTCGGCTTCATCCAAAATGCGACTGCGCTTCACCGCCTCGCGCAAGCAGTTGGACGCATCTTCATAGTCGCCCGACTCCAAGCTGGAGCGTCCTCTGTCGAGCCATGCCTTGAAAGCCTCTTTCAACTCGGTTTTCGACGGCGCCATATGCGATACGGGCGCGGCAGGTTTGGTCGCGACAAGAGGCTGCTCCCCGTCAGTTGCTGACGAAGATTCCTCGCGGCGAAGGCCGGCTCCACACATGGAGCATACAACCTGCGAAGGTTCTGCGGGAAATGAGCAATTAGGGCAACATTGCATATTGAAGCACGAGGCGAGTCTAACTCCATTCTAGCCCGGGGTTTAAAGACACGCCAGCTAAAGAATGCACAGTACGTACATTGACGGATGCTTAGATTATCAGACTAGTTACAGACACGTTCGGGAGTGCAGTTCGCGGTACCATATAGGCCGAATCAGTCCGAACACGCCAGAGCCGGGGCTATGAAATACACGTTCAACATTCAAATGAGTGACGACAAGCGGGAACGCACGGAAAAACTCATCATGGGAGCGTTCGACAATGAGACCGGGGGGAGCATCGCCCTCAAGTTGCTAGCGTATCTTATGTTCATTGAGCGACGACCGAGGATCGACGAAGACGCCGGTTGGCACTTCACGCCCGACCTGATTGCCCGAGATGACGCGGGCGACATTAAACTCTGGGTTGATTGCGGCAGGGTATCCATGAAAAAGGTGGACGTGATTGCGACCAAGGTGCGCGACCACATCGACTTTTTTGTCTTCCGAAAAACGCAGCGCGACATGACGCAGTTCTACCAGGCAATCAAAGACAAAACGAAGCACGTTCAGAACGTGAAGTGCGTTAGCTTTGATGACGGATTCGTTGATGCTATGGGCGAAAGCCTCGACCGCACCAACAATCTAGAATGCTATATCGGCGACGACATGATCACGCTCAACATCGTAAACTCATTCGGGCGCTACGAAGGATTCTCATCAATTCACAGGCTTACCGCCGCCGACTAATCGATTCAAACTCTGGAAGTAGCGATGCGTCTTTCATCGGATTTCGGTCGGGTTGGAGCTACCGGACTTGCTCGGGCGACTCGGCAAAGTTCAAGTTGACGATGCCGGTACGCAACTGCGGGCGATTAAACAAGGCCCGGCCGGTGCTACCCAGCATCGCATTGAAGTCGCGCTTCGGGTTGAGGTGGTCCAGGACTTGTGAAAACGAATCAATCGCAGCAAGCATCGGCACAGGCTGTGCCGGTTTCGGCGAACCTTCCGGCAACGGACGCAATCGCGTCAGGACAGCCTCATCGGCGGGCGCGGTGTGCCCGTAGCGCGCCCATAATGATTGGCTTCCAGCATTGTGAGCAACGCCGCAGTCTTTCATCTTACTATCGCCTACCATGCGGGCCTGACTCGGTCTCAACTTGTAGCGGTCAAGAATCAATTCAAACCCTGCGGTGTTCGGCTTCTCAAATTTTCCGTCGATGGAGACGAACTCCTTCATCGCGTGCGGTGCGTCTAACATTTGCTGCACGCGATTGCGTCCGTATGCCAGCAAATCGGACGAAAGTCCTGCTGGTTCCTGCCAATTCTTCAGTGCGACCAATCGCTCGACAAACTTGTCGGCGCCCAAGTTCGTAAGGCGCCGCAGGGCAATGAACGAAGAGCCGTCACTCAGTACCGCAACCGGAATGTTTGACTCTTTCAACTTCGCCAAAGTATCCATCACGCCCGCGTATGGCTTGTGATGCTCGACCAGCGCCCTGTCGATCGCGCTCCAAAATGGTTCCGATACTTTGGCGTTGAAGTCGGCGATCGACATCCCACCAGGCTTTCCTACATTCAATCGTTCGCCCAGCGCCAGCTCCAAGCTCCATGGATAGTCGAATGAACGAAACTTTTCCATGTGCTGTCCGACACTTCGGTAAATCTCCAACTCCGGGATGCCGGTTCTTGCAGCTACTTCCGGCACCGCCTTATCGATCCCCCTGGCAAAATACTCATTGAACGGCGCCATCGTATTGTCCAGATCGCTGATAACAAGACGTACTTTTGGAGGATTGACCGTATCGCAGATGTTCCAGAGATTGCGTTTTACTTGTCCAAGACTCACCTGCCCGCTCAGCAGATCCGCCGCGCCCATGTTCTTGCCAAAGACAGCATTGGCACCGGCCTTGCCTGCCATGCCTCCGAGCATCGCCATAGGCAAGCAAGAAACGAAGGCAGTTCCTTCATGACCAAGCGCGGTTGAGTATCGATTGCGAACAGCAGCGAGATCGGCAGCGGGATCTGCGGCAGACACTGCCGCGTCATACGTTGCATAACCTACCCCTCGCATTGAATAAGCCATCAATGCCATGTTGGCGAATCGCCTTGGATTTACAAAAGTCAGAGCCGCACCGACCGCAGCTTCGTGCCAATGATTCTTAAGAAAAGTCCCAGTTGCTTCAAGAGGGTTTGTTTTGAGATTTTGCCAACCAGCGCCCAGATCACCGACAGTGGTGGCCCCCGCTTTACCCAAGCCCTCCAGCAGGCCCATTCCCAGAACATCGATTTCTCTTTCGAGAAAGTTTTTCTGCAGCGGAGTATCGCAAAGCAGATCACCTTTGCCGGACGAAAAGCCGTGTGTGTAGAGTTCAACCATAAACACCGCCAATACCCACTCTCACATTATTCATCAATGACGAATCCGGTCTTTCGTGAACATCCCACTGTGCCCGCCCTTCATGCTTTAAGTTGTACTAATACGCCGGGCGGCTGCGGTACACTTGCTGTCGGCTGGCGAAAAGCATGTGGCAACAAGACGGAGCTTCATTGAATGAGAATTGCGCTTACCGGTGGAGCAGGAGACTTGGGCCGGACAGTGGCTCCGAGAATTCGAGCCACCGGTGGACACCCGGTAGTACTGGACGTTCGCAAGCCGAATGATGACACCGAATTCATAAATGTATCGATCACGGATCGTGACTTGCTGAGATCGGCTTTAAAAGGCTTCGACGCTGTTGTTCATATTGCAGCATGGCACGGCATTCACGAATTCCGCAAAGAGCGTGACGTATACGATTTTTGGGATTTGAACGTTAGCGGCACTTTCAATGTGTTCCAAACTAGTGTCGAGAATGGTATAGACAAATTCGTCTTCATTTCGAGCACGAGCATCGATGATCGATTCGGGGTCTATGGACACACGAAGGTCCTATCGGAAGAGATCGCCAGAACTTATGCAAGCAGGCACCAGTCCAAGTTCGTAACCTTGAGACCGCGTGCGTTCATTCCACCTTGGAATCGATCGGTATACAACAGTTTTATCGAATGGGCGAAGTGGTTCTGGCCTGGAGCAGTGCATATCGATGATGTGGCCGACGCGGTGATGAAATCGCTGACTTTGTTGCAAACCGAGATGCCCTTGCCGGAACCGCTCTTCCTTACTGTCGATGGCGCTTACGACTATGGAATCGATGAGATTCATAAGTGGGATTTAGAGGGAGCGGGTAGCACATTTCGCAAGCACTATGGGCAGTATTACGATCTTGTGGTATCACATGGTCTGGATCCAGCAGTTAAGCCGAAGATTCTGGATATCGGCGAAACGCGCAAGTGGCTTGGCTATGAACCTAAGTACAGCCTCAGGAATCTACTCATTGAACTACAACAGTACGGTGAAGCCGGTCCACCACCGCCGTTTTGAACAACCGCAATACAAGTCGCGCACCGGTGCCGCTGGAGGCGGGCGCTCCCGGCCCCCGCAGAGGACGAAACCCATGACTTCTCGCTGGACCGAGCGACAACACCCTCTCTCCGCTCGATATCAATTTGACGAAAAGCGGATATAGGCGACAGGAACACGCTCCGTGAGCCAAACTCCGTTATCCGACAAGTAGAAAAGAAAACCCTCATCGAACATTTTCTTCGATAGAACTTCCAACAATACCAGTTGTCCATGGCGTACGCCGACTTTCGAGGCTGTGACAATATCGGTCGAAAGATGAACATGAGTCCGAGCACGCCGCTCCAACCCCGTTGCCCTTATCGACTCCAGTGATTTGACTGCTGTCCCGTGATAGAGAATCTCCGGCGGCTCCACCGGCTGATATCCAAGTTCTACATCGACTGAGTGGCCTTGATTGGCGCGAATTTTCTTCTTGTCCTGGCTGAATGCGAATCTTTTTTTCTCACTCGTCCTTACCACATGCTCCAATTCTTCCACAGAGATCTGAAACTTGTGTTTCCCGCATGCAGCAACGAGTGTGTCGACATCAACCCAACCGGATTCGTCGAGCACAATTCCAATCTGTTCCGGTTTATGTCGCAAAACCAGACTCAAGAATTTGCTTATACGCTCGTATGGCGCTGACATTACTCCTGCTCTTTCGCCGGATCGTAATTGAGGCTTTTGTACTTCTTGCGATCGGCTTCGGCTAAGGCCTTCTTGCCGAGCCCATCACAAGCCAAGCTCCGATTGTAATAGGTCAGGCCTGTCGCTTTGCTTGAGCGTACAATTTCATTGAAATCCTCCAGCGCCTTTTTGTAATCTTCTTTGGCTAGATACAACACTCCGCGATTATTGTGCGCATCATAGTCGTCGTTTTTCAAAGCGATGGCTGCAGTGTAGTCGGCAATCGCTTTGTCCGGTTCCCTAAGGCCTTCATGGCAGAGTCCGTTCAAGTACCAAGCATATGCATCCTTCGGAAACACCTTCGCAGCATCTTCCAGTGCTTTTAGGGCCTTCTCGTAGGCACCACTTTTATAAAGCGTCAAGGCTATGCTCTGTCGCACGTCGCAACGATCGCCGAGGTTCTTGGTGATCCGGGCATCATCGGCCAATGCCTTATCAAACTCTTTCAGCTCACGGTACACTTCAATTCGGCTGTCATAGAAGTCTTTGTTGAGGGGATTGAGCGCGATAGCTTGTCCGAAGTCTTCCAGCGCCGATTTGTAATCTTTTAGCGATTGGTAAGCGAGCCCGCGCTTATGACGCGCGTAAGAATTCCGCTTATTAGTGTTGACTGCACGAGTGAAGCAGTCGACAGCTTCCTTGTATCGACCTGCGGTAGCGTGCTTTACACCATCAATGTAATCCCAGTCACCGGAGACTTGATCCGCAGACTGCACAGCGGCACTTTCGCCGCTCTTCAGCGGCTCGACGACGGGAGCAAGATGACCGGGTCTGTTTTCCGGAGCAACTCGCGCTTCCGGTCGAAAGGAAGGAGACACCGCAATTCCAGCGATTACGGCAATCAACATTGCCAGTAGACCGATTCTCAGGTATTCATTCTGCGGCGTACTCATGAACACCTCCGGAAGCAACACTGCGGTCATTATACACATGAACCGTGCGTTGTCCCGGATCGCCGCAGAAACTTACGAAAGCGGAAGCCCCCTTACAGAAGCGGATTTAGGGAGACTACCCTTGCTCATTCCCGGTCGACATGAAAGCTTCTTACCATCAATTTTCGATCACTTAACACCGCTGCCGTATTCTCTACGCGCCATCGTCCACCATCCAGTCGGGCAACGGGCTTCCCGACCGGGCTGGTGACTCGGGAAGAACTTTGGGCACGGGAGTCCGGCCGACAAGCTCAGTCTGAGCGTTTTCAACAAACCCAAATGGCGGAACCAACTGAGGTCTCACTGCAAGATACTGCTTGAGCATCGCACCACGTTCTCGGATCGCGTCAACTTCATGATCCTGCAACACACTCAACAATTGTGACTTCTCAGGATTAGCGAAATCAGTCTGCCTGAACAACAATGACTCATCACCATTAAACGTATTCCACAAAGAAGGATCGTGAAGCAGGCACAACAAGGCCGTGTCAATTATCCACGCGGAGAAATTGTCCAGCCATGGTCCGAAGTCTGATCCCGTCCGTAATGGATGTTGATAGTTCGAATGCCCCAGTTCATTACTGGCGTAACCGGCTAAGGCTGGCACGAACATTGCATCGTAGTCCACAAGAAACAACTCCCCGTCGCAAACCATTATGTTGCCATGCTGCAAATCACCGTGCGCGATTCCCCACGCTCGCATTGAATCCATCATCGCCTGAAACTTGTAGCGAAGGTCCGCCAGTCGCGTGCGGTTCAAGAGATTCTGATCAACGAATGTATTCAGCGGCAATCCGTCAACCCAATCCATTTTCAGAACCGGGAACCACTGCCCGCCGACTGCGATGCCTTCCTCCAGATACTCAAATGAAACCGTGCAACGCAAATCAGACCCGAGAAGAAACGAGCTAATTGCTCGATACCGCTCCTGCTGATCTTTGACAGGCGCAACGAAGCATCGCACAGCCATATCGATCTGATGCTCGTCGCTGCGCAACCGGTAGACATTAGCAAAGCCGCCACTCACAACGCGCGGTATCCCGAGGTTGGTAAGTTCGGGTTGGCAGTTTGCCAGATCGCTGTCGGAGAAACAGATGCGGGGCGTCTGCACGGCCTCGTTGTACGCCTGCGGCGACGGCCAGTCTCGCGACGTTGCGGAACCGTAGGAAGGCATAGTGGCAGTTCGGCGGCGATCGCTGTCGCTCAGCGGCGGTGGCGCTGGCGGTTTCAGCTGCTGCACTTTTAGATTCAGATGCTCAAGCAAGCATTTTGACGTGAAGCGGGCGATCTCTTTCATCGGCTCCAGAGCGGTGACACCACCTTCCAGATTCCACACAAATCGCACTATGACCCCGGTGGAACGCCCGGCCATGCCTTCCACCGACACAAGGACATCCATCGAGGCACCACAATCCGGCAAGTCGAGCTTAGCGTGCAATACGCCTCTGCTATCGCTGGTTACATGCCACCACCTGCGTCGAAGACTTAATGGCACATGCATTCCCAGCACCAGACGAGAGGGACGCTTGTAGAAAAAATCGCGTACAAGCTGCCGCGCACGCGCTCCATTGATGCCGTCGACTACCTGTTCTTGCCTACTGACACCGGTCTTCGCCCTGCCCTTCTTCCGCTTCTTCACTTTGGTCGCGGCAAGAGCGCCAAGCCAAAGCAAGCCGCCCTCAAAAGCCAACAGAGCTATAAGCGTCCCCTGATCCACGTGCCTCACTCAAGCGACTATGGTTGGATTATCCAACCATTACATCACAGCTCGGGCTAACTTGCCCTCGTTCCAGTGATACACGCCGGGAACCAGATAAATGGCGCCGCCTTCGGTTTGAAGGTCGGAGGCCATCTTGTGCAAGCCAGCCTCGAATGAGCTGCCCTTTCGCGTCGCCAGCAGCGAGTCGGGGCTGACGACTAGAATTAAGATATCGCGGGTCCCAAGCATTTCAGAGAACTTTTCATATGTTTCCGGATGCCCGATCATGGCGCTGACGAGACCTTCTTCATGCGTAAACTCCATCATCTGGTCGCCATCTTGTTCATAGCCGGTAACTTCGATGTTGCCCGCGAAGAAGTTTTCGTAGCAGTAATCGATCAACTGGTCCTCAGTAACTTCGTCCTCATTGACCTGGTCCTTCATTACGTAATCGATGCCGACATTGCCGTCGGGAGTAATGATTTTGCGGCAAGCGAAAACGCCGAGATCATCAGCGATTTTTATGTTGACCGCAGACTTCGAGAAATAATCATCTTTGTCCAGGGTGCGCAAAATCGGTACGAGCTCTTTCTCTTCGGACGAATCGCATCCGGTATACAGCTCATAGAAATAGCTGATGTTCCCGTCCGTTCCATCGTCAAGCATCCGGAACACCTTGTCAATCGGGCGGCAAACGGTTCCATTTTCCAGAGTCAAGTGGATCGGAAACATGCCTCCCTCGCCTTCCGAACCGACAACCCATTTCGCGCCTGCGTTGCGCACAAAGACCTCGCCGACATAGCAGCCAAACGTAAATAGAACGGATGCAATCTGGTCGAGGTCGGGATTCTCTTCTTCTCGCCAACTGGACACGATTTGGTCGAGATACTCCAAACTTTCCGGCGAGAAGTCCAGGTCGATATCATCAACCTGCTTAGCTCCTTCAACGCACAGCCCTGCATGCGCCGCGGCATACTCGGGAGCAATCGGATACTGGAGGTTAAGAGTTATTTCTGTCATGGCAAACCCACTCGGTAATCGCGCGTGATCATATCACGCGGCGCACAGGGCGATTGCCGACGCGGCCGTAACTGTGAAGCCGAATAGAGTCTGTTCGTGCGGTCATGGCGACAGCGGACGCAATCTACCTCGGTCGCTCTATCGTGCCGATAGAAGGTCGCAGCGCAGTCGACCAGCCGAGCCGGGTCTAAATCGCTTCTCTTTCCGTCCAATTGTATGACGGCTCTATGTATTCAAGCTCCGCCGGAAGTTTCTTCATCAAAGGAAACGCAATAACATCTCGAATGCAAGGCGAATTCGTCAACAACATTGCAAGACGATCGATTCCGAGGCCGATGCCCATGGTGGGAGGCATTCCATACTCCATTGATTGTAAGAATTCAACATCAACGGGGCGCATCTCTTCGTCGCCGGCAGAATGCTTGTCTGCTTGAATTTCAAAACGTCTGCGTTGCTCGAGCGGATCGTTTAGTTCACTGCATCCATTAACGTACTCCATGCCGATAATGAATAGCTCGAACCTCTCGCACAGACCTCTCTTCTGTCGATGCTTCTGCTGCACCCAAGAGACTTCCTCAGGATAATCAGTCACGAAGGTCGGTTGAACTAGGAGCGGCTCAACTCGTTTGGCAAAGATGCGGTAGATAATCTCCCCGGCGAAACTCTCGTCGCCAGCTAAGGCGACATCCAGTTTTGCCGCCAGAATTGCAGCTTCATCAAATGAGGTTTCGCTCGATACAGTGACGCCACAGTATTCCTTTATGGCATCAAACATAGTGATGCGTTTCCAATCTCCTGAGAAGTCTAACTCAACGCCCTGGTACTCCACTTTGAGTGTGCCGCAGACTTTCAGGACGACATGTTTCAGCAGTTTCTCGGTGAGGTCCATCATCTGATTGTAGTCACCGTAGGCCTCATAGAGTTCCATCATTGTGAACTCGGGATTATGCCTGGTGCTCAAACCTTCATTTCGAAAAATGCGGCCAATCTCGTAAACTTTCTCAAATCCGCCGATAATCATTCTTTTGAGGTGCATCTCGGTCGCAATTCGCAGATAACAATCGGCGCCGAGAGCATTATGATGCGTGACGAACGGGCGAGCCTCAGCGCCGCTAGCATCGCTATGTAAAACTGGTGTTTCTACCTCAATAAACTCTTTGTTATCCAGGAAGTTGCGCAACTCGCGCACCAGCTGCGAGCGTTTTTTGATAGTTTCTTTCGACGACGGATCGAGCATGAAATCCAGATAGCGCTGACGATAACGACGATCAGGGCTAACAGTTTCGGCCCAGGAATCGGGTAAAGGCTGCAATGATTTCGACAGTATCTCGTACTCGGTCACATACAGCGATAACTCGCCGCTTTTGCTTCGTCCGAGTTTGCCGACTACACCGATGATATCGCCGCGATCTAATAGTTTCAGTCGTTTGAGCGCGTCGACAGCCAGGATGCTCGAATCAAAAATGCATTGAATGTTACCGGATTGATCCGCAAGATCAACAAACTTCCAGGAGAATCTCTGTCCGAAGATGCGCCCGCAGATGCGCACAGCTTGCTGTCCTCGCTCGAGTTGCGCGGCGGTATCTTTTGCCTCGCAAATCATATGGGTGCGCAAGAACTGATGCGCGTAGGGATTCAAACCTTCAGCCTTGAGCTGCCGCAATTTGCGCAATCTTTCCGAATGCAGACTGTTTTGTTCCCTGGACATGACTTCTTCCCCTCTAGCACCGCTAACGGTGCCGTGACTCTCCAGTAGCGCCCTTGCGTTTTCCGTGTCCGGTTATCGACCGGGCTCTTTTGCAAGAGCCCGGTCGCACCACTGAGGAAACCGCCAAAATCATCTAGCTTTGCGCCGAATTTCTACGCGCTGCCAATCCCGCTTTCACCATCAATTGTTGCTTGGCAACAATTGCGTTTTCTCGTTGGGCAGCAAGCTGCATTTTAACTGCCAATTGTTGTTTGCCAACCAATGCTTGTTCGTTGTAGTTCGTTTCAGTGTTCATGGTCTTTCTCCCCAAAATCGCATCGTAGTTTTGTTGTGTTGAGTGATTTTTTTGTACCCTGCAAACCAGCTTCTGTAGCCCTGGTCAGAAGTTGGGTATTTTCGAGATAACAAAATCTCGTTGTTCGTCCGTGAGGTCTTTCAGCAGATTTTCCGGCGCCAACGTGTCACCTTCGAAAGCGCACCCGATTGTCAAACTAGGATTCTCGCCTTGCTGCAATCGACGCACCTGTTCTTCGAATCCCGGTTGGCATAAGTTGAACAATGGACACGTTATGCATGGAGTCCTGTCGCGATTGGCAGGCAGATACTTGCCTTCGCTTATGCAGTACTCTTCAAAGTCCGGACCTTCGTAAATCCTGGTTGGATCTACGTTGTATTGAAACTGACTCATTTCTCTCCTCCCCGACAACGCATCCTACATGCGTTGCACCCTTCTGCACATTTGGTGTTGCGCTTCCCTTCGCGACACCGTGCTTTTCGTTCTCGCTCTCCCGCCCTTGTGAGAACAGTCTAGTTTTCTGCGCGCAACTGCAAAATGTGCTTATGGGCAAATGTTTTTGCGCAACTGTCCGGACTACGACTGTATAAGTGTGCAGTTCACCAGAAGGAGTTTCGCAACACGTGCCGACAGCGCAGACCGGCGCAGGTTTATCACCGCTGACGCCGGCCCTGCCGTGCGCTTACGCAGACGAACTTTTGCGCATTTAATCCTGCCTCCGTCCTAAACTTTCGTCACTTCTTGTTATCGACTTATTGCAGAACAAACAGTAGAGATTCTGCATGGGGGATAAGTAGATTCGATGCAAAACCAACTTCAAGATTCCGGCAAAACCAGCACTCTTCAGCTCGATTACAAACTAGCCGGTCTTTTATGTTATGTGCCGTTCGCTTTCATAAACGTCGCTTTTTCCGTCCTGTGGCTGGCAACAGAGCCGCAAACAAATCGCCGACTGCGATTCCATGCCATGCAAGGTCTGTGCCTAGCCGCCATCGCGATCATTGTCACCGCTGTGACATCGGGACTGAGTGCGATGCTTTTCGCCATCGGGGCCTGGCAGATGGTGCACGGGCTCTACACCCTGGAAGGGCTGGCATTGCTAGCAGGGTCCATTATCGGCATGGTCAACGCCTACAATGGTGTTTGCTACAAGCTCCCCTACATCGGCGACTTCGTCGAGAAAAGACTTTAACCGGACTAACCCCTTAGAACTCAAGAAAGGCGGGAGGAGCAACCTCCCGCCTTTCTTTCGTACCAGTTGAGTTGTTTTTGTTGAGTCTTCATAACGTCATCGCTAAGCCCTCCGGTCCCCATGCGGGGAAAACGGAAAACTAAGTCAAGGGTTCAATCTCTTCGTTAATTTTTGAATTCGCCGTAGAAGAACATAGAGCCCCGACATCAAGCAGCGTAACAACGCGTGGATACGCCCGGAGAAGCCTGGCGCGGTAGCTTGGCAACGCGCACTTTTCCCATGTTAATGTGCGCGGTCCGGGAGAGCACTAAAATGTGCTTCCTCTAGCTGATGAACGGGCGGACGGCACATGACGGATCAACTGGTTATCGATCGCGAAAAAGCCATTCAAAGGACGGAAGAACTTCGTCAAGAAATTGAGCATCACCGATTCCTGTACTACGTTCAGGACAGCCCGGAGATTAGCGACGCCGACTTTGACAAGCTCTACCGTGAACTGCAGGAGCTTGAGACACGCTACCCGGACTTGATTATTCCGACCAGCCCGACGCAGACTGTGGGTTATCAGCCGAGCACTGATTTCAAGCAAGTGAAACACAGAGTGCCGATGCTTAGCTTGGCAAATGCGATGGGCAACGAAGACTTAGACAAATGGTACGAAAGACTAATCAAACAACTGGACTTACCAGCCGGCGAAGTGCCGTCCCTCGAGTTTGTCTGCGAGCTTAAGATTGACGGGCTGTCGATTGCGCTGACCTACGAAAATGGCAAGTTCATCGAAGGCGCAACCAGAGGCAATGGTGAAACAGGCGAAGATGTAACGCTCAATCTGCGAACAGTTGCCGGACTTCCGCGCCAACTCAAAGCTGCCGACGGGGTCGAAATCCCACGAAAGCTGGAAGTACGCGGAGAGGTCTACATGCCTATTTCCAGCTTCAATCAATTGAATCAGGCTCTGGAAGAGGAGGGCGATCAAACGTTCGCCAACCCGCGTAATGCTGCAGCGGGCAGCTTGCGGCAAAAAGATCCGCGCAACACGGCAAAGCGAAAACTGGCACTGTGGACTTACGGTGCTTACGTGATGACCGGCGATGAAATCAAAGATCGCCCCACGCACACGGAGACCCTAAAGTTGCTACAGGAACTTGGGCTGCCGGTCAACCCCAACCATGCAACGGTGCAGGGAATCGATGAAGTGAAACAATTCTGCGCCGATTGGGCCGAAAAGCGACACGGACTGGACTACCAAACCGACGGCGCCGTAATTAAAGTCAACGATAGAAAAATGCGCGATCAACTTGGATTCACGGCGCACAGCCCTCGTTGGGCGATTGCATTTAAGTATCCACCCGATGAAGCTGAAACAGTAGTCGAAGATGTGGAATACGATGTCGGACGCACAGGAGCAGTAACGCCAGCAGCTTGCCTGAAGCCGGTAAAGCTTGCAGGCACAACGGTAAAGCGTGCCACCTTACACAATTTCGATCAAGTTCGCCGACTGGATGTGCGGGTGGGCGACACAGTTGTGGTACGCAAGGCTGGCGAAATCATTCCTGAAGTCTTGCGCGTGATTCAGTCAAAGCGCCCGGCCTCAGCAACTGCGATTCATGAACCGCAGGGTTGCCCTATATGCAGTGGACAGTTAGAGCGCCACGCCAATGAAGTGGTGCTCCGGTGTATCAACTATTTCTGCCCGGCGCAGGTACAGCGACGACTAACGCACTGGGTCAGTCGCGACGCGATGGACATCGAAGGGCTCGGCGAGATTCTCATCAAGCAACTTGTAGAAAGTGGCCGAGTCAAGGACCCGTCCGACCTTTACCTGCTCACCGCAGAAGACCTGTTGACCATTGAGCGACTTGGAAAGAAGAGCGCCGACAAGTTGATGGTGAACTTGAACGCCTCAAAGAATCGCCCCCAGTCCGCGCTCATCTATGCACTGGGAATACGCCACGTTGGTTCCAGAATGGCGGAAATACTGGCGGAGCATTTCGGAGGGCTGAAAGCCCTCACGGACGCAGAGCCGGAACAGCTTGAGCGGATTGAAGGCGTAGGTCCACAGATAGCGGCAGCCGTAGTCCAATTTTTGCAAGATGAGGACAATAAGGCTCTTATCCAGCGATTGGCGGAGCGCGGAATCAAAATGGAAACAGATCCCGAAGACCGGGGTCCCCAACTGGAACAGACTCTATCCGGGAAAACTTTCGTTATTACAGGCTCATTGGGTATGGACCGCTCGGACGCCGAGAAACAGATCAAGGCCCGGGGGGGAAAGCCGACAAGCTCTGTATCGAAAAAGACCGACTATGTAGTCGTAGGAGCCAGTCCCGGTTCCAAACTACAAAAAGCACAGGAATTAGGTATAACAATATTAGATGAAGAGGCATTCAAGACACTCCTGGCGATAGAGAGCTAAACAGGTGAAAGGTTCCTTCCCGGTAGAGAAATTCGGCAGCGCCATCATGTTCACGGTCCTGGCAATGGGATTGATCGGGCTAGGCGCAGTTATTCCGGTTTGGTTCATTCAATGGTTTTGGAATTTGGTTGCACTCAAGACTGAGTTAATGCCCGCCATCGAAATCTGGCAAGCTTTAATGCTCTACCTCGCGGGGGCTACGATACTCTATTTGAGCGGGTGGATTGAGATCAAAGTTGAGCGAGCCGAATGACGAAGGTACATATGCAAAATCCAGCAAAAGCATCCTTGCAAACCATTATTCTTGCTGCCGGTCTGATTATCACAGCATTGTCACCGCCAGCGGTTTCCGCAAGAGGCGACAAGGCCACCGTTGAGCCCGCAGAATTAAACATGCGGACGGGGCTGACAAACATGCGCAACAGAGACTACGAAGCGGCAGCAGACAATTTTCTGCAATCGGTTTATTTCTCGCGCAATCACTACAACCCGCAGGCGTACTTGTATTATGCGATGTGCCTCAAGGCGCAACGAAAGTATGCCAAAGCCATCGAAGCATACAAGGAACACCTGAAGCAGACAACGGAGAATGCCGCAAACGCGCGCGTGGACCTGGCCGAATGCTACATGGAAATCAATGAGATGGACCAGGCCCGAGAGCAAATCGATAAAGCTCGCGGTGAAGCTGATTACAACGAAAAGCGACCCATTTACGCCATGGGCGAAATGTCCGAAAAGCTAGGCGACTTGGGTCCGGCGCTGGAATCATACCTTGCGGCGCTAGACCAAAAGCCATGGAAGTATACCGAGGCCTGGCTCGGAGCGGCTCGAATTTATGTAAAACTGGGCGACTATAACAGAGCCATTGCCGAATACAAAGACATCATCAATTCAACGATAAAGAACGTAAATTGGACAGAGGTCTACTATAACTACGGAAATTGTCTGTACAAGCGCGGCGACCACCAGGGCGCGATTGACCGTTGGCTCTATGCCATCAAGGCAGACCCGGATGCCTTCGATTGCCACGTTGCGCTTGCCAGTGTTTTCGACGAAGAGAAACACCTATCCTCCGCGATAAAAGAGTACGAAAGCGCTGTACGGTGCGCTCCGAAAGGTTACGATTTGACAAAAATCAATCAACGGATGCTTTTCCTGCAATCAAAGTTGCAGCAACAAGAGGCCCGCAAGGAAGTGAAACCCTCACCCTACATGCGCCAGCAGGAAGAACAGCAAAACGCGCCGCAGTCAAAGAAACCACCAGTTGATTCAGGTTTTTAGAAGTATTCGCTTGCCGCGCCGGGCGCCGGAGTGATAACAGGGAACCGCAGTACGTTGCCCTGCGTGTCGGTCTTTACCCACTTGTTCACGATGGTGTGAAACTCTTCCATTGTGAACGGCTTGGCCAGATAGTCGTCCATTCCTGCAGCAAGACAGCGCTCGCGATCGCCAGGCATTGCCATTCCGGTCATGGCGATAATGGGCACGTGCTTGCCTTGAGCTCGCTCCAGCGTGCGAAGAATTCGCGCACACTCAAGCCCTGTGACACCGCAGCGCAGTTGCCCGTCCATCAGCACCACATCGATATCACGGGTCAGCTGAAAAGCAGACATCGCTTTCTTGCAGCTAGAAACCGTCACCACGTCAAAGCCAAATCGCTCACACAACAAAGAGATAATCTTCTGTTGCGTGAGGTCATCCTCAACGGCCAGAATTAAGGGTCTGGACATGACTTCACCTGACGGGGAGCACTGTGTTTTGAGACGAGGCTCGAACCGGATTAGTTTCCTTTCTTGCAGTTTCTATATACATGCACCCGAAAGGGAGCAGAAACGAACGTTCCGGCTCCCTTTTTGCGACCCGCTGTTTGACTAGAGCCCTACGCGGCTCAAAATGACACTATCGCCCTGTCCGGTTCCGGAACAGATCGCGGCGGCACCATATTTAGAACCACGACGTTCCATTTCCATAGCAAGAGTCAGCAATATCCGCGCACCGCTCGCACCGATCGGATGACCAAGCGCAACCGCGCCACCGTTGACGTTGACGATCTCCGGATCAATTTCCAGCATCCGCAAAGATGTTAGCGCTACCGACGAGAAAGCCTCGTTAATCTCCATCAATTCCAAATCGCTGGCGGATAAACCGCATTTTGCTAGCGCTTTCTTTGTTGCCAAAGCCGGAGCTGTCGCCAGATACGGAACATCTTGCCCAAGCGAGGCATGCGACAAAATTTTCGCCAGCGGTTTAAGTCCCAGCTGGTGAGCACGTTCTTCACTCATCACCAAGAGTGCACAAGCACCGTCATTGATACCAGGTGCGTTACCGGCCGTCACTGTGCCCTGCTCGTAGAACACAGGCTTCAGCTTCGCCAATCCTTCCAGAGACGTGTCTTCGCGCGGTGCTTCGTCTTGCTCGACCAGTTTGGTCTTACCGCCGCCCGCCGGAACGTTCACAGCAAGAATTTCCTTTGCGAACAGATCGCGTGCTTTGCAGGCCCGCTGATGACTTCTCAACGCCCAGGCGTCTTGATCTTCTCGGGTCACTTTCAGCTCTTCGGCTACCTTGGCGCCATGAACCGCCATGTGCACGTTCGCCACCGGGCATTCCAGACCATCGGCCAACATTGCATCTTTGAACTGCACATGTCCCATTCTTTTGCCGAAGCGCGCCGAATTTGCATCGACCAAGTACGGTGCTTGGCTCATAGACTCCATGCCACCCGCAATCATGAGATCGCCGTCGCCAGCACGGACGCGAAGGTCGGACAGTGTGACCGATCTGATACCGGATGCACAGACTTTATTAATAGTGGTCGATTCGCAGGTCGTGGGAAGTCCCGCTTTGATGAGAGCTTGCCGCGAAGGAATTTGACCACAGCCCGCTTGAATTACCTGACCTAAAATTACCTCGACGACATCGTCACCTTTAATTTTGTGACGAGCCATCAGTTCTTTGATCAGCGGATACATTAAATCGACGGCCGAGATTTTCGCAAGGGCGCCGCCCAGCTTACCGAATGGTGTTCTCAGTCCGTCAACTATGACTGTCTGGCTCATTATCCATAGCTCCTTCGCTAGTTTCCCGTCTACTAGTCATGCTAGCTTTACTGACAACGAAGCGCCGCTCTTCTTTCGTTTGTTTCAAGCATCACGCCAATATGTGTACTTTCCTCCGCCCTTTTACAAGACGCGTAACAGGAACCATCCATGTCCAATCGTGCAAAATTAGAGCGGCTTCAAGGAGCGAGAACCGCTCGGACTCCGCTGATTCATCCCAAGTGCAAACAAATACACTACTATTAGGGCAGGCGGAGCTTCACTTTATCGGCCGCGCCGCACGATGTAGCAAGCACTGGTAGGCGCAGCCATTTTCGGGAATAGTAGGGGTGAGGACGGAGAGCAGATGACAAGATCATTCAAAGGGCAGGACCCGGACTCGGAGCCGGAAAACAAGCCGAGCTGGCAATCCAAGCTCGACCGGATCCAGTCGTTCAGCCGCTACTCTTCCGATGAGATTGCGGTAGAGCCGCAAAAGACGGACACAGGCAAGCGTCTGGTCGCATTCATCATCGACGCGGGAGTCGGTTATTGCGCCGGGCTCATGCTCGCTTGCGTACCACTGGTAAAAGACGTCCTTCACCCTCCAATAACCATGATCCTCTACCTGGTTATTCGCGATTCCCTTTTCCAGGGACGCGGTATCGGCAAGAACCTCATGGGACTTCAAGTCGTGGACTTGAAGTCCGGCGCCGGAGCAGACTTAATTACATCGATTAAGCGCAACATAGTAATTTTTGGTCCAGCGCTTTTAGTGACGCTAGTTTTGAGCATTCTTAAGCTCATCCCGGGAGCATTAATAGACCAGTACATACCGAATGCCACCAGCTTCCTGAACCAATCAGTCCTTGGCATCATCAATCTTATCGGCTCGGGTTACACCCTTGTCGTCATCCCGTACGAGGTCTACCGCACTTTCACCCGTGACGACGGAATGCGCTGGGGCGACCAGTTCGCCGGCACCACCATCATCGAAGCACCGATGGACTTCAGCAATCCACTTCCCGGCGGTCACCGCTAACCCCACACAATTTTAATTTTTCTTCAATTCTTCGCTCAGCTGTCGTTACAACGCTTCGGACTCACTTGCTCCGCATGTAAGCACTCGGCATGTTCCACCGGTTCGTCCAGCCTTGCGATGCGACTCAACCAAGAGCTGGAATCCACTCCGATCCTCACCGCTTAGCGTGGGCGGACCGGGCGGTAAAGATTTGATGGTTTTCTGCCGGTACGCAGCCGGGTACGGCGTAGTACGTGCTATCTTTATGCAGTTAAAATCTCGGCTTCCCGCTTGGCGGGACCGATTCGTCATTCAGGAAAAAGCGCATTCGGGTTTTAAACATGACCGAAAAGACAGCATACTTCCGGGGACCACTTTCCAGTTTTTCCACACAATTAGCAGTTCAAATGCTGCAAGACGGCTGGCACCTCCACATTCCGTCAAAGTCGGCGTTGAACTTCTCGCTGTCACCACTGGACTTGCGCTCCTCGATTCAGTCGGCACTTGAGAGAGCCATTGGCAAGAAGGGCAGAAGTAGAGAGCTGCTTGACCGAGTTCGAATGTTGGAGCCGCAAGAGATTGTTCGAGGCACCAAATACGATGTCGTCGTTTTCTGCGGCTTGCCTGCTAACTTCGACGAGGCTCGCGTATCAAGAGCCCCTTGGGCAGCCGAAGAGTTGGCGGAAGTTAGTCGTCGCTTGAAAGACGTTCCCGTTGTTATTGTTTCCTCACTGTGGGCGGCTATTCAAGATGACGGAGTCGTGCCCGAGGAAATCGAGTTCAACCGTCGCAAACCGCTGAGTCATTACGAAGGCGTGTGCCAGCAGTACGAACTAAAATTGCTGAAAGGCCTGGAGAATCAGGACTCAATCTGGTACCTGCTGCGGCTACCAATGATCACCGGGAATCTCTCGGATGGCGCCTCGGCAAATTTCTCCGGTATGTCCCATCTGTTCGCCAAAGCATGGCAAGCAAAAGGAACCGACAAGGTTCTTCGCCTGAATTACAATCCGGACGCCACATTCTGGATGCTGCCGGCTGACATTGCGGCAACGATGACTGCGGCAGTAATTGAAGATCCCGCAAGACCACGCATCTGCAATCTGGTCTCTACAGGAGCGACGTTAAATAGAGAATGGCTGCAACACTTGGCGAAAGCCGCCGGGTTCAAACGCGTCGAACACACCGAAAAGGACCCGCTGGCACTTCCCGGCACGCTACAAAGCATGTTGCGCGACAACGTTCAGGTCAAAACTCGCAACTTGTTCGAACTAATGGGGCGCCATCAGCAGACCCCCGTCACGCTCGATCAGAACTATTTCAACAAAGCACTGGAGTTCGGCCGGGTTGCGAACTGGGGGATGCAGAAGACTGAACACTACAAAACGTTCTTCACCGAAGATCTGGCTCGGCAGTACTTCACAGAGTTCCTGCCCTCAAAAGCCGATGTTAAAGCAGTCAAACGCATAGCCGGATTTGAAAACGGAATTGCACTGGAAATAGAAGGCGTTCCAAACTGCTCATGGATTGCCAAAACAACTGAAGACAAACTGGAAGTTGTTCCAAATGATCCAACAAGTTCAATCCCGACAGTTCGTTTCACTTTCACCACCGGTGGCTTCGTTCGCTTGATTAAACACGAAATGCTGTTCGAACAAGCGCTGCTCACTCGCGACCTCCAGGCCCGTGGAAAGGGAATCGAGCTGGTGCGAGCCTGTGATCTATTAAGAAGCGTGCTCAAAGACTATACTTTCGAATTCAAAAATGAACGCACAACTCCTGAATCGAAACCCCAAATCCTGCAAATAGCCGGGAAGGACTAACCTCCATGCGAATTGGTAACGACATCACAGAGCTGTTCGGTAACACTCCGCTGGTTAAACTGAACAAAATGGTGGCAGGCATCGACGCAACTATTGCTGCCAAGCTAGAGTTTTACAATCCGCTCGGATCGGTAAAAGACCGAATCGGCGTAGCAATGATCAATGATGCCGAAAAGCAAGGACTGATCAAGCGCGGCGAAACGACTTTAGTCGAGCCTACTTCCGGAAATACGGGCATCGCGCTGGCTTTCGTAGCGGCTGCGCGCGGCTATAAACTCATATTAACCATGCCGGAAACAATGTCTATCGAGCGCCGAAAACTTTTGCTCGGTCTCGGAGCAGAACTGGCGCTCACCCCCGGCTCAGAAGGAATGCGCGGCGCGATCAATCGCGCTACCGAAATCGTGAACAGCACACCGAACGCATACATGCCGCAGCAGTTCAATAATCCTTCCAATCCCAAAGTGCACAGGGAAACCACAGCGGAAGAAATTTGGCGCGATACCGAAGGAAAAATCGACATATTCATTTCGGGCGTCGGCACCGGTGGCACCATTACCGGTGTCGGACAAGTTTTGAAAGAACGCAAGCCGTCCGTTCGCGTTATTGCAGTCGAACCGGCAGACAGTCCGGTAATTTCACAAACGCTTGCCGGGCAAGAAATTAAGCCCGGTCCGCACAAGATACAGGGAATCGGAGCCGGATTCATCCCCGGCGTGCTCGATATGTCCGTGATTGACGAAGTTATCCAGGTTACCAATGATCAAGCCGTTGATACCGGGCGTCGACTTTCCAGAGAAGAAGGCATTCTCGCCGGCATCAGCAGCGGTGCGGCAGTTTATGCGGCGATGCTTGTTGCCTCCCGCCCCGAAAACAAAGGCAAAGTAATAGTGTGCATTTTGCCGTCCACCGGCGAACGCTACCTGTCTACCGTGCTGTTTGCGGACGTGGCAGCCCCTGAGTTGGCAACGAGTAAATCATGACATGTCGGCGCCGGAAGCCGACAGCAAACATGATACTTCGCTTCTGATCGGTCCCTATCGATCGGGCAAAACAAGGCGCCTGATTAAGATGGCGCTCGCGTTTAAAGCGAAACATCCCTTTTTGGAAGCAGTCATCATCGTGCCGTCGGCGCGTTATGCTTCGGTCCTTAAGCGCCGTCTACGTGACGAATTGCTTCTGATACCGGAGTCGGAGCGCCCGCCCGGTCTCTTCGGACTGAATATACTTCCTTTCTACGAAGCTTGTCGCTCGCTCCTCCGCCCGGCCGGAAGAGAATGTCGTACCTTGCCGGACGAGCTGCGCATCGTCTTGATGAAAGAAATTCTGGCGGACCTTTCCCGTCAGGGCAAACTCCAAGCACTGGCACCGATCATTCAGTTCCAGGGAACACTGCCTTCCGTAGTCGAACTAATCGACGAACTGCAACGTGCTGGCAAAAGTCCCGGGGAAGTGATCAAGCAGCTGGAGCTGGCGGCATCGGCCGAATCGCTCTATTTGGAGTTGGCATTTGCCTACCGCGAGTATTGGAAAAAATGCGCAGAGCTGCGAGTGTTCGACCTGAAGCAAACCGCCATGGCAGCACGCGAGCTCCTTCATGGTCACGCAGAGACACCGGACCCGACACCGACAACTGAAGTAGACTATGCGCTGCCCTTTCTGAGCGATCCCAACGGGATCCCCTTCGCCCCTCAAGCCGAGGGAACCGGATTCGAGAACAACTACGTTTGCCCGCCGTTTCTTTACGATTTGCTCTTGATCGACGGGTTCGACCGCATAAGCCACCTGCAGGCCCAAATTATCGGCGGATTAGCGCGCCATGCTCGCACAACCTGCGTAACGTTCGACTTCTTGCCGGAGGCGCTGGTCCCTTCACACCACGCGGAGCCGCACACCAATACTGCGCAGTCGATAGAAAATCCTTCCGATTCACCGGCGATGCCACCGGGCGCAACGGCACTTACTCAAACGCGCGCCGATTACGACTGGAAAGTATCAAGCTACAAAGAGCTTCTGGGATGTGTTCCTGCAACGGTAGAGTTCGTGACGCAGCCGGAACGAACTCCCGCAAGAATAGATTGCTTCTCGACACTCGATCGATTTCTCGAAATGAGAGAGATCGCGCGCCTTTGCAAGGAGGCCGTTACCGCACGAAGAGTGGAAGCTTCAAGAATTCTTGTTATAGCTCGTTCGATTGATACGTACCATGGCGCTGTTGAAGCCGCTTTTGAAGAAGCAGGGCTAGACTACTTTATTGACGGAAGCATCAAGGTAAGCGCATTGGCGCAGTGGCATTTTGTGCTGCGCATGCTGAGCCTTCCGCTAACCGAATACGCACGACGAGACGTTATCGATGTCCTGCGCAGCCCCTACTTTAACCTGGAAGCACTGGCACTCAAGCCCGACGCCCTTAGCCGCCTTGACGGAAAAACATACAAACTCGAATTGGTAAGCGGCCGAGAGTCATGGACCCGCTTCTTCAATGCGTCGCCGGACTTTGTAGAAGAAGGCGCGGCCCTCAATCGCCTGATGGACTTACTGGATTCAGTCCATGCGGATGGTTTGTCAGTCCAGCGGCGCGTCACCATAACAGAAGATATTCTGGAACTGTTAATGAAACTGCCCGCCAACGACAGGCGTTCCGGCACCACGAACGCAAGGCTTGAGCACGAGTTTCTCAGAGCGCTGCGGCGCGTTCTCAAAGTGATGATTATGCAGGAAACGCTGGTCAGTGAATGCGCAGTGGAGACCGGCGAAGAGTTTCTTAAACGCTTGATAAAAATGACGGAGGGAGCAAGCTTCGCGCGCCCGATCCCGTCGCGAAGCGGCATAATGATTTGCTCCGCGGACCTGGCACCAAGCCACTGCTTCGATGAAATCTTCATTGCCGGCATGGTCGAAGGTGACTTCCCTCGCCGTGTCGTCGGTAGAGGTTTTCTAGCAACAGATCAAGTTAAACGCTGGCTGAGCTACGGTATTGATGTACAGAATCCACGCGCAGAACCGGCATTCGAGCGAGCGCTCTTTTATTCACTACTGGAAAGAGCACAATCACGCATCGTCCTCTCGCTTCCGCAATTTGAAATGGACGGCAGCGAACCGATCCCGTCTTTCTACTTGAAGGAGCTGGAAGAAAGTCACGCGCTCAAGATTGAGCGTGTTGCACCGTTCACGCGGGCGCTTTGCACTCCAACTTCACCGCGCGAAGCTTTGTCCGCAGCCGCCTGGATTGGCGGTGTCGATCAGTGTGAGAGGTTAAGCCGCTACCACCCGGAAATCAACCAGTATGCCCTAGATTTACGACCGGGATTCACAGCCGCGATCTCGCGCACTCACGCAGAGCGCAACCAGGTTTACAACGGCTATCTCAAGGACTTCGTCGACACCGGTGCTTTAAGCGTGCCTCTGCCTGAAGCCTGGACGGCCAGTAAGCTAAACACATACGGACAATGTCCATTCCGATTCTGGGTCGGCAACATTTTGAAACTGGAGCCACGCGAGGAAGCAGAAGCGGGCTTGACGTCTCTATCTCGAGGGGAGCTCTACCACAAGGTATTGGAAATCTTCTTCGCACGCTGGCGATTAAACCCGGCAGCAATGCCCGGGGAGCAAGAACCAGAAACTGGCGCAGAACGGAAAGATAGCCTGCAACCAATGATTCGCGAGGCATTTGATGAGGCGCTAAAGATTCTGGAAAAGAAGCCGCTGTTCGTGCCCGGCCCATGGTGGGAGCAAGATAAGAAAGAGATGCTCTTTCGCGTCTCGCGCTTCATACGCAGAGAACTGAAAAGAATCCAAACCGATAAAGATGCCGTCGCACCGGCACTGTTTGAGGTCAGCTTCGGCACGAGCAATCCAACAGCATCACCACCACTGGTATTGCAATGCGGAGACGACGTCGTTCATATTCGAGGGACCATAGACAGAATTGATCTGCCGGGCGGAAAGATTCCAGCCTCTAGTTCCGGTGTAGTCGCAAAAGTAATAGATTACAAAAGCGGTGGCAAAACCATTTCATTCCGGGATGCAACATCGGGAAGAAACCTGCAAGTACCCATCTACGCTCTAGCCGTCGAACAATCGATTCTGCCGGGCAGCTCGGTCATCGGCGGGCTTTACTTGAGCATCAGCCAGGCCAAACCATCCGGAAACCTCAATTTTACCGCCGAAAAACACGCCTCACTACCAGCGCGGACCACAAGCCTGGTCACAGAGTTCGTTCGGCGCATCAAGCATGGAGACTTCGTTCCTGCACCCGGCTCTCGCGAAGTTTGCACCCACTGCCCGCACAAAACCATGTGCCGAGTGAAAGAGATGAAAGGTTTCGCGGAGGACGACACCGATGCCTTTGACTGATGAACAACTCGCAGCAGTGCAGTCGATAGACAAGCATGTGCTGGTGTCTGCCGGAGCCGGTTCAGGAAAGACATCGGTGCTGGTTGAGCGCTACCTCGAAGTACTCAGACGCAACGATGATGCCGAAGTCGGAGACATTGTCGCGGTAACTTTCACTCGTAAGGCGGCGGAAGAAATGCGCACGCGATTGAAAGAAGGACTAAAGAAGTTGTCCGACGAAGCGACGACAGAGCACGAGGCGGAGCGCTGGAACAAATGCCTGGTCGAAATTGAGTCATCGAGGATAGGTACCATTCACTCGTTGTGCGACTTCCTGCTCAAAACCAGAGCAACGGAAGCAGCGGTGGATCCACGTTTTGAGTTGCTGGACGATCTGGAACGCGCGCAATTGCTCGATGACAGCGTCCGCACCACCATTTCATACCTCATCGACGAATCAGCCGCAGAACACTCGGAGCTCCTGGACTTTCCGCTGGAGCAGATAACGGAGATGCTTAAACAACTGGTGTCGACCTCGTTAAAATTCGCCGAGTCGCGAGACCTGCTGCTAGCTACCACTGCGACCCCGGAGGACGAAAGCGGAGCGAAGAATCATCGCCACCGCGTGATTTCAAAATTGAGAGCATTCGCGCGCCAGTTTACAAAGAAAACATACATGGCGGCAGCGACGCAGATGATGTCACAGAAGATGTTTAAGCTCAATTGCAAGTATCTGCTGGATAACCCTTGGCCGGAACGAGGCAGCACCCTTGCGGAACGGCAAGAAGAAGTCTGTAGCCTTCTGATTCGTCTGCAAGATTCAAAAGGTGCCGACCACGAAGCCATGGAGCAACTTGCCGGATTGAATCTGACGAGAGCCGGAGGCGAACAGGGCAGCACGGTCCGCGAAGCAATCAAAGCCGTCCGTAATGAAGCAAAGAAAGTAAAGCTGACACCACAATTGAACGAGGTGGACGAACACTCTTTCGCGATCATCGCGTCTTTGATTCAATTGGTTGAACAAACGCGCCACACATACGAGCAGGGCAAGAAGCACCATCAAAAGCTCGACTTCGACGACCTGATTGCTCGCACTGCGGAACTAGTGCAACCCGCAGCCGGTCAACGCGGAATAACAATGCACAATATGCGCGCCCTGCTGGTAGACGAGTTTCAGGACACAAACAAAATTCAAGCTCGCATGCTGGCAGCATTAGCAGCCGGCAATCCCAAGACAAGACTCTTCTTGATTGGTGACGACAAGCAATCAATCTACAAATTTCAAGGCGCCGACGTCGGCACCTTCAATTTGTGCAAAGGTATCATCGGCAACTTGTCTGAAACGTCCGCACCGGTCGCTTCAGCAGATGCTAACGGCTGGCCGACACTGCAAGGCCAAGGAGAACTTCGCAGCCTCAGCAAATCCTTTCGCAGCCATCCAGCAATTGTCGAGTTTGTAAATGTGCTATTCCATCGACTGTTTGATGCCACCGAAGATGCCGAGGCTTTTCGCTCTCGATTTCAAGCATTAAATGCTGCTCGCACCGCCGAAGAAAACGCGCCGTGCCGAGTTGAGATTGTGACTTTCCCAATCGACGAAGACAGGGACGATGCCTCCACCGAACAAGAGTTCGCGGTTCATCAGCAAGCGCCATCCACCGTGCAAACTGAGGCGAAAGTGCTGGCGAAGTACATTCAGGAATGCGTCGAAAACGAACTAAAAGTATTTGGTAGAGACGGCACTCAGCGCCCGGCGCGGTACGGAGACTTCGCGGTTTTGCTGCAAGCGAACGGCGATTTCGCCGCAATCGAAGCGGCATTGGCAGATCGGGAGATACCTTTTGTCAGCTTCGCCGGAGCCGGTTATCTGGACAGACAAGAAATACTTGATCTGGAGAATCTGCTCAAGTGGCTCCTCTGTCCCCAAGATGGTCACGCACTATTGTCTGCACTGCGATCGCCCATGTTCGGCGTGTCGGATGATTTCATTCACGAATTCAAAACGCAACAAGGTCCATCAATCTGGGCGGCAATGCGCAAGATCGCGGAGAAGGACCGCGAACCGGCACTACTTCGAACTGTTGCCCTGTTACGCGAATTCTTGAACCGGGCGGGAGAGTATTCTACAGAGCAACTGATAAGATACATTCTCATGCGCAGTAACTATGATGCGGTACTATGCGCGGTGCCCGGAGGCAAACAGCGCTCCCGCAATGTTTGGAAATTCGCAGACCTGGCTGCGCGTTATAACGACGCAGGTCTGAGAGGCTTCCTGGTAAATCTGCAAGCAATGCGCGACAACGGTGTCAAGAATCTAACAGACGCGCCGCTCACGGCCGACGACTCTGTTAAGATAATGACCGTGCACAAATCCAAGGGGCTGGAGTTTGGTGTAGTAGTCTTGCCACGTCTCACGCGACGAGTCCATGGAGCCGCGGGTAAACTGCATTTCGGGAAAGAATTCGGAATTGCCGTCGATCCGACCAGGGATGCGGAAGAAACGAAACCCGCCTTCTTTCGTGCAGTCGATGCACTCAACCGCATGCTCGACGAAGAAGAAAAGAAACGGCTTCTCTATGTGGCGCTGACGCGCGCCAGAGATCATCTCGCGTTGTTGATGCCCACAAAGGACAATACCAGCGTATCGTTCGGGAAATGGCTGCAAGAAGGTCTCGATCTCGACGACCTTACGGAGTTTCACGAACAGCCTGTTGAACGATCAATTACTTCCGGCGGCCGTACCGCGCGCTTTTTGCTGCGCAGCATGAACGTACCGGAGATCGAACCACCGGCCGAATCTGTCGATTCGGCGGACGACGATGGAACGCAAACACTCGTTCTCAATCCGACACTGCTTGATCCGGTCGGTAGAGTCGCGGGAGACATTACGCCGGTCCCGTGGCAGTCGTTAGTGCGCGCTACGCCATCCATAGCAGAGCCAGCGGTGCATGCGACGATTGTGGGCAGTTACTTCCACCTGCTAATGGATCGCATGTCCTACAAATTGCAACCGCTTTCGCGCGAAGTAATGGTCGATTTACTGGTGCACTCCCAGGTTGGTGTTTACCATCCGCTTCTTCAGAAGCAATTGCTGGAAGAGGGCGAGAAACTCCTGGCGATATTCGCCGCCAGCCCGCTTATGCAACGAATGAAAACCGCGCGCCGTTTGATACACGAGACCACCTACTTCACAATGCGCGACGGACTCACACAAGATGAACGTCGCCCGGATCTACTGCTGGAGGATCAGTTCGGCAACTGGATGATAATTGACTACAAAACCGATCACTTTAAGCGCAACGAGCTGGCTAGGCAAGCAAAAACGCACCGAGCTCAATTGGTTGGCTACGCCGATGACTTTGCGAAACTCACTTCATTGGAACCCGGAACCTTCGTCTATTTCGCCCAATTCGGCATTCTCCATGAGCTGGATTGCCGTCAACCAGTGCAGCTAAGACTGATATGACCGCAGAAACAAACGGCCCCCCGCAGTCGGAAAGCGATAGGAAGGGGCCTGTCGAAACAACTGGAAATTTTCCGACCGCCCGTTTCGGGGCCCCTCGGTGTTCCGGGTGCAGTCGCATAACGTTCTCACTTGCGATACTGCTGACGATACTGCTGGCGCAATCGATACCACGAACAAGCAGCGCCGCCACCTTGCAATCTCCACGGACCATACTTTGGGCATGGCACCGCAGCGAAGACCTTTCCTACATTGACCCGCGTGAATTCGCCGTCGCCTACCTTGCTTGCAGCGTTCTCCTGAGCGGAAACGAAGTAAGAACCAACTGGAGACAACAACCGCTAAAAGTACCGGAGCGAACAATTCTGATGCCCGTGGTTCGCGTGGACACAGACCCGAAACAGACACCAACCTTAGACTCTAAGATGGTACGCAACTTGACCGGGCTGATCGCTCGAATAGCTAGTCGTCCCCGAAGTTCGCGAATTCAAGTCGACTTCGACGCCCGCCTATCCGAACGAGACTTTTACAGACAGCTCTTGACCGAAGTTCGTCAAACTGTTCCGGCGCAAATGCCACTGTCCATTACAGCCCTGGCATCATGGTGCCTGTTTGACAACTGGCTTGCGAACCTGCCCGTTTCCGAAACTGTGCCAATGATGTTCAGCCTCGGAACAGAAAGAACAAAAGTACTTAACTACTTCCGCTCCGGCAAACAATTCCTTCATCCGGGCTGTTGCGATGCACTCGGCGTTTCGCTTGAAGACTCGGAAGTGAATGCGCTCATGATTCCTCTGAGCAAACAACGTAAAATTCCGCCTAGGCTCTACGTCTTCACAAGAAGCGCATGGACCAGAGAGAAAGTTGAGACAGTTCGATTGCTGGCAGGAGATCCATGAAGAAATCATTTGCAACTGCACTTGTTTTGTCAACGTTAGTCAGTGTAGTCACCACAACGATACCGGCATACGGCTGCGCATTTAGCGTTGACCCGTGTTTCACCTACACAAACCATCCCGACTTTCCGCTAAAGAAGTTCGCAGCGGGAGACCTCAGCATTCTTCAGCCGGGATATGCGCGCTCGTACTTGATCGTCGCCTACAGGTATCTAGCGGGCAAACCTCTGACAAAACCGGAACAAGACGCGATGGTGTCACTTTGGGACAACAGGCTCGGACAGTCCGATTACTCCTGCAACACCGATACGTCCGGCTGGTTGAAACTTCGCGCCACCATCCCCGGCACCACAAAAATTGACAACTTGTATACCGAACGCGCAATTAATCCGGATGAAGCCTGGCAAACATACTGCAACTGCCAGCCATCCGCATTCAAAACAGCTGGCGAAACACTGAACGCCCTGGTCGGGAAATACGGAGCCACTTCCCCTGAGGTCAAAGAGTGGCTCTCCGCCCAGGATGACGTGTTTTCGAATTGCGGTGAGGCTCCGTATTCAGATAAGAAAGTCGCGCTCAAGATTCCGGCGCCGTTACCGGCAACGGCGGACGTTACGCTGCAGAAGCAACGGGCCTATCAAATTGCCGCCGCCAATTTTTACGCCCAAAATTTCGAAACGGCCGTCAAGCAATTCGACTCAATAGCAGCAGACAGCGCTTCGCCCTGGAAAAACATTGCGCCATACCTTGCAGTACGCGCGCTGATTCGGCAAGCAAGCCTGACCAAAGCCGGAGGGGATACTCAACTGAAAGAGGCTCACGGCCGAATAGCAAAACTTCTGGCCGACAATGCATATCAGTCGATTCACGACGATCTCAAACCACTGGACGATTACATTCAAGCGCGAATTGCACCGGTCGAACACCTGGCGAGTTTGACTCAGGTTGCATTTACCGAACAAAGCGCAGCAGAACTGACGAAGACGCTGGATCGAATCCTCGGCGAAGGCCTGTCCGAATCGCTCAGCGATACCAAATACGATACTTTACCGCATGATGTAAAACAGCCGGAAATGATCGATTGGATCATGACTTACCAAACAGACGGCGATACATCTACAGCGCATGCAGTCGAGCAGTGGAAGAAGACAGGCTCGCTGCCATGGCTGGTAGCTGCAGCCACGGCTATTAACGGGAAACATGCCGACGCCGCAGCGATTATTACCGCCGCATCCAAAGAGAATTCGTCCACCGCAAAATGGACGCTCTTCTCCGAAGTTAACAGACTAAACATCGAGCGTGGGAAGCTCGACGAGGCAAGAACAGCGATCGACAGGGTATTGGCCGCGCCGGCACCCGACCTTTTGATATCGGCGCAAAATGAATTGAAAACCATGCGCTTACCCCTTTCACGCAATCTGGAAGAGTTTCTGCGCTTCGGCATCCAAAACCCTGCGGCAATCTTAGACAGCGGGCTAATCGACGGCGTCCCCGACGATGTGACCGAGCGCGAAGCAGGAAAGATCGAAAGAACCAATCCGCTGCTCACCCCCGAAGCCGGTCAGGTACTCATTTCAGGAATGCCGCTTCGCGTTCTTAAACAAGTAGCGGACACAAAGACGCTACCGAAAGACATACGCAACAACGTCGCGTGGACCTCCTGGGTCCGAGCCGTGCTGATTGGCGACGACAGCATGGCTCGCAGTCTTGCCACAACGATGTTACCGTTCAACAAGTCGCGCGCACCGCTAGTTAACGCTTACCTGGCAGCAAAGACACCGGCGGATCGTTCATTTGCAGCCACTTACATAATGCTCAAATACTCCTCGGCAAGACCGGAAGTCACAACCGGCATCCAGCAGGACGATAACTACGGCGACAGCAGCGGCTGGTGGTGGAGCTCCGGCATTACGACGAACTCAGATGTAGAGAAGATAGATCCTCTGTTTCTAACCGCCTCCGACAAATCGCAGGCAAAGTCGGAAATTGCGAAGCTCTCTAAAGTGGAAACCGCACCAACTTACCTGACAAAGAGCGTGATCAATCGACTGAAAACAAATCCAGGCGATCCTCGATTAGCGGAAGCCCTCCACCTGGCGGTTAAATGCACACGCTACGGTGCTACGGACGATACAACCAAAGGATTATCAAAACAAGCATTCCAGCTTTTGCATTCACGCTTTAAGAATTCGAGTTGGGCAAAAGACACCCCATATTGGTATTAAACTAATAGAATGCGGTATAGTCCGAGACGAACCGACATGGGCAAGTCCTCGAAATACCAGTCCACACGCTCAAATGAGAGGCCGCACTCTGCAGTCGAATAGCAACCGGCAACAACCGGAACAACCTGCGATCCTGTACGAGCTGGGTGACATTCCGGCAAAGATTTGTTCACGGATGCCCGGAGCACCGGACGAAGTTACCATTCCGCAAGAAGCAAGAAATCAGGTATTGCTGCAGAAAGTCGCAAAGATTTTGAAAACACAACGACTAATAATTCCGCAAGACAAACAAGCAATCATCGACCTGGGCGCTGCCTTGATGAGCGGGGAACTGCAAGTTGCTCGGCGAGCAGTGGAAAGCCTCGGTTCTCACATCGCTCGTTTGGTCTTTATCCGAGACAGCCTGTCCGGCATGCTGATGCACTTGGGCGTCAACGCAGTGCAAATCGTTCCCGGGCAGGCCTTTCAAGCACCAATCACGGGAAGCAAACCGGTCGAAGCAGTCTTTGTCACGTTGCGATGCAACAGGACGGGCGAAGCCATAGGTATTCCATCACATCCCGGCGTAAACACGCAGGTGTTCAAAATGTTTTCCACCGGAGATGGAACAGGCTTGATTCAGACCGATGAAAAGGCGGATCATCCTGCGGTCTTCCGAAGACTCTCCGCAATGATGGCACACGCAGATACCAGCGCGCCGCCCCCCTGGGCGGAATTCTGACGCTTTTCTAGTCCTTCTTCGACTGCGCTGCCAACGGCAACACATGCGCGCTGGTCAAATCCAACGCAGCGGCATTGGTGATGGACACGTGCAAATCAGAAAACTCCAGGGTCGCTCTACCTTTGGCACTATTGTATGAAAGTACTTCCCACCAGGGGCGACCGGCAAATAGCAACCGCAGAGATTCCAGCCTACTACCGGCTGAAAGCGGAACAAAATCATCAAACTGAAAGGCAGTCCATTGCGGTCCGGCTTCAATCTTTTGTGGCGCCATCGGAGCAAGCTCGTCGTGCAGCCGGCCATTGGTGCTAATATTTTCCACAATACAGACAGAAGCATCGCCGGCACCCTTTGTAGTGCGTACTTTGCCGGAGACATGCACCCTTACTAACACACGCTCGTCTTTCGTACAGTAGCCCAACTCTGTAAGCTCAACAGTTTTCAGTCGACTATCAAACCCGGTGGTTACAACTTGCGGCGGCGGCGAGAATTCGCGAGTGTCGTAAGTCTCGCGTGTTTCTTCTGATTCGACAAGGGGCGCCGCAACCAGGAAAGCTCGCGGCACCACGCCCGAGGCCATGCGCTCCAAGTCCGAGGCGCGATCAGGGGAGAAACGAGCAGGTTCCGAAATTCGCATCTCGCCCGGCATATCCGCGAAGAAACCTTTGCTCCAGGAAAACTTCGCCAACGTCATGGTGCGGTTACCATGATCAGCGTCGTTCAAGTCACCTCGCAATGGTGCATCCAGAGCAATAACGTTGCTCTGATTGCTTACCGCGCTGGCCGGCACCTCCAGACAAGACCATTGAGAAAAGTCTTCTAACTTCTTTCCGCAAGAATAAGCGAATGCAGCCAGGAATGACAGGTTCTCACGCCAGGCCGGCATTCGGGACCAGAGCGGAGTCCAATCAGCTCCTATTTGCTTATCGTTCAATCGCACCGATACGGTATTGTCTGTGGTGCGTCCGGCAAAGTCCGCAACCACGAACCAACGCATAGAGGCACAGCCGGGATTACAGTTTTTGGCCACAAGGGTAATGGGCTCGGCGGCCTTCTTTTCAACCAGCGTTCCCAGACCGGCGGCAAAATCGCGAGAACTGCACAAGCAGCACATGGTCGCGACAGCCATTGCGATGGAAATCGGTAGCCGCAAGAAGCGCGCTTTACTGTATTCGCTTCCACCGAGTAAAAGGGAAATGGCCAGCGCCGATGTGATAAGCACCGAAAACACTGCCGGGAAAGACAGCGCAGTGAAAACACCAGTGATACCGGCAACAGTGCTGTCATTGGTCAGAGCGATCGCACCGGCGGTGGAGATGACCGGAAACAAGAGTAAAGCCAGGATCATAAAATCGCGATTCCTGACTCGGCCGGACATCACATCATCAAACAGCCTGGCCGCCGAAAGCAAAAGCAGTGGCATGCAAACAACAAAGTACCTGCTCATCGTGATGAACAGCACATTAACCAGGTGATAAGCAATCGCGGTTCCGGCAACACCGGCAAAGACGAGCAGCCGAGTATCTTTGCGTGCAACGCCGTCTGCGGCAATTGAAACGAAGCCGAAGAATGCAGCAAGCAAAAGAAACTGTTGCCAGAACCGCTGGAGATACCACGGTGCCCCCAGACAAGCGACCTGAAAATCGTTCCATGGAGCAGCTACCATCCGACCGGGCTTTCGCAGCATCAGGTCGACAAACTCACCTGGCTGACTGGCCGCCTCAGCGACAACGGATGCAGCCACGTCCGAAATGGACTTTTTAAACTGGTCTGGATGATTGACATAGACAGATGGCAGTATGTCCCAACCGTCATTATCGACATTGCATCCCGCATAGAGGTTGTACGCGCCATACCGGTCAACGGTGATTGAAGGTTTGCCTGTCAAAATAGTCTTACAGGCAGCCCAGGGAGCCAACAACAATGCAGCGCCGCATATGACGCCGGACACCAGTCCGACAATCAGTGCCGGAGTCAGACGCGCCTGCGACGCCCGAGCACGCTCTGTCGCTTTGGCGGCATCGCTGAAGCTTTGGCTCAAGCTCCATTTGTACCAGAGCGGCAACGTTGCACCGAGAATAAGAGGCAACAACAATAAAGGAGGGCGAGCCATCATAATCAACCCGGCGCAAACGCCGATAGCGGCACCGCCGCCAGCCGCCCCGCGAACAGAGAGCGCGGACGGCGCCGATGGTTGAGATCGCTTGATCACCGATTCGCAAACTACGGAAATTACAAAAAGTGCCGCCGTACAAATTGCAAGAGCGGGAATCTCTGACAGCAGGCGTCCGGAGTTCACCAAGAAAGCAGGGTAGGTTGCCGCCAACAGGCCGGCAATACGTCCGGTCCCGGTTCCACCTAAGCGCTTCCCCCACAGATAGAGCATCGGCGAGATAGCAGCAGACAGCAGGCACATCAGCGTTCCACCGACATGCCAATTCGCCGACGTAGCAGACTTCCCCACCAGGCTGTAGCACGAAGCCGTTATCAACGGCAGGACAGGACCGGTTTTGCAAATGTCAGCCATGGGCTCGAGCAAATGGCGCAACGCCATTCCGGCAGTCTCGGAAAATCCGGAGGACACGTACCGGGCGATACCGTTCACTGTATCGGCATTGGCACACTGTTGAAGCCCTTCGGCGACCCAGAGATAGCCGGAGGAATCGAACAGCAGTGTTAACAGCGGCGAGCCGCTCCAGAAAGTTTGGGCGTAACACAGGACAAATGCCAAGAAGAAGAAGATCCAGGCCTCTAACCCGCCGAAGCGCCCCTTCTGTTCCTTCTGCTCGTTATGTTGCTTTTCATCAACCACCAACGGCTGAGAATCTATTTCTGCGCCACTCATTGCAAATTCACCTTACGTCCGCTCGCGACCGAATTCAAAGGAGTTCTTGCCGAGAGTTCCTTGAAAAATTTGACTCCCCCGGCACCGTTCATGTGCACCGAATCCGCAAACAGTTCCTTACCGAACACCGAGGGATCATGCATGTCTAAGACACTGGCACCGTACTTGCCGGCCAACGAACCTATTCGCTGCTTGTAGTTTTGATAAAAGCCCGGCGGCATCAAGTCGACATTTGCCTGCGTCAACGGCATGTTCACCAGATAAACTGCTGTCCCCTGTTCCTTGCAGAACTTGAGCATTCTCTCCAGAAAGGAGAGCTGCATCTCAAACAATTTGGGCTTGAATGCGCGATACCGCATACGGTACTCATTCAAATTGTCATCAAACCTGTACTCTTCCGCCTTGAACGGAAGAATCATCAAATCGTTAGGTCCCTGATCCTCCGGTAGCTCCAGAAGTGCTTGTTTGCGCAAGGCAAAGGGTGTGTGCACTTCATCCAAATTCTTGAACACAGTTGTGTGTTCAAGAATTTCTTTAACGTATTTGTTTTGAAGATAGACAAAATCGAGTCGATGATTGTACAGAGAACTCAGTTGCGCCAAACCGAACTCAACTTGCTCCCAGAAACCCGGACGAGACTGCCAGGCAACTTCATCCAGTCCGCCGATTCGACTCATGTATCTGAAGGTCTCAGTGCTTGCCGGGCTGGTAAGTGTGTTATCCATAAAATCGCGCGGAGCGATTCCATAGATGATGGCTTTCGGTTGATTCGCTCCACGAAGGAGCGTCGTAGTCAGAGCATATGCATCCGATGCCATCTGCCCGCCGATCGCAAATGCAAAAGTATTGACCGGCAATCCGGTCCGTTGCCTGAGTAGATCTTCCAACACGCGAGCGCGGTGGTGAAAAGCAACGTTTTGAGGCTGGTTAAGATAAGTAGCATCGCCGCCGTGCAACGCCGCCATCATCAGAGACGACCCCATCAATACGATGTCCGGTCGTTTCTGCGGATCGACTCCAGCTTTGCGAAAATCCTGAACCGCCCACCAAACCCAGCTGCGGTTGGGTGAATTCAACGGATCTATCGGCCAATAAGCAATTGAGCAACGCACCGCAAAATCAAACACGAACAGCGCGGCAATGGCCCAAAGAGCATAGCTTTGCGAAAACGCTTTCAAACCCGTCGCCAATCTTTCTTTCATCGCACCGCCCCTCTAAAACTGAAAGTAGATAAATCGCGGTGATTTATCCGGCGAGAAAGTAATAACAATAAACAGCAAAGCAAAACACCACACGGCTTTGAGCGGTCGCGGCACGCGCGCAATCAGCCCGTGTCGATCGATGTAACCCATGGCGATGTGCCCCACGGCCAGCAGCGGCAGAATCAGAAAAACAGAAGGGTAGATCAACGGATAATTGATGTTGAATAGATTCATCGCCAACGAGTTTGTTTGCGCTGATTCCAAGAAAAACATTTTTTTCAAAATTGCGAAACACGACTCGGTTGTTTCAGCACGAAAGAACACCCAGCCAACGCAAACAGCGTGAAACGTCAAAAGCATCGACGCAATCTTGCCAGGCGTACTAGCCACCACGCAGCGCATCGGTGCCACCCCCTCCTTCACCCGCTGAAATTCTTTGTGCAAGATGAGCAAGATGCCGTGAAATGCCCCCCACAACAGGTAGTGCATTGCGGCGCCATGCCACAGCCCGCCAAGAGCCATGGTCAAGAAGAGATTGCGGTAGTTCAACCACTTGGAACAGCGCGAGCCACCCAATGGAACAAACAGATAGTCCCGCAACCAGGTGGACAAGGAGATATGCCAACGATGCCAGAAATCGGCAATGTTCGCCGCCAGGTAAGGCAAGTTGAAATTGATTGGAACTTTATATCCGAACAATTTGGCCGAACCGCGAGCGATATCGGTGTAGCCGGAAAAATCGAAATAAATCTGAAAGGCAAATGCGTATGTGAACAACCAGAGATCCAACCCGGTAAACAGCCCGGGGTTCGCAAATCCGCCTTGTACGAAGAAGGCCAGGTTGTCGGCAATCAAAACCTTCTTGAACAATCCCAGCAAAATCAAGGAGATACCTTCATCCAAACAGGCTATGGAGAACTTCGGCTGAGACAGAAACTGCGGCACAAAATCCTGATAGCGCTTAATCGGCCCGGCTATCTGCGTCGGAAAGAAGCTAGCAAACAAACAAAACCCGGGAAAGGACTTGACCGGTTCACCGCCCCGATAAACATCTACGACATAGTGAATGAACTCAAACACAAAGAACGAAATGCCCAATGGCAACACAATATCAAACGGAATAGCAGGAACGTTGATTCCCGCGGGTCGAAGCATTGCCGAGAGCGTTTCATCAAAGAAGTAGGCATACTTAAAATATGCCAGCGTTGCGAGGTTTGCCACCACCGCTAGTGTCAGCCACATTCTCTTACGGTCCGGCTGCCCTGCAATCAAGAGTCCGGCGAAATAATTTAGTGCGGTCAGGCCGAGAATTAGGAAGACGTAAATCGGTCGCCAGCTCATGTAAAACACATAACTGGCAATTAGCAGCAACGGCACACGAAATTTTTGCGGGCAGCACCAGAACAGCAGCACTACAACGGGCAGAAAAATCGCATACTTTAAGGAGTTAAAGAGCATACGCCAGTCGTCCGATAGAATCCGACAAAACCAACTAGAATAAGCTTCTTTCGGTTCCGGCAGGACTTGTCAATGATAACGACGACCAGTGGCAAAGTCCAGCTTATGTGCTTGTGAGGAAATTAATCTACCGTCCCGGAATCATCACCGGGCTTGGCTTGAGAGTCATTCTTAGTTTCAGTTGATGTAGACGTTGCAGGCGCTGTTCCTTCTGAGTTAGGCGCAGCAGCCTTTTCCGAGCCCGATGCTTCCAAATCGCGTTTTCCTTCCAACTGTAGTTTTCTGGCGCGATTCTTCTTGCGCACGTGCTGCAAAAGCTCCTCCTGGCTGTCATCCAGATAGCCCATCTCTTCCAACTGGTAGAACACGGAACGATGCTGTCCCTGCAATTGCGTGCGAGGCATTTTGATCATGTCTTCAAGACTGACCAAAGTGTCAGCAAAGCTAAGCTCGCCCTTCCACACAATCATGAACGCCTGCTCACCACCGTAATAGACTCTGATACAAGTGAATAACAGTACAAGCATCAGCACGAGTACAATTTCGGAAGATCGCGACTTGAGTACTTCCATTCAGCACCGCCTTAATGCCATTATGCGCCACGAGAGCAAAAAAATAAATCCTCTTTCAATTATCCCGCCTGACGATTGAAAGAGTCAGGTGAAGTTAGCCGAATCAAACACAAGAACACACCGGAATGGTCATCTTCGCGCCTACCTACATTGAATTCTCTAGTTATCCCTACACAGCGGCGTCAGTCTATCCCGCCGGAAAGATTACGGCGCAGGAGATTGCCGATGTGGGCATCTCGTGCGCCCCACCGGAGATTCGGCTCAAGAAATGTGAAACGATTTTCGTGCCTGCGTCCGATCGGGAAAAGTTAAAAACTTGGTGCGAGAAAAACGCCGTTCCTTTGGTCGATCGCCTCGACGTATGGGGACTGCTTCTCGATCCTTTTCTCGATACGGAGTTCAGCCCGGAGCAACAAGAGCGAACACTGCAACTCCTTGCGCAGTGTGGCATCCCACCGGCAGAGTCGGCAGCGATCCGCGCTCGGGTAGAGCGAGTCATGATCTCCTACAATGTTGATTCAATGTTGTGGGAGTGGGTTAACCTTGGACTGACGGACATCCTGGATGCCTATGGCGGCAAGCTGGCAAGTCCGGTTCATCGCCTGAGCCAGCACCAGTACAGCAACTTCTATGCTTATGCCATGGAAATCGCCAGTAGGGCAAAGCCGCTCACCCGGCATCCGGACAAGTAGAAACTCAGCGTCCCGACGGAGCGGCTCAGGCTCGAGGCCAAATACGCGCATGCGGCGCGTATTCACCGTCTTGCGGCATGATCATACCGTGTCCGCCGCCGCCGCCCGGCTTTGGCTCCGGAGCATCAACCTTGTAAGTGAAAAGGGCGTAAATGCCAATGGCCATTACCAGCCAGAATATCGTGACAAAGGTTTTGAACCAAGCATCCAGAGTTTTGTTGTGCATTTGAGCAGCTCTTCATTAACTAGCGAAACCAGCCCGCTCGTCTTTAACGAGCTTCTAATATCTTAAACCAGCTGACAGCCGGACAACGAGCAACGGGCTGGTTTACGCAATAAAATTCAGGAAGGTGCAAGTTGCCGAAACCGCGCCTTATGCTTTGCTCCAACATAATTTCCGGCAACGTTTACGCTAATTTAAGCTAAGCTGTACAGATCACAATTCCGCCTGCAATTTTGGAGGGACACAATGCCTGCAGACCGTAAGCGACAGCAATTACTGATTAAATTGCTGTCTGTCGTAAGCCTGGTCTGCCTGGTAGCGTCTTTGCAGGTCGACGCAAAGCAGCCGGTGAAAGCGCCGCCCAAAGCGCCGGTTGCAAAAACCGGCGCAGCGAAGCCGCCGCTGCCCAAAACTCCTCCACCGCACTCCACTTCTGCGAAAACACCCGCAGCGAAAGATTCTGCAGGGTACACAGCCGGTACGCCGGAGTTTTTATGGAAGGTAACCAGCGACAAGGGCACGGCTTACTTGATCGGTACGCTGCACATGGTGCGCGGTTCGTTCTATCCGCTGCCTAAGGAAATGGAGACAGCGTTTCACCAATCCGAATTTTTAGTCCTGGAGATTGATCTTTCAAAAACGGATCCTTCTGTAATGCAGAAGCTGCTGGCAACCAAAGGCATCTACCCCTCGGGAGACTCGCTTTCGAAGCATCTTACCGAAGCCTCTCGCAAAGCGCTGTCGGAATATTTGACCAGACAGGGGCAACCGATTGCCGCATATGACAAGATGCGACCGTGGCTTGTCGCACTTTTGCTAACGAAAGGAGAGCTGCAAAAGATGGGATTTCAGCCGGAATTGGGAATCGATCAGCATTTTTTGCATGAAGCACGCGCGACGGAAAAGAAAGTATTGGGACTGGAAACAGAAGAGTTTCAAATCAGCCTGTTGGCTGGTTTTCCCGACGATCTGCAAGACGAAATGCTTCGTTTGACACTGCTGGAAGTGAAGGAACTGCGCACTGTTGCAGACGACATGATGGCGAAGTGGCGCGCGGGCGATGACAAAGGCCTTGATTTCGTGTTGACGAAGGACACGCGCAAACACCCGGAACTGCAGCCGGTTCAAGAAAAAATGCTCTACGAACGCAACGTCACAATGACGGCGAAGATTGAAGAGATGCTCGCAACAGGTAAAACGCATTTCGTCGCGGTTGGCAGCGGGCATATGGTCGGAGAGAAAGGCATCATAGCCTCGCTTCGCAAGAAAGGGTATCAAGTAGAACAGGTGAAAGCAGGACAAGCGCTGCCACCACCGGTGAAGAAAACAGACAGCGCCGCGCAAGCAATCGACGCGCCAGCGAAACCGGCCGACACGGAAAGTGCAAGAACCCCGGACTGGATAACCCCTTAGCGAGCGCCGGACTCATTGAGAATTCGCGAGTAAGTATCAGAATCGACGTTGCCACCACTGACGATGCAGACGACGGTCTTGTCGGCGAATAAAGCAGGGTTGCTAAGCACGGCACCGAGTGCCAAAGCCCCCGTGGGTTCAACTTTGAGGTTGACTTCGAAAAAGTAGCGCCGCAAGGCTTCGGCAATTTTTTCTTCTGAAACTTCAAGAATGCCAGTCAAGCCATGCTTAAGAATCTCCCAGTTATGTGCGCCCAAACTTACCGTTCTTGCACCATCAGCAATGGTTTGCGGCTCATGGTCCAATCGAACTACGGCACCGGTTCTGAGCGATTGCGCAGCATCATTGGCCAGCAGGGGCTCCGCTCCATATACCTGTACATTGCGATTACTCTGTTTGAGACCGTTTACCACTCCCGCCGCCAACCCGCCACCACCGACAGGCACAACCACGACATCGAATGCTCGAGTAAGCAGCCCCATCTCTCGTCCTAGAGACGCATTTCCGTCAATGACCAGGGGATCATCGTAAGCGCTGCAAACACGGGCGCCCGGGTTTTCCGCAGCAAGTTCCGCCACTCGCTGCGCACGTGATTTTACTTTCGTGTCCACAAGATCAACAACGGCACCATAACTTCGCGTTGCATCAACTTTCACCTTCGCGGAGTTCGAAGGCATGACAATTATTGCTTTCTTGCCCAACATCAAGCAGGCGCAAGCCATGGCCTGCCCGAAATTCCCGGACGACGCCGTAATCAACGTTTCCTCAGCAACACTTGAACATACGTTGTAGGCAGCACGAAATTTGAAGCTACCGGTAGTCTGAAATGTTTCAGTAGCAATGATTAAATTCACACGAGCGCTTCGCGAAAGCTTCTCCGATTCAATGATGGTAACAGGCCGTATCGCTCCGATTGAGGTCAAAGTCATTTCTGAAGCAACGCTCTCCAACGGGAATCCTCCGCATCACATCAAACCGAATGAACAACCTGTCGCTCACATGCTTTTGATGGCATCCAGCAGTTTCTTAGCAACGGCGAAATCAAAATCGCCCTTGAGCGACCACCCATACATCAACAACTGTTTGTTCTTTCCTTTGTCGACAATGCAGCCAATCATGGTACCAATGCCGGTGCCATCTCTATCCATCGTTTTCCCGATCGTGTAGTCCATAGTGTGTCCGGCAACAGACTCTTGTCCTTTCTTATCAACCTGAAAAGAATCGGAAACCGCAGGTAATCCGCGCGAGGAAAGTTCTTGAACTATCAACGCCGAGTCATCCAATTTGGCATCAACCGGCATCGATATGAAAGCCAGCAAACTGTCATCAGGCTTATACAGAAAAGACACGAAACGATAGTTGTTGATCTCAGCGGCGGTTTGATAAGAGAATCCGTCAGGCAAAGTACTCGGCATTTCCGCAACCGCCTGCATCACCGAAGTAATGTATGCAGGCACTCTAGCCTTCTTCGCGATGCTTGCTGAAAAATTGACCAGCGAGGTCAACGAGACAATGCACACAAAGACGACCGTCACAACTAAAACGACAAGCGATTTTGCCCAAAGGGGTAAACCTGGTTTCGGCGTTGCCAACACTTCAGTCATATCGTCTCCTGCGCATCACTCTTCCATCTTACAGAAAGATTGGCCCGGCAGAGTTAATCACATTGTAGATTCTACTTATTGTGAGTGTGCTTCTTCTTGTAAGCTGCGAACGTGTTTGACAACAACATCGCCACCGTCATCGGTCCGATACCGCCCGGAACGGGAGTTATGTGCGACGCTACAGCTTTGGCTTCGGGATAGATAACATCGCCGGTCAAACCGGAATCAGTCTTGTCGGTCTTGTGAATGCCGACATCAATCACCACCGCACCGGGTTTAACCCAACTACCGGCAACCATTTCGCGCCTTCCGGCGGCAACAACCAGGATGTCGGCACCGCGACAAATTTCTTCCAGATTTTTACTGCGACTGTGGCACATGGTTACGGTCGCATTGCGTTCCATCAACAGAATTGAAATCGGTTTTCCGACCAGGTTGGAACGACCAATTACAACAGCACTCTTACCTTCAATCGGAATGTTGTAATGGTCTAACAAGCGAATAATTCCGCTGGGGGTGCAGGGACGCAGCCCCGCTTTGCCCGAGAGCAATAGCCCCAGATTATAGGGATGCAAACCATCCGCATCTTTTTCAGGTGATACCGCCATTAGTACCGCATCAGTCGGCAACCCGGCAGGCAGAGGCAACTGCACTAAAATACCATCGACATCTGCACGCTGATTCAGCTCATCGATCAACTTCAAAAGTGTTTCTGCATCGGTACTGCCAGGCAATTCATGAAGGAAGCTCTCGATGCCGGCTTTCTTACAAGCTAATACTTTGTTCTTCACGTAAACCTTGCTGGCAGGATCATCGCCCACCAATACGACCGCCAGACCCGGTGGACGCAAGCCGGTTGCTACGAACGTCTGCACTTCAAGCGCCAGGGCTTCGCGAACGGCTTTCGCACACGCAGTGCCGTCAAGCACGGTTCCGGTTTGGACAACTTCTTTGGTCTGGCTCAATGTCAATTCCCCGCGTAGGCGTGTACCAAGCGAACACCGTCATTTACTCAATTTCATGCGTTAGTGGCAATACGGAAACCATCCCTCCGAAAGAATTCTTTAGGAGGATTTCACCAATGGGTCCGCTCTGTCCACTAAGCGCGGTTTAGATAGTCGATGGTCAGGTGGACCAGGCTGCGAACTCCCAGACCCAAAGCCTTCTCATCAACGTAAAAGTGCGGCGAGTGATTCGCTGCCGGCTGTTTGTCTTCTGCAGGAGTGACGCCGAGCAGATAGAAAAGCCCCGGCACAACCTTTTGATAGAAGGAGAAGTCTTCTGAGCCCATAATCTTGGGCGCTTCCAACACTCTGTCGGCACCGGCGACTCGTTCCAGAGTCGGAAGCATCGCCCTGGTTAACGTCGGATCGTTGTATGTAACGTCATAATCCGGTTCGATATGTACACAGGCTGTTGCTCCGCAGCTCTCGGCAATCTTCTCCGCCGTTGTGACGATACGAGCGCGCAGATCGCGGCGCATACCCTCGTTGAAAGTGCGCATGGTCCCGGTAAGCGACACGGTCTCCGGAATGATGTTCGAACGCACTCCACCATGAATCGAGCCAAAGGATAAAATTGCCGGCTCGAGTGTTATGTCAATCTGACGGCTGACGATGGTCTGCATCCCGAGCACCACTTGTGATGCCACCACGATCGGGTCGACACCGCGCCATGGATAACCGCCATGAGTCTGAGTTCCATTGATATCGATGTGCACCATGTCTCCGCTGGCCAGCGTCGGACCGACGCGATACTGAATGGTTCCGACCTCCATTCCAGCGATTACATGCAGACCGAAGATTGCATCGGGGCGGGGATTCTCAAGCACGCCTTCCTCGATCATCAACGCGGCGCCGCCTTTTTCGCCGGCAGGAGCACCTTCTTCCGCTGGCTGAAAAATGAACTTAACGCTGCCCTTAATTTGATCGCGTACGCCCGCCAGAACCTCAGCCGCGCCCATCAACATGGCGGTGTGGGTGTCGTGTCCGCAGGCGTGCATCACGCCAACCTCTTGATTCTCGTAAGTTGTTTTTACTTTCGAAGCAAACGGTAAATCCACCTCTTCCTTCACCGGCAAAGCATCCATGTCCGCCCGCAGAGCTACGACTTTGCCCGGTTTGCCGCCGCGCAATAACCCCACTACTCCAGTGACAGCGACATTGGTCTTTACTTCGATTCCAAGACTGGTCAGGTGGGCGGCAACCTTTTTTGCAGTTTCGAACTCTCGATTCGATAGTTCGGGGTTAGCGTGGAAATCTCGCCTCCACTCTATTACACGATTCTCAACTTTCGCCGAAAGTGCATCTAGTTCTTCCGCAATAGTTTTCGTGCCACTCATCGTGCCAACCTCCAGTGAGAGAAGCCCACATTCTAGCAAGACCCGGGGCGCTAAACGCCAGTCTCAACAAAGCCTTAGCAGACGGGAATCGCTTTGCAGGAAGAAAGCAATCTGGAAATTCGGCCAAGCGAAGCTCGAGCGGCGGTTTACCGCCGCAAAGAGTGAGGCGTCGTTGTTTTTCGCGCGGAGGCGAGGAGGCTTGCCGACGAGCTTCATATAGAACAAAGCAGCGAAGCTCGAGCGGCGAGGAGCCGTGAGAGCGGAGCGACGACATCTACGCGCGGAGGCGAGGAGGCTTGCCGACGAGCCGGAGCGCTTATATTAAATGTCTTCCAGCATCTTCTTGCGGGCCTCATCCTTTTGCTTGCTACGCATTTTCGTAGAGAGCCATCCCAGTCCCAGCCCCACTCCCAATACTTTGAACAGCTTCGCTCCGCCAGCTACTTTGAGAATGTTTATGAAAGCAACCGTTCTCAATCCTCTGTAGATCGCGTTCTCTCCTGCGGCACCGAGAAAGAACATAAGCAGGCCGACCACAGTTGCACCGCCGGCGTGAAGCAACCAGCATTTTGCGGTGCGCTCGCCGGCCGGCAACGCTATCGGGCGCGTGAGAAAGAATCCGGCAAGCACTCCCCACAATGGATACCAAAATTTCGACAACACGCCAACTATCAAAGATGGAACAGTGAGCGCCAGGAACAAAACAGCGTGATTATTGAGACGTCGCTCTTCCGGGCTCAAGATGTGCTTGCCGTCCGGTTCGAACTGCAACAGAAACTTCAGCAACGGCCCGGCAACAATAGCATCGGGCAGAAAGAGAACACACGCGTAAACGACGAAGGATATCCAGCTAACATAAAGCGCAATGAGCAGATGCTGTGGAAACCCGCTGTGCGAGTACACCTCATGCAGGTAGATATTCCCCGCGATCCAAAGCAACAAGAGGATATAACCCTTGTTGCGCTTCAACATCAAATGAAACTGAAAGATCCAATGCTGCGACGGCAAGGCTTTGATCATGCCTTCACGCGCCCATTCATTGTCTGGATCAAGCCGCAGAGCCTCGCGAAAATGCGGCAGGCTATCGCGATATTCATGACGCTCAACCAACGTCCAACCGCGAATTGTATGCGTGAAGGATGCGTCGGGATCGAGAGAGAGAGCCTGGCCCGCATAGTGGTCGGACTCTTCTTTCCGTCCGAGTTTGTTGAGGACATAACTTCGCAGATTGTGGCAGTTGGCGTGGTCCGGATCTACTTCGAGCCCTCTCTCAGTAGTCTCCAACGCGGTTTTCAGGTTCTCTTCCGCCATCTGCACCAGAGCGAGGAACCACAAGTAGTCCGCATTGAACGGATCCAATTCAATGGCTTCCTCAATTGCGACTTCCGCTTCCAGAATTCGATTGGCATCGAAGTGGCAACGAGCTAAGACATAAAAATTGAACGCGTCGTCGGCCTCCAGACGCAGAGCTTCTTTGACTTCGCGCATCGCGCTGTCTGAATCTTTCAACTCCAAGTAGCATGAGGCAAGCAGCGCATGCGCCAGAGAGTTGTCCGGCTCTTCGGCTAGAGCCTGATTCAGTTCTTTGACCGCCTTGTCCGGTCGAAGATCCATTAAGACGAGCGCTCGATCTATGTGGCTGCTCAAGGACAGGCCCTCATTCCCTAGAGCTTCTTACCACTGAATCAAAAAGACCCGACATTACAGCCGGGTCTTTTCAAAAATACGCTTTTTATCAGTTTAGGGAACGCGCGCGACGATTTTGCCGCGAACATGCCGGTTGGAAAGGCGAACGAGTGCTTCCGGAATTTCTTCCAGCGCAATCACTTCTTGAACGGTCGGACGAATCTTCGCTTTAGCCACCAGTGCGGCAAGCTCGCGTCCCATACGACCGAGGTCGGCAATTGCCACGGCGTCGCCGGAAGCGTAAGCCGCGCCAAGCGCGATTTCGTGAACGGAAAATGCTTTGGTGAACTGAGGAACGTCACTCAAGTCCGGCATCCCTGCTACACAAGCAATTTCGCCGCCGAATGCCAGGGCGTCCATGCACTTGCGCGCACTTTCACTGGATACTGAGTCGAGAACGTAGTCAACGCCGCGGTCGCCTTCGGTGAATGTCTTAGCGACAGAAGCAACATCGCTATTCTTATAGTCGATGGTATGCTCGGCGCCGAGCCGCTTGACGAACTCAAAATTGTGAGCGGAGCAAGATGCGATGACAGTCAGACCGGCAGCTTTAGCTAGTTGAATTGCGTAACTACCGACGCCACCGCTACCGCTGTGAATCAAGATAGTGCGATCCTTTTGGACACGCAGCTTACGATATAGCGCTTGATAAGCAGTGAATCCGGCGCAAGGAAGCGCAGCAGCTTCAACAGGATTCATGTTTTCGGGCATCCAAGCCAGAGCGTCGGTGTGAGCTATGGTGTATTGACCATAACCCCCCGGTCTCTTCATGTCGCCAAGATAATAGACCGGGTCGCCTTCGCTCCAGTCGTCAACCTCAGGTCCCACAGCGTCAATGACACCTGCGATATCAAGACCCAAGATGAAAGGAAACTTCCAGCCGGGATAACCCGTAGCAGCAAGTTTGTAGTCAACGGGGTTCAGTCCCACGGCTTGAACACGAACGCGGACTTCACGAGGTCCGGGGGTGGGTTTGTCTACTTCAGTTAGATAAAGTACATCCGGCTTACCGGGTCGATCGAGGACTAGGGCTTTCACGTGCTAAAAACTCCATCGGCATAGGCTGCGTATTTTAAGTTGGATCATACGCTGTCAGCTAATAAATTCTATGACCAAGGCGCATGACACACGTGGTCCCGGGCTAGTGCCTGCGGGCTGAGCGCGGCATATGCGGATCTAACTTAGACTTCAAGAAACTTTGCCGGAAAAAAAGATTGAGCAATTATCTCTGAGGGAAAGCACTTTTTTCGCAGTTCACAGCCCGCTATTGACAGCAATTGGCAACGCGTAGACGGGCTGTTGATCGCCCTGGTCACAGCAAAAACTCGACGAAAAAATTTTATTTTTTTGCTGAAAGTGGTTGCTCCGCCTCGACCATAGTGCGCAGAAAAGCACGCAGTGAGCCGCAATCGATAGAATTGTCCGCATTGAGGATCTCTACTATTCGCGATCCGGTAATAACTCCATCAGCACCGGCGGAAAATATTTTTTGCGCAGCAGCAGCGTTCGAAACTCCGAAACCAACACAGACAGGCAAGTCGCTTTCGCTGCGAGCCATGCTTAGCAATTGCGACAACTGCATATCGTAGCGCTCGTCCGTTCCGGTGATTCCCAAGCGCGAAACCGCGTAAAGGAAGCCGGAAGCGTAGCGGTTGATTACCCCCAGTCTCTCCAGGGTGGTCAGCGGCGAAATGAGAAAGATACTGTCTAATCCCGATTTCCTGACAATACTTTCGATTGGGGCATAGGATTCCGGCGGCAGGTCAACAACAAGCACACCATCAACACCCGCGGCGGCAGCCTGTTGAAAGAAGCTCTCGACACCCTGGCTGAGTACAGTGTTGAAGTAAACGAGCAATCCAATTGGAATATTGCTGTCCAAATTTCTAATCTCACTTAAAAGTGCCAGAGCGTCCGAGAACGAGAACCCGGATTCAATAACGCTAGTGGCAGCTTGCTGGATAACGGGACCATCCGCCAGTGGATCCGAGAATGCAATGCCGAACTCCAACGCTGTTGCGCCGGATTCAATCATTAACTTTGCAGACTGCAGGCAGCGCTCCGCATTGGGATAACCCAGCAGGTTAAATGGGATAAAGGCCTTTCGCCCGGTCGTCTTGATCTTCGCGAATGCGCGTTTGTATCTACTATCCAACATACTTCATCACCTGTTCCAAGTCTTTATCACCACGCCCGGATAGATTCACAAGAATTCTCGCCCCCGGCTTACTGCGCGCCAGGTGCATCGCATACGCTACGGCGTGCGCGCTTTCCAGCGCGGGAATAATGCCCTCTTGCCTCGCCAATTCTTTGTAGGAGAACAATGCTTCCACATCAGTGGCGCCAACATAGGTTGCCCGCCCCGACTCCTGCAGGTGTGCATGTTCCGGACCAACCGAAGGATAATCCAGCCCGGCGGAAATGCTGTGCGCTTCAAGAATCTGACCATCTGCCGTCTGCATCACTTTGCTGATCATTCCGTGCAAGCACCCGGTGGTTCCTTTTTGGAGGACCGCGCCGTGAGCCGAAGTGTCCAATCCCTTTCCCGCAGGTTCGACTCCAATCAGACGCACGTCGGCATCATTGAGAAAGGCGTTAAAAATCCCAATGGCATTTGATCCACCACCGACACAAGCTACGACGGCATCCGGCAACCCGCCGGGCTCAAGGCTAAACTGTTCTCGGGCTTCCTCACCAATCACTTTTTGAAAGAACTTCACCATCGTCGGAAATGGATGTGGTCCGGCAGCGGTACCGAGTAGATAGTGGGTATCTCGGACAGACGAGATCCATTCTCGCAGCGCACCATTGATCGCATCCTTCAAAGCCCTTCCACCCGTGCAGACGGGATGAACACGGGCCCCGAGCAATTCCATGCGTAACACATTCGGGCGTTGGCGCTCGATGTCCAATTCGCCCATAAAGATCTCTGTTTCCATTCCCAACAAAGCACCGACCATCGCCGTAGCTACACCATGCTGTCCGGCGCCGGTCTCGGCGATCAATCGCCGCTTACCCATAGCACGAGCCAACAGGCCCTGCCCCAAAGCATTGTTGGTCTTGTGAGCACCACCGTGCAATAGATCTTCTCGCTTCAGATAGATATCAGCTTCATAAGAGCGTGATAAATTGCGCGCGTAATAGAGCGGTGTTGGTCGCCCGGCGTATGTGCGCAGCAACTGCCGGTACTCTTTCAAGAACGCTTCATCAACCGACAATCGGTTGAACTCGGCTTCCAGCTGCTCCAACGCCGGTATCAACGTTTCGGGCGCATACACGCCGCCGAACTTTCCAAACAGACCTGTGCTAATCATAATTTCGAACCTCTTCAATAAAGCGGCGCATTTTCTCGGGGTCTTTAACGCCGGGCCGCGACTCAATTCCGGATGCAACATCCACCGCATGCGGTGACAGTAATTGGAGGACCTCGCACACATTGAACTCATCTAGACCGCCCGCAACAAAAAACGGGGTGGCAGACGACTTTCGCCTGGCGAGAAAATCGAACAATTCGTTGCGCCACTCGGGGGCAACGCGATTCTTCGGGCGATCGAAGAGAAAGTGCGAGACCGCCCCCTCGAACGGTTCGGTCAAATTGGCAGCACTGGACTTATCGACAGAAAACGCCTTGATCACAGCGCCGTTAACGGAACGACAATACTCCGGCGATTCGTCACCGTGCAACTGTATGTCGGAAAGCTGCAACTTCGCCACTATTTCATTGATATAAGAAACTGTCGCGTTCTGAAAGACCCCGACAAAGCGGGCTCTGCCGCGAAGGCTGTTGCAAATCAACATCGCCTCGGTCGGATCGACCTGGCGCCGACTTGATTCTACGAAGATCAATCCAATCAGATTCGCTCCGCATTCAATTGCCAGTGCCGCATCTTGCAAACTGCGAACCCCGCAGACCTTGACTAGAGGGCGTTTACTGACCAACGTCCGGTCGGAATCTACACCTTCGCGGACCACCGGTGTGTTATGTCTACAAATCTGCAGATTTGTAGACATTCCCTTCGCCTTCATCGCTTCCCTCCCGCGGCAGCCGCATTGCCCGCTTGTTTCAATTGCTGCAGTAGAAGCGCCGGATCTTCGCTGCGCATTAACGCCGAACCTATCAAAAAGTTAGAAGCAAATGGGCGCAACACCTCAATATCCGAAGGAGAATTGATGCCGCTTGCGGAAATGACGACAGCGTCGGAATTCAGTAGAGGCGCTAAGCGAGCAGTTGTACTGAGATCTATTGCCAGCGTTTCCAAATCGCGATTATTGATCAAAACAGTATCAGCGCTAATCTTTTCCGCCCTGGCTAGATCCTGCTCGTTTTGTATCTCAACAACGGCAGTCATGCCATATTGTGTTATGAGCGCCGAAAGCGTCCTCAGCTCCGCGTCTGAAAGGATGCGCACAATCAACAACACAGCAGCGGCGCCAGCAGCTCGGGCACGCACGACCTGATAGGGGTCAATCACAAAGTCCTTGCACAGCACGGGCAAAACGCTTGTGCTCGCAACGCCGGCCAACAGGTCATAACTTCCCTTGAAGTAGTGCTCGTCGGTTAGGACAGAGAGCGCGGCCGCTTCGCTTTCGTAAAGTCGGGCAATATCAGCCGACGTAGACGACGATGACGTCAATTGCCCATATGCTGGTGACGCAGGTTTTACCTCAGCGATGATCCGAAGCGACTGGTTCGATTGAAGCGCGCGCTTGAAAGATCCTTCAGGCGACAAAGCGACAATGCCGGTTTCGTCGATAGCACAGGCTTGCTTGGCGCGCAGAATCTCGTTCACTTTAACGGGATACATTTCAGCGAGAAATCCTTTCATAAACCCTCCTGCATGACTCGTAGCTCGCGAGAACACGTCCGGAAATCAGCAACTCCTCGGCTAAGAGGCAGCCATCAACCAGGCTCGAAACAACATTCGCAACTTTGAGGGCCGCGCCCGCATTGAGAACGACCAATCGAAAAGCCTCATCGTTTGTCTTTCCTGCCAGCACGCGGAAGAATGCCGCCACATTGTCGGCGACAGAGTAGCTGAATGCAAAAGGCTTTTCAGGGGCAGAGTCCACGCGGTCAGCGCTGGAGCCCTGATACAGATCCGAGGCGGAGACAATGCATGCTGTGACTTGTCCGGCTGCCACCGAGATTACAAATGTTTCACCGACTGAGTCTATTTCATCCAACCCTCGCGCACTCCGCACCAGAAGCGCCTCCAGCAAGTCCTCATCCTCCGCCAGAAACTTGGCGGTGACCTCCTGCATTCTCGAATCTGAGATGCCGGTGAGCCGGTATGAAACACGAACCGGGTTCAGCAAAGGTCCGACAAAGTTCAGCGCAGTGCTTACTCCAAGGCCCTTCCGCACGGACGAAAGTCGTGCGAATGAGGGATATATGGATGGAGCAAACAAAAATACCAGACCGGTTTCCGCCATCAACGCAGAGGCGAACCGAATAGAATCAGTGGATGGATAGCGGAGTACGTCAAGGAAATCGAAACTTCCCGAGCGCCCGTTCACCGCTCGATTGCCAAACTTCACCACCTTCAGTCCGGCGCAAGCAAGTACAAAAGCCACGGCGGTCGAAGTATTGAACCGAGGAAGACCGCTGCCCCCGGTCCCGGAACAATCGATTAATGCTCCAAATTCATGAAGTGCGCGAACATGCTCCAACATGACAGGATCAGCCGAATCTTTCAGAACGCCGACGATCTGGCGAAACATTCGCGAATCGACTTTATCCGGTTGCAAATCTCGAAGCAGTTCCGAAAGCTCGCGTTCAGTCGCCTGCGAATCAGTCAACCTGTTGATAGTATCTAAGGTTTTCATAGTGCGAGAAAATTCTCCATAATTACACGCCCCGACGGAGTTGCGAAAGATTCGGGATGAAACTGAATGCCGTAGAGAGGAGCCGATTTGTGTTCAACGGCCATCACTAGATTGCCAATTGATTCACGAGCGGTCACAGTCAATGTCTCCGGCATAAAGCGTTCTTCCGCAATCAGTGAGTGGTAGCGCATTGCAATGAATTCGCTGTCCAGATTTTTGAAAAGTGGCGAAGGAGAACACACTCTAATCGCGCTCTGTTTCCCGTGCACAATCTCCGGGGCACGAGAAATCTTGCCACCGAGATGGTGAACAATACCCTGATGCCCGAGGCACACGCCAAGGGTTTGCGCCCGTTGCAGTTCACCATTGCGGCGAACAATGTCCTTGCAGACACCAAAGTCGGCGTCGTTAGACGGGTGTCCGGGACCGGGAGACAGAACTATATGCGTTGGTTTCAAGGCCGCAAGATCGTCAAACGCAACTGCGTCATTGCGGAACACAGTAACCACACCGGTCGAGATCGTTCTGATTAGCTGATACAGGTTGTATGTAAACGAATCGTAGTTGTCTATTATGATTATCGACATATGACACCCTCCGCGCTGTGAGCAAGACTGATTGCCCGCAACACACTGGCAGCCTTGTTTCTAGTTTCGTCATACTCGCTTTCAGGAACGGAGTCATAAACTATTCCGGCACCCGCATTTACGTGCGCTTGACCGTCTTTAATCAGCGCTGATCGAATTGCGATTGCCCCGTTTGTATCGCCGGTCAGGTCGACGTAGCCGACCATGCCCGAATAGATGCCGCGCTGTTCCGGTTCCAGTTCAGCAAGTAACTGCATGGCACGAATCTTAGGCGCACCACTGACAGTACCGGCAGGAAAACAACTGGCAATCAGATCAAAAGCAGAAACACCCTCTTCAAGCTTTGCGGATATTTTAGTAGCCATATGCATCACGTGAGCATAGCGCACAATCGAGGCAAGCTTTCCGAGAGTGACTGTGCCGGACTTCGCAACACGCCCCAGATCGTTACGCCCCAGATCGACGAGCATGTAATGCTCGGCCAACTCCTTCACATTTTGCGCTAACTCAATGGCGGCTTCATCATCTAACGCGCCATCCGCGTGACGGGGTCTGGTCCCTGCGAGCGCTCGTAGGGACGCACTTCCCGCCCTGCACGCAACAAGAGTCTCGGGCGAAGAGCCCAAGTAACACAGCTCCGGAAACTTGAGAAAGTACGCGTAAGGCGACGGATTCACAGATTGAAGCATTCGATAAACATCTAGTTCGTCTACCGTGACCACAGTGCTAAAGCGCTGCGATACCACAATCTGAAAAACTTGCCCCTCAACTATGAGCTCCTTACTACGGCGAACCATTTCCAAAAAAGCGTCGCGAGTAATTGCCGGCTCGACTGCTGCAAAGCAATCTTCATTTGCTCGCCGCGGCGACAACGGACGCAAACTCGAAGGCTGAAGGATACTGTCCGCCAGCGACTGAGCGTGTTGCGCAGATCGAAAGGATACGACGTGGATGCTACGCAACAAGTGATCGAAAACGACGCAGGAATCGAAAAACCCCATCATGCAATCCGGCACGTCTAGTGGATCGTTTGCTGGCAGAGGCACGTCAAAAGCACTGCCGACCACCCCGTACCCGATGTATCCCGCCAGCCCCGATTTAAAGGGAAGCACGGAAGAAATGCCCTCCGTCGAAAGATCGCGAGTATTGAAATCATGTCGCTCTTGCAGCAACGCGAACGGATTCTCTGCATCGCGATAGTGAACCGTTGGTGAATCACCCCGAACAATAGTCGCAGTGCCACTCTTGATTCGAATTAGTTCAACAGGATCGACTGCGATAACGGAGAAACGAGCAAGCTTAGAATCATGCTCTGAGCTCTCAAACAGCAGCGCAGTCGATTGCCCTGCTGCGAGCGCATGAAATGCCCGGGCCGGCGTAATAGCATCGCCAAGCAGGTTCAGGACAGTGGCGCGGCGCCGCGCGCCTGGCGGTGTGTCTGTATTCATTGAAAAACCCTTCCTCAAAAAAATGCGCAAAAACAAGACCGCGAGCTTCTTCTAGAGCAAGCCCGCGGTCTTGAATTGAATCAGAAGGGTCCGAATCTAATGCACTGCGGAACGCCAAGCTGACAGCGGCTTGCCAGGTTTATTCAACCAGGGCCACCAACCAAACTTGTTATTGACGTTGCAGTTCATAGTACTTTGCCGACAAAAAAATTGACGAAAAAAAATTTGAGATGAATGCGATGTTAGCATGAAGCACAATTTTTGCAACACCAACGTATCAAATGATGAAAGTTCCGAACAAATCAGAGTTGGAAGACGCCTTTCAACTGCGCGCCGGAGATGCGCCAATAGCCGCCTTCCTTGACGTAGTTGAAGGTATCGGTTTGCGACATCAGTTTTTTTGTGGACGGATTTACTGCTCTACCGCGCGCAGTTACGTCAGCAGTTTGACCGTTCACCTTCTGATCCAGAATCTTGTAGTCGCCTATGTAGTAGGCCTTCAACTCTTTCAACTTTGCGATTCGACCATTCTGATCCAACGCTTTGAAATTGGCGCGCAAATCTTTGCAGTAGTATTGTTCGACTTGGCTGAGGTCTCTAGCACTGTAGAGCGCAGTAATGTAACTCTGGAAACGTAATTACTCAGTGAGGGGCGTAGCCAGTGGAACTCGTCCGACTAAACGAAACAGCATCATAAACCGCGACACGGCAGAGGCATTTATTCGATGAAAGAGGGGAGCACCCGTTTCGACAACCCGAATTGCTACGAAAGATTTTCCCGGGAAAATCTCGCAGAGCATTTTGGGTTCAGCGGAGGGGAGGGAGGGGCGAAAATTTTCCGTCCTAGTTGAACCCTTGGCATGATTTTTTCGTATACACCTGAAAGCCCCGATTGGAGGCGATGATCATGGATTCGCAATCAACTCCATCTTCTGAGCCAAGCATTTCAAAACTGCGCTGGGTGACTGCTGCTATT
>JAIELX010000059.1 GCA_019752635.1 Candidatus Obscuribacterales bacterium | reverse complement strand
CGCGACATGGGCAGCTTCATGGTCGACGAAGCGATGCAGCGGTCAATTGGCACCAGCGTTACGTTCACAAAGCCGCTGAAAAAGGGCTGGACGGCTGGTCTTGGATTATTAGGCGAAACAACGAACCTTCGCAGTTTCGCGAACAATACTTTCAGCGACAATCTTCTGAACCGGGCTGCGGCCATGGGATATGGCGGCGCCAGCGCGCAGAATTTCATTCAGGGAATCAGAGACAAGCAACTACAAGGCGGCTTGTATGTCGGTGTTACCCCGTCTTTAGTCCGCGACACGCGTGAGGGTGGCTGGGACCCGCGCAAAGGCTCCTTTGCAAAGCTCACGGCAGGCCCGTCGATTGGTATTACCGGTCCAAGTTTCATGAAACTTGGTGGCAGTGTCAGCAAGTTCGTTCCTGTTGGAAAGAGCAATACCTTAGCGTTTAACGTTCAAGGTGGAACCGGACTTGGCGGTCTGCCTCAATTCGCGGGTTACCGCCTGGGTGGCTGGAACGGAGTTCGCGGCTACCGCGCCTTCTCCGATTTGGGAACAGGCACCGGACTCTTGATGGCATCAGCTGAATTTAGAATGAAGTTACCACTGCCCAAGCCTTCTCCATCTTCAGCGACCGGAGCGATAGTCAATTCGATATCCAAGAATGTGCGACTGGTAGCATTTGCAGATGCAGGAGTGGCAAACGGAAACCGCATGATCAACAGCTTCTATCAGCGCGGAACAGCCGGTGCATCCTTTGGACTTGGCTTGCGAATGAACTTGCCATATGTAGGGCTGATTAGACTTGATTACGGCATACCACTGATCAGCACGGCTCTCGGGCAATTGAAGCCCCGAGTTTCAATTGGTTTCGGTGATAAGTTTTAACAACCGCTAAAACACATTGTGTGGCGAAGGCGGATAGGCATGCTGTAAACTTCACCGTTGAGAAATCGCGCCCTTTTCTGGAGGAGAGAATGACCTACTCTCGTAAGGCCCTTGCGCTTACCAGCGCTATCGTGGCAGTAGTCGGAGTTTCCAGTGCTGCACTAGCACAAACCGCACCGCCGAAAGTGATTGGAACCATCGATCGAGATAAGGTGGTTCAGCACTATCCAAAGGCTCAACAATTCGCCGAAGAATTGAAAAAGGGCGAAGAGAAAGTTCAAAAGTTGGTAGAGAATGCCAACAAGCAATATGAAGACTCCAAGAAGGCCAACAAGCCCCAAGCCGAACTGGAGGCCCTTCAAAAGCGTTTGCAAACCGAAATTGACTCGGAAGTAAAGAAACTGCAAACGACAGCGCAACAGTTGGAAGGCAAACTGGAAACCGAGATGGATGCAGCCATCAAAGCAGAAGCTGCTACCCACAAGGTTGACGTAGTTTTGATGAAAGCTGCAGTGCTTCTCGGTGGAGTTGATATCACCGAAGGCGTTGTAAAACGGCTCGCATCTGATCCCGCTGCCGCTGCTAAAACCACCAAGTAAGCACGGATGACGGATATCGTCGGGTTGGCAGTGATCTTCATTGCCGACCCGTTCTTTTTGCAAGTGGGAACTACTACCGCAGTTGTAATGAATGGAAGAGACGATCTGGAGAATTGAACAATGAAACTTCCTAAAGAAGTTGGCATCCAAGAGATCGCCATGTTGATCGGCGGCAAAGCACAAGGCGACGACATCAAAGTATCGGCCATCTGCTTGTCTCCGCTTAAAGCGCAAGAAGGAGAGGTTGCTTTTCTTTTCGACCCGAAGCTTATTGCACGTATAAATGAGTGCGGAGCATCAATCCTGATATTGCCGAGCGGCACGAAATGCGATCGTCCGTGCGTTTTTGTCGACCGGCCATTGTTAGCCATTCAAAAGATGCTGCAGTTCTTTCAACCGAAGCGATATTTTCCTGACCCTGGTGTTCACCCCACCGCAATAGTTGATCCGACCTGCGAACTTGGCAAAGATGTCGCCATTGGCCCCTATGTCGTGATCGGTCCGAAGGCGAAAATCGGTGCGGGCACAAGAGTGATGGCACATTGTGTAATCGGCGGAGAAGTAGAAATCGGAGAGAACTGCCTGTTCTATCCTTCATGCTTGATTGCCGACTACGTCAAGATTGGCAACAGGGTCATTTTGCAGCAAGGCGCAGTGCTTGGCAGCGACGGATTTGCGTATGTCACGGCAAAACCATCAAACATGGAACGCCGCATGTCCGGAAACTTTGACCTTGTTGACGAATCAAATCCACATTTGAAGATTCCTCAAATTGGAACGGTAGTAATTGAAGACGATGTAGAAATCGGTTCTTGCACCACGATTGATCGCGCCACTATGGGCGCCACCACAATCGGACGCGGCAGCAAAATAGACAATCAAGTGATGATTGCCCACAATGTCAAAATCGGGCAAGAAGTACTTGTTGTTGCACAGGTAGCAGTGGCAGGCTCATGCACTGTGGGCGATCGCGCAATACTAGCCGGACAAGCCAGCGTCAAAGACCATATCGACTTGGGCAAAGATTCTATCGTCTCCGGCACATCCGGAGTTATGCGCGACGTACCGGCCGGCGATGTCGTAACGGGAACTCCGGCCATTCCGCACAGAGAATTCATGACCCAGGTCGTACTGCTTCGAAAACTACCGAAGATGTACGACGAACATCGCGCAATGAAGAAGAGAATCGAAGAACTTGAAGCCCAGCTAAAACGCTCAGCGGAACCGGTGAGGTAAAACTACAATGACGGCACCTTCAGGCTTTGCGCCAAGCACCACATTGAAGTACGTCGGTCGCGGCGTCACTTCACAAAAAGACGTTCAAGTCACAATCGAGAAAGCCGGACCTGGTAGCGGCATCGTTTTTCGCATTCCTGATCGCGGCGACAGCAGTGCCAAGATTGAGATACCGGCACTGACTTCATCCGTTGTAAACACACTTCGCAACGTCACTCTCGGAGTAGAGTCCAACAGGCTTTGTATCGTAGAACACTTCTTAGCTGCAGCCGCCCTGTTCGGGCTCGACGATCTGATCGTCGACATTGACGGAATGGAGTTTCCTCTAGGCGACGGCAGCGCGAAGTTCTGGCTTGATTTATTCGAGGAAGCAAGCTGGCAACCAAGTAAGCCGACAAGCGATTTGACGCTTAGTGAACCTATTGTTGTAAAACGCGGAGACCGCGTTTTAATGGCGATTCCAGATGATGGTTTCTCACTGAACTACATGATGGATTGGGATCACCCGTTGATCGGCAAGCGCTGGCACTCATGGTCCGCCAGCTCCGGAATCAGAGAAATCGGCGATGCAAGAACCTTTGGCGGGCAAAAAGAGCACCAACTGCTCGGAATCGTCGGACAAGTAGTAAGCATGACGCCGGAAGGATTCGACGAGCCGCTTCGTTGGTCTGATGAACCGGTCCGCCACAAATTACTCGACCTGTTAGGCGACCTTTATCTGGCCGGTGTTAATCCGATGCGATGGAACGCTCGATTCATCAGCATAAAAGGTGGTCATGAAATGGATGTAGAGATGGCTAGGAAGCTTAATGAAATCGCGCCACGGCAACTTTGAAGGCAAAGACCGTGAGCGGTTCGTCCAAGCGCTGTTCAAAGAGTTGACTCGCACTGGCGCAACGGAACTGATTCGGTACGACAGCGAAGACTTCATGCTCGTCCTCAAACTGGAGAAAGAGGATGAGGTGAGAATGAACCTGCACAATGCATGGCAGGAATACAGAAACGCTCCTACCGCGCAAAGGCACCAGGTACTGGAGCGTTGGGCAAATTTACTGCGCTCGATGGGTGATAACCTTTCCTACAATTTTTCACGCGAAGAAGCATTGGACATGCTGCTTCCTCGCGTACTGGAAAGAACATTCTATGAACACCAGAAGTTGAGAGCCGTTCTCGACAAAACTTCCGATCAAGAACCAGACCGGTACATGTTCAATTTCCCCTATCAACCTATCGCGAAGCACCTGGCTTCCGGTCTGGTGCTAGACATGCCGGAACAAATTGTCATTTTGCCGGAAGCGCACATCAAAGAGTGGCAGATAAGCGTCGAAGATGCTTATGAACGCTCCATGAGTAACTTGAGCAGAATCAGCACCGATTCCATGCGAAAGATTAGTCCGGGACTATACGTTTCACCATGGCAAGACAATCACGATGGATCTCGCATACTATTGCTGGACAAAATCAAAGCTGAGTGTGAAGTCGAAGGGGAGATGCTTGCCTTCATCCCCAACAGAGACCATCTGCTCATCACCGGGGCGGCAGATGTGGCAGGTTTGAACAACGCGCTCAACATCGTTGAAAAGATTGCCGCTGCGCCGCGTTCAATGAGTTTTGTTCCGCTGGTGCTCCGAAGCGATAAATGGGAGCTGTACCAGCTTCCAGCCTTTCATCCTGAGTTTACGCGATTCGAGCAGTTGATGACAGATACCTTGTTGACGATTTATGGCGAGAACAAAGAACTGCTGGACCAATTGAAAAACGAAACAGAACAGCAAGATCTGTACATTGCCAGATTCAATGCAGTTCAGAATACCGATACGGGAAAGATAAGCACCTACTGCGTTTGGAGCGACGGGGTGGAAGCGCTCTTACCTCGCACTGACTTTATCGGCTTTGCACGTTACAGCTCGGACCCGGAGAACGACGATGTCACAAGCCTTGGGCTCGCACCGTTCGATCAAGTGACTGAATTGCTGGGGCCCGAAACGATCGTATTCGATGGTTGCTATCCCGAACGCTATCGCGTGAAACGATTTCCTACAGCGCAAGAACTCGATCAGCTAACTTTGAAAGAAGAACTCTAGTTCGCTCTCACTCTAAAGAGCGATAGTGCGTTCCTCACAAACTGTCTATCCTGAAGGGCCCCTTGCTGAGCCGCAGCCGCGAGATCTTTCCCGACAGAAGAGCTACAAGTGACAAAGGAAGTAACTAGACACGATAATGGTGAGGCCACTCCTAACAGTCATGGTCATCGGAGACCGATGCGCCGAGTTGAGAGACTTGAAAGATTCATTTGCCACTCTGGGTCAAGATGCTGAAGTTATAGAGCTGAACTCCGAGGGCGCCGCGCTCGAGTACTTTCGTGAGAACAAAGTGCGCGCCGTTTTGTTCGGACTGAGCAAGGCGGAGCCAAATCGTGTCGACTTGGTAGAACAACTGCGTAGCATTAATAGAAGTGTTGCCTTACTGGTTGTCACAGACATTGAAGATTGGAACACGTGGCAAAGACTAATCCAAACGGGTGCGCATTGCCTGAGCGACCACAAGCATCTTACTGCCAGACAGTTAGCGCTACAGACGATGCAGACAGTGCACCAGTTCGAAATGCAAGAAGGGCTGAGAGCCGAAGAAATCCGCAACAGAAGCATAATCAGCATGGCGCCGGAGGCCATAGTCGAAATTGACGCGTTCGGTCGCATCCTATCGACCAATCAAAAGCTGGAAGAAGTCTTTGGTTGGTCGGTGGATGAACTAATCGGAAAACCGATTACGGAATGTCTGTTTCCACTACGACTGCGATCCCGATTCGATGATCTGATTGCTCGCTATAGGCTTCAATTGCCGGAAACAACCGAGCTAATCACGGGACCACTGGAGTTTATTGCGCTCACAAATCAAGGGAAAGAACTACCGGTTGAGTTATCCACCGCAACAATTTCGGTGGCGGAGCAATTCAGTATCGCTTTGTTTTTTCACGACATAAGCCAGCGCCTTACTATCGAGGAGAAAGAGCGAAAACTGATGCTGATGAAACAACGGGCGATTTTCTCAGCTACGCTCACACATGATCTCAAAAGTCCTTTATCCGGGTCGATCCGACTGATCGAAGCACTGTTGGGAAACAAAGTGCAAGAGTTATCGCCGGCACTTCGCGAGATCATGATTCAGTTACAAAATTGCAACCTTGTGCAACTGGAATTGATTCAGGATTTGCTGGAGCTCTATCGCCTGGAAGACAACAAGGTCTCCGGGCAAGCCAGCGCGGTAAATCTTTCCGAAATAGTTACAGCCTGCCGTCAGGATCTTAAAGCTCAGGCCGAGTCCAAAGAGATCGAAATCATCACCAACGCGCAAGACAACAAAGTCCCCCTGGTGTTTGGTGACAGTGGCAAGCTGCGCCGAGTAATTTACAACCTCTTGGACAACGCATTGAAGTTCGGAAGTAGCAAGAGCATAGTAAAAGTGAACTTCTCCCGGGTCGACAACATGGTTGCAATGGTAATAGAGGACAGAGGACCGGGCATTCCTCCTAACGAGATACCGAATCTTTTCGCCGGTTTTCAGCAGGGCGTCGCAGGCCGCTCCATGCAGTTCGGCAGCGGTCTGGGGCTGCACCTGTGCAAACACATAGTCGAGGCCCATGGTGGCACAATTGAGTGCCACAGCGTCGTCGATCAGGGAACAAGATTTATCGTATATTTACCGTCCGCAGAAGACATATACGAAGCGCCCCGGGACGACACGAACTAGATACGCGGCAAGTTGCAGGAAAGCAAAAGACTGCTAATCGTAACTAGCTCTCATGTATGTGCGCATCTTCTGCGCCTTCAATATAATGTGCACGGTACCAAGTTTGAGGAATCCGTGAGAACCCCGGTAATTTTGACTGCAATAATTGCTTTTCTGACACTGCCAGTCGGTGCGCAAAACGAATCGTTCTCAGCCTCAACGCAATCAGCGGTACCGGGTTTATCGCCAAACGCTTCTCAGCTTGCCGATCAGCTTGGCGTCACAGCATCGCTAAAGACTTTGATTAGTGCGCGCAATTCACAAGCAGACTGGCGACACACGCCGGCCATTCAAGCAACAAGGCAGGATCTACTGGAAGATCTTTTTACCGCAGAGCTCGAAGTGCGCACGGCCCAGTCCAAATTAGATCAGGAGATTGCCCTGGCCGACGACGTTCGAGCTAAACTCGAAGAAGGACGAGACAAAGCTGTTACGTTGACTGCGGCCGCAAACCTCATCACAAGCGCCTTTAACGGAATCGCAGGCAACTCGCTCGACTTTAGCGAAAAACTAAAGCTGCCATCCGATATCCTCGACGTAGCGGAAGGCGGAGTCAGTGCAGTTCTTGCGGGCATGGCACTCTACCAGCAGAAAGGAGAGAAGAGACTTTCTGATCGAATCAGCGGCGTAATCAGTCACCTGTTCGACACCAACTCAAAAAACGAAGATTACCCCGAGTCCGTCTGGCGTTTCCTCAACACAGTCCCGGCAGCCAGTACAACGGGTCTCACCCGCAGAGTTTCACTGCTAAACGCTTGGACCAAAGCAGGCATAATTCGGCGAGGACAAGAAAGGTGGGAACATCGTCTCAGTCACATCACAAAAGGCACCATGGACCGGCATCGAATAACCATCAGCGTGCTGGAAGACAGGGACGCTATGTTGCATGACCTGAGGGCAACAATCAGCCCGATGGAAGAGTTGCTTCTGGAGATTATGAACCTGGTCAAAACGCGTTAACGGACTACATCAAACGGATTTTCCATTTTCGGCAACCACAATAGGCTCTAACTCGTCTAGTTCCGAAGTAGAAGGTCGAGACGCATGTATGTACAGAGTCTCTTGAGTGTAGGCCTTAACAGCGGAGCAATCTGATGCGCAATTCGATTAAGAAATATCTGTCTGCTGGACTGATCGCAAGTTCACTGTTTCTTCCAATGTTGGCAGGAAGAGCCGACGAAGCTTCGAGGCGCACAGCGGACAAAGTGCAGTCGAGTCCTGTTTTGATTCCCGGAGCTCGCACGCAGCCAGTGACTTCACCGCTGCATCCAGCAACGGCACAGCCCCGGCGCCCGGTCGATCAACTCAAATCAACTTGGACCGGCATTCAAAACTCAATTCTCGGGAAGAGAAAGCCGATGCCCGGGCCCGCTGCGATTGTCGCCGCAGACCGCGTCTTTTACTTGCGCGAACTCAAAAACAGAACGGCGACGCACTCCAGTCCCGATGCACTGGTCTTCGTGCGCAAAGGGTTCGACCCCTCCCGCCCGATCACGCTGCAGATACACAACCACGGTCTTATGGAAAACGTGGTGCAAGAGTTTACTCGTGCCAACATGCAGAAGCAACTAGAAGCCAATCCGCCCAATACTGTCTTTATAATGCCGGAATGGGCATTAGAGCCCTCCGCATATAGCAGCAACGCGGGTCAGTTTCACAAACCAGGCTTCTTCAAGGCCATGCTGACCGAAATTTTTCAAAGAACAGAACCGCTCAAAACAACATCGTTAAACAATGTGGCGGACATCTACGTCTCGACCTTCTCCGGCGGTTTTCGCGCCACCGCATCGGAAGTTTCCCGCAACGGGTTAGAGGACAAAGTCAGAGGCATTACTCTTTTGGACTCACTCTACACGGGTGACACCTTCGATGCCTGGCTGCAATCACACATAAAGGACCTGCATGACGGCAGCCGGTTCTTTCACAACTTCTTCAACGACACGGTGAGAGACAGCCGGCACCTGGCCGGCCGACTGGAACGAATGCTCGATAAAGACGGGCTCTCCCGCACTTGCATGATCAAGGACTATGACAATCCGCTGAAGCTGATGCCACCATCGAAAGTAGCGCGATACGCGATTATATTCAAATACAGCGAAGTAGCGACGCCAGGGCGGAATTTACACCAAAGCGTGAACAGTCACTACATCGGCGTAATGAGTAAAGCGCTGGAGATACGGAAGAACAATTCGCAAATTGCGGAAGCACCGAAGGACCAACAGTTACTGTGACGAATCCTTCGCATCCGAGCCGGTCTCATCAACGGCATCCGGGCTATACGCGGGCGGGGCTTCCAACGCCGGATCGCTCCAAGCTTCCTCTGCGACCTTAAACTCATCCGACGAAAGCAGCACCGAGTACCACCATTTTTCGCTTTCTCCAGGAGCGTCTCCAACTTCAATTCTTCGCCTAATCTCGCCGCGTAAGTAATTTCGCACGCGGTGTCCCTCATCAGATGAAGCTGCCGCCGATTCAAATACATGCGCCGAAACGATCGTGCCAACGGCGAACACAAGTCGCGAGGCAAAGACCCAATAAGTAAAGCATCCACAAATTACGAAAAATAGAAAAACAGTCGATAAGAAACGCTTCTTGCGTTCGGGCGATACCAGGCAGTGGTCGGGATTAACAGGGTCATACTTGTTCATGCCGATCCCGCTTAGTGTCCGCCGCTTCCAGAAGTGACAGCTACCGGATCGGCATTGTCTTCAACACGAGCGACCAGAGCGGCCGCAATCAGTAATGAGGCACCACCCGTCATCACTACATAGAGCGGATTGTTATGAAATACGTGATGCACCAACGGTTCAAAACACAACGCCGCCAATATCTCCGGTATCACGATAAAGAAGTTGAAAACGCCCATATAAACGCCAGTGCGCTCCTGCGGGACAGCTCCGGACAGTATGGCGTACGGCATGGACAGGATGGACGCCCAAGCGATGCCGACGCCGATCATGGTTAGCTGCAGCATTTCCTTATCATGAATAAAGTAAATCGAAAGCAGACTGAGTCCACCCAATACCAGCGCTATCGCGTGCGTTAGTTTGCGACCAAGCTTTTGAGACACCTTAGGCAAGACAAAAGCCACAAGAAAACAGACAACCGAGTAGATTGCAAAACACCAACCAGCCCATTCAGTAGCCCGATCGAACATCTCGGACTTCGGGTCGGGCGCGTGAAAGACATGGTAGGCAGTGGTCAAACCGAAAAACATCCACATGCAAAACAGCCCGAGCCAGGTGAAAATTTGCACCGCCGCCAGCTGTTTCATGGTTCGCGGCATTTCAGCAACGGCCGCGGGTATCTCACGAACAACCTCTTTTAGCAGCCCTCCGATGCCTCTATTTTGCTCTTTCTTCCGATTGAACTCGTCCATATCCTCCGGGGGATATTCCTTTGTGCTGAAAACGGTCCAGAGCACGCACAGCAGAAACATCACGGCGCCAATGCGAAATGAATATTGCACGGTTAAAGGCACGCCGTTAGAGCCAGCTCCATTTACACCGAAGGTTCTAAAGATAAGCGGTAACGCATTTGCTAACGTCGCGCCGATTCCAATAAAAAAGCTTTGCATAATGAAGCCGAACGTGCGCTGCTCGACGTTCAGTTTGTCCGCGACGAAGGCGCGGAACGGTTCCATGCTGATGTTAATGCTGGCGTCCAGAATCCAAAGCAACGAGGCCGCAAACAAAAGCGCAGGCGAGTCCGGCATGAGAAACAAAGCGATGCTGGCAAAGATGGCGCCGGTAAGAAAGTAAGGGCGACGTCTGCCCAGTGGTCCCCAGGTGCGATCGCTCATGGCCCCGATGATCGGTTGAACCAGTAAACCGGTTACAGGACCGGCCAGCCAGAGAATGGGAATCTTGTCCGGTTCGGCACCGAGCTTGCTGTAAATGGCGCTCATGTTGGCTAGTTGCAGCCCCCAACCGAACTGAATTCCGAGGAATCCGAAGTTCATGTTCCAAATATCAAAGAAGCTCAGCTTGGGTTTCATGCGTTCCTTGCCAAAAGACTTCCTAATTCTACAAGTCCGTACAAGATATTCATAGCCAACAAGCAACACCTTTTGAAAGTTCGGAGCGGTCATTCGTCGAACTTGACACCATCGGTGATGCCCGTACAGCACCGATGTGTCTCAGTTTATTAATCGATCATTTACTTGCGCAACCGAAGCCCGAACCATAGCACTACCGTACAACGATGTACAGCAAGCGTTTCCAGAGCCGCGACACAAGTGTACAGCAAGAGGGATACCTCACGTACACACTCGCATCAAGCGTCAAAAGCCAATCGCGGGGAACCGAAGCTGAAATTCGTCCGTCGAAATCCACGGCTGTAGACAACTAGAGCACCTTAACGGGTGACTACACAAAGGAGCTTCTGTAATGAAAAACAGAATTATCAGTACAACGCTAGCAATGGCGGCTCTGGCACTGGTTGGAACGGCAATTCCTCAGGATGCGCAGGCTGCAAGCCATTTTAAGACGCGCACATACACGAGGACTATCGAAACCCCCATCTTGATGCAGAAAGCTATCGAGCAGCCTGTACTGATGGATAACTGCGTTAGCGCTCCGGTTCTTACCGACAGTTGCGCGACCGCACCGGTTTTGATGGAAAAATGCGTTCAAACCCCGGTACTCATTGAAAAGACACTTACCTCACCGGTAATTATTGAAGAGAAAAGTCATCTCTTCGATTTCTCAATCAAACGCTTACTTCATGTTGGATTGTTCTAAGCGCTGAGGAACAGTCCGACTGATAGCGAAGGCTCGCCTGTGATCGATACCGAGTCCAAGACGACAGGAACAGTTTGATCACAGGCGGCTTTCACACAAGCCGATCGAATCCCACCTTCATGTAATCGAAAATGCAGGTAATGCATTTGCAAGTACATCCCGGTGGCGACTCGCCCGAGCGAAACACGTGTCTCGGAATCCCCGTACCACGGGTGCCACCCCGGAGCACCCACAAGTGAGATCTCCCAAGTTTAAATGCCCCGAAATCGGGTTGCATGGAGGAAACGTAGACATGAACCCAAACCTAGGAAAAACCTCCGTAGGTGTAGCACTTTTGGCCGCAATGTGCTTCACCTCGGTTCCAGCGTCATTCGGTGAAAAGCTCTTGATTCCGCCGATTGAGCGCGTCAAGGTATATAGCTCACCGGTGAAGATACAACAGGAATGCGTAAAGGCAAAACAGGTCGAGTGCAAAGTAACTGTTGAAAGACCATGCGCAGCATTGAAGAGCACCGAAAAAGTAACTGAAACAATTTCGGAAAGCTGGAGCAAACCGGCAGTGGTTCGCAAACGCTCTTCTTTTAAAAGAGCGAAGAGAATGGTACGTCGGCCAACGCATCGTCGCGTGGCACGTCGTCCGCTAGTGCGCACCAGAATTGTAACCAACACGGTACGCGTTGAGCGTACGAAGTTTGTCGAAAAAATCGTTAAAAAGCCGGTCTACATCGATCGCATCGTGGAGAAACCAGTCTACATCGAAAAGTGTGTTGAAAAACCGGTCTACATCGATCGCTGCGTTGAGAAGCCAGTGCTTCTTGAACGCCCGATCATTTTGAAGAAGAAGAGAAGCCACTTCATTCGACTAGGCACTCCGCTGTTCAGCGTCGGATTGCTCTAAGATTCAAAGTACTTCATTCAAGTCAAAGACCAGACGCGCTAGGCGCGTCTGGTCTTTTGATTTTTCCGGACGCTACGCTTCGAAGACAAGTTAGAGGGTCGAGGTACTGGAAGTTCTCGGACCTTGGGCGCACTGCGGATAAGATCCGTAGAGCCTGACGATTGTCGCCACATCACATCCAGAGAGGGAAGGCTTTTGACCGTGATTAACTTTAGCGCACATAATGTCGCTTCTGTTAGGTGAGTGTCCCGCGATGCCAAACGCATGCCCGGCTTCATGCATAAATGTCTTGGTTACTTCTTCGTCGGACATTTCGCGTTCCGGCAGACGAGTAGCGAGCACCATAGATGCTTTGTAGATCTTACCTTGATTCGTGGTGGTATCGAATTTGGTGAACGTTTTGGTTCGACCGGCTTCGGTTCCGTCTGCATGCTCCGGAGTAGCAGTAGTCCAGCTTACGACCAGGTCGGCCTGAGACTTATCGCGAACTTGCACCCATCCCAGGCGACCATTGGTTGCGGTGACCCAAGCATCAAATCCGTTGGAGAGAATCTGAGGGAAGTTAGGACGATACCCCGGAACGTTCGAACCGTTTTCCATGAAGACCTTAACTGGCAGTTTCTCGGCCGGCCAATGATAAATACCTTCATCGCTTGCAGCATCCAGGTAATCATTCCCTGAAGAGTTGATCGAGCTTCCCCGTTGGGCAATCAACTTGTTAGGGGCACTTGCTTCGGCAGTGAGGGCGGCATTACTGAGAACACGGTCAGTGACGCTGTGCTCGCAGCAAGAGTTAGATGAGGTAGAGGCACTTAAAGATTCAGTATTACCAGTGGTGGCGATTAACGCAAGCAGAGCCAGGGGCAGAACGGTAGAGCCTGCTCGAGCAAGTTTGGTTCTTATCATCAATGGGGGGTCTCCGGGGACGAGTAAGAGAATTGACCGGCGCTTCAAACCGGTGTGACTCCAATTGAAACACAACCGCAGTCATTCCCGCATGTACGGATTATGATTTGACAGTTGAATGCTATACATTTCTTTGAGATCGGCTTCCAGAGCCGAGCGTACACGATCAAAAAAGGTAGTGCACGCTAACCCGTAAAGAACGGACCAACAATAGCTCTTGCGGACTGCTCACCTGATCGTTTTAATCGGCGATATTATTCTGTGTGCACGCCACGGAAAGAATATCCGAGCACCACGGAACTGAACCTTTTATTGCGACGTCACATTGTGTGCACGAAAAATCGTATGATAGACGGGATCTATTTCCCTATTTGCAATCCACAGAGGAGAAAGAGTGCGAGCGCGGCTGATATTGATGTCCGGGGTCTTTCTGGCGTTCTATCTTTCGGCCGGTCTAACGCTCAACGCTGCTGAAACAGAATTTTCACAGTACCTTTCAACCTTCGCGGGTACAATTCATGACTGGTCGGATTTCGACAAGCGACTTACTTACATCGAATCAGCGATTAACGACAAGCTCGCAAAAAACACTATCAGCACAGAACGAGCAAACGCATTACTCGCGGAACTAGCGTTGGCGTCCAAAACCGTGCAGGACCTTCGCACCGCAGGAAAGCAACTGTCCTTTTCGCGGGCGTTAGTGTTAACACGAAAGATCAATAGCGTTCTTGCTATGGCGGCGCAGTCATCATCCGTGCCCAAAGACGCAGTAACCATGCGTAAAGAATTGCAAGAACGATTGCAAGCATGTATAGCCGAAGGTGCGCTGTCACGTCTGGATGCAGCAGACTGCCAACATGAACTGAAACATGTCATCGATATTGAGACTACTTTCTTGAACGCGAACGAAGGCAAGCTGACAGCAAAGCAAGAGAAAATTTTGAGCGGGGACATTGAGAAGATAAGCAATCAATTGGACCAGCAGATGCGAATCTCTCGAACAGCCACTGCTGAATTCTATGAGCGACGCCTTGCCGTTGAAGCAAAACTGGCGGATGCTGTAGCAAAAGGACGACTATCCGCGAATCAAGCCGAATTAATTCGCGCAGAATTGACACACTTGTCGTCAACACTGCAAGCACACATCACCGCCAACGGAGCCCCTTCTGAAAGCAGCCTTGTCGAATTAGCGATAGAGATCGACAAACTGGATGAGCGGATCGAAAGCAGTGTCAAAGCAGATAAAGACAGGGGGCTCGCACTTGCCGGAGACGAAACTTCGGCACAGAATCCGACAGCCCGGCAAGAAGATTGCACGGTCAGGAAGAGACTATTAAGGTTGCGCATCGACAGCAACACTAAGTCCGGTGCGATCAGCGCTGATCGCGCAGCGGACTTCTTGCGGGAAATCGAACTGATCGACGCACTCGAGTCGGCATACAGTGAGGTGCCAGGTGGTATGACTCCCGAACAATCAATCAAGATAGAACAGCAGATCGCCTCAATTGAGTTGAGAGTCCGCGAAGCTACTTCCAGGAAGGCTGTGCCGAAGACGACAACAGGGACGAAGAGAACGCCCTCGCTGAAGATGACACCACCAAGGCTCTCGCTTGAGGACCGATGGTCCGCGCTGGAACGACGAATTGCAGATGCTCAGCAGCCGGGCAAGTTGACAACCCTCGAAACAACCCTGTTGAAGCGTGAATACGACCGATTGAGCCAGTTCTACCTGCAAGTGCGGCGCGATGCCAAAAGTCTGCCCCCCGCTGAACACGCCAAGGTTGCAGACGAGATTGACAAACTTGATAAATTAATTTCGGCGGAAATTAACAGTAGAGGTTCAGTCACAGGATCATACAGGTAGGTTTTCTTTTGGTTCGTAAGAGGTATTGTCCGGTTGAGAGTCCAGAAAACCCGAGAACTCGTATAGACGAGATTAAGGTTGGCAGTATCGGACAGTTAGCGTTCATACACTGTTCACTTCCGTCTGCGATGCTGTTTGAAAGGCTAATTTTGTTGACCGTTCACGACACCAACTGAACATAAGTAGTACATGTCTGCACCATATAAAATCCAACAACCGCTTGCCTGCTCAGGTTTTCCGGAACTCAAAGCAAGAAATCTGAACGGGCTCGAGCTCAAGATACCGAACGATTTAGACAACAACAGGGCAACGGTCCTGGTAGTTGCGCTCAAACGCAATCACATGCCCATGGTCGAGTCATGGCTCCCTCATCTGGAGCGCATGGTACGGGAAATCCCCGGAACTCACTTCTACGAATTGCCGACGATGCCGGCAATGCTCGCACCCGTGCGCGGAATTATCGACAATGAGATCGTGCAACAGCACGTCGGGGTGAAGAAAATTACCACCGAGCACACATTCACGGTGTACACGGATCAATCGGCGTTCATGAAGAGTGCGCGTATCGCATCAGCCGATACCATTCACATTTTCTTGCTCGATCGTCAGGGACAAGTAGCCTACCGAGCAACCGGTGAATGGACGGAGCAGAAAGGCAACGTGCTGCGCGAATCGATCCTCGCCATCGACTGATAGGACGAATTTGAGAGCAATTCCCCCGAGAAGCTTGTCAAGTTCGTAAAAACCGCAAGGGAAAGCCCGTTTTCGGGGTTTTTCGCCATTGACTTGAACCCGGAGCGACACTACGATCGATGCGTTAAGTGATCGTGGTGTTCTCGATGCGTACCGCCTTGTTTCTTCTCTGCCTCCTCCCCATCTTGTCCGGGCTGTTCACTCTGCCGGCAGCAGCCCAGTCTTATCAGGGCGAAGAACCGTTGCAGGGTATGGCTCAAATCGACATCACCGGCGGGCTGGCCGACCGCAGCGCGCATTACGCCATGCAGCAAGTCAACCCCGGTTATGTACAGACCATGCAAGCACCGATCACACAACAGGCGGCGCCGATGAACGCCATGGCTCAACCTTATGGTGGTCGGACCAGTTATGCTCAGCCTCAGCAACAGTGCAATATCGGTGCTCAGTACGGTTATGTTCCCGTGCAACAGGCGCAAGCACAGTGGGCACAACCGCCGCAGCAGCAACAGCAAGCCCCCCCTGCGCAGCAGGCATCGCCCGGCAATCCGAGGCTGATGACTCAGATGATGGGCGCATTGGGCGCAGCGACGATGTTCAGCGTACTTTCCAATGGCGGAATGGATAGCATCCTCAGCCCGCTCTCGCGTGGACGCGGTTTCAACAACAGATTTCAGACCTACGGCTCCTGCATCGGCGGCAACGTCTCGTTCTAGGGACTCCCCCGGCGGCCCGTCACCGAATTTACCGGTTCCCCGGCGATTCGTCGCGTCTCTGGCTGATCGCTGATCAGTCCCCTTCTCTTGTCCTTTGATGCATATAAAGGGGAGAAAGGAGGGCTGTGTGTGGAATAAAATTAGTGAACCAGGGCGACAGGAGCGGAGAGTGAGCTATGAGTGACGGTCCTTCCATTTCCACCTTCACCGAGACAGCAGAGTTGCATGACAACACGCTGTCTCCCAAGGATGACAGGCGGCAGCGGGGGCAGGCGCTTGCAGCAGCGCACCCGCATTCGAACCACTTCAAATGGTCCATCTCGCCGGACCGCGAAGATCTGATTCCGTTCCTCAAGAAAACCAACGAGGGGCGGCTACCGGAACTGATACCGATTCGCTTTTTTCGCATGATGGCGTCGCCGTTCACGTTTTTCAGAGGGTCATCCGCCGTTATGGCGGCAGACCTTTCCACAACGCCGACCACCAACACAAAAGTTCAGGCGTGCGGAGACTGCCACTTGCTGAACTTCGGAGCATTCGCCACTCCCGAAAGGCATATAGTATTCGATATCAACGACTTCGACGAAACACTCCCTGCCCCCTGGGAGTGGGATTTGAAGCGCCTGGCGACGAGCTTTGTTCTTGCAGCGCGAGACAATCAGATCAGAGACAAGCAAGCGTTGCTGGCAGCGCAAGCCGTGTCGCGCGCATACCGCAAGAAAATGACCGAGTATGCAAGGAAGAGCATTCTCGACATTTGGTATGAAACCATCGAGTGGGAACAGTTCATTCAGAATACTCGCGATGTAGACCTGCAGCGAAAGCTGAAGGAAGGTCTCAAACAAGCATTAAAGAGGGATGACCAATACTACTTCCCGAAGCTGACCGAAGAAGTGGATGGCCGGCACTTGATCAAGGACAAGCCGCCGCTCATCTATCACCCGGAGCCCACCGCAGGGCGCTCGCTGTTCGACCAGGTGTCTGAAGCGCTTAAAATATACAAGAATAGCCTGCAAGATGATCGCCAGCGATTGGTGGACCGTTATCAGCTGGCGGACGTCGCGATCAAAGTCGTAGGCGTAGGTAGCGTCGGTACAATGTGTATGGTGGCACTTTTACTGGCACCGGATGCAGAACCACTATTCCTTCAACTAAAGGAAGCAAGGCAATCCGTTTTGGAGCCCTACGCAGGCAAAAGCACATACGATAACAGCGGTCAGCGGGTGGCAGCGGGACAACGCATCATGCAATCCGCCAGCGACATTTTTCTCGGCTGGACAGACCTCGAAAACGAGAAGCATTTCTACGTGCGCCACTTGCGGGACATGAAGATCAAACTTGAGCCTGAGACCTGGGACGGGAAACAACTGATTGCGTTTGCTGAACTGACAGGGAGCGTACTGGCGCGGGCACACGCACGTTCCGGTGATGCGGCCGTTATCGGCGCCTATCTGGAGAACGGCGAAACGTTCGACGAAGCAATTGCCGAATTTTCCCGTTCATATGCAAATCAGACCGCCCTGGATCACCAACACTTGCTCAAAGCGATTGATGACGGCAAGTTGCAGGTGCGCTCAGCTTAAGAGCTCAGTGGCGACCGTAAAGCGGGAAAGGCGGACGGATATCATTGGTATCCGTGCGCGAAAGATCTGTTTGAACCAGGCGATTCGGAATGAAATCGCTGCCAATCTTGACCGCTGCGCCAACAGCCAACAGCGCCACTCCGACTCTGCCGGCTTTGCTCAAAGTAGATTTAACCAGCGTACTTTCGGCTCCACGAAGCGCCAGGGAGCTAAGTAAAGAACCTTCTTGCGCAGCAGAGCGCATCATGAGCGATTCAAGAGGTCTGGCGCCTAACCTCATTGCGCCCCCGGTGAGCATCGACAAGTCACCTAAACTGGCAGTGCCGTATTTCAACTTATCGCGAGTATTGGTCGAATTGCACAATTCCTGAGCATCCTCCGGAAGCGATAACGCGCCGTAAGCGGCTCCGCCCCAGACACCCGCAGCGCGGGCGTAAGAGCTTCTAGCCAGTCCCAGGTAAGCGCCCCCCGCAAGCAAACCAGTCCCGGTAGCGGTAAAGACGGGAGAATTGGTCAAGGCCCCTCTGTACGAGTCCGTCCATGCTTCGCCGGTGTACGCGTACGACGCCTGAAACTTGGGTTTTTCACGGTTAAGTAGCTTGTTTAGATCCGAAACTGGCGTAAACAGGGAATGAGAGAATTTCTCCGGGTCAGCAGTGATATCGCATATACCGACAACCTTACCTTCGTTGTTGAGCAGCGGTCCGCCTGAATTGCCCGGTCTGATGTGAACCCGCGTATACATCAGCTGGCGCTCGATTACAGCTTTGGCATCCTCCCGATCCTTAGGCGTGAGAGTATCCTTTGCCAAATAGTTCTCCGGTGTAACTCCGAACAAATTTCCGAAAAGCTTGTTGCCAAATCTCACATCGGTTACATGATATCCGGGAGAGACATAAACCGGAGACAATCCTTCCGGGTGCCCCAATGCGGTGATCCGAGTATCCGGCGCGATCTTGCTCGAATCGCCCAACGGCAAAGGTTTCAGCGATGGAGGCGGAGTACCTTCAAGTTCGAGAATGGCCAGATCGTTGATATCGTCGATATCTTTAATGCGCGCTCGATGAAAATCGCCGTTCGGAAGGCGAACTTTGATTTCTTTAGCACCAGCCACGCAATGATAATCAGTGGCAATCAAGCCAGGTCGAGTAACGGCAAACCCGGTGCCTACTCCGACGCCACCGTCCTTTGTGGTTTCAACTTTCACAATAGAGGGTTGCGCAGCCTCGTAGAGGCGACGAGTAACATCATCAACCGAAGGCTGCGGTTCGCCCGGCAAGGCTAAAGGTTGGTCGGTCTTGAGCGCATGAATCTCAGGCATGAAGTGTCCTCTAGGCGGCATAACCGACTATACACTTGACAGTCTCTGGCTGGACACGACTTATGGGCAAAACCGGGGGGCAACACGTTCAGTAATATGGGAGCACTACGAACTAAGCACCAAATTTTAATACCGCCCCACAGTAGGCGGGCAATTTCAATGCATCGCCGCAAAGTTCAACACCGGTCTGCGTGCACAAAACAACTGCGCCGGATTGCGCCATAGGAACAACAACAAACTGCTGCGTCCCACTATTGTTTATTGCAACCATAAACCGATCGCCGACCAGACATGCGTATACGGCCTCGTCAGCTTGAACCAGCTTCCGCTCTTGTTGCCAGATTCGCAGACCCGATTTTCGGAGAGCAACAAGATCCTTGTAGTACTGAAGCATCTCGATGTTAATCGCATCACGCGGGAAAGGAAGCCTCGCCTCCTCCAGGCGACCGACCCCCTTCTGCTGGCTGAGTCCGATTTCATTACCGTAATAGATTATGGGCGGTCCGGGTAAGGTGAACTGCAAAAGAGCGGCTAATTTCACCTTTCGCATGTCGCCGCCGACTATGAAAAGAAGCCGGTTCATATCATGATTATCGAAGAAAGATGGATTGACCATGCGCCCTTCAAGATAACGAAGGTGGCGACTCACCTGACGATCAAATTCGGACGGAGTGATGCTGCTGTCAACCAGGAGCAGTCGAAACAGCTCGCAAAGGCGAAAGTCCAGAACACCATCCATTCGTCCTTCAAATGAAAGTAGTCCGTCCGGTGGATGGGACACTTCTCCGACGAGCACCGACTCCGGTGCGACAGATCGAGTATGCTTGCGAAACTCCGACCAGAACGCATGAGACAATCCGTGAGCGTGGTCAAGCCGAAACCCGTCACAGCCTCGTTTCAGCCAACGGCAACAATGGTCGATAATATGACTTCGCACTTCTTCGTTTTCAGTTTCCAGAATTGGAAATGTAGACAACATCGCATAGGAATCGTAGTAATCAGGCCAATTTGTAAATCGGAACCACTTTCGATATGGTGAATTTTCATCGGCTACAGCCTCCCGAAAAAGGGGGTGCTGATTGGAAACGTGATTAGCAGCCAGATCCAACAGTATTCGAATATTTCTCTGCTTGCAGCCAGCTACAAGGTCATCCCAATCCTGCTCGGTTCCCAAACGAGGTTCAATGGCACCAAAATCGGTGCAATCATAACCATGGTGAGAAGGACTCGGAGAAATCGGAGTCAACCATAAGCAATTGGCACCAAGATCGGTGATGTAGTCCAGCTCGCCGATCAGCCCGCGCAGAGTTCCATTGCCCAATCCGTCGATTCTGTTAACTTTGACGGAACCACCATTTGTCGTAGCGAACCGATCAGGCACGATCTGGTAGATGATGGCGTCATGAAGCCAGTCGGGAATTGTCAGCTTATCCACATAATACTGATGAACCATCGGTTCACCACGACGGTAAGTGTGATAAATCCTGGCGTGGTCAACCGCATCGTTAACGCGGGCAAACGCAGGGTCACTGCGGTTGAGGACCGGTACAAAGACCTCCGCCCCGTCTGTTCTTTGTGCCACAATCACATAGCGCACCAGAGTACCTTCGGTCTGCCCCGGTATCACCCCGCGGAAAGACTCGCAATACCCCCACATCGAAGTATCCCAAGACACCTCCATTGATGGCATATCCACTTCAATGACCCGGTCTGATTGCTGCAGAGGATCGCCACCATCTACGGTGTAGCGCAATCGCAGCGATGCAACATCTTCGTTCACTCCCGCTAAAACGTGAATCTCTACGACATCGCCCGGACGAGGATCCGAAGGGCGGCACGATTCATGAGTGAGTCCCAGAGCCCCAGTGCGTAGACGCCGGCTGCGACTATCGGACGAAGAAAGCAGCGAAGGGATCTGCGCTTTGCCTACTTTACTTTTCACGAGCGTTGCCAACCGCGCTCATTGCTCTTCGAACTTTTTCCAAATTTTGTTCATTGTTGACCAGGCGACCAAAGGTACCCCGGTAGGTCCGGTACTGGGCGCCCCCGGGCTTAGTCGGCTCAAGCAAGAGAATCCAGCTTGAGCCGGGCGACGGCAATAATTTTTCCGAGAACGTAAACTCGTCCGGCGCCTCACATGCAGATCCATCATGAAACTGATGGTTTACAGATAATATGTCGCCGGTCTTTGTTCTATTGTCGCTCCTAAGTAGCCTCTCTACTCGATATGTTGTCCATATGCCGTCGAAGTAAATATTCGCTGAGGTGGCGTCTTTTACAGGAGCGGAAAAAGCTTTGTATGTGGCTACAACAATTAATGGACTCGCTGCGCCTTGCGCAAAAGTGGCGGACGCCTGAGGTTCGGCAGATGTCGACAAACTTCCCCACGCAACAGAAAGGCAGGCTGCCATGGCGACAGATTTAAGACGCTTCAAGACAACCTCCAGTCATTCTTGTCAATCAGTCCTGCGACAGATGCATTTTACCAAGAATCAGAAGGAGACTTCGAAACTCCATAGTATGTCGAAGCGTTCCGTAAACCTAGAGTGACTTAACGAAGTTCACAATGCGGCGAAAGAGTTTAGGTTTCTGAGCAACCTTGGACTGGCGCTCATCTACGCGAACGCCTTCGTCGCCATGTTCGCCCTCAACAGCCGCATCGTCTTCTTCGTCGTGATAATCGCCATGCCCGTACTCACGAACAATGGAACGCCCCATCAAGTCCATCAATTCACCGATTATGGGTGGTGCAACCTCGTAGAAGCTCGGTGCCGAATCATCTTGAACCAGAGGATTAAGCGGACGAGCAAATGCTGTGACCGGCGTCGGGTGCGCCCTGTAGTACGAAGCCATGTAATTCTGCCAGATCTTCGCCATGACTGTGCCGCCGGTAACATGCGAACCTGCGATCGGCTTAAACTCGTCGTTGCCGCCCCAAACCGCGGTTACAACATCGGTTGTGAATCCGACGAACCAAATGTCGGTTGGACCATCAGACGTTCCGGTCTTGCCGGCGGCAGGCCGATTCGCTAACCGCGCACGAGTACCGGTTCCCGTTTCGACCACATCCTGAAGCGCGTCAACCAACGCCGCTACCGGCTCAGGATCGAATACACGAACAGACTCAGCATCATAAGTGCGAAGGACTTTTTTATCACGATCTTCCACACGTTTTATCAAGCGAGGCTCGATTGCTTCACCACCGCGAGCAAGTGTTGCGTATGCGGTAGCAATTTCCAGCGGACTTACGCTGCAAGAGCCCAATGCAATTGAGGGAGTAGCATCCATACGAGACTTGATGCCTGCTTTTCTAGCAGTGCGAATCACTTCGTGCGGCGAAACGGCTTGAGCGACACGAACCGCGCAAGTGTTCCGCGACAGCGCAATGGCTTTGCGGGTACTGATCCAACCAAGGTAATGCCCGTCATAGTTTTGCGGATTGTAATTGCCTCCGCTGGGATCGGACGGATTGAATGGAGCGTCCAACAAAAGAGAATCCGGTCCGAGCTTACCGGTATTAAGACCGGCAAGATACACAAACGGCTTAAACGCCGAGCCCGCCATGTGTGGAGACAAGGCGCGATTCCATTGACTGCGACGACCGTCGACTCCGCCCACGATACTCAGAACACCACCGTCAGCAACAGACACCGATACCAGTGCTCCTTCGCGCACCCCGGGCGGTGCATGCTTGATACCATATGCTAATTTTGCGGTCGCCAATTTTTGAGCGGCGCTATCCATGAACGTGAAGACGTGAAGTCCCTTGCTGTACATTTCATCGCGACCGAATGGCTCCCTCAAGGTCTTCAAGACTTCATTGACGTAGAATGAAGATGGTGGCACGTACATCCCGCCCTGAAACGTCGGCTTATGCTTTAGGGCATTAGCAGCCTCCTTTTCGGTAATGACTCCACTCTCCTTCATCTCCTTGAGCAAGCGATTTCGACGCCCAATCGCATCGTCGAAGTTAGCTTTTTTGCTGAGTTTAGACGGAGCGTTGATCAAACCGGCCAGATAAGCCGACTCTGATAGAGTTAGATTTCCGGATGTTTTCCCGAAATAAGTTCTGGCGGCGCGCTCAATCCCATAAGCGCCCGTGCCGAAGTAGGTGGTATTGAGGTAGGCCTCAAGGATTTGGTCCTTCGAATATTTGCGCTCAAGACTAATCGCCATCGCCGCGTCCTTAATCTTGCGGGAAAAGCGCCTCCCTTCGCCGGAGAAATACAGATTTTTCGCAAGTTGCTGCGTAATGGTTGACCCGCCCTGCACGACCTTCCGCTCGGATACGTTCGCCACCAACGCACGCATCATTCCCGGAGCGCTCACACCATGATGGTCAAGAAATGTCTTATCTTCACTAGCTATAACCGCTTTTGCGACCCACTTAGAGACACTCTTGAGGGGCACAGGCTCGACAAGGCGCTCATCATCATAGGCACGGCAAACCAGGTGCTCGTTGCGGTCGTAGATGGCAACTCCGATTTCCAGCTCTGCTGGAGGCAATGTGGAACAAAGCCACAGACACCACAGCGCTAGCCCCGCCGAGAACGTCGCCGCACTGACGCCTAGTAAGATAAGGGCGTGTCGTAACCCGGCTCGAAAAGTCGACGCCCTGCCGAAGCGTTGAACAGTGCTCTTGCAGGTCCGACGACCGACAGTCGCCAGCGCTCCGTAGGCCGCGGTCAGCCCGCTTAGTAGTAACCGAATATGCTTCATTGCAAGTGCCGCCGCCCTGAACTTCACAATCAGACGTACCTCCGGCGCTGCAGTTCCCGCCGAGAGCCGCAGGAGGTCGGACTTGACGACCATTTGCCGCTGATGAGCTTGAGCACTTACTTCGCGGATTCTAAATTTCGGCACCGCTGAGTCGCAGCATTACAAAAGTATATTAAACAGAGCTCGCCACTGAATCCACTTCCATAACGCTGCAAGAATTTCGATCAGGGCATCAGTGCAACATTCCTCAAAGCTGAGCCAGTACGAGTTATCGCAACCAGAAGACGGTGCTTTTACATGAGCTTGAGTGCAACACCGGAAACATGGAAAGCATCTTAAGAAATACAGCTAGAGAAAGCGTTTCAAATAGCCGGTATCAGATGACGAGTACGTCATCTAGGAGTGAGGTGAACACCATGCCACGTAAAACCACGATTTCGCCCAAAGTAGTTACAGGGGTGTACTTTAACAATGCCTATGCCGAAGAGGCAGTAAAACGACTTCTCAGTGCCGGTTTCCAGCGAGAAAACCTAATGGTTCTCGGCGGCGATACGGAAAACATGCGCCAGATTTCATATCCGCTGCTTAGCGGCCGCCCCGATATGTTCGTAATCTGGGCGTCGGTTGCCGGCGCAGTGATTGGCGCGATCTCAACATGGATCGCCGTTATGTACATTCCGGGATTCGAGTTCTTCCTCAGCATAGTGCCACTACTGGCAATGATAGCCGGGGCGGCAGCCGGGTCCTATATCGGTTTCCTGACCGGCGCAGTCATGCACTTCGATACACCAAGTTATGCCGCTCAAGTGCAAACTACCGAGCAGCTGTCCGGCAGTGTCTTGATCTCGACCCGAGTTAACTCGGTTCAAGAGCGCTACAAAGCAGAAGCGATAATGGAGGAAGCCGGAGCCGTAGAAGTCCTGGTGGAACAGCCCCATGGTGAGGAGTTCACGGCTCTCTACCACCCCAATTGGGCGATGGAGCATCCGTCGCGGCCCGGCTACGTTAGCGAGCACATTAGTCGAAACGAACCGGTAGTTCGTAACGAGCAAGTTTTCAGAAACGACGGCGGAACGATAATCGAACGAAATAGAAATAAAGAGTCTGTGCGCAACGACGAGTCATACAGAAGGGATGTGGACACCAAGTAGTACCAATGCTCCCGTCGATGAAAAAGGTGACCATGACTTACGCTACTTGTTCATCAGTGCCGCCGCAAAAGACTAGCCCTAGTCCAGTCAACGCGGTCTGTAGTCCGGCGAAAGACAGCTCGGCTAAAGCTGCGCGCTCCGTGGTGTACGAGCACCACCCCACTTTCTTATCCCATCCAATTGAACAAAATCTTGGACTCGCGGCGCATTTGCTGAGACAGGACATGGACTGAAAGGGCGTATCGCCCGCGACTAATGCAACCTGTCTCGGCGTTGGCGTATCAAAACCTCGCATAGGGAGATAGACGATTCTCTCATTAGAAATACCATGGTTCCGGACCAAATGCGCAGCTTCCACGGACTGGGCGAGCATTGATTTCCGCACCAAAAAGTTGACACCGCTTTTGATACCAGCCGACGCCAGCTCGGTGACCTGCTGAACGACTTTTTCTACTTCCCCTTTGTTGTCCGGAAAGTGAATTGAGACATGCACTTTATCGGGTCGCACCTGCAACAGACTATCCCAATTCGCTTCCAGGAGAAGTCCGTTGGTAGTCATCGAACGAAACACTTTGCCGCGTAGAGAATCAAGTACATCGAAAATTCCTTCGTACTGAAACGGTTCACCGCCTCCGAAAGACACGGCTTTGACGCCAAAGCCCGCACAATCCGAAACAAAGTCGACCAGATTGTCGCGGGTCCAAGTTGTGCCTCCCCCCGGCAAACTACTGTTGTAGCAAAAGGAACACGCCTTCGCGCACTTGTTCGTAACCTCGATCGATAACCGCTCGATACCACCCATGGTTACCCGAATTTTTACTGAATCTGGTTCTTTCCGGCAACCTGGTTTCCGACTCCACCATAGGTGAATCCGGGTCCGTTCATGTAGTTCAGAACGGCAGCCATTTTTGACATGTCCGTCAACATACGCTGCGCTTTATGGTTGGAAGATTCTTGTTCAAGTTGCACAATTAAATCGCAGGATTGCATCACCGTCGCCAATGAGAATTCTGTCAGGGCAATGCGACCATCTTCCAACAGCTTCGACCGGCGTCGCGCAATACCGTCAGACGGGCGCAAGACGTGTCGGTTCAGTTTCGAGTTGCTAAAGACAAGCTCGGTTCCGGGCTTGATTGAAATGATCTTGTTATTCGCATCGTTGAGGACATTTTTCCCCAACTTGATTTTGCATGCCGACCCGCGCGAATCCAAATTCAGCACCCGGACCAACCCATTCTCCGCACCGATCAGCACGTCGCTGTCGGATGCGAGGGAAATCTCGGCCAGGTCCGTTATCGCCAACCCCACTTCCGACGGTCGCCGAACCGATACAAGGACCCGACCTGAGTGAATTTTCACTGAGCAGGGGGAGGGGCGCTCGGTCGACGAGTGTTCCTCCGCTCTGACTATGATGCCGTCGCCCCGGTCTTTGCTCTTCGGAAACGGAAACTTGTTGTCGGATAGAAGAATCAAGTTTTGCACCAGCGGTCTCAGACCGGGCGGTTGCGCAGGCATTCTAGCGGCGGCGGCGGATACGTCATTCGGAACGACTACACCGGGCGAAAAAGGTGGTGGTACCGGAGTCGGCATGGCCAGCTTCTCCGGAGGCGGCGTTACAGGCGGTGGCGGCGGTGCTGGAGGCGGCGGGGGCGGCGCCGGAGTGGCAGCCGGACCAGCGGGTACCTCAGGGGGTACACATTCGTGACAGCACTGCCCCCACTGTCCCTCACCGCCACGATAGGATTCCTTATACTGAGCACGGGATTCCACGGCGAACAACGCGGATGTCACGACGGCAAACGCCATCAATACCACTAGCAGCTGACATCTGCCTGTACGATTCAACATATTGTCCTCCGCAGTCTGAACCGGCTGTCTAACCATTCTATAAATGTCCCCCCCGACAGTTCTGAGTGTGCATTCATATCAACCGCTGTCAGGAAATTCGAGGACAAAGCAGTCGCAGCTCCCGCAACAAGCGCAGAGAGGTCTCCGTGAGAAACACGGCTATGGCATGCTTTTCCGCCTTGTACCAAAGAAACCCAAATGACATCCGCCTCAGCCGCCACGATTGTCAAGCCCCCTCGAACACACCACCCGATAACTAAAGCGAAACCGAGCCCCCTTTCCTGGACTGCCGAAGCAGCATCCAGCACGGACGTTGACATGATGTTGTTCATGAAAAATTGCTCAAATTCAACGAAACACCTGAACTTTTTTGACAATTCCGCGTCTAGAACTCTGTAAGTACATTAGAGGTGGATCAAATGCTGATTGTTTTTGCTTATGTCGTAGCTGCTACTTCACTGGGCGTAGTCATCGCAAACCTCGTTCGCTAGATCTCAACTCCACATGCCGGTCTGCGCTTGCGGGCAGCCTACTTAACGCTCCTGCCGAGTCGTTCATCTAGAACACTGGCAAGGGAACACCGCTCCCTCCATTGGACGTCGAAAGAAAAGAACGGGCTGTCAAAGTATTGAACTAACTGACAGGCCCTCCCCGAAAATCCAGCGGAGGTGCCCAAATGTGTGATGCTAGATCAGCAGTTGTCGAAGAAGAACTCACTGCGATGCAAGACGCTCCGGTAAAAGTTCCATGCTCGTTTAAAGATTGCTCGTGCTTCATTAGAGAAGAACAACGGTTCTGCGGTCCTGAGTGCGAAAAGAAATTCCTGGAACAATCGGGTCTTCACTCAGAATGTCCGTGCGGTCACGCAGACTGCGTCAGAATTCCGGGAATGGATGCGGCCTCAATCTTCGCACAGCGCAATCTTAACTAACAGTTCAATAATCGGCGTAACTACGCACCGACGCAATCAACTCGGTAAAATCCATGCAGAAGCCATGCTCTTGCATCTCACTGAGCGCATCTTCGTAGGACCAACCTTGCGTGAGGCGAAAGATCCCGAGCATGCAGCCCGTTCTATCGCGCCCGTGAATGCAATGTACATAAGTTGGTACAGTGTCGCGTTCATCCAACAGTTGTAAGAATCGCTGAATATCACTCTTGCCCGGTCGGTAAAACGGGCTCAATGGTATGTGATGGTTTTCCAGACCGAGATGCTTGCAGTGTTGCTTGGTATCTCGTGAGGGAGACCACTCATCGCAGAGTGTTATGAGACGGCGAATGCCAGCCTTTTGAATCTCCTGAAAAATCACCTGATCCGGCAATGGTCCCCGATACAGGTTCTGCACCACAAGATAAGGCGGCGGAGCCAACATTTTGGATTGTAGGTGGTCGGCCATCATCGCCTCCGTCGTCTCTAGGTGATTCATGCCCTTCGCCGGTGCCAACAAATCGATCACGGTGAACCTGTTTAAGATCCCGCAAATTAGCCCTCCGGGAAATAGCCAACAGAACCGATCTGTGCAAGACTACCAACCACTGTAGCGATTGACCCCGTTGCAGCATTGACATCACGAATCCGGTATTCCACCTTGGCACTCCCAAAAATTTCAATCAAAAAAGGGCGAGAGTGGCAACTCCTGAGAGGTCACCCGTGGCTGTTCTCAGGAGCAATATCGCAAGCCCCCGGAAAAGCAGATCCGGGGTCGCTCGTGGATCTCGTCGATCTGAACGGAAAATTCGTTGCACGCGGATACTACAATTCAAATTGCGACATTGCAGTACGAGTTCTCACCCGAGACGCGCAACAAGAAATTGACGGGGCATTTCTGGAGCAGCGCATCAAAGAAGCAGTTGCGCTGAGAAGGCAATCAATCGATCTGGATGCCACCGATGTCTTTCGATTGATTAACTCCGAGGGCGACTCGCTGCCCGGTTTCATAGTCGACTCCTTTGCCGGAATTCTCGTTGTTCAATCGCACACCGCAGGAAGCGACAGACTCCTGCCCGAGTTTGTGTCGTCCTTAAAAACCGTTACCGGTGCAACGACCATACTTCTGCGAAACGATGCCCCCGTCCGCAAGAGAGAAGGTCTCCAACTCGAAGAGACGAGACTGCTTGAAGGCGAACTTGATCGCGAAGTAATAGTGAAAGAACACAATCTCAAGTTCGTCGTCGATCTTGTGCGCGGGCAAAAAACTGGATTCTTCTCCGACCAGCGAGACAAGCGCCAGGCGCTAATGCGATATGCACGCCTTTTTCCCCTGTCCGCCAAAATCGCCAATTGCTTCTGCTACAGCTCCGGTTTTTCAATAGCCATGCTGGCAGCTAACGAATCGATCTCGACAGTGAATGTAGACGAATCGCAAAAAGCGCTGAATTTGGCAGAGAGAAATTTTGCAGAAAACAACATGTCGGACCAGCGACACACATTTGTATGTGCCGATGCGTTTAAGTGGTTGGAAAGTCAGAACGAACAAGGCAACAAGTTCGACCTGGTAATTCTGGACCCGCCTGCCTTTGCAAAAACGCACAAGGAAAAGAACAACGCTCTTAAGGGCTACACCAGACTCAACGAACTGGGGATTCAGTGTGTTGCGCCGGGAGCGCTGCTCATGACCTGCTCTTGCACAGGCAGCGTTACTCTCGATGAATTTTGCGGCACTATTCATGACGCTGCCGCTCGAACCGGACGCAGCGTTCAAGTGCTGGAGGTTTTCCAAAATGGCAGCGATCATCCGGTTATGATTTCCGCCCCTGAGACCGGCTACCTGAAAGTGCTGATTTGCCGCGTGCTCTAGACTTCACTCCGGCTAGTGCCAATTTGCACGTTTTGATCACATTTTGATGTCACGATCAAATCTTTGAGTGCCGGGCCGGACGGGCTTTCACTCGTCGCTGTCACTTCGATCGGACATTCGTATCGGTTATTGTTGAAGAATACCCGACTTCGCTAAATCTCCAGGGAGGTTCTGGTACCATTTCGGACACGCGATAAGACCCCATGTCAACAAATCTGGTGCTCCTAGTCGAAGACGATCCAACCCTGCGCTTTATGGGCAGGCGGCAGCTTAAGCAGCTTTGCCTGGATTGTCATACGGCCGAGGACGGGCTGCGCGCAGTAGAGCTGGCAACGTCCGGTACTGAATATGCCGTAATAATAATGGACCTTGGTCTTCCGATGATGGACGGGGTAACCGCAGCCATCAGAATTCGCGATCATGAAACGAAAAATAATCGACCAAGAGTGCCAATCATTGCCCTAACGGCCTTTCCGGCACAGGATCGGTGCAAGCTGGCAGGAATGGATGACTTTGTGCTCAAGCCCGTAATGATGGATACGCTCCGCGCATTACTTACCAAATGGAATGTAATAAGCGAGGAACCACCGGCTACAGCGCAAGGACAACACTGACTTCAACCCGGGTCCACCGATACCGTCTACGGTGTCACGCTCAAGGACTTTATTAGAGAACGGGACGTCTGTCTCGCATATGTGAATCTAATTCTTTCGCTTTGCGAAAATCCTTGTCGGCGCGCTCATTGTCACCTTTGGCGAAATAGGCGCACCCCCTGTTGACGTATGCTGCGGCATACTCTGGACTTAGTTCGACGGCTTTAGTGAAGTCTTCAATTGCTGCATCAAAATCTTTTCTCTGATTAAGTACAAAACCGCGGTAATTGTAAGCAAGCGATAGCCCGGAATCAATTGACAGCGCGGCTGAAAAATCGCTCAGCGCTTCTTCAAAATTGCTGAGCTTGGCGTAGGCATACCCGCGATGACTTAGAGACAGAGCGTTGCCCGGTTGCAATTCAATGGCCTTATCAAAATCATCAATTGCATCGTGCCACCGCCCCAGCAAGTTCATGATACATCCACGAGAAACCAGCAAGCTGGCATCCTTAACTCCACCTTTCAGTGCTTCGCTGTAGTGAACCAAAGATGTTTGATACTTCTTCAGTCGTTCATAGGCCGATCCCAACCAGATGTGCGATGTTCGTCCAAAATAATCATCATCGGACGTTTGTTTAAAATCACGCACGGCTGCGCGTAAATCGTCCTGGTGAAAGTAAGCGCACCCCCTGTAGAACCGAGCCCATGCGCACAACGCGTTCCGATCGAGAACGGCATTGCAATTGCGAATCAACTCATCATACTCGGAAGATTGCAAAAGTGCGTTCGCCTTTCGATCATCGAAGACATCATCATCGCCCGTGTAGGTACTTGTGTCGGCAGCACTATTTTCTGAAGCGGAATCGGCAGAGATTGGCGATCGCATCAGCGAGCCGGTAATAGTATAAGTGTCGGTCCGCTGCACCGGTTCGAGTGACTGCGCCATGACGGCTGCATCTTGCACCGGCCAGCAAAGCGCACAGGACAACGCGCCGGTGATATAGAGCCAGAGCCTCAAACGACCCGAACGTCTCGAACGAGGCGCGCGTTGAAACGGCAAATTCCGGAAATACCTTGATACACCAAACGTTTTCATGACTTTGTTCAGTTTCCACAAGAACTGATACAGCCTTTTCAACACATAATATGACTCCGATTCGCATTTGGGAATGAGGTTTTTCCCGGGTGTTTAATCATTTACTCAACATTGTGTTGACACTTTGCCATTGCTGTGGAAAATGGATAGTATGCGAAATCACCAATATATGCCAGCAACCGCCACCGTTCTTTCGATCCCGAAAGGACGAGGAGAGCCGCGCACGTATTGACTTAATCGACGATAACGCATGGCCGGCCTCCCTGAATTAAGTAACGCAGGGGGGTTATTTTTTTGGCCGTTTTTTGAATGGAGAATCACCAATGAACGCTGTCTCAGTAGAAAATCTACGCAAGACTTTTGAGCTCCGTATAGGTAAGGGGTTCAATCGTGCCCGCACTGAAGTCGAAGCCGTAAACGGGCTTACACTCTACGTGCCTCAAGGCCAGTCAGTTGCGTTCATTGGACCTAATGGCGCCGGAAAATCCACAACCATCAAAATGCTAACTGGCATCTTGAGGCCAACTTCCGGCTCCGTAGAAGTCTTGGGTCTTGAACCCTGGTCACAAAGAAGCAAACTCGCTCGAGAAATCGGAGTTGTCTTCGGACAACGATCACAATTGTGGTATCACTTGCCACCGGACGACACGTTCGAACTACTGGCGAGAGTGTACGACCTCGATCAACGCGAGTTCCATCAACGCAGGGATATGTTGGTTGAGCGTTTCAAGCTTGCGCCCTTTCTGAAAACGCAAGTCAGAAAACTTTCTTTGGGACAAAGGATGAGGGCGGAAATCGCCGCCAGTCTTTTGCACAACCCCAAGCTTGTTTTCCTCGATGAGCCGACCATCGGTCTCGACGTAGTTGCACGGCAGGAGCTAAGAGAGCTCATTCGCGAATGGAATCGTAATGAAGGCGTAACCGTCTTTCTCACGAGTCATGACGCCGGTGACATCGAGGCTGTTGCAGAACGAGTAATTGTTGTAAACCACGGACGAATAGTGCTAGACGACAGCGTTTCAAGTGTTCGAAAAGATCACCTCAACTCGAAACTCTTAAGCGTAGTCTTTCACTCCAGACCGCAAGAGAAGCAATTGCATGGCGTAAAACTTCTTTCCGCGGATGGTCTCTCCAGGACCTACGAAGTGGATACCCGGATAGCTCCGGTACCGGAAGTAATAGCGGAGGTGCTCAACTTTGCCCCAGTGGCTGATGTGAGCATTGAAGACCCGCCGCTCGAAGATGTAATCGCACACATCTACGCAGCAACGCCTTGCGCATTCGTCGGCTAGTTCGCAATTAAGTCCTCGTTTTCGAAATCGCTTAGCGTCCGTGAGCACCGGCATCTTGCCCACTTCCGGAACGTCTCTTTCTGAATTGCAGTTGCGCTGTTCGCGTCCGGGCCGGTAGCTCCGCGCAACAGACGCGCCGTGACCGGATGCAGACGCACGCCATGGCGTGACACTTAATTGAGGCTCCAGGGAGCGCCGGCTCAGACACCGGCTTCCACAACATTTTCAAAAATCAGGTAACGGAGGTAGAAATCATGAGATTTCTTCGCAGATGCACATTCCTCGCCTTATTGGCGACCGGCAACGATGAGTACGTCGTTGTTGCAGAAGTATTTGGCCAAGCACTGCTTATCGTTGGCTTCGTCATCGCCGACCTCGGTCCTACGGCGTCACACTGGCTTAAAGCAAAGCTCTCTGCGATGCCTGCCCTGGCGACTTCTTTCTAGAAGTTGCAGTTCCGCGAATAGCGTACCGGTGCAGACCTGAAACCGGCGTTTCCGGGATCAACTGCAGGCGCAAACCCTGGACTCTCCAGAAAATCAATCAATAGGTAACAGTCATGAGATTCGTCAGAAAATATTTTTTCATCGCAGTGCTTGCCGGTAGGTCAGACCTGGCATATGTGAGCGAAGTGTACGGCCGGATAATCTTTCTGGCAGTAATACTCTACATCTTTCTGCGCCTCTGGCAGGCAACATACACCGCCTGTGGTGTCGAGACGTTGGGTAATCTGACTTTGCCTCAGATGCTCTGGTACCTCACAATTACGGAAGCAATAATGCTTTCTGCACCACGGGTAACGCAGCAAGTAGATAACGATGTGCGCACGGGTGCTATCTCAGTCAAACTCGTTCGTCCGCTATGCTACCCTCTAGCAATCCTTAGCGCAAACTTCGGCGAACGAGCCGTAAGATTCGTGCTCAATTTGTTCGTTGGCGCTTGCGTTGCGTTCCTGCTCGTTGGTCCCCTTGAGTCGCCACTTGGACTGCCGTACCTTTTGGTAGCCGTTCCCCTGGCATTCGTGGTTGACTTCCTCGGATGCTTTCTCATCGGCTTGGCAGCATTCTGGTTGGAAGATACGTCGGGAATTTTCCTTATCTACTCCCGAATCTCGATGATCCTCGGCGGTATGCTACTGCCGTTGGAGCTCTTTCCGGCGTGGTCAAAACCGTTGGTCCAAGCATTGCCGTTTCAAAACATTGTCTATGGACCTGCACACTTGTTCTTGATGCCGGAACCCGAGACTTTGCTCAAATTGTGGCGCGGACAATGCGTGAGCATTGTAGTTTTGGGTCTGTGCATCACTCTCGTCTGGCGCATGGTTCTGCGTCGCGTTTTTGCAAACGGAGGCTAAAATGTTCAAGAAACTATTCAAGTTCATTGCTCTCCTCTGCGCGTACGTGCGCATGAACTTTCATTCTGAATACGAGTATCGTGCCGCATTCTGGTCTCAGGTCGGAGCCATGTTCATCAACGATTTTTTCTGGTTGGGATTCTGGACTTCGTACTTCCAACGTTTTCCGGTTTTAAACGACTGGACGGCGAATGAAGTAGTAACACTATGGTCTGTTGTCGCTGCCGGATTTGGACTTGCACACGGCTTCTTCGGCAACGCAATTGCACTTCCCGGCACAATTGCAAAAGGCGGACTTGATTCGTGGATGCTCTACCCCCGAGCACTGCTTCCCCACTTCCTGCTGGGAAAAACGCACGTGACCTCTTGGGGCGACATTGTTTTCGGTATAGTGGCATATGTAGTGCTCGTCCGTCCGGACTTGCCGCACTTTGTATTGTTTCTATTGCTGCTAATCTCAGTTGCCGTGTGTTTCGTCGGCTTCAGCGTCCTAACCGGCTCTCTCGGTTTCTTCCTCGGAAACGCCGAAGCACTGGCAGAGCAATGGCGCTTTTCGCTGATAAGCTTCAGCACCTATCCACCGAATCTATTCGACGGTCCGGTAAAGATAGTGCTGTATTCATTGATCCCTGCAGCTTTCGTCGGCTACCTGCCTGTCGAGGCACTGCGGAAATTTTCAGTCAATGAAGCACTGCTTTGCACTGCCGGCTCATTTGCTATGCTCTCCGTAAGCATAGTTGTCTTCTACACCGGTCTTCGCCGATACGAATCAGGCAACCTGACCGAAATGCGCGGTTAACCGGAACTGCGTCCAAACCGGCTGGAAGCCAGCGCTTCCGGGATTTTGCTGCAGCCTCCGCCCGGGAGCGCCGCCTTCCAGCTGGTTGCCACGTCCCGGTTTGATTGGCGTAGCCGTTGGCCCGGGCGCAGCGCGAGGCAAGAAGGCTTGCCGGCGAGCCGGAGCGCTTAAAAAGAGAAGAGGCGCAAAGGTCGTTGCGCCTCTTCTCTTCATTTTTGTTGGCGGCCGCTAGCTGAGTAACTCGGCACTTATCGTGCTTGCTTGCGGCGGTTTGAGCATGGAAGGACTCGGTTTGACATACTCGGCTGTTGCCTTGGTGTCCACCTCGGTACTCTTTTCCTTCGTCAGCGCAGCCAGCAGGGCCTCGCCTTCGCGCTCATCATTGCCGGTGGGTGAGAAGTCGACGGTATCTTTATGGAACGGATCATCGTCATTGGACACGGTGAACGATCCATAAAGTCCGGTGGGCACATTTTCTTCCGCGTTCGGCTCGGCCAGGTAATTGCCGCCATGCTTTCGAGCTTGGCTCAGAGCATTGGTTGCGGCAGCGAGAACTTCGTCTGCTGATTTGCCAGTCTGCGGATAAGATGAAACACCACCGCTGACGGTAACAGATAGGGTATAGCCGATTGAAGCCAGTCGAGAGGTGGCGAATTGGTTGCGCAAACGCTCTCCCATGACACAGAGCTGTCCAATAGACGTTTCTGGACAAATCAGAATGAACTTGCCGCCATCCGAACGTCCGAGGATGTCGACCTCGCGAATACTCTTTCGCAGCATGTTAGCCACACCACGCAGTAGATTGTCTATGGCGAAGGCTGGAGCTTCACTGGAGATGCGCTCATAGTCGTCTACTTCCAGAATCAAGACGCCTAAGGCCTGTTTGTATCGTTCGGCCCGACGAATCTGATCCTTCAGTTCACCCAGTACGGAGCGCTCATTCAGGCTGTCCGTAAGCGGATCGATAAACGCCATCCGCTCCAATTCACTTACTTTGGGGTCTTCAATAGCAGCTTTCGAGTCCATTGAGCGGTACTCGTAATGAGCCGCCAGGCCTTGCATGATTGACTTCATGCTTTTTTTGTTGGTATCGATCTCACCCGTCGTGCGAAACTGCTGGAGTTTGCGATCAAATGCTGAATCACGGTTTCGCGGAGCTTTTTCGTATTTGTCGGTGAACCGGGGCGGCATGCAAGTACCTCGTCGCAAATGAATCGATCCAACCATAATGGACCCGAATTATTATGACAAGGGGAACGCTACGAGGTCTTAATAGCATCTAATGCCTGCAAAGTGCTGTAGGCAGGTCAGGACTTTGTTAAATTTCGACACCGGAAAAACCCCGGGAGTTGCACGGGAGATCGAACGGAGCCGCTCACCGGTTTTACACGTCGGACGCCAGGGGTCGAGCCCGTAGCGGAAGCTGACGAGATTACTTAGAATGGCTGAAGCTCCGCATGGAAGTCCCAAGAGTTACGGATCGCTAAAAACCAGAACCGTAAGCCCCCCGGGAGGGAATAAAGGATTAGTGTTGATCCCGAAACGAGCCTAGCAGAGAGGACAGAATAGTGTTTGGTGATGCCGACTTAGGTTATGTCAACCTCAAGGGTTCCGGTCCAATTCCGAAAATCGGCACGACTAAGAAAAAGTCCGGCGGCGGCTTCGTTGAGGGCATGCTTTTCTGGTGGGGCATAGTGCTCCCTCTTGCGGCGCTGCTCGTTGAATCCAATTCTCATTTTTGCGCCAAGCAATTTTTTGACCCGCTGCCAACCAGCGGTCACGCCATGCTCTTCGCGTTGATTCCTGTTACCAACTTTCTGGCATGGGCGAGTTTGAAATGGGACATGAGCCCGCACTATGCGTTCATGCTCTTTTGCAACGGCATGGCAGTCGGTGTCGCAATCCTTTATTCATTGATGTTCTTACCCATAACTCATGTATCCATGCTGGGCATTCTTTATTTCGGTATTGGTCTGCTGGGACTGGCACCGCTACTTTCATTGATCAGTTTGATGAAGGGCGGCTCTTTGTTGGCCAAAAAGGCGAAAAACACCACATACGTAGACGGGCACCACGTAAAGCATCTGGGGCACTTGTTGGTTTTAACGCTCGTAGTTGCAGTGGAAACCCCGTCCACATTCACCAGAATTGCACTGGGTATGGCTTCCAAGCCTGAAACCCGACAGCAAGGTTTAGATTTGCTTCGAGCCTTCGGCTCCCCGGAAGTAATGCTGAGAGCGTGTTACGAGCGTTCGGGCCGGGCCACGGACATAGTCGGCTCCATGTACGAGTCGCATGACCCGCTGCCGATAGAAAAAGCGCGAGATTTGTTTTACCGAGTCACGGGTCGCACCTTCAACTCTTTCCCGATTCCCGAATCAGCGCGCGCTACTATGCGAAACGCCGGATTTGTTGCTGACGACGGCATTGAAGGTGCGGTAGACGATGAGTTTGACCTTGATCCGGACATCGCCGGAGAAATGGTGAGCGGAGTCTCGCGAGGGCTTTCTGTTTCCAAGTCGGACATGTCCGGCACAGTCGATTCCAATGCGGCAATTGCTAAGTTCGATTGGTATCTAAATTTCAAAAACAAATCCAAGTTTGATCGCGAAGTGCGCACCCGCATTAAGCTCCCTCATGGTGGCGTGGTCAACAAAGCAAGTCTGATAGTCGACGGGAAGGAATACGAAGCCACCATCACGGTACGCAGCCTGGCCCGAGAGATCTATCGGCAGGCGGTGGCGCGGAAAAAGAATCCGCTTCTAGTTAGCACCACAGGCACAGATTCGGTACTGGTACAAGTATTTCCGGTGCCACCGTCGGACATGCGCGAGGTGAGATTGCACCTCGGCGTAGTTGCACCGATGGAGCTGGACCGCCAACGTCAAGGCGTCGTAGTCTTACCGCAGTTCGAGGAGCGCAACTTCCAGATTAGTGCCCCTCACACCATTTCGGTGGCGTCCAATGGCGAAATGAAAGCGGACTTCAAGGATTTGAAGGTCGGCAAGAACGAACAAGGTAAGTTCACTCTGATCGGTTCGCTCGATCCGTCCAAGTTAGCCTCCGGTGACGGTATTATTCATGCCTCCCGCAACGTCAAAGCCACCACCTTCAGTGCACCCGATACCTGGAGCGAACCAGGACACATAGCCGTAGAGAAAATCGAAGACATCACCGCGGAGGCGCCGCGCAAACTCATTGCCGTTATAGACGGATCGGGAACAATGGGCTCCAGCATCAACGCTATCGCCGACTCCTTCAACAATCTGCCCGCAGAAACGGAGTTGTCGATCTTCTTCGTGCGCGACGACAAGAAACAGCACTTGACCGGGAACCGGAACGAGATTATAAACCAGCTCAAAAGAATGCCTTGCTCCGGCGGACAGATCGACGGACAAGATCTGTGGGAAGCACTCCAGGAATCCGCGGACTCGAACAGCGCTGTACTTTGGATTCACGGAGCACAACCGATTGACTCGCCCTACAAGACTGTAATTCAATCTCTGGCAAAAAGCGCAGGCAACCGCACAATTCTCTACGACATGCAAATTCTGTCAGGACCGAACCAGATTCTAGACGGCATGGAATCAGTGGCCTCGATTCAAACGTTACCGCACACAGGGCAAGTGGACGAAGACCTGAAACTATTGTTCGACGCATGGTCCCAAAAGCTAAAAGCATACAAGATCGTTCGCAGCGCAGTAGCACCAACTGTAGTGGCGGCTAGAGGCGCAGCCAAGCCTGCGGACCGACAAGTAGGTCACCTTATCTATTCTACTTTCAATGCCAACGATTCGCAGGCACTGAAGCCAGCAACAGTACCCGGAGCGGAAGCCACGGTTTCCGATCTGGCGCAGCTAATGGCGTACGACCGCGTTCTCCAAGACATGAGAGAGAACACCTATCAGAGCAAGCAAGACGCGATCGACCTGGCAGCGCGTTATCACATCGTGACGCCCATGTCGAGTGCGGTTTTGGTGACTGAGGTGCCTGAACTAAATTGCGTGAGTTCCGAACCGCAGAAGAAGGTCAATGTCACCAAAAGTTTCATCGACTATCTCGCCACCGGCGGTCTCAACGACATCAATCGACAACTGAGCTCAATTACGGAACCGACTCCGGAAACAGAGCTATCGTTCAATGAAGCGAAGAAACAAGTCGAACCACAAATGTTTCGGCAGATGCATGCTCGCAAAGCTGCGACCGAAGCCCGAACTTGCGCTGATAGTCCAGCACCGGCTCCATGTCCTGCAGGGAGCTTCCTCGGCAGAGCTAACCAGGCTATCGCGCCGCGAGGAGACAATGATAGTAGCCTCAATGGCAAAGAACTTTCGTTTGCTTCAAAAGACTTCAGAAGCAGAGGCACAGAGTCGGACAAGATGTCCGCACAAATGGCAAAGCCAATGGCTCCAGCATTGATGGAAGGGCTGGCTTCAGGAGCAGCCAGTAGCGATAAATTAGACAACGCGCCTGCCGCTGCACGGGCGAAGGGAGAGACTTTCGGCGGGGGAATGCCGGCCGCGATGGATGGGGCGCAGACCGGTGCGTCTGGCACAACAGGCGAAACGCTTGACGGGGCGACGAATGGCACGGTGGTGCCTCAATCGGCCGAGGGTGCGCAGGCTCCCCTGGTACCAGAATCGGACACATACCTTCTATTGGCCGCCGCAATGGGTGTATTGGCGGCAGTGATGTACAGGAACAGATTGCTAACAGCGAAGAAGGCGTGACCCCAAGGCAACTACTGCTACTACAGGTTCTTTCATTCTGGCCCGTATGGGTTTGGTATTTCGAGCGACTAACTGACGGCTCAGATGAACCATTGGGAATCGTGGCTTTGGTTACTCTGGCCGCATTAGCCTTCTCGAGAAAAGGACAAAAGAATCAAAATCCTCTTGCTCGGAAGCCTTCGGCGATCGGTCCCGCTGTTGTTCTCTTGCTTTATGGATTTGCTGCGCTCTTTGCACCACAAGCGGTGCAGGCTCTCATTGCAATAATGAGTATTGCACTCATAGCATCCGGCGCAGCCCGATGCTGCAGCCTAAAGCCTGGCGACTGGGCATTAGTGACTCTATCGCTGCCGGTGGTAGCAACAGCAAATTTCTACTTTGGCTATCCGCTACGCTACGTGGTCGCGTGGCTCTCTTGCGTGTGCTTGAGAATGTTCGGCGTACCGGTAAGCTCCATCGGAACGGAACTTACCGGTGCAGCGGGCATCGTGGAAGTCGACGCACCGTGCAGCGGTATCAAGATGCTATGGTTCTGCGCCTATCTGGCAGCAACATTTGCGAGCGCAATGGGTTTCTCCTGGTGGCGCTCAGCAGCCATAGCAGGAATCTCCGTGTTTGCGGCAATCGCAGGAAACGTTTTGCGAGTAGCTTGTCTCTACTGCCTGGAAACCGGAATGCTACGAGGAACACAAACGTCCAATCTTGAGCCTTTCCTGCATCAGACCGTCGGTGTTGCGGCATTCCTTCTATCCGCCGGCATCATCGCAGCTTTTGCACTGAGAAGTGTTCGGAAGTGCAGTTCCATGGACAGGTTTCCAGGAGAAACCGCTTCCATCCGGCTTTCCCTGGACCGGCATCAGACCGATGGCATGGCGAACGAATCCAATAACGCGGGTCGCAGCCCCCCAATCGACGATGTCATTGAACCGCCCTCGGCCCGCGAGGTAAGTACGCAACCTGCTCTCGGGAGCGAAGGCGTCCCACCGGAAGCGTCGCTCGTAGCACCGAAGCCCGAAGCGCCGGCGCCGAGGTCCTTCCGGTACTCGCTCAGTGCGACCGCCACGCTCTCGATTCTGATGGTTTGTGGAGCAGCCGCACCGTTTTTGCATCGATCGCAGGCTACGGAATCAAGTTCGGGCGCATACGATTGGCCGGCAAAACTCGAGAATCGTGCGCTCACACCATTACCGCTAACGGCGGAGCAGCACAGGTTTCTCAGCGGCTTTCCCGGCAAAGTTCGCCTCTTCACCGACGGCACCAACACCATCATCTGGCGCATAGTTATCAAAGAATCGAGACAAGTTCATCCCTCATCCGACTGTTATAAAGGAATGGGTTATTCAGTCGAGCTAAAGCCGGCGTTCTTGCAATCAAACGGTGTTCGGTGGAGTACCTTCGAAGCAAACCGAGGAAGTGAAAAGCTGAAGGTTCGAGAGACAATCATCGCGCCGGACAGCACATCGTGGATTGATGTTTCAAGCTGGTACTGGGATGCGATTTTAAAACGCACAAGCGGACCGTGGAAAGTCATAACGGTAGTGCAACGAGCACAATAACAGGCGGAGCGAACTGTTAGAACTTCAGCTCGCGACCAGTGTATTGTCCATTCTGCTTCATCCGAATGCGGCCATCCTTGCTGCGCTCGGTTTCCAAACCGTTGGTTCGAGTGAAGACGGACGTGCCGTCAGGTTTCTGCGTAAATTTGTATCCCTCTTTCGTGGTCCTCGTGGTGGCGCCGGTTACAGGATCACGCGTAAGCTTAGAACCGTCCGGCAACACTGCCGCTCCCTCGGAATTCAGAAGCTGCTCTACCCCGGCGGCGCCGCCCCCAGCTGGTAGGAATCCACCACTTGCACGTCCTGCCGCAGGCAGTGCATTCAATCCCGCCGGTCTATAGCCCGGTGTGCCGCCGCTGCTCCTGTTCGGCAATAGCCCCGGCGCGGACTGAATTAGATCTTTCTGCGGTTTAGGATGCAGAAAAGTGCCTTCGTCGCCGGTGATGATGGACGGAATATTTATTGAAGACTCGGATGAATTGATACTCGATTGGCGGGGACGCAGCCCCGGCGCTCCGGCAGGCAACCGTTTTTGCAGGGCGGGAGGCAACAACTGCGAGGGGAATGGTCCCTCGGAGGGTTCATCGGCCATGGCTACTTGCGCAAATGCGAGCATGCCAACTGCTGCAACTAGAAACAGACAATTACTTTTCATCACATCAACTTTCTCCAGGAGCTTCACTAATTTATTACCCCTAAAGCAGCAGATTGGTTTCGCAATTCGCACTCATTTTATCTGCCAGCCCCGGTTCACAAAGGTCCCGGGAGCGCCCGTCGGCCGCCCTTGAACCTCAAAAGCCCCGAAAACAGTCAGATAGGCTGTTGACGGCGGCTTCGGGGACGAGTCGGGATCGGTGTACAATTAATACGACCCACACACCGTTCTGGTTCTCCCCGTCGCCGGGTAGAGAGGAGATTTGCTATGAAGCGCCATTTGGTATTCGCAGGTTTTGCCGCTGCCCTGCTGTGCTCTCAACCCTGCCAGGCAGAGAATTTCTTCAAAGATGCACTACGATCCGCAACCCAGGGCGGCCTCGGCGGTCAACAACAAGTGGCCGGTTCACCTGCCGGAAACACCAATTTGCCGCCTGGCCAGTACATGATGACCAGCATGTATTCCGGTCAAGCGTTTTATGTAACGGTCACGCAGCAAGGTCAAATGTACGCAGCCGATCCCAGAACAGTGCAGGTGTTCATCCAACCGCAGGGGCAACAGCAATTGTTGAACCAAGGATTTCCTCAACAACAGATGATGCCGGGTCAGCAAATACCGCAGCAAACGGGTGGCGGATTTGGTTCCCTGCTAAAGAATACGTTGATGAATAACATCGGTGGTCAACAGCAACAATAGGACGCCACTCATTCTTCGCCGCCCGCGGTGGTGCCGGTAGTACTGGCAGCAGATTCGGGTATGCTCGACACTGGCACCCCGAGCAAGCGCGCTGAGACTGCGTCGAATTCCTGTTCAAGAAGCCAATCCTTGATCACGTACATTTTGTCGTTGTCCACATTGTAAAACAACGGCACCACACGCAAACTCGGAAACAACGTCCTCAGTCGCGACGCTTCCGAAATCGCGAAATCGATCGGATCTTCAATTTCGAGTGCACCGGCCTTCTGCTCGAAGAACGTTTCGGCTTTCTCCGCGCTCCAGGCGTGCTCTTCCTGTAGCATCGTCACGAAACGCTCGCGCCTTTCGAATGGATTCGACATTACACAACGATTGTGCACCACAAGCGCCATAAACTTGACACCGGAAGAAATAGCCAGGGCTATTGAGAATTCCGAGTCCTGCATGTTCGCCCCTGGACTACGCACAACGAAAGTGCAGGTTTTCGGTAAGTGGCCTTGCGCCCTATAGTCGGTACACAAGCCAATAATCATTTCGGTACCCGATGTCTTTGCGTCGGGGTCGAAAAAGTTCTGACAAGCAAGAAGGTCTTCAAATGGCGTGCCACGAATGCTCCCGGGAATGTCCTCGATTCTCTCAATGCCGACCAGGCGATTTTGATCGGCAACGGGAGTGGCCAAAGTGGCTAAAGAACCTTTCTCGGGTCCACCGCTCATCCGCATTCGCATAATGTTGGCGATCTGATCCGTGTTCTGCGCCATTGCACTTCGAAGGCGACAATCTTTGGGACCAGGCTCGACAGCGCAGGAGGCTTCATCACCGTCTTGCTTGTTGAGAATGCTTGCGCAGCCATGGCATGAAGTCTGCATAAGCTGCTGATTGGCTGACAGGATGGAGTCTTTGAAATCTTTGAACAAATTCTCCGTGCCAATTTTTTCCAGCGCTTTCAGGCGTTTCAGCAAATCCAGAGGCTGGTGCGGAAGCTCAGCCAGAATCAGACGCACACCGTTGCGCTTCAACTGAGCGTGTATGGACAGTATGGTCTCAGCACCGGTCAAATCCATGACACTGACAGCTTTCATGTGAAGAATGACCGTCTTCAGGTTTTGGGTCAGCAGGATAGTTTCCGTAAATCGTTCGGCGGCACCAAAGAACAGCGGTCCGTCCACCAAAAATGTCCTGACATATTTGCAGGATGGCACAGGTTGCCGGACCACAGCACGACGATCAGCGGGGTCATACTCCTGCTCCACCACTTTAACGACGGACATCTGTTTAATGAACAAGCCGCAAGTCAGAATCAATCCCACCACAACCCCGGCGGTCAAGTCCATCAATACGGAGAAAGCCGTAGTGAGAAGAACAATCATGCCCTCCGTACGCGACGCCCGGAAGATCTGTTTAGTTGCTTCCCACTCAACCAATCTGATACCGGTGAGAATAAGAATACCGCCCAGTGCGGCAAGCGGAATCTGCTCAGCTTGTTTTGCCAACGCAAAACTTAGAAGCATCAGGACAATCGAGTGCACAACACCGGATAGTCTAGTTCGCGCTCCGGCCCTGATGTTGACCGCTGTGCGGGCAATAACACCTGTTACCGGAATGCCGCCGAAAAATGGAGACACAACATTGGCAAGCCCCTGCCCTATCAGCTCCTGATCCGAATGGTGACGACGGGACATCGTCATACCATCGGCAACTGAAGCGGACAATAACGACTCAATGGAGCCAAGCATGAAAACTGTAATGGCAGAAGGGAACAGGGTATCGAACTGTTCCCATGGTAACGAGGGAAACTTCGGCAGCGGTACTGTAGTAGGAATTGAGCTAATGTCGATGATGCGAGGTACTTCAAACGCACACATCGCAGCCACTATAGATGCCACTACAATAGCAACCAACTGTCCTGGCACGACCTTCGTCAGTTTCGGCGTAAGAACTGCCAAACCAAGAACCAGGCTGCCAATGCAAATGGCTTGCCAGTTCCACTGGTGATGAACAAAAACATTCCAGAAAAGGCTGATGATGTCCTGAATGAATTCAGGAACGAACGGGTGACCGTGAAAAGGAGCAGCTTGCCCGGCGTGGGCAATAGGCTTCGTGGGCAAGCCGAGAAAATCATCTAGTGAGTTGAATATGACCAGAACGCCGATGGCATTCGCGAAGCCGGTAATTACCGGCATGGGAATGAAAGAGATCAATTTTCCCAGGCGCAACGAACCGGATACTAGCTGCATCATACCGGCCATGATACCGACCATCCAGATAGCGCCGATACCGTAAGTCTGAGCGATACCGATAAGCACAACAGCCATGGCCGCAGCCGGTCCGGTGACCGCATAACGTTGACCGCCGAACAGTGAACCGATGACCCCGGCGATGATACCGGTGGTTATGCCGACCCCGGGTTCGACACCAGCGGCTATTGCCAACGCTAAGTTGAGGGGGAGGGCGACCAACGCGACGGTGACTCCAGCCCAAACATCCGCAGTAGCGGTCTTCGGGTTGAACATGTCTTTCCATTCGGACCAGAGAAAAGGCCAATCAAAACCGACAGGTCTCTTCTTCTTTTCAGTACCGGCCGTGACGGCAGTTGTCATAGAGTTGGTCATCGAAGATCTTACCTTATTGTGAATCTTCTACAGAACAAGACGATCTCCAGAGGTTCGCCAGACCAGGGTGCAGCCCCGATTTCTCGACACCTTATGCCCACATTATACAGGTCACATCGCTGGAAAACCACCCGAGATAGTAGTTAAATCGAGCATCTCAAGCCTTCATCAAACCTTCAATTTTCGGCGACACCTTCGATTACCGGGGGGCCCTGACCACTTCGTTTGAGTAGATAGGCAAAGGCAAAAGGTTCGTCGTCTGCACCGCTTCGCCGTTGAATACGCACCGTGCCAGTAACATCAACTGCCAGCGTATTCGGTTCCCGAAAGTTTCGCACTTTCATCGGTTGCATATCGATTTCGATTCTCCGCACGTACATTGCATTATCGTTAGTCCGAGGAGAGAGCCATGACAAGCCGTCCAAGGTCCCGCGGGCGCGATTGCTTTTCATGTCGGATGCCATCAATAAATCCAAATTTTTCTGCCAGCCGGCCGATTTGTACTTGACCGAAAGAAGGTGCTCGGTTGCGCGGGTGGTGGCATCAACAATTTCCATTTGCTGCTGCGAATTCAGCAAGAGAGGTCGAACTCGTTGAGTTCGCAATTCCTCAGCCCTGCGGGCCAGCGTACCGGCGTCATGCAACTGCCCGGATTGCTTCAGCAAAACGCTACAAGCTTCCATCTCGCGAGTAAATCGTCGATGCTGTTCAATCTCGTCCGCTGTCATGTTCGATGCAGTAACGCCGATCAGCCGAGACTCGAGGATATCGCATATGTCTTTCTTGGCTGCGGCCGCCTTTGTAAACGCGCCCTGCGAAGACTTCAATGCGCTGAATCGATCAAGCAAACCCAGATACTCATCACTCTTCGATGCATTCAATTTTTCCAGTCTACGCATGGCGTTCGCATACATCGACTCGGCTCCGGACGAGTTGCCGCGCTGCAACTCCAAATCTCCGAGCCACGTCATCGCATTGATAAGATGACGTCGTTCGTGATCATTATTGTCATAGCGATCAAACTGCGCAGGCAAAAGCCCGAGTTCCACCGCAGTACGAAGCGATTCAACCGCCTTCTTGTCCTCGCCCTGGTGCATTTGCACGGTGCCAATAATTGTGTGCAGCTTCGAAGAGAGATACGGGGACTTATCGCCTAGTTGAACCAAACCCGCACGCGCAAATGATAGAACCGTGCTCTGGTGAAACGGTGAGTCATACAAGCTGCTTGCGTAATCGCTGTAGACTCTGGCGCCGGTCCCCGCACCAAAGAAGCAAGAGTCACCCGTAGCCAAAATTTTTACATAGTTACGCACCGCTGATGTATGGTCTTGACTCAATTCAACTGCGATGGCCCTCACTAGTACCTCGGTACAGGAGAGATAGACAACGACCGGCAATGGTATCAAAAGAAGTGCAATCTTCGGACCCAAACTCTGTTTTCGCAGTCGGGAAAGCGCAACTGTTACACCGGCACATTCCTCCTCACGCTTTTGTTCTCGCAAGAACAAACTGTAAGAGTTCAGCGAAGCTTCAGCACGCCCGGGATACTTCCACCCCCCGGTCGACAACCGCTGCAAGACAATCGCGTACAGGTTTTCCGCCTCCTGCGCTCTGCCGGTTTCGATCAGGAACTGAGCAAGCGAAGACATTTTCCCGGTAGTGCCCGGACCGCTTTGACCAGCAATAGACTGCCACGTGCTGAGCGACCGGCGTAGTATCCATTCCGCAGTGCGCAAACCACCGCAATAGCGGAGCAACAGAGCTAATCGTTCAGGAAAGAAAAGAACTAACGGAATCACGCATGCGACGGCAGAAGCAAGCGAAAGTGCCAATGGAATACTCCACTTGCAATAGGTATAAAAGCCGTAAGCCATAACGAAAAAGAATACTGCCGCGACGCACAGAGTGACTAACGACAGGGCTTCGCGCGTCGCCAGCAAAATGGTTGAGCGTTTCGAGTTGGAGGGAGAGACTATCTCTTCCATGCGCCCCCGAGTGCTAAAGACGGCAAAATCCGTCAGTGGCGGTCCTACACGAGTATTCTTCCCGCCATCACTGCGTTTGAACCCCAGCAACCGGCAATACATACCGATCGGGGCGCCACGGCGACACTAACTTCGCCGATGGCTCTATATTTGCGACTACATTTTTTCGTACCAGACCGGACCATCGGTGGCCGGAGCCGGCGCGTTCTTTTTCCCGCTGCCGACGTTTGCCGCACGAAGAATAGAAGCCAGACGTTGCATATAGGCGTGAGACATCTTTGCGCGTTCCTGGTCCGTCCATTCAACAGCGCGAAACTCGTCCAGAATGACCCATAAGTTTTCTGCGCTTGCCGCACCGCGGACGCGCTCAATCCAAGAATCGAGAGACACTTGTGTTGTATTCATGACTTAGATTCCGATAAAACAACTCACCCAACCCCATTTATCAGCATAAACGGGATTGGGTGAATCGTAAATAGACGTTAGTCTGTCAGTCGATAGTGGATAACACTACTCTTTGCCGGCGTAGTCGTCACCCATGCTGAACGATTGGTGGGTGAAAGGCTCGTTGAAGCCATGGACGAAACCATTTTTGGTTCCATAATACGGTCCGGTAACTCCGCCCCAGACTACGGCAGCCGGAAGCGTAACGAGGCTGACTAATCCGCAGCTCGGTCCGAAATCCTTTCCGCCAACCTTGTCTGCCAAAGCTGGTGTCCAATCTCTGTAAGCTTTCACAGTCTGACGTACTGCAGCTACTGGAGTGCCGACTACAGTGCCGGCTCCGACTGCGCTAATTCTGACAGGCCACATTGATGCACCGACAACGTTATCAAGTGCGTCGCCGTCAGCTGCCATCGCAGGTGCTACCACGCCAAAACTCATGACCAAAGCCGCAACTGCCGCAGCTAGTTCAGTTCTCTTCACAACCGTCCTCCTCACCTCTGAGCTTCCTTGCAAATCTTGCCACGGAATTTGCTCATTCAAACAATAGTAATCGATATCATCCTACTTCAAACTTTCGATTTTGTGCGCAGAATTTGCGAACCAATTCGGCGTGCACGCTTCACACTAGACTTGACAGGACGGGCATTTCGGTTACTCGTGTCGATCGAGTTGCTCGTGATTACTAATGACTTCTCCGAAGAACTGCACCACTCGATTCTCGGCCCAATGCTCATCAAACCAGGGACGCGCCTCTTTTTTCGATTGCAAAAATCCACCATGACCTCCATGGGCGGTGGCAAGTAACTGCAAGTGATCATTGGCAAGGCGGTCAACGTGAAATGATTCAAAGGGAACAATCGGATCATCTTTCGCGGCGATGATTAAGGCGGGAACGGATATCTGAGGGAAAACCCTGTAAGCGCTGGCCGTTGAATAATAGTTGTCAGCCGTTCCATAGCCGCCAGATGGTGCAGTGTATAACGAATCAAAATCTCTTATGGATCTCACCGTATGCAACATCGACAGATCATAGAGTTCCGGATGCGCGACAGCCTTCATCGCAACTTTCTGCTTCAAGGTTCGCAGGAACCAGTGATGATAAACACGATTTTCTGCGCGCTCTATCGCTTCAATACATAGATGCAAATCGACGGACGGCGAAACTGCCACTACCGCTTTTATAGCGTCCAGAAACCGGCCTTCCACCGATGCGTTCAGCACGATATTGCCCCCAAGAGAATAGCCGGCAAGCACCAAATGTTTGAATCCGTCGCGCTCAAAAAGTTCGCGACAAACCGCAACTACGTCGCTGGCCAACCCCGCGTTGTAGAGTGTGGGGGTCAGGTGCATCGATCCGCCGCAATTTCGCATGTTAAGCCGGATAACATTCATTCCGTTGTTAAACGCTTTTTCAGCAATGCCCAACATGGTGGTCGACTCGCTTGACCCTTCCAGACCGTGCAGAAGTATGGCGGTGAATTTTTCCTTCGCCTTGTCATGGAAGTGGCAATACGCTAAAAGCCCCGTGTGCTCTTCGACTTGGAAGATTCTCTTCACCGCTTTCTTGCGGAATTTTTGGAAGGAGCGAGGTAACAGGGTCGGCAGAATCGTCATCATGTGCCCGCTCTTAAGAAGCGGGTGAGGCTCAAAGCTGGTCGCTACCGAGCGGGTGAAATCGGATTTGTGTTTAGAAGAATGAAACTCTGTCATAACAAACAGCACACATATATTGAGTATTTCGGCAGATGTTATAGGATGTTAGGAGGCGGGTTCACAAGACCTACGGCACTCATCTCGGAGTTTAAGGTAAAAGCTCATGTTGGCTGATGGCGAATTTGGGTTCTTTGCGCTCTTCGTGATATTTGCGCTTCTCGTCGTACTTGGAATTGGGGCAAACATGGGCTGGTTCGGCCCGATGGTTTAAGCCGTAAGAGGATCTAACAATGATTACTCAGCTCGAGCGAAGCTGCAAGTCGTTATTGGCGAACGAGTCGATATTGAGGAATCAGAGTTCGCGTCGAAATGGCCGAGGGCTCTACTATGTTGCAGCTGCTTCAGTCGTTGTACTCTTGTGCATTTCAATGCAATTTGCCATTGCCGGCTTTCGGCAAGAAAGTCATGTGGCATCTGCAAACACGCGGCTGGAGCTGATTGATTGGCATATTTCAGGGCTCTGGGTTATAAACTCGCCGGTAGCATGGGTAAAAGTAACCAACTACAACAACGTACCCATCCACGAGATCACAATGGAGTATCAAACCTTCGATATCAATGGAAAGCCACTGGACAAGGGGACCTACACGTTCGAAGGTACAGTGCAACCGCACACGACCCGTAATTTCATTGAACAATATCTTGGACTCGTAGACCTCTACTCAGAGCGACTTCAGTTACGCTTACTGTCTGTAAAAGAAGTAGAGCCAAGTGCCTCGGGACATCACTAGCATCGCAGAGATGGCAACAAATCCGGTGTCGACAACGAGTCTCTCCAGCCGAAGCGGCCGCCACATCTGAACGTCAAGCGATTGCAGCCGCCCCTCGGGGCTTGCGCAGCTTCGCCTAACGCTCGGCAGAGCACAATAACAGAGCGCACGGTGCACGGCGTTCACAGCAGCTTCAAGAAAGATTCCATGTAACAGCACGTCGCTTAAAGAAACTCCGCCTCGACAGCGCAGAGCCGTTCCAAGCACCTCAATACGGGCGACCTTCCTGTTCGATCTCTTGCTTATTCCAAGCAGACTTGAAGAGGATATACGCGATGATGCCGTAGAACACGACAAGAATTAGGAACATCAACATCGGCATTTTTTCAAAAATTTTCGCGAAAGGACGCGCAATAAAATCTATGAAAAACAGTCCTACGCCTGCAGCCATAACTCATCCGCCAAGAATACCGAACTACGGAGTTATTCTCCACGCGCGCTTGACTTCCGGCAAATTAAGTCCTAATCACCTTGCTTCCAGTAGAAAGTCTGTTTCTCCCAAAGCCGCTTGAGCGTTGGCAGCACGGCGTCAGGCATCATGACACCCAGTATTGCCAATATTAAGATGAAGCAGAGTGTGAGGGATATGACGAGCGCCATAATCTATTTTCAACCGAAAAAGTAGTGATAGAAAGCCAGATGAAACGATCTTTGATCCAAGAGTTTAAGGACCGGTTAAGAACCCTATTAGTTCAGTTTTCGAATTATTAAGATTCAACGCCAGTATCTTGATTAAGGTTGATACAGATTTGGCCCCTTGCAGCCAATTGCAGTCGCGAACAAGCGCAAGTTCTTTGATCTATATACAAGAGACGCCTTAGCTTACAGCGCTTGCCATCATAGCAGTCTGCAGGTCGGTGCGTTTCAGCCCGGACTAGCAAAGCGCTAGCGCCGATGTGCTAATGGCGGTCTAACCTAATTCAAATTTTCTTCTTCGAGCTCGATGGCCTGCACTCCGCTTAGCACACCATCTTTGAAACTCCAGACATACGAACTCAGTTTGTTAGGAGCGCGCTCCTTCAGTTGCTGCGCCAAGACGCCCAGCTCGCAAACGGCCGTATCCTCAGTATCAATGCTAACTATCAGCTGATCCTTCGCCGGCAGAATCGCAATCAATCCACCATTTCCCTGCAGCGACTCGTCAAGTGATCTCATTATCTCAGGCACGCAGATCATCGCCGGAACCTGCTCCGGAAGGGGATCTCCGCCCAAGCCAATCATAAATGCTCGAAGCGACAGACTCTCAAACTTGAGCGGCGTGGCAGTCAAGCCGTGCTTCTGAACCATGAGAGCGAGGTTGTTCAACGCAAGCTTGTTGATGATCTTGGAATCCGGACTGCACGGAATAATATCCCCGCGACGCAGAGGCACAGTCTCTCCCTCTCGTGGCAACTCGAATTGAATCACTACATACTCGCTCTGGCTACGCAGCAAATCTTCAAAGACAATCGGTCCTTTGTGTCCTGAAGGGCCAGCATCTACCTCACTTGCCGTAGGCGGCTCGGCAATGAAGTTGCGGAGCACCGGTAACGTTTGCTCATAAATTTCTTTAGAGGGAAGCCTGGGCGACTGAACCGTCCACCCGAGGTCTCGCACGAAGGGTTCCATCACTTCGTCAAGACGAAGCGGATCTTCCTTATATGACTCGTACGCAGCGCGAAGCGAAATTGTCAGAACCGGCTCATCGGAACCGTAATGAAGGTGCAAAACCAACGGCTCGTTCCAGGCTGGAGCCAAATGGTAATCACGGATTTTGTCCGTGAAACGCTCTGTAAAGTCATCTTCGCTAAGCTGTTCGGGCATTGTGTGCGTCCCTCCGGGGATTATTTTCCATCTTCCGGCCAAGTTCTGGCAATAACTCGGATGACGATCGGCGGAAAAACGATAGAATATACCGTCTGAAATACGGGCGCCCGTAGCTCAGTGGATAGAGCATCCGCCTTCTAAGCGGAGGGTCGCTGGTTCGAATCCAGCCGGGCGTGGTTATAATAGAGTCCCAACGGGTCATTAGCTCAACGGTAGAGCAGTTGCCTCTTAAGCAATTGGTTCCGTGTTCGAATCACGGATGACCCATACAAACCTTCAACTGTAGTACCCGCAGCTGACCGTTGTAACGCGGTTAAATCGCGAATGAGGCCCCGGAGTCCCAGCGCCGAAAGTTCTGATGCGCCGCCCCGGCAAAGCGGAAGGTCCGGAATTGGCGGCCGCGGAGATTTGGCTCGACGGAGCCCGGCAGAGCGGACGCCCCCGGAAATTTTCGCGACGCAACCATCCCACGGCGATGGGACAACCACCAATGACATCGGTCCCTCATCCCCGTACGATGGTCCGCGTAGCGCCCACACACGCCCATGCATCCGGAAAAGATCAGCCTAACCACCGCACCGTCGAATCTCCTGGATTCCCACAGCCAAACCCTGGCGGAAGAATTTGCCCGCTCAGCGGTATGGGGCGGGTTACAAGCACCTTTGCTCGGCGCAGCGCAAGTCATCGACAAGACATTGGATACGGATCTACAAAAGACTGTCCAATTTATGTCTGCGCCGACCGAGGCACAGTCCAACGGGCGTTGGCATGCTCAACAACTTGGAACAATGGCAGGGATGGCGATACCGTTTCTGCTTCTCCATAAGATAGTCGGAGTCGGCGGCAATCAGCTGCGCGGTACGCTCGAGAAAAACGCTCCAGTCGCCTGCCTGACAAAGAGAACAATCCAAGAATCTGTGGCGACAGGAATGCTGTTCGACGGGCTATTTCGCCCCTTGACCGAAGAACAGATGCAGAATAATTTTTTTGGAGCAAGAGCAAAGAACGCTCTGATCGGCGGTATTACATTCGGTGCGTTGACCGGCACCTCCATCGGCATCAAATCGGTAATGCGGACGCACCAAGGGCTAGCGGCAAATCTAGTACGCAGCGAAATTGGCAGCACCATGTTAGCAGGCATTCCAGCGGGCATAATCAACGCAGAACTAACATCTCGTCTCTACACCGGGCAACGAGCATCACTCAAGCAAGTAGGGCAGTCAGTCTACAATTTCGCAGTGCTGGGCGCTACGATGACTCTAGGCAAGCGCTTCGTTGCCACGCCGGCCGAATCGGACCTTTCACACAGGCTTGGATCAAAGACCGAGGCTGCAACGAAGCTAGGTCCGGAGAAGATCGCACAAGCACAAGCCACGGGAGAGAACAAAGGAGGTTCGGCAGACAAAGCACCACCTTCAGCTGCTGTCGAAAAGTGGCTTGCGGCGCCGACAGTTGAAGCGGCTAGCCCCGCGGAGCCCCAATTGCGAGCCCCCTCAGCCGAAGTGACGGCAGAAGTCGTCTCCGTTCGCGGCGGCGGCAGCATTAAACTCCTAAGCGACGGCTCGGCCATTGTCAACACGCCATCTGTTGCAGGCGCCGAAGCAAAGTTGAACTATCGATCAATGGGAGAAGATAGAGTAGGAAGCGAGTACTTTCTCTTGTTTGATCTCAAGCCGACTCCGTCGGAAACAGCAGCGAGCATCAGTATGTTCGTACGTTGCGGAAAAACAACTCCCGTGACCATAGAATCGTCACTAGGTTGTTACGCTGAGCCCTGGACGAAATGGCAACCAACCGAGATTGCAGCACTAGACAGCGCCATACCGACCGGGTCTGTACCAATCGGAGTCGGCGTTCGACGCCAGGCATGGCTAACTCCCGATAAGCAAATCGTTGTTATTGGCCCCGCACAACCAAGACCTGATTGTCCTTTCCTTCGAACCCCCTTCAAAGTCGAAAAACCTGGAACCAAACAAATTGAATTTTTCGAGTACGCTGATCCAAGAGGAATAACGTATTCGGAGGTGAAATGCTTTGACGCCGCGATGCGGGCGGCAGGCTGGGAAGTGAAGGACTCCAAACCAATGAACTACGTTAGGTCGGCTGACGGCAAAATGTGGCGAGTCGATCCGGACGATGTTTATCGTCGTTGACAAAGCCCTGAATTTTCGGGACAAAAAAAATCAGTAACCCGACCGACGAGAAAACCCCGAGAGGTTCCACTTGAACCAAAAACTTCTCATACTCGAGGCGCAATGACAAAAAACGCAGTACTGTGGATTCGAGATGGAGTGCTTGTTCATCGGATGCACCTCAATGCGGTGGCTTTCGCCGCGACCGTCTGGTATGCCGGAAGGATGCTTCAACGTGACGAGATTCAATTCGAAGATCTGATTAACTTCGCATTTGAGAAGTCCGGGATTTCTTGCGCGGACAAGCTCAAACTTTGGAACGAGGAACGAAGCGGAAAGGTATCTGACGTAGAGGACGCTACAGCGCTCTACAATTTGCTTGCCATCAGAGCCGGTGAACAATGCAACTTCTTTCCGGGAGCATCACAACTCCTTGCGGATATCTGCAAAGCAGGACATAGCAATTTCATTACATCGGCCGTTGAGCAAGAGGTCCTCGACGCCTGGATCGCGAGTCGTCAGGGCATGGAAGTTCGCGGCTACTTAACTGAGATCCTGGGGCGTAGACCAAATTTCAACAAGGGTCGAGACCACTTCGACTTTGTCTGTCGAAAGCTCGGTCATCAAAGACTATTCATGATCGCTGACGCCGCAGCGGAGATACGAGCGAGCCATGAGAACGCAACGGACTTCAACATCGCGACCATCGGCTTCGCGAACGAAATTACGGAGGCTGACGTTCTTGATGCCTTTGAGTTGGTGCAATCAACTTTGTCCACTCTCAACAGCGAGCCCGAGGACCGCTTCCCGAAGAGAACGCAAGAGAAGGACTGGCTCGCGCAACTGCCGACGGAGCTCTGCGCACAGAGAATCTTACTGCCTGAACGTCGGGAATTGGAGGACTCGCTTCATCGTGCCGGTGCCGACAAAGTCGTGGGCGGCACCAGAAATAGCATCATGAGCACTTTGCGCACAGGACTTCAAGACGCCGGGTTGCAGCTCGATCCGGCATCGTAGTTGTTCAAGAGAAGCTGGCCGGATTCGCTGCAAAGAAAGAGATTGATCCTAGTGCACTCAACTACTTTTTCGGCGGAACTAGAGCGCGATACTCAGCAGCAATGGCTGCGGCTTTTTCTGTTTGCTTTGCCTTTCGCGCAGAATACTGCGCCGTATACTCCGGATTGTTTGATTGCTTTGTATCCAATCTTGGTGTCTGGTTCATGAACGTATAGTATTGCCCCAGCAACGCAAGCCGCTCGGCTCTTTGATTCGGCTGTGTGGCATCCGCCAGACTTTTTTCGAAGAAAGCCACCGCTTTTTCGGGCTCTTTCATATCCTCGTAGTAAAGCCATACTCGACTCAATGCGTGACTGTATTCTTGCGAACTTGAGCCGTAAGCCTTGCGGGTACTTGTGAGGTGATCTTGCAAAGCATCAACTGTCGCCTTCTTTGCTGCTTCCTTTTGCTCACCGGTAGCATGGAGCGCCTCGAACCGCGATTTTGTGAACCGCAAGAAGTGATAGTCGGGAGAATTCTTGTCGGGGTGCGCATCGAGCGCCTTTTGCACGTCTCCTAGCGACCACCCCAGGACTTTTTCGCGATCCTTACTTTTGTCGTACTGTCCCTGGAAGTGATATTTTTCAACCAAAGCCAACACATTGGCTTTATGGGCTTTCAATAATGGCTCGTCGACAGAAGTGGTGGTGGCTGGCGGTCGAAGTTCTGCAGTACGAACAGCTTGAAGATTCTTCGCAGCGTGGTCGTAAAAGTTCGCAGCATAGCTATTCCATCTATCGGCCAATCCGACGCGAGACGACGGAGCCCCTATCTGCTTGTACACATCGCCAATGGTCATGGCGAGTTCTGCGCGGCTCACGGAATCGGGCGGATGATAACGGCTGGAAACAAGGTTTGCTGTACCGAGTAATGCAATCGAACGATCCAAACTCTTAAACACTTCCGGCGCCGGCAAGCCCTTGTCCGACAGATTGCTTGCGTTCAACCTTGCCTGACCGTTGAGAGCGTTGAGCAAAGCCGGGAAAGAACCAGTTTCCTGAACCTGCGCAATCAACTTATCGTGCATCTCCCGAATCTGCGAGCGGGAAGTGAAATTGACAGTCTTATGCCCGTCAACTTTGACAAACTCCGTGAGCTGCTCCACGGAAGTTTTGTCGAGACCAAACGCGGTAAGGGCAGTAGTGTACAAAGTATCCGCAGCAGCCTTATCACCGGACTTTAGCCTCTGGGTCGCCAGCAACGTATTAGCTTCACCATATAGATGCAAGCGCCGAGTTAACTCTCGCGCAATCGCCTTTTCTGCCGGCGTACCTGATTCGTTCTTCTGTTTGGCATAGTCGCTAGTCATCTTGATGAGTTCGTCAGGACTCTTTCCCGCGAGAGCCTCGCGCTTCTGTCCTGTAGCCCGGGACAAAGCGGTCTCTAGATTTAGTCGCATCGCTGCTAAATCGGTACTTGTATCAGATTTTACCGGAGGCAGTGTCTCGAGCAATTTGAAAGCATCGTTACGCAGCGCTCTGTTGTAAACTTCGTCCTTAAGGCCTCTGTCGTAGGCGCTATCAGGTCCAGAGTCGCGCGGACCGTTCGCGGTTTCAAGCGAAGTAATAGCAAAGTTATAGATCTTTTCGGCTGCGTCCTGTTTGATGGTGGCATCAGAGGATTGCGAAAGAGCCATCATTGCGGCCATTCTTACGCGCTGGTCATACTTCTCATCAGTAAGTTCCATAATTTTCTGAAGGCGAGGATCACCAGCTTTCAGAGGCTCGCCTTTGGTCGCTAAGATAATTTTCTGAACGGCTTCATGAACACGTTCATCATGTCCCTCCTTCTTGTTAGCGATCTCCAATGGAGCAAGATCCTTGGGCAAGAGATTCGCGCGATCGCGAGGGCTCTCCGAGCCTGCTCGCAAGCGAGAATACTCCGATACTACACTCTGCCACTGGCTGTCATAGGCTTGCTGCGCCGCCATACGCGCATCAGGCGGTGTGTTTACAGAATCTAAATGGGCACGCGCCTGCAGCCCGACACGCGCATCGCTGGACTCCTTGGTAAATTTCTCAAATACTTTCAAGTGTCTATCCAGCAAAGTGGTCATCGCTACCAGCGATTTCTGTTTGTCCTCCTTAGCTTCTTTAGTATCCGCAACAATGACGGAGAGTCTTTTCACTATGTCTCTTTTCTCGGCGTCACTGACGTTGGGATTCGCCAATATCTTCTCGAGTCCACCGATCAGAATTAGGCGGCTCTTGTCGCTGGTCGACGCATCGCTCTTTAGTCCGGCAAGCAGTTGATCCGCCACCAACTTTACGTTGATGTTCTTCTCACTCATCGTAGCAAGCTCCGCCAGCTTGGTAGCGGCTCTTTCCTGAAGTTGGTCGCCAGGGTTACCCGACCGGTCAAAGTGTACTAATCCCCGACCGTATTCATCTCGGAGGAACCTTTCACGAGTGCGTTTTTGTTCGGGGGTGTAGTCCGGATAAATATAGGGTCCGGATTCTTTCGGATCAGTTTTCGGATTTGGTGTTCGGTGCCCTTGCAACTCTTTGCCAAGTTGCGGCGGTGCACTGGAAAGCCAGCCCAAAGCCAATATTGCGGCCTCGCTTTCCGTAACTTCCTGTCCAGCAAAGAATGTTTTATCAACGAGAGTTGTGCTACCAGCCCTCGCTTTCTGAGCAAGGTCGTCTATTCCGGCCTTGTACGCATTGAATGCCTTGTTTTGCGCAATTAGCTCGAGGCGAATCAACTCCTCGCGTCCGGACTGACGCATCCCCTCGGCGTCTGGCGCAGACCAGCGACTGTCGGTCGAAAGTGCCGTGGCATCTCTCCATGCAGTGTCAAAAGAGGGAGTGGTGCCGGCATAAGGGCGCTTTACCGTTTCCTTTGAGCTATCGAAGTAGTGAGTCAGATTTTCGTTCTGCACCAGTCTCGGAGCGAAAGACCTTATCCAGGCTAATTGCTCATCGCGCTTAATTTCCTTCTTGTTCTGATCGGTGACCTTATCAGAAACCGCCTGTTCGCTTTTTTGGGAGCCAGCGTCGTTAATGTCTCCGGCTGCACGGAAGTATTTCTCCAGCGCAGCGCGAACGGCCGGATCCTTCTCTGTAGCTGCCAAAGGACCAAGCACATCCATTCGTGTTTTCGCCACTGGCGTCAACGCAACAAAGGCTTCTGCCGCAGCAAGTCGCACCAAAGGCGAGGGCTCCGCTTCGGCTTTAAGATGGGCCGTAACAGCTTTGATCGTATCGTCATCCCTAATATTTAGCGCTGCCATTCCCTTAATTGCGGCAGCTCTAATCTCTTGAACACCTTCTTTCTCACGTCTGCTGACTACTTGCAGCACAGCGTTCAGGTTGCTTATCAACGCATTGTCTTTGCTATCTAAAACACCCTTTGTTAAAAGTGGTATCAGAGCCTCTTTCGTTTTGGCGGCAGCCAGCTTCTCTGCCGGCGTCGTCGCCTTGTGCACATCAATGCTCAATAGCAAGTTCGTAGCAGTGCCCAGCACTGGTGTGCGCCAGGCTTTCGGTTCTTCCTTCTCCAGGCGATCGAGCAAGCGAACACCATTTATCGGTTCGAGGAATGCCTGCGTAGCGCGCAAGGCGATGGCAGGTTGCTTTGATGCGTTAACACATTCTTTGAGGGCCCGCGCTGCATCAAGATCCAACTTGCCTTCGCGCACCGCTTGGCGAGACAGGAGCTCAGCTGCAATCAACTTCCGTTCCCAGCCGGCCGTATCTGTCGGGGAGGAATTTAGATCGTCCCGCAGCATTTTTGTGAGCTCAGCCTCGCTGATACCAGGCGGCTTCTTCAGGAAAGCAGTTTCCATACGCTGCTTATCAACCTGATCGAAACTGTCCTTTTTCATCATCGCCAAAGCAAGAGTTAGAGTGTTACGCACATCCTTGTCCTGCGTGGAAGCGGCAAGGTCTTCAACTCGCTTTGTCAGGTCTGCGTGAGTAAGTCCGATGGTCAGCCCGTTGCGGTCATGCTTGTCGTCCGGACTTCCTAACAAATTGTTGACGCTCTCAGCTAATTTGACTTTGCTCATCAAAGCAGCAAGATCGACGATAGCTTCCAGCCGTTTTCCTTTGTCTTGTTCTGTGGTGCCATCAATTCGCTTCATCAGCATGTCGGCAAGCCGCTCGTTTGAAATCAGCCCGACATCATGCATCGCCAGCGCCTTTTCAAGCCTGACACTATCGTTTGTTTCAGCCCTCAGGTCGCCCTGCAGCAATTCGATGAGTTCTTTGGCCGAGACCTTTTGATGACTTTGCTTGCCTTTTACTTCTTGCGTATGCGCATTGCCTTCGGAGTCGTAAGTTACGAGATTGTACGGCGGGATATCCACTGTGCGCTTAGCGACAGTTTCATCCCATGAACCGTCGGGCTTCCTTGTCAAAGACAAGAGAGCAAGTGCAGCAATCCTTCGAACATTCGGATCAAGCGCTTTGTGATCAGCGCCGGAAAGCTTCAGCAAGTCCTGAGGCGCAAGTTCTTCACTTCGCCCGCCTTGCTTATCCGAGATTTGACTACCGCTGTAGCGCAAATACTGCATCAGCTCTACAGCGTATTTTTGCCGAGCCTCAGGTGAAGAACCAGGCTTTGAAAGCTCCGACATACGCGCAATAATCTGGTCCATTTGCTGAACCGCTTCTGGCGAAGGTTTGGAGAAGAAAGCATTCTTGTATTGCTCAACAAGATTTTTTCTATCTTGATCAGAAATCGGCTGACGACTCTCTTTAACAAATGCACTTACCAACTTTTCCGGATCGAAGTTGGCAGTCGGAGACACAAGGGTATCTCGATAGCGGCCCAGGTAGGCCCCGACATGGTCGGAAGACACGGCCGAACTAGCGGCAAATTTTTCCAGTGCACTGGAGTCGTTGGCATTCAGCTCACGGAAAGCACGGAATGACTTGTTGATTTGATCAGGGCTTTCTCGAAGCCGTTGCCCCATGCGAATCATATCCCAAGAGAACATCGACAAAAATGCTTTGTCACTAACATAAAATGCGGCTTGAGCTACCTTCTCGGCACCTTCAAAGCCGGCCGGCAACTTGTGCATAGCTCCGGCCTGTGCCTGAGCCATAGCCTTCATTGTGCTCTCGGTACCGCGAATGGTGTCAATAGCTGTATGTAGTCGCCCGGCCACCGCAGGTGATGTCGCTTCAAGAACTGCGCCGGCCGCGCGCTGCAATCTCAGGAGCTGCGCAACAGAGTACCCCGCGTGCCCCAGGAACCAGGCAGAACGCAAATCAGAAGTGGTGCTCATCCAGGGAATTTCATGGGCGCCGGCGTTGTGAAAAATACCAGTTACGCCGAGTCCGATTTCGAAAGAACCTTTGGCTAATGCACGAGCAACCAATAGCTTAGGAATGTCAGTCACGGCCTCTGTTTTCAGAGCCTTTGCCCCAATGACTACGGCTTCTTTGGCACCGAGTTGAGCAACCTTCAGAGCCGCCGCAACATGCAGTCCGCCACTAATAGCCATGGCGGCGTCCATGGTAAACATGATGGCCTTATTGCCATAGTGCTCTAAGGCCTGTTTCTTGACAAAGTCATCCAGGTCTCTAGCTTTAACAAACTGAACGCCGGGAATAAGCTGCTTAGACTTTTCGTCCATGATTGGTCTGGTTTGCACCGCGACCCATGCATCAGGATCGTATTCTTTAGGGCTCTTGCTGCGATGAACATGCTTTGTGTCAGCAAAACTGTTCAAATAGCCGAACCATGGAACGTCCTCAAACGAACATTCTGTGCTTACTTTTATCTTACCGGTGTTCTTGTCCGTCTCAACTTTCATGTTGTAGGAGATTAGGTTGAACTTCTGCCAACCCTCGTGCGGACAGTCCTTGTTTCCAACTACAAACTCTTTACCATCTGGACTAATCCAGCCGCCCTTCACCTCTGCCTCGCCATAGCCCGGTATCTCCTGCTGATCTTTCAGCAGTTCCAGCATAGCGCCACGAGTTTCCGCCTCAAATTTAGCGCAGTACGCATCAAGCACATCGAGCTTCTTCCTGTTATTATCGCTTTGCAGCGACAAGTCTGAAATCATCAGCCGCTCATCGAACTTGACCTTGGTGATCTTGCCGTCTTTATCTCGCTCAATGGTCAGCCCGGGCGGCAACTCGCTCTCTTTAAGCGCATCGCTTTTAAAACCTTTTCCGGATTTTTGCAAATGATCGATCATCTCGATCATCTTGGTGGCATGCTCGTAGTTGACGATTGCTTTGTCGACGGCAACGCACCACGTTTTCACATCCATATCTTTAGGACGCCGCCATCCCTCGGGGTATTTTCCGCCGGTAATCCCGTCCTCAACTTTCTGGCTTAGATACTTCTCCAGTCGGTTAAACCGCTCGTTTTCCAACAGATTACTAGCCGACTCCAACCAATCGTTTACTCGGCGAAGCTTATCCAAGTCCTCCAGTTTATTTGGATCAATGTTCAGCTCGCCCTTCCCCTGCTGAACATCCTGGTAGAACCGCTCAGTTGATCTAACGACGCCGGGAGTGTCGTTGCGCACTTCCAGAGGACAGCCGGGAACAAGCGGAAGTTGCATTTTTTCCAATTCAAGAAGCATCCCCGGAAGAGCCGCTTTCTGATGCAACTCAATTAGTTTCTTAAAGCCCTCTTTGGTGGCATCTCCGAAGGTCGGCAATGTACTGTATGAATTTGGTCCGACCCTAACGCCAAGTTCATTCTTCAAACTCTGGATAAATTGTTTGCGTTCGTCATCGGAATTGAACTTCATCTTGTCGACAAGCAGCAAAATCTGTCCCTGCAGCTCCTGCGTTCGTTCGACAGCCAATCGCTGCTCCGGTGTTAAATCCTTCAGGACGTCGATTACTTTATCGGGCACGCGATCGCCACCGGCAGGTCTTTCGGTCAAAGTGGCGGCATCTTTGTACGACATGCGCGGAGGCTTAGGAAAACCGTTCTCTACGGCCACAAGATTGGCAGTCTGTTGAAGAGCGTCTATTATTCCTTGCAGCTTTGTAGCATCCGGTTCCTTGCCATTAATCTCGAGCTTGGTTATTTTTCCGTCTGGACCAATCTCGCAGTGCAAGCCTCCGGCAGAATTCTTCTGGTCGATAGTTAGCGGCAATCCGTTCTTAAACTTGACCGTTTGTTGATCTTCGCCGGTAATTGCCGTAATTGTTGCGGTGTTCTCCTTCTTATTGATCTCCGTGACAACAGTGGCAGTAGGCTTATCCTCACCACCTCTGCTCGGTTCGACGAACTTTCGAGTTTCTTTGCTCACGTCGGCATCTTTGGTGCGCGAAACGATCACTAATAGTTCAGGAACTTTTCTATCTCGAGCAGCTTGTCCATTGGGAAAAATTGCGACGCGAGCATCGCCGTTTTCATCAACACTTATGCTAATAACAGGCTCTTTACGCCCCACCAGATTATCAACCGGTTTTCCCTCAGCGTCGAAGAACTTCGCCGGCGCCCCCTTTTCGATACCGGCCACGGTATCGTCCTTCAGCAGGCGATCAACCTGCCGAAACAGCGCCTCAGGAGAAGAAGTAACATCCTCCTTCTTCTCCTCTGTTTTTTCTGTCGTATCGAGACCCGCCATGGCTCACTCCTCGTGAAAAAGATCCGGTGCGCTACGACACTAATATCCCTATCGATCCGAACGAAGGCATATTAAGCTCTTTCCCGGGACGTGCTCGAGTCAAACCGAAGCACAAAATCCCGGAATCCTTGCACCGGCTTCCTAGGGAAGCTTATCGCACAGCAAGAGAGGTCCAACTCCCGCAGCTTTCAGTGATCCGAAGATTAACCCTCGAGCAAGGTTCGTTCCCCGTTTGGAAGCAGCGGCGCAATCATCAACCAAGGAAGTGGCATCGAAGCCGCGAACTCCATTCTCGATTCTTTGCTGCAAGGTGCTGAGCCAGTTCATCTCGCCGACTTGCCCGGGAGAGAGTTGTGCGGACTTATCACCGTCTTCCTTTTCGACTGATACCGGGAATTGGTTCTTAGCGTTTTCTTGATTCATGGACTAACCTTTACCTTCGGCATCTCTGCGGTGCCGTGCAATCACCCTGAACCCAGAGTAATTGGTGACTATTGAGAAAGCGTAAACTTCCGCTCTAATTGTTCGAAGGCAGCAAAGCCGCAATTACAGGACCGGCAACTAATGCCACAGCGCTGGCGCGTCCTTTTACGTCAGAGAGGAATGCTCTGTAGCCTCCGGTTTTCCCTGCGGCCTTATAGGCTTTCTCGACCTCGTCACGGGCTTTCAACTGAACTTCTTTGTCCTTGGACAGCAAATCCTTTTCCAACTGTTTGGCCTTATCTACCGAAACGCCCGCCTCGCCAAGAAGGGTACTTAGGGTTCCTTTGGCAATCAGCCTTTCGCTAGCCGCGGACTTCTGTTCCGGAGACAAGGTACTTCTTTCCAGATCCTTGGCGGCCGCATTATCGACAACTGCGCTGGACGGAGGCTCAACCTGGAAGGTAAGAGCAAGCTCTGCATGCACTAGTTTTACGGCATTCGGGTCACCCTGTTTGTAAGCTTCTATCAGTTGCTTAAACTCGGTACGATTATCGGCTGTAAACTTTTTATCTTCTTCTCGCTTCGCAAGAACCCTTTCCATGTGAGCGGCCACTTGCTCTTTGGTCTTGAATTCAAGCTCGGCCGGCATAGTTCTGCGGGACAACGATAAATTGTACATCAGAGACGGAGACGCTTTGGTATCACCGGTAGCGGCGCCGGGAGCTTTCACTTCAGCAACGGGAAACTTGCCGCCTTCGGCAATAACTTTCGCTCTGGCCATCATGTGATCAATCTCTTTCTCGCTGAGACCGAGTTCGGTCAACTGCTCATAGCCTCCTTTATTGTTGTATTTTCCAAGAAACTCGACGACCTTAGCGCGCACTTCCGGAGTAATTTCCTTGCCGGAGAAAGCGTCTTGCACCGTTGCGCTCATCTTATCGCCAGGCTTGGACTCCATTGCGGGGTTCGGAGCGGTTTCGAATCCACGCTCAATTCCTTTGTTGAGAACGCTGAACTCACCGTTAACTTCGCGCAGGGTGAAGTCCTTAGCTTCGAAGGCTTTGTCGCCGAAGATGACGCGCTCGGCTACAGCTTTTTCAATTGCAGCCTTCAGTTTCGGATTTTCCGCAATAAGCTTCTTGACTGATTCTTCAGAGTTATCACCATACTTTTTCTGAGCCATTTCACGAAGTTGAGACTCAAGATTTTTGCCTTGATCCGCGAGCTGAATAGTGCCCAACTTCTTCACGCCATTTACTTCAAATTCGCGAACACTTGTAGCAGGGAATGTATCAGCAACTCCAAGAAACTTACTCAATTCATAAGCAGCGAGTTCCTTTCGGGCTTGATCCGCAGCATCTCGGTTGTTTGTATGCCGCAAGACGACTTCGCGTTCCCGCCCGTCAATTGTGACTTTTGCTCGATAAACTTCTCGCTCACCGTCACTGGAAACCAACTCCGGCTTACCCGTCATTTTGGCGTGCGTGAGTTCTCTTTGAATACGGTCGGGATTTGTTACTCCCTGCCCGCCAATCTCAGGCACCGGTCTTACATCCGGAGGCGCCTTCGCGACAACAGTGTCGCCTTCTTTCGCCGGCGGCGGAGGAGCAGCGACTTTCTCAGGCTTCCCGCCTGCCATTGATGGTCCATCCTTGGAAAACTCGACTTTGCTCAAATCAGCGACATACACTTTCGTGTGCGCTGGAATTTGCTCACGTTTACCGTCGCGAGTGACGTACGTTCCATTAGTCGAGCCCAGGTCGATCACATAAAGCCCTTTTCCATCGCGCCCAATTTCAGCATGGCGGCGCGACACATTCGGCTCGGTGACGCCACTTTCACGCCCATACACAACCTTTCCACCGACCTTCACATCTAGCGTTATGTCTCCGATCTTCACCTGCGTGGACACTTTGGTATCGTCAGTGTTCGCCGCGGTTGTCTGCTCCGGCTTGCTCTCGTTGGGCTTGTCGTCTCCCGGACCGTCTTTCTCATCTTCAGGCGTATTCGGACCGACTTCCTCATCGATACCATCGAGGCTAAAGGCTGGAAGCGCACCGCTAGTAGTATCACTGGATCTAGAGGCCGCCATTACCGTCTTATTGTCAGCTTCATCAATTTCAACGGTGAGTCCATTATTCTCAGAAGAACCATCATTCCGCTCATCTGAAACTTTAAGTAAATCATCGACATCCATCGTTCAACCCGCCTCAAAACAACCAAACCTACCTGCAAATGAGAGTAGGTTTGAACCGTTGAAAAACAATTGAGTTTGCTCAGTCGAAAAAAGTCCGCCAGACGACTGCCTGAAGACAGTTTACGGCAAAGAATCCATCCACATTAAATCAAATGGGAGGATTCCCAATTCAGCATCGTTGTTGAATTTCAACGGTTACTCAATCATTAACCACTATATTTGCCTCATTAAGACCATGGATGGGTGTTTTTGGGGCCGGGCGGAGCTGGGAGAGTTGAGATGGCAGACGCACTCGATTTTGTCGATCATACGGAATCTGAATTAGAAGAACCAAAAGCGTTCGGGTTTGTCACCCCTGGAGACTATAGGCATCATTCTCCTGTGGCGCTCGCGGCGCTGAACACCGCGCAACTTGAGCAAGCAGGTGTCATTCCAAGCCTCACACTGAGTGACGGAAGCACGAACGCTTCTGATGCTACTGCGCCGGGGGACGGCAACTATCAAACCGTCGGTGATCCCAAAGCGGGTTCCGCAGATTCACAAACGGACGGTCCTGAAACACCTACCGCCCCGGGGCACGCGGTGGAAACGCGTGCAACAGAGAACGATACCCCCGGCGACGAAAAAGGGGACAAGCCGGGTGAACCGCCCAAGCCAGAAGCGGCTGGCGACGGAAAACAAGCTGCACAGCCGAAACCGGAAGTCACTCTCCGAGAAATAGAGAACGATGTCGTAGGAACGGTGAAGGAGCGAACAAGGGTTATCGACGGTACCACGGTAACAGTTCGAACTCCCGAAGCAGAGAAGTACAAGTACACGCGCCAAGTACAAATCGGCGACGAAACAATCAACTTAAAGAGAGATCCGCGGAGCGGTCAAAAGTGGTACTACAGCGAAATGAAAGACGGTGCCAAGGTCGAGCAAGTGAAACTTCACGTTGCCGGTCTAAACTCAGAAGACATGGCAAGTTTACAGAAGGAACTGCTACCCCTACTTGAAAAACTTCGCAAAGAAGGGTCGGTGAGTCAATATAAGACATTTGACCCGAACTTCTTTGATCCAACATTTGAAGATATCGGCAGCGGCCAAAGGGCCAACGGCGAAGGACAGAACTCCAAAGGGTTCACGATCTATCTTCCGGTAGCGAAAGTCGCCGAAGTTGCAGCAACGATCGACAAGCTTTTAGTAGAGAAAAAACTTTCATTGCCGGCGGATTACAAAACCGGAACCGTTGGCGATAACAGCCGTGCCAAAACTGAATCGAAACGCGTGTCGGTGGAACGAGATATGTTTGAGACTGTCGCTGAGTATCCCGGCGGACACAGGGGGGCACGGGTAGACGAAAAGCTGCAGAAGGAGCTTACCAAAGCATACGGGCTGCTGGGCATGAACGGTAATGACTTGAGCTGGGATGCGCTTCGTCAAATTGAAAAGGATGCCGGTCTGGCTCCGGAGCAATTGACCTACGACCGCAGCGGCAAAATGATTTTCATTACTCCTGCATCCGCAGTGCTAGGCAATGGAGAGATGTATCTCGATGAAAGCAAAGCTGACAAAACCCCCGGAAAGTTAACTGGCAGACCTGCGATTTACGCTCTTTATGGAATGATGGATGCTGACCCGGCTCAAGCCCGAATCGACGAAGTGGCGGCAGAGAAGTCCGCCGCGAAGCCGGAAGCAGGCAAAGCGCCAGCAGCGGCAAAGCCCGCCTTTTCGTCTACTATCTTAGAGGGGTTGGATCAAGCCAGAGACCTAGCCTTTGATGGTCCTGAAGTTAAAACACCGGAGCAAGTTAAGCAATTGCTCAAGAATACACTCGACCAAATCGATCGGACTGGAGATTGGTCCGAGTCCAAGAGAGATGAGTTCCGGGACTTTCAAAAAGCGTATGCCGATGGCGTACCGGAGGTCGTAAAAGCTGTACACGAAACAATAGGACTGCCTGTGCCCGGCGAGCAAAAGGTCGCTGATGGTCCAATTGCTGATTCATCAGTGACGGATTTGAAGAGGGACGCAGTGGCAGTGGAGCAAAGAACGGCAGCGGCAGCAGCTGTTCTTCGCGAGGGTCCGGTAAAGGCAGCGTTGGTAAAGCAAGGCGTCAAGGAGGAAAAGGCCAGCGAACTGGCAAAGGACTTGGTATCGGAAGACGAAGCTAAGCGCGAAAAAGCGGCGAAGGAGATAGCCTCACACTATCAAACACGGGGCGGGATGAGAGCTTTCATGAGTGAATTCAAAGGCCGTGCCGGTGCGGCGGCGATTGTTGCGGGCACAATTATTCCTCAGGTTATAGACAAGAAGTAAGGGCTGAAACAATGACAAACTCAACCAACAACCTCCGCGACGCAAGGTTACAAAATGCGCGCAAGAGGGGATACACAAGATCGATATTCGCTTTCGACGACTTCGCAACGCCGGGAACACAGTTTGAAGTTAATAAGATAAAGAACTTCGGTAGCATCTCTTATTTCTACATAGAGTTTGAGAAAGAGGTACCAATGTCCGTAGTAAAGCTCATTAAGATGGAAACAGATGAGTATGTCGCCCTTACTCCGGAAGCGAACAAAACAGAAGGAGACATGGTTGCTCCAATCACCATATTCAAATGGAACCGTCCTTCAGCAAAGCTTACAGTGCTCACGGAAGAAGAATTTACGGCAGTGGCGCCAGGCTTTATCGACTAAGCACAAAGAAGGGTCTAACAGGCTCGGGTAACCCATTCCCGAGAAGAAAAAGTAGACGACAAAACGCCGATCGCTAAACTGTTTCTCAACGATCTCTACTTACTCTGTTAACAGGGAAAGGTTGCGCGTGGTAAGCAGGGCATGGACAAAGAGCTGTTTTCGGATGTCGACAATGAAGTTGAACCACGTGGAGTTCAACAGACATCGGACAAACTTTTAGCCGAAGCGGAAGGCGCACCAGTGGTGCCAGCCGACAACAGAACAAGCGCAAAACTCGAGTTGCCGGAAATAACTTTGTTCGACTCTTCGGAACAGGACAGCGGCACCGGGGCTCCTGAAGGCGACGCAGAGAAGAGCACAGGCACAAATCCTCCAGCCGACTCAAGTAACGAGAAAGACGGCGAACCGGAGAAAGAAGAGAAGCCTGCAATCGGCGACGCACAAAAACCCGCCCCGGAAGCCACTGACGCCGGCAAAGCGACCCTACGGTTCGGTGCGGTGGAACTCACCATCAACGTACCTGTCGGTGGAGAGTACGTCCTGGAGCGGGGCAAAGACGGTATAAACTTTCCCGGAATGTCCCGCCGACATGCCGTTATCGGTCGCGATGAGAAGGGACTCTTCATCAGAGATCTCAATTCGACAAACGGAACGTTTGTCGTCGCCGACAAAGACAGCAAAGAGCGAAAAATCGGCACAGGCGAAAAAATCTACCTTGCAGATGTGGTCTCGCTTCGCTTTGCGAATTCTCCACAACTGGAAGGCGGCAAGGCACCCAAAGCAGCGGAACCGCTCCGCGTTGCAGGTCTGGTGGTTCCACATCCGGACAAATTTCAACAAGACCTTGCGAAAGGCGAGATAGTTGGCGAGCCCGAATCCAAAAGAGGAGGAAACTCCGGACACGAGAAATATACCGGCAAGGTCAAAGCTGAGGACGGTACGACTTACAACGTCTACCTTCGCAACATGAACCAGGCGCAGGCTGTAGCACGAGTTCGCAAAGAGTTGGCGGCCTATGATTTGAACAAGATGCTTGGATTCGACAACGGGTTTCCCCCGACCAGCGTGAGACGCTTCGAAGTCAACGGTGAGCAGAAGTTTGGTTCAGTTCAAGTTTCAGCAGGAGAAGACTTCAACCTGGAGATGGAAATAAAGCTCGGCAAGGGCAAAGACATTCCAACTCTTATGAAAGAAGACCCGCGCCTACGCCGAGAGATCGAGCAAGCATTTCTCGAACGACTAATTTATGGAGACCATGATGCACATGCCGGTAACTTCCGAATTGTTCCGCGCCGCGGTGGCGGTGTGTCAGTAGTTAACATTGATCTGGATCATGCCTTCGCAAAAAACGAGGCACCAATCATGGAGACAGCGGCAAATCAGGGAGTGAACGAAGAGCTCTTCAAGTATTTCTCGAACTCGCCGATATCAAAGGAGTTCAAAGACAAGTTTGATCGCTTCGTAAAGCAGTACGACAACGAAGAAGGACGAAAACAATTGAAGGCGCTCGGGCTCAGTGGTGCCGAGGCCGACGCGCTTCTGTCGCGGGTTCGCTGGTTTGCAGAGAAGGGCAAATTCCCGGAAGCAGTATCCATGCAAGAAGGCGCCAAGCAACGCGAAGTCGAGCCAACAGACCCGGTTGAGCGTCGCAAACATGACATTGAGAAAACACGCGTCAACATGGGACTTAGTAGCCTAACACGTACAGGCGAAACCGGAACTGAAATGGTTGCCCGCATCAGTTTGTTCTCCGAAGAAGTTATGAAATCGAGCGGACTTTGGGAAGAGCTAATGAAACCAGGTCCTACAGTAGATAAACTGAAGCAGGCGTTTGAAAAAGCGAACACACTGCACGACAAAGAGGAGGCGGCGCCGCGTCTTAGTAAGCGACAAATTGATTTGATGAATGAAGCTGCACGAACAAAAGTAGAATCGGGACTGCAACCGAGGAGTACAGAGCAAGTACTGTCTTTACTTAGAAACACAGCTAGCGAAATGTCAAAAGCCGATGCTTCACCGGCAGCACAAGCTGAGTTCGAAAAGCTCGTTCGCCTCTATGCAGAAGGTAACCCCGAAGTGCAGAAGATAGTCCACGATCGAATGGGGTTGAGAGTGACAGGAAAGCCAGCAGCAGCAGATAAGCCGGCGCCAGTGGACGCGTCAGTTCGCGACTACGAGAAGGAGGCTCTTCCTCCGGTCGATCGAGCCGCTCAAGTAGCTAGAATCATCGAGAAAGGGGTTGTAAGAGATCTGCTGCGCACGGCGGGAATCCCAGCGGAAGAAGCTAAACGACTGGAGAAGGAATTGCTCTCCGAGAACAAAGAGGTCAGAGAGAAGGCCAGAGCAGCCATCGAGCGTACTTACAAAGGCGGATACAAAGCATTCCTCTCCGAAGCGAAAGGCAAACTCGGGGCAGCAGCGATAGTAGTCGGAGCCATTTTACCGGAGCTGATAGAAGTAGCCTCCGGAAAGTAATTCGGCAACAACCGCCACAGAACAGCTCAACTAAGTTTCAAACGTATTGTTGAAAAAAATCACGCAGCAGTGCTCGGCGTTGACTTGCCGCTCCCCATAAGCACTTTGCGCGTATTCTCAAATTAGACATCGCGTTACTAAAGAGCATTTAACATCCCCCCTAACTTCTGAAACGGACTTTGTAAGCCACTCAAGAAGCGTCACGTCCAATTGTATTGTTGGACTAACTAATTGAATGATGTCCATATTGCACGAAAACGGACGCCGCTTTTTGGTCCTCCGGACAATTTACTAAAACGGACGATTACTAGAATGACTAGAATGAATCTCACCTTACTATCCGCGTTAAACTTCTTCAGAAAGAAGAATCGCTTCCGGATCACCGCAAAGCTAGAGGAAAAGACTGCTCGCGCGGTCAGCCAGCGCGCAGATCTTCTGCCTATCGGTTCACCGGAGTATCACTTAGCTCATATGGATGCCACAGACGATCAACTAAAGGAGGATTTCCTGTCCAACATACAGAAGGATGGCCATGGACTGAGCAACGCGAGAACAGCTGCTACAGCAGGTCAAAGTCGTTGGCACAAAAACAAATTTACGCAAGAGTATCAATTGAATCAAGCTGAACTCAACCCAAAGATTGAAATCTATTATCAAAAGCTTGGTCTTGGACAAGTCACACGCAAGACGAAACTGGGAGACCCCCCGGACCTGTCCTGGGACGCATAACACCTTACTACGAGACACACGCATGGTGAATGCAGTCTAGTTTTGCGTGGGAGCGCACATATGTCGGCGGCACCACCTGTGGTTCCGCCGCACATATGCACTTATAGATTCGCGTTGGCGCTAAACTCGATGCGGCAATCGTCCGCGTTCGACTTGACGGCCAGCTGCGTGATTAGAAAGTGCCGCCACAGCTTGTCATTTTCAGAGAACAAGTTTAGCCTTCCGGTCAGATTGATTGGTATCTGCATCTCTCTAACTTTTCGAACTATAATCGCTTTTTCGATAACCTTCATCAGCCCGTCGGAAACGTGACTCCAATCCAACGTTACGTCGTGCGGAACCGGAATATTCATGGCAAGCTTGTACTCGATCTGGCTGTCTGAACAGTTCTCATTCGGAATAAACTTGTAGTTTACCTGTCCATCACTTTCGACTCTACCCGACATAGTCCATGGGCGGGTGCTCCAAGCCTGTTCCTCTTCCTTCTTTTTGAACAGGTTTTCTTTCTCAACTGTTCCATCAACCACAACATCAGCCGCGGCATTGAAAGTAATTTGGTTGGCAACTTTGGCTTCCATGTGTTGCACGTCGAGGTTGTTAACCTTTACTTCACTGGCGTTTGCGTTTTTATAGCGCCACTGTGTTTCCTTTGAAAAAGCTTTGTTGACTTTAACCGTGAACGAGGTCGGAACCTTCTTCCGTATTGCTTCCTGGAACGCTTCCTGCGGGACGCTCACAACACAACGATCCAACTTCAACAGCGTCTTGCCCTTGAACACGGAAAGATTCAGTCCCTTGGCTTTGACGTCTACTGGCTCGCCACCCAGCAGTGAAGACCCCGGTATGGTAAATCCAAGGTCGCTCTCAAGCTGAACTTCCTTGTCAACTGTGATTTGGATGTTACCGTTAAGGTCGGACAGTTTCACATCATGCTTGGGACCTTTGAGCGTGGCCGCACCCAAGCTGATTTTCAGCGGCAATTGAAGCTTCGTAGCTTTCGTTACCTGCGACTGTTCCAACATCATGTCGGGAACTGCAATCGTAGAATCGCCGGCTGTGGCAAGCGTGAATTTTGACTTCGAACCTTGCCAATCCAACTGCTTCAACTTAGCCTTGCCGTTGACCAGTTTGAATTGCAATCCACCAAGCTTATCGAAATCAACAGGTCCAACCAGCGCGTCTGACAACCACAGAGACAGTTTCGTTTCCTTCTTGTTGATGTCGATGCGTCCGGCTTCAGCCCGCGCTATACCTTCTGTCGCAAAGTGCGTCGAACGCCCGGACTTATCAAAATCCAACTGCATAGTTGCCGGAACAGCAGCAGGAAAAAATGCAGCAGTTTGATGAATGTCAGTTTTAATGAGCAAGTGAGTCTTTACAAAATCCATCTTACCAAGCATATGTAACTCGGCATTTGTTTCGCCCAGCTTGTGGTGCCAGCTCAGTTCCTGTACATCGATTGCACAGGTATCGCTCAGCGCGGACGATCGCTTGTTCTTGCCGAAGTGAAATCGCGAATCTTCCAAAGTGATCAGCTGCTTAGGTCCGCGATCTCTGTCCATGGACATAAACAGACTGTCGCCACTCTTGCTGACCAGCAGCCGAAGCTGAGCGCGTCCACCGCTAAAGAAGCAATCGACTTTTTCACCGACCCACTTACTTCCAGGCAAGAAAGCAAGATCAGCAACGCAGAGTCCCTGGTAATTCAAGTCCTTATCGACCGCAATGCTGCTGAGTGATAAAGTCGAATTCGGTCCAAAGTGCATCGACTTCTCGCCCACCGTCATCGTCGAACCTTCGCGCAAATGCAATTTCGCTTCTTCGATTCGAATGGAACGGATCAAGTTGCGAACGTCGCCCTGATCGGAACCTGGTTGTATAAGATCGACAAAGAATGCACCGAGCGTGCGTATAATATCGACTTCGCCGGATACCATTCCCTTATCCAGGCGCACCGTCAACGGTGCAGAGATTCCATTAACAGTCCATTGCTTGGAGGTCGTAAGCGTGCCGCGAGCATCTTTTGTCGAGACAAGTTTCGGATTACTGATCGGTAACGTAAGTTGAAGCTTGAACTTGGTGCCTTCCGGGAAACTAGTGGTCACGTTGTTTATTGTGTAGGTACCGGCGGTGAACTCTCCTGTCGCCGCGAGATCAATGCTCGCGGTCACAGTCGTGAGTTCTAACAGCCCCGGATCGTCGACTTTTACATCATAATCAGCTTTTATCCGGTGCGTTACCGTCTTGCGAACCCCCGAACAGCTCGTCGTCAGGGAGACCAACGACACGGCGAGAATGAAAACTAGAGCAAGGCGAAGCACAGCATTGCACGCGCGTAGTTGTGCGGCAGTCATTACCAGTTGAATCCACTTCGGCCCCAACCGCGTCATAGACACTCTTAACAGAGTTTTCGGCGAAATCATTGATACCTACGGCGAAGCACCCGCTGCGCACCGAGACAACTAATATGCTACACCATCTCTGGTTCCGGCTGATGGTCCATCCGCTAAGCATCTTCACACGTTCCGGAAGCTTTCCAGTTCAAGCCCCCCTCTTGCCAACCCCGCGAATTCATTGTTTCTGTTCCTTCGGAATATTGAAATGGCGAAAGCCCCGTCGTTCGTACCTTTCGCCGCATCGGGCGCTTTGACTAGCGGCCCGGGCTGGCAGCCAAAATCCCGATGTGTTATTCTGGACCCTACCATTTCGAGGGCGAGTGGCGGAATTGGCAGACGCGCTAGACTTAGGATCTAGTGGAGTAATTCGTGAAGGTTCAAGTCCTTTCTCGCCCATAGACTTAGATTCCGCCGCAAGGCGGTTTTCTTTTTGGGGTGGTTTGCGCGGTCCGTGCCAACACTATGCCAACCACGCAAGAATGAGCCGCCGTTTTTGGAAGCGAGTCAGCGACAAATAGCGCAGAGCAACCACGCCTCTATAACTGGTGCCACTGTGGCCGGAGGGGGGGGGCATACCCCCGCGGTAACAATTTCCATTCCTTCACTAGGTCCTCTCCAGCTCGCGAACAATTTTCAGGCAACGCATATAAGCTGGACATACCAATTGCAGCTTGGTGCAACCATTCACCAAGCAGTACAATTACATGCCCTCACGGTTGCTGATGGAGGCTCCGATGTGCAAAGCATGCGAAGACGGCTCGGGCTACACAATCAGTACTACGTGCATGGAAACTCTTGAGGTCACTATCAAGCCAAAGCACTGGAAGAAGCTGGCACAGGCTTGGCCGTTTATCGAACACATCTCGTGTCGATATCAAAAACTTCGGACAATTGCATTAGCTCCATCGGTGAGCGACTTGCAAAAAGAGCTCGCAGCTATAAGGGCGAACACAATTGCGCTCGAGAACAACCTTAATGCGCTGACTGTCACGTCCAAAGCTGCGATTGCAGCTTGTGAGGACACTAATCTCCGATTGCTGCAAGAACAACTTTCCCGGCTCAGATGCGCAATAACGGAAGTGCAAGGGAAAGCCACTGACGGGAAGATTTTTACCGAAGAATCACTTCCAGACCTCATTCCAGAGCTACGGAACCTCGATGTCGCAAGAGACAAGGCAAAAATGAAGCAGAAAGATGGAAGGATAAAGAAGAAGGATGGACGAAAGCCTGAGGCATTTTCGGCAATTTTCTGGGGACTTCCGATAGCGTTGATGTTGTACATCTGCCACGTCAAGCCTTCGAGCACGCGAGACGGTACGTTCGCGCTGATCATAACGGAGCTGCTTCGCGATATGAACCGAGGCAGCGGAGGAGCGGAAGACGACTATCCGGGCATTATTCCAAAGACCATAAAAATGTTTAGCAAGTTTCGCAGCTGGCAGCTGTCTCTTTTCGATCCTCCAGAATCCAATGAAGACAAGCGAGAGTTTATCGGGTGCCTATTTAACAGCATGAACCACATGGTTGACGAAGTTGAGCGGACCATCTTTCCGCCCCCCCCAAAGTGCAGAATGAACAGGAAACTACTGGGTATCTTCAACCGTCGAATCCCTCCCCCACACCGCCTCTAACAAGCGACCATGAACAGGCTCAAAGACGCCGGAGAAGCCATCTCTACAAGCATCTCCAAGAAACTTCATTTGTTCAGAACAGTTTCGTGAATGATAAAAAAACGAACTCGGGTTACGGTAGTTGCACAAACCCACCTGGAGTTCTTGATACATGCAACACAACGCACCAATTGCGGAACAACCGCTTTACGTAGATGATCGCTACTTAAGCCAACGCACGCCCTACAGCCGCTCTTTCTGGCAGCACAAGCGCACCGCGGGCGGTGGTCCAAATTTTCATCGTCGCGGGCGCCGCGTCTACTATCTTTGGAACGATGTCGTTAGCTGGTTGTCAGCGCAAAGCTACTCATCGACCAGCGAGTATTAACCGATGCGCGACCGTTATGCGCACGTTAAGCAAGCAGCGCGGGGCAGGTGGAAAGCAATTCTAGAGTGGCTCGACGTGTCACCAGCATTGCTCACTGGTAGACATGCTCCGTGCCCTGCATGCGGCGGCAAAGATCGTTTCCGCTTCGATGACAAAGACGGAGCTGGAACGTTCTTTTGCAACCAGTGCGGAGCCGGAGACGGTATCAAGCTGGTACAGCGGCTAACAGGCTATGGTTATCGCCAAACCATGGAGACTCTAGCTGGATGGCTCGGGCAGGGTGCAAGCTACCGGTTCCACTATGTCAAAACTGTCAGCCCGCGACCAGAGCATAAGGCTGTCGTCGCGCAAAGGAACCAAAGAGCTGTCGCGCAGATAAAGGAGGTGCTAGCCAGTTGCGTTCCAGCAACCAGCGATACAGTAACCTACACATACATTACGGTGACTCGGGGGCTGCATAGGCTTTACACGCCACTCGGAACAATGCCACGGGATATCCTGCACCACCCGTCGCTAGAGTACTGGCACAAGTCGAACTTTATTGGAAACTATCCCGCCATGGTGGCTCTCGTTCGCGCCCTTAATGGCGAGATTGTAAATCTCCATAGAACTTACCTGACCGAAGACGCCCGGCAGGCATTCCCGAAAGGTTCAGGACGCAACTCAAAGAAGTGGATGACGCCCATTTACGAAGGGGCTACCAGCGGTGGCGCCATCCGCCTCTTTGATCCGATAGACGCACTGGGCATAGCAGAAGGCATCGAAACCGCCTTGGCTTGCCATCTAATGGCACGCATGCCGGTCTGGTCCGCACTGTCAGCAACTGGCATGGAGACAGTAAAGATACCATCCACAGTGCGCAGGGTCATCGTCTTTGGCGACAACGATGCAAATGGCAAAGGACAAGGGTCCGCACTGAATCTAGCCGAACGACTCCAACGCGAAGGCTACACAGTAGAAACGCGAATCCCCGCCGGGGCAGGCGAGGATTGGCTTGACGTATTCAACAAACACACAAGATAGGGGCAAGGGCATCATGGACAGAACCATTTTAACTGACTATACATTGCAGGGGCAAATACAAGATTTCGCCCCCAATGATGACAGCACAACTTCAGGTATTCCAGAACCGGCCAAGTTTCCTTGCCTGTCACCCCAGGCGATGCCGGGATGGATTGGAAACTTTGTTACCGCATCATGCGAGAACTCCGAGGCAGATCCGTCCGCCGTTCTTTTCCAGTTGCTCACGGCATCGGCGGCAATGTCCGGAAACAGTGCCCGATTCTACATCGGCGATAAGGTGCACTACCCAAGACTGTTCACACTCATTTACGGAAACAGCGCCAGGGCGAGGAAGGGAACTTCCTTTGCATCGGTGGAACGATTGATAAGATCCACTAACAAGAGACTTGTTCCACCGCTCCGAACAACTACAGGTCCGCTTTCCTCGGGCGAAGGACTGATATACAACCTCCGCGACGCAAGCGAAACGGTGGATAAGAAAGGGGAAGTAAAAGACAGCGACCCCGGCGTTACGGATAAGCGGCTGCTGGTTATTGAAGAAGAGTTTGCATCAGCATTGAAGACGATAAAGCAAGAGGGAAACACCTTATCGACTACCCTCCGCTCTCTCTGGGACAGCGGAGACTGCGAGCCACTCACAAAACAAAACCGCATAAAAACATCAGGGGCACATGTTGGAATAATCGGGCATATCACCCCCAAAGATCTGACAAAACACCTTAGCGATGCCGATGTTTGGAATGGGTTCGCCAACCGTTTCCTGTTTGTGTGTGCGCGGCGGCCTCAATTGGTGGCTTTGCCTAAGCCCCTTTCCGATGATGTGGTTGCAGCGGCATCAGACTTGCTATACCGGGCGGTATCAATAGCTATGGATGGTATCGAACTCACAATGCACAACGACGCGGAAGAACTCTGGTGTGATATCTATCCGGAACTTACCTCCGAACGTGGCGGCATTGTCGGAGTAATCACGGCTAGAGCGGAGGCACACGTATTGCGCCTTGCCGCCGTCTATGCAATTCTCGACCAAAAGCGAACAATCTCCACGGAGCATTTACGTAGTGCTACGTCGGCTTGGCAATACTGCCTTGACTCTGCTCGCTACATCTTCCGATCTACAAGTGATGTGGAAGGCGAAGCGCAGCAACAGATTTTGGAAGCGTTGAACAAACGAACAATGATTTCACAAAGCGAAATGCACCAGATCTTCAACAATCACCTTGGGGGACAAAAGATAAACGCCGCTCTAGCTGCACTCGAAGGACGCGGTGCCATTACTCGACTGGAAACACCACCATCGGCAAATGGCGGGCGCAAGAAAGTTAGCTGGATGCTTCCGAAGAAAGTTTAGGCTGCGAAAGAGGCGAATCTGCTAAAGAGCTTACAGCTTCTCGATGTCGGGTGCGAACAAACTGCGAATTAGCTGCGAATTAACTACCACCTTCAGGCGTGAATCAAGTTCTTTCGCTTAATTCGCAACTGGTGCGAACCAAGGAAGCAAGAGCCAGCACGTTCTTTCGCTAATTCTCAAAATTCGCAGGCATCACAAGGAACGTCATGGAATCTGTCAACATTCTCGAAATTGCGCAGAAAGCATACGACCGCATAAAGAAACGCAACTCCGAACGACTCAATCAGCAACTTATGGAGACGGACAGCAAAGCAACGACGATGGATGATTGGATCGAACTAGTTTGCCTGGCGAATTCCCGCGATGGACTGGCGAAAGTACTTGACGGCTTTCGTCCGGGCACATGGACTGATGAGCAGCGGGCGCAAATGAGTCATGCGTACATGGCAAGGCTGAAAAATTTGTAGTCGGCAAAACGGCTGAAAAAATTTTGAGCAACCCATGCAAACACGCGACTGTCCCATATGGAACCAGCGCAAATTGGAGATCCCGCCGTCACTCAACTCTGGCAGCGGTCCGCCCCTACATAAGGTGGCGCCCTTGCGTGGCACATTGACCGCCGCGCCCACACAGCGGGCAGTAGCGACTGTCCGACTAATCCTCGGCGCAATGAACAAAAAACGGTGGCGGCGAATCACACATGCGACTGTCTCAGCCCGCCCTATTTTATAGACTCGGCTTTCTTTAGAAACGAATCTCCTTCGGACTTCCTTCCATGTGAACTAAGAAACTCGGCATAACTTCTATACAGTTCAGCCAACTCCTGCTGCATGATTATGCCGGTAGGAATGTCCAATGCTTTCTTGAAGCTCAACTCTGCTTCCGCATTCTTCTTTTGAGCCATGTATGCCTGGGCCATTCTCGTGTAAGTGAGACGTTCGAATGCGTTTTTGACGTCGACTGCATCTGTGGCTTGTGGTACTGGTTCTTTTTCCATCAACTTCAGCAATTCGTGACCAACCGAGACGACGGCGTCATACTTCTTTTGTTTGGAGAGTAACAGCATCAATTCCTGGCGTCCGGCAGTTGCAAGCTCCAGAAGATTAGGTTCTTTGTCAGCGCGCGCTATCGCTTGGCGACAAAGCGCCTCGGCATTATCCAACTGTCCAGCTAAACTGGCATGAACGCTCTTGATCAACAAACTTTCAATAGACTTGAACTCATCACCGGCTGCCGCGCCCTGATTACGGCTCTCCTTCTCTCTTTGCATGATAGCCGTTAAATTCGAACGACAACTTGCAATTGCCGTCGCATTTTGCTCAGGTCTTTTCTCCAAAATGGTAATTGCTCTCCCAAGATAACTGATTGCTTCTAAATACTTGCCGTTTTGAGCCAAGAGCATCGCAAGATTGTTGTAGCTTGATGCAACACGTTCATGATCTTCACCAAGTTGAGCTTCCTCAATCTTCAAAGCTTTTAGCGACAACTCTTCGGCTTCGGCGATATTCCCCTTCTTAAAGGCGATAGTTGCGAGCGCTTTGAATGCTTCCGCCATATTAGGATGGGCAGTAGCGCCGGCGGATGTATAGCTGTGGATGCACTTTTGGGCGTATTTCTCTGCCTCCGAAACGTTGCCTTGCTCTGACAACAGAACGGCAAGATTACCCGTTATCTTGCCAGTAATAATCAGTTTGTCACTAGCTGATGCGGACGATTTTTCGCTGAAGTCGAGCGCTTTTTTTAGAGTGTCGATAGCATCTGCCGATTTATTTTGCCGTTGATAAACCCAGGCAAGATTGTCCAACGCCGATGCCAAATCCTGGTTACCTTTCTCTGGAATCGAAGAACTTATTGCAATCGATTGCTTTAACGATGCCTCAGCTTCCGGTAACCTGTTCAATTGAGCGTACACTGCTCCGAGTCCTGACAATGCACGAGCTTGAAAAAGCGTCTTTGCTTCCTTAGCCTCCGGAGCTGCGATGAGCTTTAACGTAGCCAATGACTTCTTGTACAGTCCTTCCGCTTCAGCCAATTTGCCCTTTGTAGAGTAAAGCATGCCAAGGTTGCCGCAAGATATGGCATATCGGATGTCCGGTTGAGGAAACGCCGAGGACAGTTGAATTGCACGTTGATAGCTCTTGTCGGCAGCTTGAAAGTTTCCACCGGATTCAGCCTGGTTGGCCGATTGAATCACTGAGTCCCAGCTTTCAGCGGCCAATGATGGACTGCTTACAGCGATTGCCGCAAATAGCATTATGCAAACGTTAGCGAACTTCATGAGATACTTTCCAAACGGGGCTTCCGGACAGTTTAGCACTGCTAAAAACCGTCGGCATGAAGCTGATGTTGTGGCACCGATTAATAAATATGCCTATTGTGCAGAGAATAGTGACGCGGAAAACATCCCATTCACTTCATTATCAAACCTCCGCTCATGAAATGCCCGCCGCCTTCGTCCCCGACTGGCATTTCCTGGCAGTCATTGAGTCGACAACGATCTTTCTTCGACTCGATCCGTTATGGCTGACATGCATCAATGTACAAACTTAAAGACTCGCGATTGAACATCATTGACGATGCGCAAAGTATCCGCGTATGTCTTCAAGTCTGAGTCCAAATGGACTTATCGCACTCGCCTCGGTAACCGAAGTGGATTCTTGCTCGGCAAGTAATATCGCTCCTCGCCGGTCTGGTCGTTCACCACAACAATATACTTCGGTGGGACAGCCACGGGCTTATCTCGCGTAGGCGCATAGGGGTACACGTCGAGAGCCTGCGCAGACGGGCAGCACAGCAGGAGCAAGAGCAATACGCGCATTGTGCTACCTCGGTACGTACACTTCACAAGTGTATCATTCGGGAATGCCGGACGGGTAGATTGTATGCCAGGCTGCCCACAGCCAGAATACTGCGAATCCGAGGCTAGCCCATCTTCCCCAAGTAGGTGTCAGCGCGTTCCCTTCTGAAGTCTTGATCCATTGAGGAAGGACATCTATGAGCTTTCGCCACAGCCAAGCAAGTGTTGGTGCAAGGAATACTGCGCCCACCGCAAATGCGAAGGGGAGCTTGTAGACCTTTGGCAGGGCTAGGAATAGCTCGGTGAACCCACCAAACATGCCGATCGTAAGGCACATAACTAGAATTGCTTTGCCAGTCTCGAAAAAATCGGGATCTTCGATGTCTCTGTATGCCATGGTTAACTCGGATAAACCGCAGACGCGGGGGGGGTTAACTCGAAATTGCCTGACCGGGACCAAAGATAGTTGTTCCCGTAGAACTGCCACGCAAATCAGACCACTGTCCGACTAATCTGCAGGGGCGTTTATGCGGTCACTTTAGACCAAGGCGTTTCATTACTCGCGCCTGAACTTCTGCGAGAATGCGCAAAGTATCCGCGTACATCTTCAAATCGGCGGGCGGCATTCCAGCTTTGTTTTCAAACGCAGCTTTTGCAAACCGCATTATATGCTGGCAGAGCTCCAACGTTTCAGCATTTGCTTTGGCGTAGTCGAAGACATCACCATACGCTTTCATGATGATGTCTTTCTGCTCTTTGCGCTTTAGGTGGCGCTCGATCATCCACTCATCATCGGTCTTCCACTGCTCGACTATTTCAAGCGAGCGCCCCACAGCTTTCGCAATTCGAGCCATACGAGCAACGCGCATGCCCATATACAACTCTTTAGCTGTTGCTTTCGCCTGCTCATCACTGAGGTGCGACTTAACTGGTCGCTGCTCTGGTTCAATTGCATGGTTGCTCATGGTGGTCCTGTTGCGAAGCGGTCTTACTACGAGGCATCGTAACAAACGGACAAGCAGACAGCAAGCCCTTTCTCAAGCGGGGGCCAACGTCATCCGTCCGAAGGATTAAACCCCTTTCCTGGTCGCCACGGTCCATCTGGATGAGCGGTCAGCCATACATCAAGATCAGCCCTTCGATAGAGCGGGCGCCCGTTCGCGTTCTGATACACGGGAATATTCGGCACAGGGGAGACACGGCATGGCCTCACTTTTCCATGGTGCCAAGCCCAAAGTGTTCGGGGAGAGACACGAAGGTAACGCGCAGCTTCGGTACGAGTCAGCCAAGAGTCAATCCAATCAGGATGTGTGGCGGTCATGTGCGTAACCTCCGACTAGCCAAGCCACCATAATCATAGACGAAGCCACTAGCTGCGGTGCGCATATTTCCAGACACCGCCCACAGACAATAAATTACCAGCCTACCGGCTTCGCAATATCTCGTCCGCTTATTAGTCGCACCGGATCAGCTAGCTGAAAATCCTCATATCGCTGCGCTGGTATTTTGATAGTCCGCAGCGGTGCTATGCTCCGGTAGTGATTATTGTGTCGTTTGTATGGAAACGCCAAAACTATTTCTTTCGTCGGATAAGTCGTTAGAGCCTCGCGAACTACCGCAAGCAAATCAGTATCTCCCGATATGATGACGGCAACATCACACTCATCTTTGTGAAACGAAGCCATTAGCCGCAGCCCAATGTTAAGGTCGGTTTCCTTTTCCTCATAACTCACAAACTTCTGGTGGCAAGTCGCTTGGCAGCGAATATCCTTTCTTTTGAAGTTGCCTAAAATCACCTCAATACCTTGATCTTTCATTACTTCCATCAGGAGCTTATGCCGTTTTGCAGCGTCCCCGGGACGGTGCCAGGCAAGCGCCGAAAAATATTGAATTGAACTGACGGTCGTTCCCGGACCTATCAGCCCTAAATAGCTTGTGCAAAGTGCTCGATAGTCCAGCCATCGTCCATGAGTGATGGCGCCGTCAGCAAGGGCTGCCTTAATCGAATGGTAAACATTGAAGCCATCAATGAAAAATGAGGCTCTGAGTGGCATGGAAGCTCCCCAAAAAAAAGCCCCAGACTAGCGCCTGGGGGGCCCTTAAGCAAACTTAAGGGGATGATGAATTCATTGTAGCACATTGGATAAACACGCAACGAATTGTACTGACCGCTCTTATGGCTTTAGCACACAAGATTTTCACGCTCAAGGTGAACGGGAGAATAGACAGGGGAACGCTCTCGCTCGCCTTGTCTATTCCCCCATGAAAACCTGACCGGTTCAATATATGGTGATTACCGGCTCTTGGCTCTGTTAAGAGGCACCACTTTGCGAGACTTTACAGATCGCTTAGTCGCCTGCTTGACGCCAGCATGTTCGAGTAGCCTGATTGTGATTAGCTCCATCGGCTCGCGCAGCCGCTCTACTTCCGCCACAAAATAGCCCGCCGTCACATCAGCAGCATTCTTATGGTTGACCAGTTTCTTGATTGTGTACCCGCCAATACCGAGCCCGTCAGCAACGGTTATGAACGTGCGCCGCAAATCATGAGGGGTAAAGGCAACTCCGCTGACTTCGGTCACTATCGCGATCTGATACCGCGGATCAGATACATGTCCGAATTTATTGTCGCCGGGAAATACCCATTCATTGCTGCTGCGATTCTGCCACCGTTCAAGCAGCATGGCATGAAGGTAATCGGATAGAGGCAACAGTAGCGGCTCATGATTCTTTGTTTCCTGCACAAACAAGGTACGAGCATTTAGGTCAACACCGCGAGTACCCCAGGTTAAAGACTCCGCTTCGGCTTTGCGAAGTCCGGTCAGCAGCAACAAGATCAGGTAATCACGCACCGTTGAGTTATCCAGCGCCTGAACCGCCTTCCACCAAGGTTCAAGTTCATGAGCCTTGATGACGCCCTGACGCCTCGGCAACTTGTTCCATTGATTGTTTTGCGATAGCCTCCGCACAGGATTGACCGCTACAAGCGGCTCACCGTTCTCGTTCTCGTACTTGTACGCGGCGAAAGTAAACAGCGCCCGCACCACTCGCATAACGTTGTCCGCTTCACCTGGATGCTTGTCGGAGATCTGCCGGTGCCGGTTCTCGATCATTTCCTTTGTGATATCGGCAAGCGGCAGGTCCAGCCAGTCCGGCAATTTCGAGTTGACCACGCAACGATAGTTGTAGACCGTACTTGGCTTGAGCTTCTTTGCCTGAATGTAGGCGTCAAGCACAACGGCGAGTGTCGTAGTCCGTAGTTGCTCACGCGCCTTCACTACCGCTTTCTCGTGAGCGGCTAATTCGGCTTTCTTCTGACGCTCATCGTGCGGGTTAAGACCCTGCTTGATGTAATTGGCAATCAGCCCATCAGCGATCTTTCGTGCCTTATCAGCGGTCATGCCGTCTTTCCCATGCTCGCCGATGGCGACAGTCACGCGATCTCTGGTGCCCTTTATTCTGGTATCGAGACAATAGGTTTTAGTGCCGGCGTTGGTTATGCGCAAAGTGAAACCACTTAACTTGCTGTCGCGGTACTTCTTCCCTGGTTGCAGATCGCACCGATCAACAAACGTCTTGTTGAGGATGATTGGCTTTTCATCAACTGCTACTTTGTCGGTTGCGGAGGTATCTTTTGCCATCGGAGCTTGCCCCTATAAAACTTAGTCTAGTGTGCAGAGTAAAAATCTAGCGGGCGGCCGTGCCAACCGTGTGCCAACCACATAAATACAACTCTATCCAACTAGACGCAAAGAGGCAAGCCCCAAAAGTCTGATTTTTGCTCATTCTCTCCACTGCCTACAATTTCACGCGGCTTGAAAATGTCCGCCCCATAAAACTTAGGATCTAGTGGAGTAATTCGTGAAGGTTCAAGTCCTTTCTCGCCCATAGACTTAGATTCCGCCGCAAGGCGGTTTTCTTTTTGGGGGAGTTTTGCACCGGTTAGCCTACTCTTAAAGTACAACAGTCCGTCACAGAAAGATTGCCGGAAACATTTACCGAGATTTGCATTCACACCTCAAAGGAAACGGTTGTCACACCGACATTTCTGACGCGATGGTCCACCTGGAAAATCAGTCCCCGTTCCTTTCCTCAGTCTCGACATTAGGATCTTTCTTGAGCCCCCAATGCTGCATGGCCTTGCCACGCGAAGCACGCAGCGTCGCCGGTGCAACTATGAGTGTACCTTTCCCGCCACTTTCACTATCCTCTTGAGCTTTCGCTGGCTTGAATGTTTTTCTCAGGCGATCACCATCGGCGCCCCGTTGTTTGGATATGCGATAAGTCCAAACTAGAGCAAGCGATACCAGCAGTCCACCGATAAGCAGCAGGCACTCATTCATTCCGACCTTAAACGAAATGGGCCTGGACGGTGAAGTATCGCGTAGCTCGAGAGATTGTACGGCATCGCCCATAGTTTGATCGACGGTGGACGGAGCAGATACAGTCTCTGCAGCAGACGCAGGTGCATCGATATCCGCATTGGCTTTGGCAGGCGAGCCCGAGAGCTCGGTGTCTGTCATCGACCATTTAGAGTGCGATGCTTGGCGATTTTCCTTAGTATTGCTCGCCCCCTTTTCGGCGCCCTTCGCCTGGATTGCCGGTGGGTCGCCAGCTGTTCCAGGTAACACGGGCGAAGACGCAACTTGCGCTACATTCTTTTCAGGAATCTTCAATTTCGCGGTCACGTTCTCGATCTTCTTTGGTTGCTCTACATCTGTCGAAGATTTCGCCGCAGCGGTCCCTTGAGTAGACAGGGTCTTTACTTCAGTCTTAGCATCGGGTGAGGAGCCGAGAAGTTTGCCGGATTTCTCACTGGGTGCCTTAGCTTGCATTACCTTGTCCGCTGTTTGTTGCATTCCGCCAGGAGCCATTGCTGCCACCACTGACGGCTTCGCCACAGTCTTTTCGACTTTTGTTGGCGTCGGTATTACTGTTGTAGGCTTAGAAGGAGTCGCATTTTTCTCGCCCGTCGTAATTGGCTTAGCCTTCGCATTGGACGGCGCTTCCTGGAGCTTGTTAGCATTTTCGTTGGTCTTGGTTAGAGCCTGGTTCGATGCAATACGGGGCGCTCCAACTGCGGCAGCGATAGTATCCTCCGGCGAATGCACAATATCCTTCTGGACTTTCTTTGTCGACTTGAGTGCAGGGGGCTGCGTCAATACGGACTTCGTTGCTAACATCTCGACTTTCTTTACTGTGGTTTCAATCACTGAAGTTTTCGCAGCGGTGGTGCCTTGCACAGCCATTGCCTTCGCAGAAATCTTCGAACTCACAGACGGAGCTAGACTCTTTTCAGATCCGGCAACTGAATCGGTAACAGCAGTAGGCGCCTTCGCCTTTCCCGCCACTGTCGCGCTCGCAATTTTCACAGCCTTTCCCAACGGACGCCCACCTGGCGTCCCGATCCGTAGAACGCTATCGGGAGCATCACCGCTAACAGACTTCAGCTCTAGACTGGAGGTCTCAGCATGGTGTTCCGTCCTCGCGCTTGCTATTTTCCTACTCAGCAATGATTTAGATCGGGCGGCATTCGTCGAAGCCCTGTTCGCCACTGCAACATCATTACTTTGCTCGGCTGGTAAACTCACCAGTTTAACAGCAGCTGCGGAAAATTCCCTCAGCGCACGGTCATTCTGAATAGTGCCGGTAGCCTTAAGTTTTCCAGAAGTAGCACCACCAGTGGCCTTTACTATTTTGAGACTGATGGAATCAACGAGGCGACGACTACGATGTACGTTCTCAACTCTACCGTTAATGAAACCGATAACTTGAACCTTCGTTTTGCGTCGTCCAACGGAAACTACAGGCAACAATATAGTTTTACCTGTTAGTGATTTCATCATGTCGGGAGTCGCAAGTTGCGCTTGACCCAACGTCGAATTGCGGCTGATATAGAGTGTGTCACCTAAACTAACCGATGGAATCGTCTTTTCCGCACCCGCCCCGCCCTTCGTTGCTACGGCAATAAGTTTCTTGAGCGAGTCTCCGCCCTTATTGTCTTCCTTGAAGGTTACGAACGAGGTAGCTTTGCCACCAAGCCGAAGATTAATCGTCATCGGCGCAGATTGATTCAATCCCTTTGGAACAGACAGCTGATCAATGTTCATCGCTAGAGGAAACACCCTGCCTTGATCGACTCTGTTCACAGTGCCGACAGGTCCGGCATACGACGTCACAGCAATCTCATTGTTCGGATGACCGAATATTCCCTGCAAAAAATGAGTTACGCGCAATTTCGCAGTAACGCCAACAACCGGTGCGCCATTTGGAGGACGAATAACTTGCACATTCACATTCGTCTCTTTGGACTTGTTCGAAACCGGCGCGCCATTTGCGGAGTTACGCGCAGCTACAGACAGCGCATCATTCGTTGCCTTGGCGGCGTCGAATTCAACGCTGCAAGCGCCGGCCAGGGCTGCAGCATCAGCCGCCTTCCGCAAGTCATTGCGGAGCATCCCCGTATGGAGCATCTCCAGCCCCAATCCGCCTACCACCAACACTGCCAAACTAATCGCACAAATAGCGGCTATTTTCAGAATCTTAAACTGTGTGCTATTCAACCTTAACTCAGCCCCTTTCTGAAGGCAGGGGCTTGCAAAAGCATCGTGACTCGAATCTGTGCAAGCACCTGTGGTTAATGACGATTTCTGATTGAGTACACTATCTAATATTCCTCGGGGCATGTCCATTTCTCGCAATCGGTCCCAGTGCAAACCTATTTGCATCAATATGATTCATATCCGTCCATCATGTCTGTTGGACTCACCGTATCCCGCAACGGCACAGGCGACATCCTCCTAGTAGCCGGTCACCGCTGCCGTATTTACATTCGCCTTAATGGCAGCGCAAGCGCACTTTGGATCAGGTATTTCCATGAGCAAAGAGAACGGCAGATCCGGCTCGGTTTGCTAGAACAGCTTTAGTCAGTTCGATTGTCCAATCCTCCGGAGACTGATTCTACGTCCGGCAGTTCGCTTCACTTACTTCCACAACTAGCCATTCTTTTCATAACTTTTCCGATAAGGAAAAACGCTGCATTGAAGAGTTTGGATATTGCAGAAAGAGTCGCCGGGGAGCGAGCCTTAGATTCAATTTCCGAATACAAAATTCGGTTACTTTGCGGCACCCGATGCTGTCCCCTTTTACCGAGGCGTTCACACTACCCTCGTCGGCGGCGACAACCAATTCTTCACCGACTCCCACAGCTACGGATTTGCCCGCGATGAAAACATCTACGCCCTTGCCCTCAACAAGAATGATTTGCCATCTGACTCAAGCGACCTGTGTCCACCTTGCCTGTAGGCAGTTTCGGCAGAGCCGCGAGATAGTTTATCGCCAATCGCCTGTTGCCAACCAATTTCACGATCTCGTTCGATACGGACTCTTTCGAATGTCCAGGCTTGATACAGATAAAAGCAACTAGCTCAGACTGATGATTGCTCTGCACAAATGCATCGGCAACACCGTCGATTCCAAACAATTCATCACTCAATCGCCGGACTTCGAGGAGAAGCCGAACGTTGTTTCGCGACGACTTGCGCCCAACGAACCAGAGATATCCATCATCGTCCACATAGCCCATATCTCCGGTAAGGAACCGACGTCCAGCGGAATCCGAATCTAATCCAGAAAGACTTTGCATGAACAGTGGCGTCTCTATAGCGATTTCTCCCACCTCGCCGTGCGGCATGGTGCATCCGTCGGCATCTTCAATTCTTATCGTCGCCCCACAGAGCGGCAATCCTGCCGAGCCAATCTTTCTCGGGTCTTCATTTGTGTTCAAAGAATGTGCCAGAGTCTCAGACATGCCCATTGATTGAATTACATTCAAACCAAACCGTTTACCAAAGGCTCGATTAATGGATGGCGGGCACAATTCGCCGCCAGCAATGCAGCTTCGCAATTGATTCTCCATTCGTTCATTACAGAGAGCCGCAAGCTCGATGTACGATCGCCCATGCAGATTAATACGAGTGATTCCTTCATGAGTAATTGAATGCAAAACATCATTGGCGTCATAGCAGTCTTTAACCACTAGAGTAGATCCCGAAAAAAGAGCTGGCAGAATTTGGCTAGTCAAACAGAACGGCAGAAGCATAGACATGCAAACAAGAGATCTGTCACTGTGGTCATAATGAAGCTTTTGAGACAATTCCAGACTTAGAAGATTCAATGCTCCGTATGTGTGCGCAACGCGCTTCTGAGCCCCGGATGTGCCGGAGGTATTGAAGATCACTACAGGTTCCACTTCAGAAACCCGGTCAGCAGCGTTGTAGGGAGAAGTAACCGGCATTAGTTCGCTATTTGCACCCGGCAAGCGAAATATTCCATGTTCTTGCTGCTCAACACTAATGCGCTCGTTAATCAAAAGCGCATTCGGGAAAGCATTCCCGACCGCAAGTGCTGCTGCCTCGCTCATAGCCAGGGCAAAGCTTACCCGCGCGATTAGACACCCGAGGAGGCACTCGACCAATCGAATCGAGTTCGGTAGATTGATCACGATAACCTTGCGCCCACCAACTTGCGTTGCCGAGATCGCGTAAGCTATCTCTTTCGCTCCAGCAATCAACGCTGCGTAAGTGACAGCCTGCCCTTTGTGCAAAACTGCGGGCTGCTCCGGAAATCGCGAAGCATTCTCGCAGATAGCCTGAATGAAACCGGTGTCAGACACAGCTAGCCCGCAAGTCCTCGCTTGACAAGAATCCGATGAACAATTTCGCTATTTTGTTTGACGATGCTGAAGCACTGGTCTTCGATATCACCTTTGGTTAAATCAACAAGCTCGGGAGTTTCAACATCCCATTTCTTGGCGATGCTCCTGAGAATGGCATTGTTGTAGAAGTGCAAGAAACGATTATTCTTCAGGGCAATTCCAGTCTCAAGATCAGGACGAGGAGGGATCGCAGCGCCAATCTTTTCGGCGAGCGCGATGTAGTTGACCTGGTTCAACAAGGCCTGAACACTGTTATCAATGAGGGGAGTGTAATTCGGCAATTGCGGTTTAACAACTTTCACGCCCTCGTTGTCCATGATTTTTTCAACCTCTGATTGCCTTTGATGAAGCAGAAAGTTTACTTCTTTTAGTTCTTTCAAATCAGACGATGAGAGCATGACTGCAGGCACGACCTCAACCTGTTGCTCTTCACTCAATGCAGGCGTCGCAATTGTAATTAGAAACAAGCCACAGACAGCAGCCACAATCTTACCCATTTCAGATTCCTCTACATATACACGATCCAGGTGCTCAAACCTACCAGGTCAAGCGTTTCGGGCACAAGATCGACCACTTAATCGATAATATCGCGCAGGCCAGCCGGTGAAAACCTGGCAATTGTAAAGGCGGTCTATCACACCACCAGCGTGCGAGTGAGGGACTTGCCGATTCGAATCGAAGATCTCTTGAAGGCTTAGAAGTCCCATTCAAGCGGTTTGAAGTGCCCCCTGTATGACCGAATGTTTTCTTTGCGAACACCAATAACGAAAAACAAATCAACAGGTCGCCCGAAAATGCTGCAGCTTGCAAGAATGTCCGCCTCTCCGAAGCGGACATTTTGCCGAACACTACTTCGCTGGTCGCCGAGCTACTTCTTCTTAAACTCAGGCATGCTTAGCTGTGAGGAATACCTGGTGTCAGTATGCGGACAATAACGTTTCTGCAAAATATTGTTCTCTCCGAAAATAGAGTTGGGCCAAAATGTATCAGTTCGTTCGACGATCAGCCTTATATCGCCGTCTGTGAAACCAAACGACGAACGGAAGCGAATTCCATCATCAACGGTCATGCGGATATTTGATTTGATTTTGTCTTTGGCGACGAGCTCGTCAACGGCCGCGCTGACTTTGTTGAAGAATCTTGTTTGTGCAATTCCAGTCTTTTGGAAATCGAGCGCTAGAGCAAGCGGTATTGTATTGCCATTTGTGAGTTCCTTCGCGCAGTATTTTGGATCTGCGAGTTTATCCTTCGTAAGATTCTTGCACCCAGCTAGAGCACGATCGAACTCTTTGACAAAATCGTCAGTCTCTTTGGCTTTCACGAATTTAGATAAATCGTCTTTCGAAATGCCTTTGCTTTCGAAGCCCCACTCATCATTACTCACTTTTTGCCACTTGGACACAAACTTATGACCCAAGTAGGCAGCCTGGAAAAGGTTTGATGAGAAATCCCTTTTGTTAATCTCTTTGTTCAGCTCAGAGCTAGACAAATAGCCATTCTCATCTTTGTCTAGCTCTTTGAAATTTTTCTCGAGCACGGCGACCGCATCGGCTCTGTCCTTCAACGTATCGATGAGAAACAGTTCCGATAGTTTCGTATCTGGAGTTTCGTTCTTTGTTTGCCTATTCGGTGCGTCATCCATTGTTGTATCCCCGCGGTGTGCTCGCCCTAATTTAGCGAGCCAAAAGGACCCATACGCCCTGCCGGTCCATTGAGAACAAGATAGCGGCGAATTTGGGGATAAGTGGGGGACAAAACAAAAGGAGCACGCGAGCGAATCGTCGAGAGTGGCTCATTGTTCAATAGATCAACCTCTCGCCGCAATGCTCGCATTGCTTACGCTCCGAGAGCTGTGGCTGCAGGCGTGAGGTGTCTCGGGTCAGGGACGGGGCTTCTCGGCCGGTATCGCTACCGGTGCCAGCCCCTCCGCGAAGGGCTGGGCACTGCTGAAAATAGGCTCGACCACATATTTCCCCGTTTTGTCGATGTATCCCCATTTGCCATCTTTCGTACTGGCAGCTAGTCCTTCGTGAAACTCCCTTGACAGGTCGTCGGACGAGTCTTCCTGCCTAGAGGGCTTAATCACTTCACGTCCGGTTTTATCGATATACCCTATGGTGTTATAGTCGGTCTTAACGAGCGCCATTCCATCGCTGAACATTCCAGCATCAGCATACCGGCAGGGAACAACAAGTTGTCCGGCGCTGTTGATGAATCCCGTCTTGCCTTCGCGCACCACACTCCGCATCCCTTCGAAAGAACAAGACGGAGACATTTCGAACTGCGGAGAAACAACATACTCTCCTTTGGGATTGATCAGTCCCCATTTTCCTTTTACCTCAACAGAAGCCAGCCCGCCTTCGAAGGCCTGGCAAGGCAGTTCAAATTTTGGTGGAATGACGAATTTTCCGTGTTTATCTATGTATCCGCACTTGTCTCCTTCAGCGGCAGCAGCCAGCCCTGAGCTAAATCGCCCAGCATGGGTAAATTTGGGCGGAATCACGAAATTGCCATCGGTGTTGATGTATCCATATTTGCCGTCAATTTTTACCGGCGCCAGATTGTCGGAGAAGTCGTCGGCATCTTCGAATTCGGGCTTCACCATCACTTTTCCGCTGGAGTCTACAAACCCGCACTTTTGATCGTCTCCATAGAACAAGGTCATTCCCCCGCTAAACGTATTCCTCGCACGTTCGACCACCACCTTCCCGGTCTTATCGATCAAAGCATTCCGCTCTGGACTGCCGGTGAGAACACCGTCTCCCTTTTCGGTCCAGGTAACATAGGCCAGGCCGCTCTTAAAATCGTCTGCCGAAACATCAAACCGAGGCTTGATTATGAATTCTCCGGACTTATCGATGTATCCCCATTTGTTCCCCTTTCGTGCAGCAGCCAGCCCATCGCTGAACGGTTTCGTCTCCTGGAATCGGGGAGTGATCCGGAATGCACCAGTCTTGTCGATAAAACCAAAAAGCAACGAGTTGTTTTGATCAACATAGACCGAGCGCTGTCCCGACACGCAAGATCCGATGAATAAGGTACCAATACAAATCGCTGCTAAACATGTCAGTCTTACCTTTAGCCTACTTAGTCCGTTTTTCATGATTCTCCAACATTTGTGAACATGATACGTATGCCCGCCGCCCCTGAGACTTAACCCTACAGGACTCAAGCAGAATGCCAACCGCGATTGAACACAAATGGCATTAGGCGAACGTTCTGCGAATCGTGGCATACAATCGAGAACGAATAAATCGCGACTTCGCGCCATCCCAACTCTCATAATGAACTTGTAGAACCAGCAAGCGTAATGTAGATTTGATGCACTAAAGAATTCCCACAGGAAAAGCGACTTGCACTCATGATCGGAATAATCGGCGCAACAGGGTTCACGGGCAAACTCGTGGCCAGCGAACTAAAGAAACGAAAGACGAACTTTTTTATTGCCGGCAGAAATGAGCAGTTGCTTCGAACCATGTCGGAAAGCCTGGGCGACACAAAGTATCGCATCATAGACGTTCAAGACAGCGCGACATTCAAAGCCCTGGATGGCTGCAAGATCATCATAAACTGCGCGGGGCCATTCACCGATTTCGGCGAACCGGTCGTGCAAGAAGCAATCGCACGTGGCTGTCACTACCTCGATACTACTGGCGAACAGGGTTTTATCAAACTAGTCTATGATAAATATCACGAACAGGCCAAATCTACCAACATCGTTCTCGTCCCGGCTTGTGCTTACGAGTATGCAATTACGGACGCCATGGGAGCCGAGTTGTGGAAGAACTTTCCCGAATGCAGCGCTATGGAATTCATCTATAGCTTGAAAGGAATGTATACCAGCCCGGGTACTCGCAAAAGTATAGTGCGAGCGATGGCTGCTCCCGCCTTTTTCTTGCAAAACGGCAAGCTCGTTGAAAGTAGATCCGCCACCCTATCGCGAAAAACGCAGCTTAACGGACGCGCAGTCTCCATCATGTCATTTCCAGGAGGGGAGTCATTGATGATCCCTCGCCACACCAAAGTGATGGACGTTAACACTTTTTTGGCCGCAGAGGCACCACCTATGCTTCTTCAAGCGTCGGCAGCTTTCGGTCAATTCATAATGAAAGTAGCCGGCGACTTTATCGTCAACAGAACTACAACGCAAGTGCCCTCCAACGAGCAACGCAAAAACACCACATTTGTGATTCAAGCGAACACAAAAATCGGAACGGATTCACAAAGCATCACGGTTACTGGCAACGATCCCTATTGGCTTACCGCAGTAATTGTTACGGGAGCTGCGATTCAGTTGCAGGCCAACCCGCCGAGGGAGCTTGGTGCGATCACACCGACCATGATAAGCGGATCAGACTTCATTCGAAATTTGCTAGAAAAGTCAGGCACCAAGTGGGTCGCGTCCTGTTAAACATTTCAAGTCTGGAGATCAGTGTGATGGCAGCGTGACTCAGTATCGCGACCGAGTTCTCAATAACGCGAGCTCCTCGCTGACTCCAGCAGCGCTGCAAACAACTGCACTGTTCTTATCTCAACGGGATAGAGGCCAAGCAACCTGGATAATAATCCAGGTCTTGAGCGATGACCAACATTGACAACAGGTCTGTCAAAAAACTCGAAGGTTAACGATAATTCTCTGGCTGAGCACTGCCTATGAACGAACTGAAAAACCTTTCTCGACTTAAGCAACAGAGGCAGCAATCGCAGAGTATGCGCGTTGTCCTCGGTGAGTTTACAGCGAAGTAGTGCGCTCTTTCCACTGGCGGTTAGCGTCAAAGTTAGACCTCGGCTAACCGCCAGTATTTGGCACTCAATTTCGACGGAGCTCATTTTCCATCGCCATTTGCGTGGTTAGCACTTTCGCAAGTTCTGATCACCACGAGTCCATTCAGTTTCCACGATGTGTGTATAGCACCAGGACCAACTTTGTCAGGCACCTGTATCTCTACGTTGCGCAGATCATAAGCTATCTCGGCTCCGCGACCGGTCAATCGCTCGAACAGTCCTATAGCAAGGTCAGGCCAGTTCTTTGTCTCATTTGTGTCATCGGTCAACATGGTTATCTCTCCTGTGAACAGTAATTTACTTCGGAAATCTCACACGGTTTGCGTCAGCACTTGCAACTATCTGCGTTGCACAGCTGTCAATCGGCATCGTCGAATCAGGCAGCGTAGAGCATAAGAACCTGCAACTGTTTTATGTCCGAGGGCTGTGCATCCTCTTGAGTGACGAGTGCAAGACTGTCACGCACCATACGCAGCAATCGGTCGAAGCACTCAGAGATAACATCTATGCCGATGGCGAAGGAGCCGTCTGGCTCGTCGGAATGTAGCATGACGATGTCGTCGAGCAATCCATCAAGGGAACTCGCACAGCTCTCGATCCGGTCCAAGATGGATAGATCGCTTAGAGTCAGCATAGCCGCTTCTCGGAACAAAAAGAACTCGTTGTCCAGGTAAGTCCGAACACAGCGCAAGAGGTCACAAGAATCGGCGAAGTGTTTAGGTACCTTCCAAGGTTCACGTGCTGACGCATTACTGGTGCGGCAAGAACGGGCGACCAGACTACGCTTAAGTTCACCAGAGATCACAAACATCTCTAAATTGTTCATTTGAAACTCCGATGGCTAGGGTGCAGTCACCAGGATGGGTGACTCACGAGCCACTCTCTTACACTTTCACAGTATGCTGCTTGTCGTGAACACAATGTGAACCAGAGATGCTCCTACCGCGTTCACAGGCGCCCATATCTCATTGACGCAATAGTCGGACTCGAGAGATTTTCTGACAGGCTGAGCTCGAAGCAGCCTCGTCTTCTCGGTTTAGGAGCGCGACTTCACCGGCGGTGTCAATCTCAATCCTAGCTTTCTTGAACTTACCGGGTACAAGCACTCAGAAGTCATACCCAACTGTCGACTCCTTCAAGGTCAGAATACAGAACTGTTTGTCTACCCCGCTTGAAGCCAGGCGAGAATAGTCGAGTTTCACTCAATGATCTCTAATGAAATTACGACGCCCGCTTTAATCGACAGCTGAACAATCCTGCTCCGGTCACCGTGGCATCAGCACTGTGTCAATCACGTGGACGACACCGTTGGCACAGTCAATGTCGGTGGAGAGCACCTTAGCGCCACCAATGTGCACGATACGATTGTCAACCTGCACGGGTAACTCCATCCCCTGTAGACTCGGCGCCGTTGTCATTTTGACGACATCCGCTGCCATATGTTTGCCCGTAAGCACATGCAGCGATAGCACGTGCGCAAGCTGCGCATGGTCAGCAAGGAGGCGCTGAAGAGTTTCGCTCGGGATTTTTTTGAAAGCTTCGTCATCAGGAGCGAGCACTGTGAATGGTCCAGGTGCACTCAGTGCCTGCGTCAACCCTGCAGATTCGATAGCTTCCAGTAAAGTAGAGAAACAGCCTGCCGATCTAGCGGCGCCGAGAATGTCGTTCGTAAGTGATTGCATTTAATGACTCCTCTAGTTTGATATATGTCGGTCAAGACGAACGGTGCGTCGGCTCTCAGCAATCGCGAGTATATTTGCCCAGAGCTGAACACTACGTGAACACTGCGCTAAGGGGTCCTTTTCTCAGGCGATAAGAGAGACATGAATGCCTGGTAGTTTTTTCGATATGCACTATTGTCGTAGACGGCAAAGACGACTCGCTCAAAAACGTTCTTGAATGCGCCAGAAAGCAAATGTGAGAAGAAGGCTTCTGCCACCATGGCCGGGTCGTTACGAAACACACCGCAGCCCCAAGCGCCAAGGACCAAGACTTTGTGCCCCTGCCACGATGCAATCTTCAGCACAGCACAAGCGCTACGCTGCAACGTTTCGGTCAACTTCGCTCCTGCGGAAGAATCGCGGCGCAGTACCTCCCTTGCGTTAGGCGCAGGTGAAGTGATTATCGAAACGACAAAGGGCTGTTCTAGCAATACAAGGTGATCGTCGCGAAAGAACGGTACATCCGGAGAATAGATCGCATGATCGGTGTAGAGCATGGAGCCGGATCGCTGATTAGGCTTGTAGTAATCCATCTCTTTCAGCAAGCAAGGGTAGAGAGCGGAGCAACGCGCCAGATCCTCTTCCTGTGCTCGGGCACCACTTATAAACCCGCCCCCCGGATTCTTACCTGACGCAAAATTGAGAGCTACAACGTGATCGACACCCTCTCGCAGTGCGAGGCGCCGAGCAGCACCACCAGTAGTTTCGTCGGTCACTTCGAGGACCGTGTTTGCAGAGAAGGAAGAAACGACCTTCTCCTTTACCAACGCGAAATCTTCGGGACTATACAGCCTTGTGCCACTCACAGCGCCTTCTATCTGTCTGCGCAGATCTATAGACTTCCCCGACGGCGAAACATATCCACCTCGATAACGATATCGAGCGTTTGCTTCGCAACTTCTTTCAGCTTCGAACTCATCCGGTGCCCACAGATCGCCCCAAATCCAATGTACCCGTCAGTGGACCAATGTTTCTCTTGTTCTACCGTTTTTTGGGAAACTAAAGCGGGTCTATTGGCGTCTGGCTCTTGTGTTACTGCCGAGAAGGCATTTTCCCGACTAAAGTAGAAGCCACGAACTAAACGTGCGACAACAGTGCCTGAAACAGGCTACTTAACTGAATCAGCGGGTGGCTTTGGCTTAATAGTGGCTCGAACGCGCATCCAATCACTTAAGAAGTCGATCAGACCCGGATCGAATTGATTCAGCTCAAAAATGATGTGACCAAATTTGCCAAGAACAAGCATCGTCTTGTCGCGGGTCTTCATTGCGTCAAACAGAGCATACGTGCTTGCGGGTTTAACGAGTTTGTCTTCCGATCCCTGTATTACCAACATTGGAGTATCCGTGATGGTGGCGGCAGCGTCCAAGTTGTCCTTCATAAACTGATCGAATGACAACAGTTCCCTAGGCGACAGATTCAATCTGGACTTAGGACTGTCAAACCAACTGTTTTGAAGCGCTTCGTTCTCAGCGGAAGCTTGCTTAACGATTTTGGTGCCCACATCAAACGGTGTTTTGGGATGCGTCAGCATTCGTCTAGCCACCTGCAGATTAGTGCTGCCTGAATTGAAGCGCTGAGCACCGGCTACAGAGGAGATAGTGCCGTTCAGCAAATTCGGATACATCGACGTGGACCTTACAGCTATGCCTCCCCCCATCGATTCTCCGAGCAAAAAGATCGGCCTATCAGGAGAATTCTGCTTAAGCCAACGAAGTACGGTCCCGATATCTTTCAAACTGCGGTCAAAGTCTACGGTATCAAGCGCCTTCATCGTTGACCAAGAACCAAAACCTCTCACATCAATCGCCAAGACTAACAATCCTTTTGAAGCCAGCAGATTTCCCAGCGACTCAAAGCTTGTATTGTCTAGTCCCAAACCATGAATACAAAGGACGATCGCCCACGGCGATTTACTCTTGTCGCGCCAACCTGCAAGCGGTAACGATTTAAGGTTACTGTCGAAGCCAACCCAAAGTTCTTCGGAAAAGCTTCCCCCGGCCAGGCTGGACAACTCCTGCTTGACGTAGTTTCTCAAGTCGCTTGGCGTAGCTCCTACCCCACCAGTGACTTTCTGCTGCCTGATCCCCATCAGAATCCCGAGCTTATCCATGATCACGCCAGACTGAAGGTTCTGTTTATCAGGGCGCCCTGTCCTTGCATAAATCATTGCCAGATAAATCTGCGCCCAGAGATCGCAGACGTTGGCCTGAAAATCGGCTAGTGATGAAAATCGCCCTAAACGAGGCTTACAAGCGGCAACCAACTCCGTAGCTTTTTTTTCTGCTTCGACCAGCTTATCTTCGGCACAATAGCAACCAGTAAGATGCGACAGGGTATCGATGGTTAGAGTCGCATCAGAGGTTCCAAGAATTGTGAGTGCCTGTTGCAATTCCTCGGCGGCATCATCGAACTGGTTCAACTTCAAGTGGCACAGCCCGATGCGTCGATGGCACAGGGCTTTGGACCGCACGGTGGAAGCAGTGTCAGCGTCGTCCAACTTCTTCAGTTTATTGAGCAAATCGATGGAAGAATTGTAGTCCTCTGCTCCAAATGCAAAGGCGGCCAGAGCAGACAGTATCTGCCGTTGTTGAGATACAGACAGTCCGGCGTCGTTTCTCGCCGCCTGCAGAGTTTTCACAGCCCGATCCGTGTCGCCCGCAACGAATTCTTTCTTTGCTTGTTGTAGTTGGGCGCAGTCAGCGGACAGGTTTGAAGGGGGGACTGTGACGTCCAATGTCTTCGGCGCAGGAGGACCTGGAGCTGCGGCAAGCAAAGGCTGGAGGGATGAACTAAGCAGCACCGTCAGTGATGCCAGCACGGTGATTCCTGTGAACGGCTTCATTTCTCTTCCTTTGATTACCTTTACTTCACTTCGACGCGAGGGTGATTGTGCGGACTTAACGCTTGCTGCTCAGAGCGGGCTTCTTCGAGTCAGACTCTATACCGAGATAGCTTTCCAGCGAGTCGTCCATTGCCTCCACCCATGGTGTGTGGTGCACGGGTTGTGAATTACCGGTAAGAACCGAAGTATAGGTATTGTTGCGATACCCCATAATGTCTTCGGCTTTGTGATGCTCCCATTCGATGAACATTTCGTTGACAGCATCAACGTTGAAACTCGGATAATCCGTTGCCGCAACTAACTGCTTGACGTAGTCGCCCTGGAAATAGATTTGTTCGGTTGGTCCCTGCAGCTTTTCCTCACGCTTGCGCCACTGCATGGAATCCTTCGCCATATCGCCACTCGACGGCAACTTGATGCGATCCAAAATCACATCCCGCACGAACCATGCTTGCGCATCAAACATGTTGAAGGTGTAGAACTGGTCCTGCATCCCCAGGTAGAACATTTTGGGATTCGATTCCCAAACAACTCCCTTGAAGAGTCCCAGCGGCCATAAGCGGTTAGACGTTTCCAACCGCAAAGAATCCGGCAAGAAAGGAAAGTTATGCAGATAGCCGGTGCACAGAATGATCGCATCAACCTCTTTCGTGGTACCGTCGGCGAACGTGCATGTCTTGTTTTCCACTTTCTGCAACAGTGGTACTTCGGTCCAGTTATCCGGCCAGTCGAATCCCATCGGCTTAGTGCGATAACTAACGGTAACCGACTTGCAGCCGTACTTCCAACATTGCGAACCGATGTCCTCTGCCGAGTAGCTCGTACCAATGATGAGGATGTCCTTATCTTTGAACTCCACTGCATCGCGGAAATCATGCGAGTGCAATATCCGCCCGTTGAAGGTGCTGAATCCTTCGAACGCAGGCACATTCGGCGTGGAGAAGTGTCCATTCGCCACAACGACGTGGTCAAACTCTTCTGAGTAGACGTGTTGTCTGCGCAAATCCTTAACGGTTACGGTGAATTTGCCGTCTTGCTCGTTATAGTCGACTGCACGAACAGGCGTTCGAAAACGGCACCAGTCGCGCACCCCGGACTTTTCAACGCGCCCCTTGATGTAATCCCACAGAACCGCACGCGGGGGATACGACGGAATCGCTTTACCGAAATGCTCTTCGAAAGAGTAGTCGGCAAATTCCAAACATTCTTTGGGTCCGTTCGACCATAGGTAGCGATACATGCTGCAGTGAACAGGCTCACCATACTCGTCGAGCCCGGTACGCCATGTGTAGTTCCAAAGACCGCCCCAGTCCTCTTGTTTCTCAAAACAGACAATCTCGGGAATCTCAGCACCCTTGGCCCTGGCAGATTCAAAGGCTCTTAGCTGTGCAAGACCTGATGGACCTGCACCGACGACCGCTACGCGCTTGCGCATTGATGGAGCCTCCGCTTCGTACGAACTGCAGCCGAATTATATTTAAACTCGGCAGGCAGGGTGCTGAAGAATTTTCTCAACAACGCGCCGCTAGGGGGCGCAACATCGTACAGTACCACTGCCGCTGGTGGTTACATCGGCGTTGCAGCCGTCGGATAAGGCCGTCTCAACCTGAGCATCACTCATGACAAGCAAGCTCTCGCCCTCACCAATACTCTTTGAACCGCAAGCGTTGCTGCGCTCCGCCGGGGTCGAACAATACCGAGTTCCGGGCGGAGGAAGCCTGGTGGTGAAGCTTTTCGAAGGTGACCGCTTTGCGGTCATCGACGTGGAAGGCGACCAATCGTGCGAGATTTCGATTTTCGACCGAGACGGTCGCCCGGATCTGGCAGCAATCGCAAGTAAGGCCGAAGGCAACGTTAACCTTCTCGCTGACCGGAGCTGGTCTTATGACGATAGCAAGGGCAACCTTATGGATTTCTTGCGAAGCCATGGAGTCGATGTAAGCAACGTGCCTGTTGTCCGGCTTTTCGGCCAGGGAACCGCAGCGGCCAGTGAACAGACTTTCACTGCGGAACGTGACGGACTTTGCCTGGTGCGAGCTCCGGGGGCGCCGAATTTGGTGCACGAACAGAATCCGCCTTCAGACTTGCGCATGGTTATCCAACGCTCGCCTCGCTTGTCGGAATCCGATCCATTTCCGCTACCGGCACCGCTCGGTTCAATCCGAGACGAATTTCCGGTTGATCGGAGCACTGCTCGCTCCTACGAAGTGAAGGAGGGAGAGTATATCCAAATAATCGATGTGGCAGGTCGGCAGTGCTCGGATTTTCTCGGTTTCGACACGCGAAAACTCGAACGAGGACTAGAGCGAGGATTGGACGCCACCGCAACGAGGACGCTTCTTGGAAGCTCCTACCCGCAGCCGGGGCTGTACTCAAAGTTCTTCGATCAAGATTTAACCGCGATGGTTGAAGTTGTGAGAGACACAGTTGGACGCCACGATACATTCGCACTGGCGTGCACCGCGAAGTACTATGCGGACATGGGGTATCCGGGTCACTCGAATTGCTCGGACAATTTCAACGCGGAACTAAGCCGCTACAACATTGCACCGCGTGCCGGATGGCCCGCAATCAATTTCTTCTATAACACAGGCATTGGCTGCAACAATGTGATCTATTTCGACGAGCCCTGGTCACGCCCGGGCGACTACGTGTTGCTACGGGCCTTGCGGGATCTCGTATGCGCATCTTCGGCTTGCCCTGACGATATTGATCCTGCCAATGGCTGGAACCCCACCGACATTCACGTGCGAATCTATCATCCCGAAAATAAGATTTCCAAAGGAGTCGCCTACCGCATGACACCAGTTGCTGAACCGCGCCTCACGCGCGAAACCGCCTTCCACCCGAGGACATCGGCACACACTCGCAATTTTGCGGAGTATAGAGGTTTCTGGCTACCGGCGAACTATCCTGCGGCAGGAACCAACGACCAGTACTATGCGTGCAGAGAAGGCGTAGTGGTAATGGATTTATCGGCGCTGCGCAAGTTCGAAATTCTGGGACCGGATGCAGAAGCGCTCATGCAAGCAACTATGACTCGCAACGTTCGCAAACTTTCCTGCGGGCAAGTTGTGTACTCCGCAATGTGTCACGAAACTGGTGGCATGATTGACGATGGCACTCTCTTTCGGCTTGGTCCACAAAACTTCCGCTGGGTTGGCGGCGATGACTATGATGGTGTCTGGTTGCGCGAACAAGCACAGAAGCTTGGCTTGCGCGCCAACGTCAAATCCGCGACAGACCACATTCACAACCTGGCGCTGCAAGGTCCAAAGAGCCGCGACCTTCTTAAGACAATTCTCTGGACAGCACCAGCTCAACCGACACTCGATGAGTTGGGCTGGTTCAAGTTCACCATTGGCAGACTCGGCGATTCAACAGGAACACCGGTCCTGGTATCAAGAACCGGATATAGTGGCGAACTCGGATATGAAATTTGGTGTCATCCGAACGATGCGCTTGCAGTTTGGGACGCCGTCTGGGAAGCAGGTCGCCCGTTTGATCTGACTCCGCTCGGGTTGGAGGCGCTGGACATGCTGCGCATTGAAGCTGGATTGATCTTCAGCGGTTACGAATTCGACGACCAAATCGATCCCTTCGAAGCCGGTATCGGATTCGCGGTATCACTGAAAGACGCAGACGACTTCATTGGAAAGACAGCGCTGTTGAAGAGGCAAGCCAATCCACAACGCGTTTTAGTCGGGCTGGAGCTTGACGGCAATGAAACGGCCGGTCACGGTGATTGCGTTCACGTCGGTCGCAATCAAGTTGGTGTCATAACCAGCGGAACCCGCTCACCATTACTCGGAAAGAACATTGCCCTGTGCAGGATGGCAGTGGAACATTCAGCACTCGGCACGCACGTCGAAGTAGGAAAACTCGACGGGCACCAGAAACGAATAAGAGCAGAAGTGGTGCGTTTTCCGTTCTACGATCCGGAGAAGAAGCGCCCGCGCTCGTGAGTAGATGCTCTATACCATTACCCGGTTCTTTAAACCTGCACCAGCAATAGAACGTCTGCCGAACGACAAGATTCCGGCAGAGTATCAACGTTACAGAACGCAGGTTCTGCTCTCAATTTTCATCGGCTACGCCGGTTACTATCTAGTCCGCACTAACATCAACGTAGCCAAGCCGTATCTGATCCATGACCTTGGACTTAGTAAGGGTGACGTTGGTCTCCTCGCATCGGCGCTGACGATTGCCTACGGACTGAGTAAGTTCTTGATGGGCAACGTGTCCGACCGTTCAAATCCACGATATTTTCTGGCGACTGGACTCATTCTTTCCGGCGTGGTCAATCTCATTTTCGGTTTCTTGCCCGGACTGGGTCTGATGATAGTGTTCTGGTTTCTCAATGGATGGTTCCAGGGCATGGGTTGGCCGCCTTGCGGAAGAACCATGGTGCATTGGTTCTCCGATGGTGAGCGCGGCACAAAAATGGCAATTTGGAACATTGCTCACAATGTTGGCGGAATGCTTGCGCCTATCATTGCAAGCTATGCAATTACACTTCCACTACTTGGTGGTTCATGGAAAAGTGCGTTCTACATACCTGCCGTAATTTCATTGTTGCTGGCAATCGTGGTGTTGGTTTTCATGCGCGATACCCCCCAGTCAGTCGGACTACCGCCCATCGAAGAATTCAAAAATGACTATCCTTCGACAGGCGTTGCAGATAGAGAACGAGAACTTTCCGCTTCCGAAATTTTCTTCAAGCATGTGTTCAACAACAAATTTCTCTGGATATTCTCCGCCGCAAATGTGCTGGTGTACATCGTGCGTTATGGCGTGGTGAACTGGGCGCCAACATATCTTACCGAGGTCAAAGGTTACTCGATCACAAACTCAGCGTGGCAATCAGCACTTTACGAATTTGCGGGAATTCCCGGAATGCTCTTTTCCGGATGGGCCAGCGACAAACTATTCCACGGTCGACGATCACCGGTCATGGTCATTTTCATGTTGCTAGTCACTGCCGCAGTTTGCCTCTATTGGTTCAATCCGCCAGGCAACTATTTAGTTGATTCAATTGCACTCATCGCGATCGGTTTTCTAATCTATGGTCCAGTCATGCTGATCGGAGTAGCGGCAATTGACTTGGTGCCAAAGAAAGCGGCAGGCACGGCAGCCGGATTGACAGGTTTGTTCGGATATCTCGGTGCCACAGCGGCAGAAATTGGCATTGGCACCGTTGTGCAACATTTCGGCTGGGGCATGGGTTTTACTGTAATCATCTCTGCTGCAATACTGGCCATTGTTCTTCTATCACTTACCTGGAATGTGCACGACAGACGCAACCTGCACGAACAGAAGTAGATTCGTCGAGAAAAAGAACTCCATTCCGTCGGGACTACGGGCAAATCGATTAAAGACTCTTTGGTTCTGGCGAAGAGGGCGGTGTAATGGCCTTGGTACGCTGGAACATCTGCAGAGGCAGTTCGCGAATAGCTGTGATGCAAGCAGAATAGGTTTGAGAGTGTCTTGAGCGCTTTAGAAAATCTCCCATCGTCTTGCGAATCGCGCTTGAGCTCGAGACTCGGTCATTGACCGAGGGAACTGTGTCCGCGACCAATGCAGGTTCGGTCTGCTTCACCAGCCAGTCATCGACTATTTGCGTGATGGCGCTGTCTACGGTTTGGTGTTCCAGTATTAGATGCCCTCGCTTGGGAAGAATGTGCAGGGAGGCCCGCTGCGTCCCAAACTGTTTCACTATGCGAGGAATAACCGAGCACTGAACGATGGCATCTTTTTTTCCGGCAAGCACCAAAATCGGCATTGTTGGTGGAATCGCCCCAACGTTCTTCCACGATTCGCGGCTAGTTATTGCAGCCTTGATAAGTTGCACCGCACTGAACTTTGTAATCACCTCCGGATCCTCAGCGCACTGCTTTCTGAGTGCCTTATTCTCGGAAATGTACGGCGAAACGTAGTGTTTGATGCTGTAGGGCTTTCCAGGGTGCCAAAGCATCTTACAAAGGTCGATCGGCCACTGCAACTTTGGATGCACGCACTGTCTGAAACTCGGTGAGCTGACAATTGCACCATCGACCAAGTCTGGTTGCGTTGACATTGTCCATAGCGCTGTATTCGCTCCAAAACTCTCACCAACAAGATAAGTTGACTGATCGGGAAACGATGTTCGCAGATAACGCAGCAGTTTCAATAAGTCATCTCGAGACTGTCCATAATGAGGTAACGCGTCGCCGCCGAAGGTCTCGGATTCGCTCCTCCAGCGACCAGCTCCGCGCAATTCCATACCGTAGACATGAAAACCTTTTGTCGCCAGATGTCTGGCAAACGAATCATAAGATGACGCGGCGAATACCAATCCTGGAATAACAACAACATTTCCGACAGACCGCGTGCTCGAATCGCACCACTCACAAATTGGCAATTTGAGGTCTGCGGTCGCTTTGCTATCAACTTTGTATTCGGGCTCAGCCAAGACAGGACACAACGCACCTACCACTGGTAGAACGAGGCATGAGATCAGTAAACTGCGAAGATACCTGAACAGTGTTACTCGCATATACTTCCAGAACTCTTTGTTCCTACCAGTTCGATACCAAGTGAGAACGTGAAAAACCTCTCCCTAAGAGCGTTTGCCAGCGCAACAAGACGCGGCCAGTTTAGCACCGATCACCGTTTGGAACCCCGTTGCGAATGTCATTGACGATTGAGAATAGTCAGACAGTGGACAGGCGGCTCCTGCGCCGACGTCGTTAAATTACCTTCATAGGTTAAGCAGCCGCACTTGGAAGTGGCGCGCTTTAGCCAACACTCACCCGGTTTCCACCTGCAAGTGATTCAATAGAGAATGGGACAAAGGTTGACTATGTTCGAAAGAGTCTAAAGTCGACATTTTCAGTCACGGCATCAGGATTTGCTTCGTTTAGAGCAGGCCGCTCAATACAGCGCCAGCCAAGCCTCAACGGTGACTTCTCAGCAAAAAAGGTTGTACTTACCATGAAAATCAAGCGTTTGCCGATTCTCCTGATCGCGTCTATCGTAGCGTCTTTCACGTTGTTACCAGCTAAATCCCAGACCCACTCTCAAGCCGAGGAACAAGCGTTTCGGGCAAGACAAGACGAAGGCTCCCGGCTGCACCAAACTTACGGCGAACACAGCCCTCAATACCAGCAGTGGTTGCAACGGGAAAAAGGCGGAATTGCTCCTCAACAGCAATATCCAGCCTATCGGGTCAATCCTGACTACTCGGATTGTCAGGGCAATTCCGGATATCGTGGATACAAAAAAAACAAGAACAAACGCCATTCCGATCGCTCGTGGCACCGATACAACGATAATCGATCCAACAACTGGAACTGGGACGCTCACAACTGGTCCGAGCAACGAGATTATCTGAAAAATCATTGGAGCAGACATGACGAGCAAAGAATGTCCGCACTTCAGCGACAACAGTTGGACGATCAAATGAGAGCGCAGTGGATTCAATACAAACAGAACAGGTGGCACGGTAATCCAACATGGAATCAGTACTCTGATCCCGGATTTCTCGATTACATCCATACCCGCAATCCCAGCCTGATGCAAACACTTAGGACACAGATCGGCTTCTAAGGGTCCGCTAGAAGGTCCTTCTCGAATAGATCCGGAGAACTGGCGTCTCGCACGCGCTCCAGATCCGCGGTCTTTGTCGGCATCGTGCGAACCTATTTGGAGCGAGGATGGCGCACGGAGTTTTGAAAGCGAGACCAGCCGGTGGTTCCATCGTCAACTAATTGCAGTCGAAAACTGTCGTCAATTGCGTTTGTGGCCTTCTTGAAGTGTTTCCCGAACATCTCGTCGAAAAGAGAACTCGACTGAAGTAATTTCGCAGCCTGATTGATCTCAGCGAAGGCGGTACGTCGAGCGGAATCATCAGACGCGCTTGCAAATTTCTGTCTGGCAGCGGAAACAGCAAACAGTTCATCGTGCGCTGTAGCAGCTATGTTCGAAAAGATGCCGCCAGCCAAAAAGATCGGCAGCATTCTCACAAGCTCATCATCAATGTGCTTGAGGAATGCCTGCCGAGATTCAGCATTCTTGTTGACCTCGGCAAACTTTGAAGCATCGGTGGCATGCAGAATTCGTCCGGAGACAATTTGAGTCTCGGCGACATACCCCGGTTCCCGATGCTGCCAGGTCGGCAAGAATACGCTTACGCCGCCAGTTTGCTTGTACTCCCTGTGTCCGTAGAAAGCATCAACAAGGTCGCCAAGCTTAGTTTGAACTGCAAGAGCAGAGCGCTTCAACGATCGATCTGTATCTGGCAGCTGTCCGTCATCGATCGCGGAGACAACGCGCTGGATGAAATCTCTCAGATCCGCCTGCTCCATATCGTCATACTCGTTGCCCTTATAGCGAAAGGTTTTATCGATTACCGCCACCAAATCAGCTTTGACTTTTGCATCTGTCGTCAGGGCAGCCAGCTTGTCGCCGAAGTCATCCAGTGCTCGACGAAAGCCAGCATACTTACTAAGTTCTATGCTTGCCACAGTTTTAATCGGAGCTTCGATACCTTTTGCCTCGAACTCAATTCCTTGAACGCGGGCCTCGTTGACAAGACTGCGCCCCAAAGTTCTTGCATCAGTTTCAGGCTTCGTGAGCAACAGTTCCAGCGGGGGTAGCAAACTAATTCCTCTTGCCGGCTCCAGCTCAGCAGAGGCCACCACTTGGTCTGCGATTACCCCCATTCTTGCAAGGACTCCATTCTGGGACATCAGGCAGGCATCAAAATCAATCAGATCAAATTTCTCTCGACCGCTTCCTCTAAGTCCACTTTGTACGCGCTTGACGAATTCCGCCACGGTAACGTGCCCTGTATCGCCAGTTAACCCCTCATTGCCGAGTCCGTGAGTGTCCATAATCAAAGCCATCTTCGGAGAATTGTTGTTCCGACTTGCATAGGACAAAAGATCCTCAAGATCTTGTCCATAGCCGTTTGATTTTCCTTCAGCGACTTGCGTGATGCTTCCGTTTCTTACAACATGTCGTTCAAGGCGATACTCTGGAGTATAGCCTTGTCCATAAGGCACCGGGGGATCCGGCGGCACGCGATACGCAGCTTGCACAACAATGGCTAAACTGGTGCCTTTCGTCTTCAGAGCAAACGACTCCAGATCTTTGAGCCGATTGAAAGAACCATCTTCATTACCATCAAAATCGGTAGTCAGATTGAGAACTACCGTCCACTCCGTCTTAGGAGAAGGCATCGGAGCCTGAGGCAGTCGATGCGCAACGATGTCCGACAATCCACTGAGAACGCCTGAACCGATTAGCTTTTCAACACGATCTCCCACGCTCAGGGATTGCCTCAATCCACCGAAAGGTTGCCTGGCGGCCGTTTCTATTTCCTTCCAAAGGCCAGCAGACAAGTCCAACAACGATGTAGCATTATTTGGTGACGCTTGCCTTTCAATCGAACAAGCGGCTTTGCTGAAATCAGAATCTGCATCTAATGCGCATTCGCTGCGACTGCTTACCATTGCACACTACTCATTAACGCTAGCGCCTACATGTCTCATGGAGATACAACATCACGCCTACACACCAGGCATAGTAATTCGGAGGAGCAAGAGGCACAAGCAGTTATAAGTGTTTTCCCCCGATCTTTCTTAGCGATCGAGGCAATACATGATGCATGTTACGCTTGTATGCTTAATATCAATGGTCAGGAACTGAGTTCACTTTAGTCGGCGCATTCGAGTGCAAGATTGCGTATGTATGCCAGTGAGGTGTCCTCAGACGCAATGAAACGCTGTTGCGGAAAGAACTCAGAGCTCACTCGCGACAGAACATTACCGGGGTTCATTTCAATAAAAATCGCAGTGCCCAACTCAACCAATACGGATACTGAATCATGCCACCGTACGCCGCTGGCAATATTTCTTGCAAGATCATCGCAGACAAGCGCTGCATTTCGCAATGGACGAGCTCTAACGTTTCCTATGTATGGAACTTTCGGATTCATTGCACCTAGTTGGCTTAAACAAACTAGCAGGTCGCCCGCGACTTCGTTGAATAGCGGACAATGCGACGGAACGTTCACAGGAAGCCGTTCAACTTTACGGGCTCCGGATGATGATGCGACCGACTCGACTTTCGCTAACGATTCTAAACAGCCGGAAACAACCAACTGACTCGGAGCATTGACGTTACTCAGGAAAACAGGATGCTCGCTTTGGTGAATGCGGGCGACAATTTCGCTCAAGCGTTTTTCTGTTAGACCAACAACTGCCGACATACCGTAACCGGAAGGGAAGGCACTCGCCATTAGTTCCGCACGCTTCCGCACCACCAGCAGCGCATCCGAAAAGCGGAGAGTCTCGCAAGCAACAGCAGCGGCAAACGCTCCAACAGAAAGACCTGCGACCGCCATCGGGATCACGTCGTTAGCCATTAAGGCCCTGGCAGAGGCGACGCCCGCTATAAGAAGTGAAAGCTGAACATTTACCTGCGACCGTAATGAGTTCTCTGAATCCAGCTTGGTGGCATCAAGGTCCAGAACCTCGCCGGCCTCTTTCAATACAAGAGAGAGAGAGGCATGGTCAGATAAGCGTCCAAGCATTCCGGGGCTCTGCGATCCCTGCCCGGGGAACAGAAACGAAACATTCACGGACCGCTCTCCGCAAAAACAGGCGCCCCTTGTTTCTCAGGCGAAACCACTTCAACGCACCAGGGGTTACCAAAGCGTGCAATGTCTGAGCAGCGAAGCAGCACATCCCGCCCGGGGTTGTTTGCGTACTCGTCCAGCGAGAAGCCACAGGTTGGACTTTCGACAACTACATCTATTGATGGCGAGATTCGGCGAATCGAAAGGAGGAGCTTACTGGCGAAGTCGCTATCGAAAGGTTCCGGGCCAAAGACAACGAGATCCAGATCACTTGATTCGGAAGCTGCAGGCGCACCCGATGCAAGTTCGAAGCCAACGCTTCCACCGGGACCCCAGAGAAGTCCACAGCTATCCCAATGCGCTTCCAACTCTATCAACGAGTTTAGCGCTGGTATTCTACGGCGCTCGCTCGACAAACAAGTACGCCCGGCGCGGAGTTCAAAAGGCGCGATCACCCTCTTAACAAAAGCTGGATTGAGTACTCCGCCCCAGCGCTCGCTTCTGCGATTACCGCGAACACCCACGGCGATGCCGTTAGCGGCAAGTCGCGCGCGCCGCACAACAACGAACGGGATAGCGGACAGTGATTCACCGACCCAACTTGGTGCGTCGGAAAGCTCAATCGCGCTCAATGGAGATTCGATCTCCAGCAGGTCATGGACTTTCACTCTTTCGCCGACCATTGAGCAAACATGGCATCCCTGGTTCTAATTGTGGCACTACGAGTAGTAGCAGCATTGGCCGACAACCAACGGCTGCTCAAATCGCGTGCCCCCTGGCGAGCGTCTTCAACAGCAGCGACCAACCGCAATTTTACACACTCTACATCAGCAGCATCCGGCTGCTCTGCATTCTTAACTTCAAGAAGTTCGTGGAGAATACCGAGCTTGGCAAAATCCCTTATGTTATAAGACAGCGGGACAATCACCTCGGCCAGTTTGTCCAATTCATCGACGGTTCGCCGGGTTACGCGGGCGGCGGCCTCTTTGTGCATAGCATGAATGATCACACCGGGATCATCCAACGCCAATATACGATTAGCTTGATATCCATGCGTCAAAAACCCGCCTGAAAGCGCTTGGCCCACGACCAGAGCGATGACGGGATGCCCGAGCCTGCGAGCAGTTGCATAGGCATCAGCGCTAACTGCCGCAGCCAAATGGATGGCGACGGTCTCCTCTCGCCTTCCATACGCCTGACTCTTCACATCGACGACAGCAATTATCGGTCTACGCGGACCGGACACGTGCGCATCAATTACTTCGCGCACCTTTGTCGCCAAAGTGTAGGCTTCTTCCACGCCCACTTCGCCTTCACGCGCTCGCGGAAAACGCGCGGCGGCATCGGGAACCACACAGAGGAATCGAGCGTGAGAATCACCCAGCAGCGTGTCGGCACATAACACCGAAGCGGGACCTGACGCTAGCTCTTCATTGCCCGACGTTTGCCCTGTTAGAGCGTCAAACCATACACGTCCGCGAGTTGACAAAACAGTGCTCATTTCAAGTCCTCTCTTTGCCATTTTTTACGAATAACCGCAGGATCGATTTGATGAGTGGCATCAATGGCGTCGATGCGTTTTCGGTAGAACTCAACTTGTTCACTGCGAAAGACCGCGGGCACGCCCGCTCGCAGCAATCGCGCGACGGAATCACGCACAGTTCCAGTTTCATCGGGTACAAGCACATCGGCCAAACCAGTCAGGTAGCGCTGTTCGCCGCCGTCGATTGCCCATATCAAAGCACGATCAGTAGAGTCAAACTCTTCCACTCCACCTTCTTGTTCTATGACTTCCGGACCGTTCAATCCTAATCGACCTTCCGAGGTCATGACGATATAACTGGATAGTGCTGCAACTAAAGACATGCCACCGAAACAGCCAACTGGTCCTGCAATCACGCAGACCACCGGGGCGTGCCGCCGCAGTTCCAAAATCGAGGCAACTATTTCCGCCACGGCCGCCAACCCGAGGTTCGCTTCACTAAGTCTTACACCACCAGTTTCCAGCAAAAGAACAGCACTCGTTTTGATACCATTTTCGTTATCGCGAGTCGCTAGATCCATCGCAGCACAGATTTTGGCACCACTCACCTCGCCCAGGGACCCACCCTGGAAAGCCGGTTCCATAGACATGACTACGGTGGGTAAACCGTCGATTTCACCCTTAATAACGATACAACCATCGTCGCACTGAGGCGTGACATTTTGCGGCGCAAGCCAGGGTGATTCGATGCGATCGAAAGGTCCAAGCAACTCCCTCCAGTGGAAAGAGTCCAAGAGCGCGATCGCTCGTTCGCGTCCGTTCAGCTCAATAAAGCTGTTGCGGGTTACCGGTGCCCTCGCAGCAAGTTGCTTGCCCTCACTAACCGTCATTGTTCGCTAGCCTCCGCAGCCTGCGCCAAACGTAGTGCCACTACTCCCGGTGTAGCACCCGCATCATTGATCTCGATTGACACTGGTCCATCATACTTCAGAAAGAAACGATCCAAGACTGCTTTCCATTGCGCCGAGAAGCCTGGCACACTGGTGCGAACGCGAACCTGTGCTACGTCACTGTCCAACGGTTCAAGCAGAACCTCCAAGTCCCCCGAACCGACCACGCCAACGTGAGCGCGCCCTCCGGCCTTTCCCTTCGCCTCAAACTTGAATTCGAGTGTTTCCATAGTTGCTCTCCGTCAGTCAGTCTTCAGTAGTGATATGTTCAAAACCCTGGTTCGGCTGCTGAAGCAAATTTCTCAACAGTCAATGCCTGAAGCGAGTCAAGAAAAATTGTCGCTGCCAATAAATCTGCGCTGCCCCCCGGGGAGGCACCAAGCTGAAGCAGCTCCTTGTCAAGCCGAAGTAACCGAGTCATTCCAGTCTCAGTGGCTGTACCACCGAGCAGAATAACTTCCCTCGCTCCGCGTTTGGCCGCATGCAAGGCATCGGGACCTCCGCGATAAAGCAAGCAGGTATCATCGAGGCTCGACATAATCGCCAATAGCGCGTCCAGTCGGCAGACAGTTTCGCAAGCTCCGGAAAACCTTCTTGTCCGCAAATGCGGCAATCCGATGAAAAAAACATGAGGGAATCCTGCCCTCGCCTCGGACCTGGCACCACCTACGCCGTAGGTGCGTTCGACAAGAATCCCGTGACTCACGTTGCGTTCGGCAAATCGATCCTCGAATGAGGCCAACCTAGCGGCAGCGGCGGCATAATCCACGCCCCCCGTGTCGGGGCCGAGCATAGCAACGGCCGAGATCAGAAGGCCAAGAGTCCAGATGGCACCACGATGCGCGTTGCTTCCATCGGTCGCGTTGTTCATAGCAGCTTCAGCACGTCTGCCGCATTCAGCCAACGCTTCTCTTAGTTCCAACTCCGGTGAGGCACCGAACGAAAGGCGCGCCATTTCTTCAAAGAAAGGCTCAAGTGCAAAAGCAGAACGAAGCATCGCGTCCAGTGATAAATCAACGTGTGCGCCGGAACTTCGTGCATCAACAAGAGCAGGTTTAGGTGTTAAAGTGGCTTCGGCAACTAACGCTAGCCGAGCGCGTTTAGCTAGTTCGTTTGAACCTAATGTTCGTCCGAACCGCGCACCACGAGCAATGTCTGCACCGGCTAGAGCTCTGGAAGCGGGCGGGGCGTCCGCGCTCCAGAGTTTAGTCTGGATGTTTCCAACCATCACCAACTCCTGAATCTGGACGGCGGACTGTAGAGGCCGCCGGACCATTCAACAAGGTCTTCAACGCTACGCGCAGCCAGCAAAGTTCGTTTTGCATCCAATCGCCTGACTCCGAGATCTTCCGGATAAGCGACAACCTGCCTCTCTCGCAGGTCTGCCAGCACTTTGCCATCCGCTCTCAGTCCGATGTCCGTGACACCAGCCACAGCAGCAAGAGCTTGTCTGCGCTCTTCACCACTGTCAGTCTTGTACAGATAGGCAATGCCTTCTTCCGTGACCACGTGGCTAACGTCGTCGCCGTATATCATGATGGGTGCCAGCGGCATCTTCGCTTGCCGGGCAACTTCAACGGCATCCAGCTCATCCACAATGGTGGGCACGCCACCGCGTTGGAATGTTTCGATCAGTTGTACTACTATTTTTCGCCCTCTACTCACCGGCGTGCGATTCTTGACGAGGTCCAACCAGGCATGACTGGAATGGCGTCTCCCGTGCGGGTCATGTCCCATATTGGGAGCGCCCCCAAACCCGGCCAAACGTCCTAAAGTAACAGTAGATGAGTTCGCGTCGGCATCCATCTGCAATGTTGATCCGACAAATGCATCCACTGCGTACTGACCTGCGAGCTGACATAAAACCCGGTTAGACCTGAGGTTTCCATCCTTCCCGGTAAAGAACACGTCAGGGCGAGCGGCCACGTAGCGCTCCATTCCCACTTCACTGCCAAAAGAGTGAACGCTCTCCACCCAACCGGACTCGATTGCAGGAATGAGCGTGGGGTGTGGATTCAAAGCCCAGTAACGGCAGATCTTACCTTTCAGTCCCAGAGAATGAGCATAAGTCGGTAACAACAACTCTATTGCAGCAGTATCAAATCCAATACCATGGTTCAGCGATACAACCTCATGCCGTTCGTAGACCCCGCGAATGACCATCATGGCCATCAGAATCTGCAGCTCGGTGATGTGTCGCGGATCACGCGTAAATAGAGGTTCGACAGCGAACGGGCGATCTGCCTGAACAACGATGTCTACCCATGAACCGGGAATATCGACGCGAGGCAAAGTGTCGACAATCTCATTAACCTGCGCAATCACTATGCCATCATGAAATGCCGCGGCTTCGACAATGACCGGAGTATCCTCAGTGTTGGGCCCGGTGTAAAGGTTTCCATCAGCGTCACCCTTCTCCGCACAAACTAGTACCACTCGCGGTGCGAGATCCATGAACAACCGCGCATAAAGCTCGACATAAGTATGAATGGCGCCAATCTCAAGCTGATTATCCTCGAGCAGCTGTGCAACTCTTAAGCTCTGCGGTCCAGCAAAGGCAAAGTCTACTTTGCGCGCGATGCCTTGCTCAAACAGCGCCAAGTGCTCAGGACGACTGATGCTGGAAATAATCAAATGCAGGTCGTGCACATTCTTAGAGTCCAACTGAGCCAGAGAACGCGAAAGGAAATCGGCTTGTTTTTGATTGTCGCCTTCAAGCACCACTCTGTCTTTTGACTGAATCAGCAGACCGAGCGCCTCAACTATGCGATCAGACTGCAGAACATGGTTCTTGAGCCAAGAATCTACAAGTTTGAGACGTCGCTGTTTCTCGACACGACGGCTTGACCAGCGAACGGGAGACAATACTGTAGAGAGGTCAGAACCACCCGTTGCTGATGCCATTTATCCTACCTGATTACAACCGAAACATTGTGCGCGGCACAAAGTTTCGCAGGAATGGCCCCGTGCGAGATTAACGCCCTCTAACATCCGTACATGGACTCAGCAGTCCCCAGTTTGCGACAGATTCAAAGCTGGAGCAAACTCACGTAGCCGCGAACAGAGTACAAAACCATCGCGGAAGAGCCTAACTGCCACCAACACTGGCGCGATTGATTGGAGAAGAAGGATTGCTTCTCTGGCTGAGATACCAGCTCATGCATGCCGTCAAAATGATCCCTGCCCCGATCGACGCGCCGACAGCACCACCGGCCCGACTGCGCAAATTGACCTCTCTTCGCATCTGTTCCAGCGCACCAGCATGGGCCGAAGCTCTGGCTTCCGGTCCCGCAGCACCTTTGAGCGTTCGGATAAACTCCTCTATGTACTGAGTTCTCTCACGCTCATTTCGATTACCCGAATTTTTCAAGCGCTCAAGTTCACGTTCGAATATACCGATGGCTTCGGCCGTCACTTCTGTTTGCGTGCGCAACTGCGCAACGTTAATGAGCTCGCCGGAACGAACAGCGTCCACTCGAAGCGTGCCGTCCGCATTCGCCGAGATCGCAACCGATTGCAATCGATCTGCTGTAGGCACTGAATCGCGAGGGGGAACGGGTCGCTCTACCGGCTTACTTTGAGGTGATCCCTCGCTTTGCAATGCGCCTGCGCGTTCGACCGGTTGACTTTGAGGTACGGGCTTGGTCTCGGATCTGGAAGCGCCGGAAAACAGCTCCTCCAATGCTGCGGAGTTTGGTGTACGCGGTCCCCGTAGGCGGAGCGCTCTCTCGTTCGGCGATTCCAAGACTTCGCGAAACTCGCCTATCAACCAAGCAGAACCATAGAAGAGAATGGCTTCCGGCATGCCGAACTTTATGAATGCGCCCCACAGTGACAGTTCCGGAACAGACTGAGATGTTGTCGGCGGGACTTTCGGCAACTCAAATGTGTCAGCTAAACAAAATTGTGATTCGATAGTATCTTCTGACACATGCGCTCCGCCACCGTCAATTGCTTCCCAATTCATCGATACACCGCCTTAAGATCGTCATCAGGACCACCACAGCCCCTCAATCACGGAACGCTTCCATGACGAAAGAGTGTGGTGCAACAGATCTAGTATCGCGACTTCGTAAAAACCTCAAAGGTGTATCAATACCTAGTCGGACTGTATGCTTGAACTCATCTAAATTGATGACAGATGAGAAGGCACCGTTGCGGGCGCCACCGGCATGAATTGTTCCGAACTTCGCGCAGGAGGTCTACATTACCGACCACTTTTTGCTACCGAGCAGCCTTCGCACCATAGGTTCGAAAGTAGACATCGGTTCGCTGCGATAATCAGGATCAAAAGCCACTTCATCGTACTTCGCGCAAAACTCCACCGTTTGCTCATAGTACGGGCTGCTCTTAAACTGATCTCTTCTATTGGGATCGATGCCTAGCTTGTCACCGAAGTAATATGTCTGAAAGATGCCGTGGTGTGCGAGCATCCATTGATTCCCCTCAGTGATGAACGGATGGAGAATTGCACCGGCAATCTCGCCGTGATTGAAAGGTCCAAGACTTTCGCCAAAGTCGTGAAGAAGACAGCACACAATGTACTCTTCGTCCTTATTATCCTTCAGGGCACGCGTCGCAGACTGCAGCGAATGAGACAGCCGGTCGATCGGATAGATAGCATCGCTCTTTAGTGTCTGCAGCATGTTGATCAACAAATCCGGCAAGGCCTTCAAGCTGTTTGTGTGGACTTGAGCAAGAAGTTCGAAGTCCTGAACCGTGCCTTCATCCATGCGCTTGAAGTGCATTTTGATTGCTTGGTGCATGTTGTCGTATGCTTCATCGTTCGATGCAGTTTCCGGCACTGCGGCTTTTTCAGTCACGGTTCCACCTCATTTTCTTGCTCGACACCACAATTTCTGCTCTAAATCAGCAGCGAGTAACCGCTGCCGATTTAGAGTTCACCAAACTAGGGACTAGACCCGCGCCGGCACTTTCATCTCCGCGAGCAACTGCTTGCCGATGATTACACGCTGGATTTGACTCGTACCTTCATATATCTGGAAAATCTTCGCGTCACGCATCAATTTCTCGACGGGATACTCTTTGGAGTAACCGTAGCCGCCAAAAATCTGAACCGCATCGGTAGCAACTTTCATTGCGGTGTCGGCTGCGAACGCCTTTGCCATCGCGGCTTCCTTAGTATTGCGCAAACCTTTGTCGATCATCCATGCCGATCTCCAGCATAGCAATCGCGCCGCGTCGATATCTTTCGCCATATCGGCAATCATGAAGTTCACAGCCTGGTGATTGAAGATCGGTGTACCGAAGGTTTGACGCTCCAGCGAATACTGCAACGCCGCCTCCATGGCCGAGCGAGCAAGACCCACGGCCGCGCAGGAGACAAGCGGGCGAGTGTGATCGAATGCACCCATACTGATTTTGAAACCATCACCTTCTGCTCCCAGAAGATTCGCCGCGGGTATTTTGACATCATCGAAGGTGATCGAACGAGTGTCGCTTGCGCGTTGCCCCATGTTCTGCTCTTTTTTTCCGACCGTAAGACCTTCTGTCTCGCGCGGAACGATAAAAGCCGACATGCCTTTATGACCCTTCCCGGGATCGGTAACAGCAAGTACGTAATACCAATGCGCGACACCAGCATTGGTGATCCACATTTTCTGTCCATTTAGAATGTATTCGTTGCCAACCTTTTTCGCGGTCGTCTTCATCGAGGCCACATCAGAACCGGCGCCAGGCTCCGTAACACCGTAGGCAGCGAATATCAATTCTTCCGTCATCGGCTGCAGATATTTTTTCTTCTGCTCGTCAGTGCCGGCAAGAATCACCGGTGCCTCAGCCAAATTGTTGGCTTCCATCGCGGTACCAATGCCGGTGCATCCAGCAGCGATCTCCTCCGCGATAAGTCCGCCCTCAAAAGAACCCAGTCCAAGACCGCCATACTCTTCGGGAATGTGCGTGTTCATCAACCCCGCTTCCCACGCTTTCTTACAAATTTCTCTTGGAAATTCGCCGGTCTCATCGTGCTTCGCCGCAAAGGGCTTAATTTCTCTGGCAGCAAACTGACGCGCCAACTGCTGAAACTCTCTTTGTTCATCTGTCAGTAAGAAATCAACCATTGAAAAGCCCTCAAAAAATTCGTAATTGGATGATTCTACGATATTGCGGCGCAGAGTCCGTCATCCTTTGGGATTATCACAGGTTTTCGCCAACGAGCAGTCAAGAATTGGCATCAAAAGTAAGTTTGAAGGCGGCGTTGTAAAGAACGAACAGCGCCAGTCGCACTAGCTTACCGTTTCCAGCGGGTATGTGCGCCCGTCGGAAGACTGTCGGATTTCAGCGATAGACTACTATCTGTAGCAAGGACGGCAGAAGAATGAAGAGAATACTGCTTGGATTGTTCTACATTGTGGTGTTCTGCGGAAGCATCTACGTGGGATTCGCGTTCGCCCTTTCTCAAGCCTGGAAAGACGCGGAAGCAAGATATCCGGGCGGCTCCGCGATCATGAATCAACAGCCCGACCCTGTGTACCACACAGTCTGCATCAGCAGCCCTTGGACCAGCGAGTTCAATCAAGCCATCACAAAGTACCTTTGGTACGTGCCAGCAGCCGGCATTGCCAGCCTAGCGGCGTGTTATGCAATTGGACAAAGCATCGGAAAGGGACAAAAGAAGTGAAATCACCTTCACTTGATGCGCTTTGTACGGCCGGCATTCTCACCTTACGGGGGAAGCAATGTTCACGCAGTTTTCCTGCAGCCCATGGTACTGATAGTAATACTACATCGACAAAGAACTAATCAGGAATTCTTCAAAGGAACAATTATGAAAGTGCTGAGATTCAATCAAGGGATTCCAGAATGGACCGTTCCACTGGATGAACTCTCCATGGACATGAAGCGCGTGCTTCGGATTCAGATCAAAACGCTCATCGATCTGCTGGGAGACGTTTCAGAGTCGGCGAGCATCAATACGATCGGACCGCAAAGCAGCCAAAGGGCAAGGGTTGTGGCAATGTTGGACAGACTGTACTCGCGACCGGCTTAACTCTGCAATGTCAGAGAATTCGTGTATGCACCGATTCTCTATTTTGACCGGTTACCGAATCAATTCAATAGTAGTGGATGCTGCAACCTAAGGCTAGTCAAAACCATCTCCTAAGTCAGTGACAGAGATGAGCAGTGTACGGTAGTCGTCGATTCCTGCACAGGTGAGAATGATGTTCAAGTTTCTCGCAACCTTCGCGCTATCCTACCTGTGGCACGGCATGGGCACCACCATAGGCTATCATCGCTTACTTTCGCATCGCGCCTTTAACTGCTCAAAGCCTGTCGAATACTTCTGGGTGCTTGGTGGTTATCTGGCATTCGAAGGTTCTCCGCTGTGGTGGGCGGCGATTCACCGCGCGCACCACAAGCATACGGACACGCCTCTCGATCCACATTCTCCACGTTATGGGCTCAAGAACGCCTATTACGGATGGATGACCAAATCCACCTATCCCCCCCACATAAATCCACGGAAGCTATGTCCAGACGTGGCAAAAGATCCTCTTTATCGCTTCCTTGATCAAGGCGGCAATTGGCAGCGCTCGCATATGCTTGCCGCCTCAACCGGCTTGCTCTTTCGCGCCGGACTATGGGGATTGTTTGGCTGGCGAGTCGCTTTAGCCAGCACACTTGCAGGTGTCGCGATGTTGCAGATACCTCTCTTGCTCAACGTGGTATGTCACACGCCGGCACTGGGTTACAAAACCTACGCCAGAGAAGACGACAGCGTGAATGTCTGGTGGGTGGCACTCCTTGCGCACGGCGAAGGCTGGCACAATAATCACCACGCTTTTCCCGGCTCGGCACGCTCCGGACTGAAACCACATGAGCTTGACCTATCCTGGCTTACACTCCGCATGCTACAGGGAGTTGGTTTGGTCAGTTCGATGAATGAAGCCACCCGGGAAAAACACGTTGCATTGATCGAAAAAGGGAAAGAAACACCGCCGTCGATCTAATAATCGAGCAATCCGACGAAAGTGTTTGTATCATGCGCCTCTGAATCAATCGCATTGGCAAAATCTTCAAACAGCCAAGTATGGCAAGCCGCTGATCTGCTCTCTACTCGAGCTGCAGCTCCCACGCAAAAGAAGCGCGACCGACGAACAAGATGTCGGTCGCGTTTTTTTGCGCTAGTCACAAGTTTGATACTTCACGGTCTTACGCTTATGTTTTTCGTCGCGGAATGGGCGGCGCGTCCAGCTCAGGCTATTAGCGATCGCCAGCGATGGGTACGAAACAGCAACACCAACACGCTAGTATTTGTGGTAGTTATCTTCGAGGTTGTCCCCGAATGGAACCAGACACAACGTTCGCGAGGTTTGTCCGCTCTCAGTGGGGAGCAGCGACGGCAGTCATTATCTTTCTTCTCATAGTTGCGAATTTGCTTACAGCGTTCATTTTTAGTGGTCACTCTAGTGAGTCAGCGAGTTTCAGAACGCGGCGGAATTCGGACGAAGTGTCGCGTTAGGACGATTCCCGGGCACAGCTTACGCGCGGACAGAACCAATAATCCAAAGCTTCGAAAGATTGCCGGTATCGAGCGTGCCGTGGCTGTGGGTGTGCCGTACTGGCGCAGGAGGCAAACCACGAGGACGACGGGACAGCAACGACAGACGCGCGGGCTACCGCACGGGATGGGCATTCTCGTAAAATTCGATTTGCTTTTTCGGCGACGTCTGCTACACTAGAAAAATAGTTTTTGTTTGGAGATGTGTTCCAATGTTTCGCTCAGCAAAGAAACAGAATTTTACAGGCGGCAATAAGTCGTCCCGTTCTGTTGTCTTTACGTCGAGCAATCTGGAGCAGCATCCCAATGTATCAGCAAGCACATCTAGCACCAAACACAGCTAACAATCAGCTCGCATCGCGTAACACCACGGGGACGCATGTACCATGGTTGGCGACGAAGTTTTGCAAACTTCGTGAGGTGGGTTCGATTCCGACCGTTTCCATTTGGTTCTGCTGCCGGCGCGCAAATACGGCGTCCCGGCAATCGCGATCATATTGTGGCGTAGCTGAGTTGGTACAGCGCCCCGCTGTTAACGGGAAGATCACTGGTTCGAAGCCAGTCGCCACAGCCAGTGCGGACATGAAGCGAACGGGAAAGCAGCTTGTTTTGAAAACAGGTGCCCTGAAAGGGGTTGCGGGTTCGAGTCCATGCCATGTCCGCCATTTTTTTCGCACACCGTTCATAAGGAGCAAACGTCGGCAGCACGAAGGCAACTTTTCACCGTGTAACACCGCTGCAAACGCGACGTTCCGCCCCGGAGAGAATTAAAAGTCCCCGAGTGAACCCGAGAAAACTATCATTAGTCACCAGTATGCGAAACTGCCAACTGAGTAGGTGTGGTCATTACGCTTCCCTGAAGAGGAAGAGAAATTGGGTCGGAACCAATAGTTGGCACAAAACTTCCCCACCACAAGCAACAGACAGAATACAAACAAGCAACAGACCTGACGAACAATTGACTGACACACACGGATTGATCAATAGAAGCAAACGAGGCTAAAGCAATGTTGTCCCATTTACAGTGTATAAAACGCAACGTCAAACACAAACATATTCGGCACGAGCGCCGGATATCATGCCGGTTTAGCTGACGGGATAGCAAGCGCCTTTTAAGCGAACGTATGAGAGTTCGAATCTCTCAACCGGTACCAACGGGGTTTGGCTGACCGGTTTAAGCAACTGCCTCTTAAGCAGTCCTAAGTAGGTTCGACTCCTACAGCCCCGATTATCACCAGAGAGCGACAACCTTAATACAGAAGCTTGGCACCTGCACTATTCGCTTTTCCACCCATCAGAGCGAGCACCCGCTCTAAGCTCTTCTTGCTACCAGCGTAATCTTTCTGTGCGGACTGCACTTGAGTCAATACAAGCCAAGCCTTAACGTAATTCGGATTCTTCTTCAGAACATTTTTCAGAATCGCATCTGCCTGTCCGTACCCTTTCTGCTGAATCGCAAGCGTTGCAAGGTGCACCTGTGGGGCCTCAAACTCAGGATACAACGCTACGCATTTGCGCCATTCACGTCCAGCATCCTCAATCTTTCCGTCCTCTGAAAGGACCAAGGCCTGTTGATTCAATTTCACAGCGGCAGGCACGACTTTCGTCGGCAGAAGCACCGCTTCGAACACTGCCGCGAGTTTTCCATCTTCGCTTGCAGGGGAGGCTGCTATCGCCTTGTCGAGCGCCATCCTGGACTTTTCGAAATTCTCGGTATCAGATAGCTGTACGCCCAGCATAAGATATTCTTTTTGAAGCAAGCCTTCCGGCACTTCACCCTGTTTCACCTGCACGAAGTTTGCAGCACCAAAGAGAGCAGCGGCGCAGAGTCCAGCAACCACCATTTGCTTTTTCGACATGGCGCAGATCTCAGGGAGGACGGAACGAGCGAAGGGAATCACTGCAACCATCGCCAATCGAGTACCTTCGTTAAGGTCCTCACTAGACGGCGGTGCATACTTGTGTCTAAGTTTTATACCAAGCACCAAAAGCGCTACCACGAGCAAAGACCAGCGGTGCGCTGGAGCAGCGCGCAGCCCTTCCGACCACAGGTTGACGGACTGCCACAACACAAGCAGTAACCAAAAACTCGGAAATCGAGTTGGTTTTATAGCTACCGTTCCTTTGACTCTCTGCTCAACTTTTACTTCCTGATTGCGATGAACCAGATCTATCTCGTGCAGATTACCGAGCATCTTCTTAGCAGTATTTTTTAATTCGACCGCTTTCTGATCGTCACAAATGGTGCGCAAGTAGTAGGCGTACTCCTGCAGCGCAAAGGCGTGTTCCGGATTATTGGGCGGGGACCATAGATCGAATTCGCTAATGGCTCGATCATAGAATCGCGAAGGAGTAACTCTATCCCCACTGACGGAGAGCGCTCTAGCAAGAAGTGTATAAGCGCGAGCGAGTGTCTTGTGATCGTCGGAATCGAGAGTACGCTCAATTGCCAACGCATCGGCCAAAATAGTATCAGCTTGTGCACGCTGCTCAGCTTGCTGCAACGCATTCGAAAGCACCGTCAGAACATAGAACCTGTTCAAATTAGTCATGCCACTAGCAAGCTTCACGGCCTTTTCCAAATAGGCAAGACCTTCACTACTCTTACCAACGGCAGTGCAAGCTTTACCATATGCCACAAGAGCAGGAACGAGCTGCAAAAGCAGAGGCTTCTTCATCGAGACAAGGGTTTCAAGAGCTCGCCTGTGCAAATCTCGGGCTTCTCGATGCTCGCTGCACAACTCGTTCACTTCTGCAGCAGCGCTCAACGCTTGAGCGAAACAAAGGGCATTTGAGTCCGCGGGGCGAGTTTCGTAGTTGTGCGCCGCTAAGCTCATGGACACTTTCGCCAAATCCTCGGCGGAACCACTCTTTCCCATGTGCGCTTTTACTACAGCGAGCTTGGCGCACGACAAAATGTACAGCTGAGCATCTTTGGCTTTCGACTTCTTGCAAGACTCTTCCAACAGACTCTCAGCAGCGAGCATGGCGCCGGCATTCTCGCATTGCTCAGCCCGTGTTACGCATTCTTGCGCCGGTGTGAGAAACATGATTCCGGGGGCAACTTTGCGGATGAACGCATTAATGTGGACCTTTGCTAGCGACCAAATGCAAAACGGAACAGCAACGAAGCAGGCCCTGGTCAACCAACGGCTCACATCAGCAGGCACCGCGGTCACATGCGCAACAACCGTCGCGACAATCAGGAATGCAGCAGCATAGACCAACCAGAGACTACCCAACGCCTTTGCCTTCGTCCCCGGTGAAAACTGCTCGGGCGAGAGTTTCTCGACTTCCTTTAGCAAGTTGCGCACAACACCGGGACCATTGGACACGGGATTGCCAGCAGTTTCAGTACCGGAAGCGGCATTGAAGGAAACTCGCAAACTCTTTGTCGTACCAAATTCTTGCCTTGCAGCAGCACCTGCAGTATTAGACATAGCCCCCTCCTGATTAGCTTCAAAAAAGGTCAGCTACTAGTAAAACGATCCAGAGGAGTCGGTTACCAGCCAATAGCTCACCCTTCGCAGTTTGAGAGTAACAATCCAAAGTTACTCAAAGGTTACAACCTAAAGGCTCCATCTTCCGCAATAGCCGCATCATGGTCGTCTCACCGGTGAACCGGAAATTGTGAGTTCGACGTGCATTACCAATGAGCAGGATTAGGTAGACTCATTTAAGGGAAAGTCTGAATGTTAGGCATCCGTCGAGCTAGCAGAATAGATGACCAGAGTAACAGCCGCGGCTTTCGTTATTGCAACACTTGCCTTCTCGATTACGGCAAGCTTCTCACAAGACCATCCGTCGCGTTCAAATGCTTTAGAGAACCAAGGCTCGACGACTGCGAACACAGATCCAACGCCAACTTTTGTCACGTCAAAAGAAGCACTAGCCGCCTACCAAAACGCAAACAAACTCTTTAACGATGGAAAAGTCGATGCAGCAGCGGCACAATGCGTAGCAGCTCTCAAAATTGATCCATCATTCTCTCCCTGTATCGCCAGACTGGCAGATTGTTACTACGTTCGCGGGCAATATGCTTTCGCGAAGCAATGTTATACCGATTTCTTAAAGAGATCCCCCTTGTCACGCTCAGCGCAACACTGTCGAGAACGAATCCTAATGTGCGACCAGGAGCAACGAAAGGCAACCTTATCGTATGCAAATTCTTCGAACTATCTGAACGAAGTGCAATCGGATTGGGCGAAGTGCACTTGGCCGGAAGGCAAGATGCCTTTGAAAGTTTATATATACCCGACAAATGGCTCCGCAGGATTCCACTACGGCACAGTCTTTCAACAAGCGTTGGACCAGTGGGTAGGGGTATTGGATCACCGCCTGACCTATAGAATGGTCCAGACTCCCGGCGAAGCGAACATCACTTGCCAGTGGACGCAGCAATGCCGCGATCCTAATCACCAGGGTGAGACGAACCTATTGTACAAAGATAATCACGACGGAACCGCACCACTAGAAGTGGCAAGGATCACAATCGCTGTCAATACACCCAACGGTCCCGTCAGTGCAAAAGTTCTGAAGTCCACCTGTCTACACGAGATTGGTCACGCGCTAGGACTGCATGGACACTCAACGAACAAAAACGACACCATGTATTACGCCGTAAGCAAGTTTGCCCCCGCGCAGTTGACCTCGCGAGATATCAACACAATCAACCATCTCTACAATGGCTATACCAAGCACTATCCGTAAAACTAAGTCGCAGCGAAACTCGCCCCCGCCCACAGCATTAGAGAACTATAATCCAAAAGCTCCCTGGACTAGCGGCCCCCTACCCGTCGTGTCCGTCTCGCCTTAGCTAGAATAAAGGACGGAGATCGAGTTTGCCCATGGGAGAAGAACGAATGAAGTTTTATCGGCTCAATTCCCCGAACGTCTTGAGGGAATACTTCGACGGCGAACTCGTAGTCGTAAATTTGGAGACAGGAACATACTATTCGATCGAAAAGCTCGGAGCGGAAATCTGGCGATTGCTGGAAATGGGGAACTCCTCGGCTGCGGTAGTCACTACTCTTTGTGAAAGACACAAACGATCCGCACAGGAATGCGAGGAGAGAGTCTCCCGGTTTCTAGAAAAGCTCATCGCAAATAATCTATTGATTGAGCAGGATTCTCCGCCTGGTCAGACGGATCAGGAGAATTTGGACGCCGCAGCACCGGCGCTAAAGAACACTTCGTTTGATCCGCCAGAGGTTCGTGTTTGTTCCGATATGCAAGATCTCCTATTGCTGGATCCAATACACGATGTGGATAGTGCGGGTTGGCCGCAGCCCAATAGAGAGCGCGGGCGTCCATGAAGATGCCCGATAGCACAATCGATACACCTGCAAACCAAGCGACGGCAGCTCGATTTTACAACGAAGCCTTGACGAACTTTGCAGCCGCGCGTGCGAACACAAAAGACGTCCATGAGCTGTTTTACAGAATCGCAGGCAAAACGGTTCAGATCACCGTTGTCGGCCACACCTATGAATATGGCATCGTTCGCGCTCTGGAGCATCTGCGAATAGCGCCGGATGAGTGCGACCAAGCAGGTCTGACTCCAGGTTTGCACATTTATTGTTGGGACAGTAGATCAACCGCCGGCAAGCCGCTGAAGTCGCCCTGGACCATCGATGACTTCAGTCCGTTTGGACAAATCTATCCATGCTCTAGCGGTCAATACCGTGCAGCCTTCGAGGCCGATGCCTGCGCTTTGAGCATGATCGATTTGAATTCTAATGTAGCTTTCTATTGGGCTCCCGATTGGGCACGCATTCCAAATTACTCGGTTGCCGTCCCCTATCGGGCAATCTTTTCGTGGTACTTCCACAACAGCGGAATGGAGATCATTCATGCATCAGCAGTGAGCAACTCCAATGGAGGACTTATCCTCACAGGAAAGAATGGCAGCGGCAAGTCAAATACAGGACTTGCATGTTTGTCCAACAATCTGTCTTACCTGGCCGACGACCACTGCCTCATTTCCAACGTCGATGGATATCGCATACACAGCATTTATTCGAGCGCAAAACTATGGTCAAAAGATGTAGTCCACTTCCCCGCGTTAAACCTGGATCAACGTATAAGCACCGGTCAGCTAAAAGATCCAGCAGTGGACAAACATGTCTTTTATCTAAATGAGCACTGGCCAAATCTCATTTGCAGATCAGTACCGCTAAAAGCAATTGTTCTGCCTAGAGTAACCAAAGAAGGCATAAACACATTGGTCCCCGGCACATATCGCGACGCGTTTGTCGGGCTCATCGAACAGAGCCACCTTCTTCCTCCATTTGCCACCGAATCAAGTATTGCTTTCCTGGCAAAACTCGCGCGGGCTGTTCCCGTGTACAAACTGTCGCTCAGCAGCATCGACTGGACGCCGCTCCTGTCGATGCTGGAGGGGCTGATGAATACCGACAGGGAATAGAGATTAGTATGCACGAGACGAATGAATTGATCAGTATCATCATGGCGACGAAAAATGCAGCTCGGTACTTGGAGCAAGCACTAGAAAGTGCTGCATTGCAGACCTATCAACACTATGAAATAGTCCTGATTGATGCCCAATCATCGGACAGAACGCTGGAGATTGCCCAAAAGTATCCCAGTCTTCGTTGCTACCAACAGAATAGCGTCGGATTCGCAAACGCCTGGAACGAAGGAATCGACCTCGCTAAAGGAAAGTTCATTGCCTTTCTCGACAGTGACGACCGTTGGGTTCCCGATAAGTTGGCAGTGCAATTTACCTACCTCCAAGAGCATCCTGAGTGCACCTGCGTAGTTGGCCATGTGCAGTTTTTCCACGACGGTGACGAGCCTCTTCCGCCTTCATGCAGAAAGGACCTGGAGTCGGGCCCCCGGATTGCATATATGCCCGGCGCGCTTCTTGCTCGGCGAGAAGTTTTCGACAAAATCGGGAAGTTCGACAGTACCATGACCATCGCAAGTGACATTGACTGGTTTGCGCGGCTGAAAGATTTGAACGACGGAATCGGAGTCATCAATTCGGTTGTAATTGAAAAACGCATTCACGCAAAGAACTTGTCCTACACTAACACAGAAGGCGGCGCGTACGATAAGGAAATTCTTGTTTCCCTGCGACGTTCAATTCTTCGGCAACGCGCCTGCGAGGCTAAGTCTACCAATGAACAAACTAGTGAGACTTAGCGTTCGCGGAGAATGGAAGAAAGCCGTTCAACTGAGGCGGAGAGAAGCGTGTACATAAGCCGAGAGATGTTTGTGCGTGGCGTTCGTGATTCCGTAGAGAATTCACGCCCCTACGCCACCGGAAAACTCGGCGTATCTGAAAAACAGTGGTTATACTACCCCTTGTTTCTGAGCGACACGCCGACTCCGCTGCAAAAGGCTGCCTTTCTTGCGAATCTCCGATTTCACGCCTTAAGACAATCAGGTATCTTCCCTGCAGAAAGTAGCTTCTTGTTGGAATTTCACGACTTCTATCTGAATTGGCTGAAGCGTTTAGACTGTATCGGCGCGTTTGGTCACCCGATTGAGGCAAGCTTGTTCCCGCGGCTGGAACTTACACAACCGCTAGTGAAATTCCGCGATCAAGAGCCCGATCGCTCCATACCGGCTAACGATGAGAACTGTTTTCTTCCGGCACTGCGCAACAAGAATTTATTGCTGATCAACTGTTTTGCCGAGTTACTCCAACAGCGTGCCGCAAAAGATACATTCGAAGCCGTGTGGAAAAAGACGGGCAAAGAATGGTTCTATCCAAAATCGGTACAGAGTTTGACAGTCCCATACGGGTTTGACCGGAGAACCTGGCAGCAGTTTAATAGTTCAATAGCGCTGTTCGATTCACTAAGTGAATCGCTAGAACGATTGGACTTCGACGTTGCGCTGATAGGAGCCGGTGGACTGGGAATTCCACTGGCAGGAAAAGTTAAGTCCATGGGTAAAGTCGGCATATCGATGGGTGGAGTGCTGCAAGTGGTTTTCGGCGTAGCAGGAAAGCGCTGGCTTGGTCGAAAGAATTGGAGCGAAAAATACATAACAGCCGCATGGACCGAGGTTCCGGATCAGTTTCAACCGGATGAAACCGACGAAGATAAACTGCCTGATAGTGGTGCATACTGGTAGGAGGTATCGATTCATGGCTCTACAGTCGCACAAAATTTCAGTGATTATTCCAGCACACAATGCGGAAAAGCACATAGAACAAGCACTGCTGAGTGTTGCAAATCAATCCTATGCGCCGCACGAGATCATTGTCGTCGACGATGGCTCAACTGATGGTACGGCGGAGTTAGTTAACAACCTGTCCGACGTTGCGACAGTGTTGCTCAGCCAACCGAATAGCGGTGCCGCTGCTGCTCGCAATTTTGGTATCAAACAGGCAACATGTCCTTTGATCGCATTCTTAGACGCTGACGATTTGTGGGTGCAATCCAAACTCGCACTGCAAGTGGATGCGATGAAGGATGCGCAGCTCGATGCCGTGTTCGGGCATGTCGTTGAGTTTGTTGACGGTACAGATGCAGCAGAGGGAAAACCGATTCCGGGACTTTCGCCGATAACCATGCTTGCCCGTCGAGAGCTATTCTCCACGGTTGGAGAATTCAGCACCGAGTGGTGCCTAGGCGAATTCATAGATTGGTGGGCAAGGGCAAAAGAACACAACGTCAAAGAACTAATGCTGGATACCGTGGTCGCAAAACGGCGTATTCACGCAGAGAATCAAGGCGTTGTGAAGCAAAGCTCCCGGCAAGACTACGCGAAGATCATTGCTGCGGCAATTCAGCGTCGACGCAGGCAAAGCGACTCATGCCAGTGACACGTGTTGCTCACGTCATTGAACGATTGAGCCGGGGAGGGGCTTCTCGTTCTCTTATCGGTCTTGCCCGGGCTCTACCTGATGATGTTGTGAGTACGGTCATTTCGCTTCTGCCGGCAGAGAAAGCGGCCATCCCGCTTTTGTCCCCCTCAAAAGTGAGACTCATCAGCGGCGAAAGTCAGGCAGTGATCGAGGAAGAGATTAGCAATACGGACATCGTACACGTCCACTTCTGGAACACACCTGAGATCTATAAATTTTTGAGATGCAACACAATTCACAGTCCTGAATCAGAACGCACAAGAGTAATTGTGTGGGTGGTCGTCTCTGGAACAACAGCGCCGCACACTATCACTCAGGAGTTGAAAGAGCTGGCGGATATGCTCGTTGTATCATGTCGCGCGGCGCGATCCAACAGTTTAGCGGCCGACAGTGCGGTTGTATTTACTGCGGCGGAGTTCAATCGCCTTAGTAGTTTCTTCGACGACTCGCCACGCAAACCACGACAGGACAAGGACCCGTTCCGTATGGGATACATCGGGACGGTCGATCCGATCAAGATGCATCCCGGATTCATCGAACTGGCGGCCGGCGTGAACATTCCAGGCCGCATATTCCCGATTTTCGGAAGCGGCAATGGATTTGCCGATCTTCGCACACGCGCCACCAATCTCGGTATCGTTGACGATTTCGAATTTCATGGTTACTCGGAAGATGTCGGAAGCGCCCTCAGAGGGTTCGACCTGTTCGCCTACCCGCTTGCACGGAACACTTACGCGTCAACCGATATCGTCCTTCAAGAAGCTCTTTATGCTGGTGTGCCGTCGGTCATTTTTCCCGTTGGGGGACTAGTCGACATTGTGGAACACAACAAAACCGGCATGATTGTAAATTCGAACGACGAGTACCAGCGAGCGCTCGAATACCTCTTTCACAATCCTGACCAGCGTGAAGCACTGGGAAGTAACGCACGAGATTTCGCTCGCAATCAGTTAGGCGCTAACAGATCTGCTGATTCATTTGCCAGGCTCTACCAAGAAGCTCTTTCACAACCGAAACGAAGGTGCCCGCCAGCAGGCGGAGCCACCTCCGGTGCGGAGCTATTCATACGATCGCTTGGCACATCGCACCCTGAATTCCAGACGAGTTTCGCAGTTGGCACCGACATCATTCAACGAGAAGAAGCAGACCGCCTGATAGCGGCCGTCGATAGAACCATGTGGGCACCGGATGGAGGAGGAGTACTTCACTATCGTGCTGCATTTCCTCAAGACCCGCACCTGCGATTTTGGAGCGGAATAATCCTTGAGACTCAAGGCCGACCTGCGCTGGCGGCGGCAGAATTTATGGCTGCGAAGCAACTGGGCATCGATTCGAAGCAACTAGAAGCTTGGCAAAAACGCAGTAATCGACAATGCCAATGAGTAATGATACCAATTGGATTTGCCCCAGAACGGGACTGGGCTCAGCATGGTCCGCGCTGACAACCGCAAGCAGCGCAATCGCCTATCTCGGTGCCAGCACGCTAGCACAGAAGGACGGATATAGACCGGCACTCCATGCCTGGATTTGCAGGGCATCCGCTAACGAACATCGGGCTGTCAATGCCGGACTCGGCGCAAACGGCTCGATGTGCAGCGTATTTGTCATGGACAGACTTGTATTGGCGCATTCGCCAATCCTCTGCTTTATCGACCTCTCGGTAATTGATGTTGTCTGCACACCGCTACCTGAAATCGGTCCCGCGATAGAAGGGATCGTCCGAAAACTGCTCTCACGGGGCACTCAGATTTGTTTCTTGCACATGTATCGTGGTGATCGGCATCTACTGGAAATGGATGAAGTTATTCGCATACACGAAATGGTGGCGGAACACTATCAAATCCCCTCTCTCAATATTGGAATGATGGTAGAACAGCAGATCCTTAAGGGAAGTCTGACTCATGACTCGCTTTTTCGAGACGTTGTACATACGCACCCTGATGGCGCGGCGATACTCACCGATTACTTAGCGACAGCCCTTCAATCTATATTTGCAGCTGGTTCCAGTGGCACAACTCGTCCCGTTGAGCGACTGTTTCTGCGCAGTTATGAAAGCACAAAAATCGTAGAGTGCACCGACGAGATGTTCTTGCAGGGCAAATCGTCCGGCAACGGCAGCTTTCGTTTTTTCTACACGTACAAGACCGTTGCTGAACAAAATCCGGTGACTTTCACGGCGATGGACGGCGAAGTCGTCGGAATAATGGCTATTGTGGGAAAGGAGTCCGGAGTTATCAGTGTCGTAAGCAATGGTATCTCCAGGGACTATTTGATCTGGGACCCCTGGTGCAATGCCGACCGCGTTCAGACTGTCATTTTCGATTCGCCAATAGAGCCCGCGCAAGAGTTGCAACTCGTCGCAACCAACAAGGAATTCGACAGCTCCGGCTACAGCTGGATGAATGACGCTCCGAGCAGTAAGTCTCTAAGACTAGTCGGGTTTCTTGTGCGTCAAATTTAAGCAGGTTCTATAATCATGTTGCCCAATAACGATATCAATGCTGCGAGATTAAGAACCCGGTGAAAGACCAACGCCATCCGTCGAGCACAGAGCTAATGGTTCGAGCCATAGCCCTTCCTCGCGAGGAGACTATTGCAGCATGGTCGAAGATTCGCGCAGAGTTTGATAGCCATTGTAATCACCACGAGTTCTATCGCCTTGTCCCCCAACTTTATCGATCCCTCGTAGACAAAAAGATTGAGGATGAATTGCTACCGCTAATGCGCGGCGCGTACAAAAAGAACTGGTACACGAACGTTTTACTGTTCAAACGTGCTGCAGAGATTCTTGCGGAACTCAATGCAGCGAAGATAGAGACAATGGCTTTGAACGGGATTCCGCTAGAGCTCTCTTATTACAAACACGTTGGCTCACTCTACCTGTTTCATATTGATATCCTGGTTCCGTATGCGGATCGCAACAAGGCTCTTGCCAAACTGGATTCTCTAGGATTTGTGGTTCAAACCAAAAGTAATGATCCTCATCTCTTCTGCGGAGTTATCCTGGTGGACGCTTCCGGCTACCGTATTAACCTGCATTGGTTTTTGATGTCCGAAGATCCGGTCGCAAACGCTGATCACCAAATGTGGTGCAGAGCAATTCCACTTGCCGTTCAGGGAACTGAAACGAAAGCGCTGGATCATAGTTCAACCTTGTTTCAAATCTGTGTTCAGGGATTTCGAAGTTGCAGCACGAGTAGTCATTGGGTACTGGATGCTCTGCAAGTAATCAACACTGCGCCTGAGATTGACTGGGATTACATTCTTGATACCGCTAAGCAAAGAAGGGTCTCCTATCAGCTTCGAACAACGCTAACTTATCTGGCCGGTTCATTTAAGGCAGAAATACCCGAGCAAGTTTTGCACCAGCTTGAAAGTAGCAGTTTGACACTGATTGAATGGTGCGATCGGCTGTGGAGCGAGAACTCAGCAATCGGCGGATCGTCCGGCAGGCTCTTAGCCTATTGCCGTGGTGTTCGCACTAAATCAAGGCGTCCTTCGATTTCGCGGTTTCTCACGGACCTCACCAGGCAAATCTCTGCCAAACTGAAATTCACGTTCTTGGTCTGAGGGGGACCACATAATCCGAATATGGCTCAAATCCCTGTGCTATCATGCCATCATAAGCACTTGCGTGCGGTCGATTTCGGCCAATCATCTACAACCCGGTGAAACAATCGGACCATGATCGGAGTTTTGCTTGACAACGGCCGGAAGGCGAAGTTGAGACCAGAGTACCAATTGCTGCTGTTCGCCGCACGCGGTGGCAACTGCGCAGAGTTTCCGGCAGAACTCGAACGCCTGCTGAGTGAGCCGATAGACTGGACCGCTCTCTTGCGGATCGCACAAAAGCACCGACTGTTGGAAATGCTCTATTGGACCTTGCGCCAGCGCAACAGAACAATTCCCGAAGAGTTTCTCTCGAAGATAGAAAAGGCAAGCTCTTTCACGGCAAAAATCAACGAAAGACTGCTCACAGAAATCGTAAGTATCACGAAGATCGCTAATCAAGCGCAGATACCGCTCATTCATATGAAAGGCGCCGCTCTGGCAGCCAGTGTTTACAACGAAAGTTGGTTGAGACATCACGGCGATCTCGACATACTGGTACCAGTTGAGCATTTTGCTCCGATGCTGGATTTACTCAAGGGAGAACAGTACGAACCAACAGTAATCGAAACCAAGGAAAAGGCAACATGGGAAACTCTGCACAGAGCAGAAGTGCGCGCGCTTGGATGGGCAGTGACTGTACGGCACAGCAGAAAGCTGATCTCAATCGACCTGCATTGGCGCCTTATGAAAAACTCGGTGTGTTCAATTCCGATCGCTGAAACCTGGAACCACCGATCGTTTTTTGACTATCGCGGAAACCAGATTCCGGTTTTTGAACCATCGATGAATTTTTTGTACCTAGCACGACATGCAGCGAAGCACGGTTGGACACATCTTCGTTGGATAGCAGATCTGGTTGCGCTCGCTGAATCGCGAGAATTTGATTTTGAAGCATTGCTTCAGTTCGCAACTAGATACGAGTATCGCAGATTTGTACTTTTTGCATTGGAACTCGTTCGGCGGTGCCCTGGCACCAGACTGCCAGATTCAGTCGTTTCGGCTATAGAAGTTGATCCCGCAGTGAGACAACAGGCGGAATTTATCTGGCAGCAGCTCTTTATAGAGGAACGGGATCTCACAGCGAAGGAGTGTTTGGCTCATTTGTCCGCATTAGAAGATAGTCGTTTTCGAGCAATGCGCATCTACGCAGACGCGTTCGCTACCCCAACGCTGCGCGACTGGGAACAGTCACCATTGGCGTTGCCATTGTTTGGACTGTTTCACCTGCTGAGACCGATGCGCCTACTAAAGCAATACGGTTTTCGCAAGAAGAGGCGATAGGACGATAGCCATCCTTGACCATCGCACAACAATCAATCAAGTGCTGAAACGAAAACGGAAGGAGTAAATCTGCTCCTAAGCAAATCCGGCGGAGATTGCAATTGCGATCTCCGCCGGATTTGCTTAGGACTGTAGACCGTACTACGCGTTTGCCGTTTGCAATACGTTCAGGACAGGCAATGCTTTGCCTTCAAGATAGGTCGGCAACTGATCCACCGAGAATTGGACGCCGGAATAGAAGTCGCCGAAATCTCCGTACTTCGCGCTGGCTTCGTCGAAACGCATTTCATAAATGAGCTTCTTGAACACCATCGGGTCGTCGGAGTACAAATCAACGCCCCACTCATACTTGTCGAAGCCGATCGAACCCGAAATTACTTGCGTAACTAGACCGCTGAATGTGCGCCCGATCTTGCCGTGCTCCATCATCATTTTTGCGCGATCTTCGAAAGGCTGCATGTACCAGTTAACGTTTTCGCCGCGCTTCTTGTCCATCGGGTAGAAGCAAACATAACGACGTTGCGGAATCCGCGCCCAGAGCCTGCCGCCATAATGGGGATGCTTCTGTTGTTCTTGCAACAATTCATCGAAGGCGGCGTTCCATTCAGGCGAGTTCGCCTTGAGATTCCGCTCAGCCAACGTTGCGTGAATTTTGCCGGTTGCCTCGTACAGTCCGAGTTCAAGTACGGAAGTGTAAGAAGAACTACCTTTGAGGAATGCAGAGAGGCGCAATTTGTCAACGACCGTCTGGGCAAATGCCAATCCGTCATAGTTCTTGCTGTAGTGAGTCAGCATCAAATCGCCCTTGTGTCCCACCATTTGAGCCAATCCAAGATCGGTATCTTGGCTCTGCTTCAACGAATCGAAAGCAGCCAACGCTTCGCGCGCAATTTCTGTTCGTTGTTCTTGCGGCAACTTATCCCAAGCGAGTCTGTCAAACTCGAACATACGGTGAAGAATCCACCAACCTTCAAGTGATTCCGGAACATCGGGGTGACGCATCGATTAGCTCCTTGAGAACTGCAAGCACCCCCATAGGGTAACCCGAGGACGGCGCCAGCCCCGTGATGCTAAGCAAGTTTTTGCAATTCGGCGAATCCGAGGTTTACGCTAAACACTTGATTAAGGGGTGCGACCTTGCCTCTGTATGTATTCACTAAGAGGCGTAGCGATTGAAACAGATGTTTCAGAAATTCAATTCCAGAGGTGGATGTGGTCGCTT